>JAHHHB010000083.1 GCA_019359545.1 Desmonostoc geniculatum HA4340-LM1 | reverse complement strand
ATGAATATGAACTAGCGTAGGCGTAGCCCGCCGCAGGCATCGCTTTGATTCATGCTATCCAGAATCGTGCAAACAATGGTAATTACACTGTTGAGCGTTTTATATTTAATCATGTCTAGCTACTTAGAACTATTTCCTGACTCCGATTGATATGCACTCACGATCTGCTCTCCTAGATTTTCGCCATTGGGTATCGCGTATGGGGCAGAGGTAAGATAATAACTCTTAACTCAGCACTCAAAGCTCCCGGATTCCCCCGCTTTGGCTTAGACATAGCTTTTAAGAAAATCCTATAATACGGTAACTCAGTCAAGCTACCGTATTATATTTATGAGATTTGCATAGATTGTGCTAAAAAACAAGAGGTAATTAAAATTTATTGATATAGCAATGCTGAATCATTTGTGATAAGCAAGATCCCCGACTTTTTAACAGGAGTTGGGGATTTGTCGCTTGGGTAGACGCTTCGTCGGCTTGTCGTCAGACATCTGAACTTTGGTGACTCAGCACTTTTTTAGTGATTTTCTCTAAGAAGAGAAATAAAATAATTTTTTTTAGTCTATCTACTGAAAAAGTAAGAAATTTGAAAATGCAAGATTTCACTTTTTCATTTAGGAATGCTATAGCTTTTCTAAACAATCGGAATTTTGATGTTGAGTGATTCTATAAATTTACCGATTTGCAAATTTTTCTGTAGTATATTAGATTTTATCCTTGTCTTAAGTAGAGCTTAACCAAATAACTTTAGCCTTAATCAAGGTCATGCAAACATCAAATGTTCACGAATACAGTGGCTATAGAAGTAAGTAATCTTTCAAAAAACTTTAAGGGTAAGCCAGCACTAACACGTGTTTCATGCACAATTTATGACGGAGAAATGGTAGCCCTTGTAGGTGCTTCAGGCTCAGGAAAGTCTACACTTTTGCGACATATAAATGGCTTGCAGATTGGAGACGCGGGAACGGTTTTTATTTTTGGAATTGCTTTGCAAAGCAAGGGTAAATTGCATTCCAAAGTTAGGATATTACGAAGTAAGATAGGATACATTTTCCAACAGTTCAATTTGGTCAACAGGCTAACGGTTATTGAAAATGTTCTAGTTGGAAATTTAGCGCGATCCTCGGTGATTCGTTCAGCATTACATTTATTTACTAAAGCCGAAAAAATTCAAGCTCTTTGTGCATTGGAGAGAGTTGGTATTCTGGAACATGCTTATAAACGGGCTTCTATGCTTTCTGGGGGACAACAACAACGAGTAGCGATCGCTCGTTGTCTCGTTCAGGGGGCCAAAATCATTCTTGCAGATGAACCCATTGCTTCTCTCGATCCTGAATCTGCCCGTAAAGTCATGGAATTGCTCATCGAACTAAATCGAGAAAGCAAAATCACAGTAGTCGCTTCGTTACATCAGATTCAAATGGTGCGTAAGTATTTTAACCGAGCGATCGCCCTGAGAGACGGAGAAGTAATGTTTGATGGTGCGATCGCCAAACTAGATGATCACATGCTCAATGAACTTTATGGTACAGCGGCAGAAGAACTTGTTCTCAGAGGACATGGAGAATTTATCGGATAAGAATTTTTGCTAAATCTTCGACTATTACACCGCCATAGCTACTCAACAAAACATCAATATTTTAACAATAACGAGGGATTCACCCATGAACAGACGGTTATTTATTCAACAAGCTTCTTTGTTTACCCTAACCTTAGGAAGTGCGAAGATACTATCAGCCTGCACCTCTAGTTCTAGTTCAGATGCTGCAAATATTCAAGAAATTAATTTTGGCGTTCTTTCCACAGAATCTCAGGTAAATCAAAAGCCTATTTGGGAACCTTTTGCTGCTGCAATGTCTAAGGAGATTGGTATTACCATTAAACCGTTTTATGTCACACAATATGCAGCAGTGATAGAGGCTATGCGCTTTGGTAAAGTACAAGTAGCTTGGTTAGGTGGTAAGTCATATATTCAAGCTGTACAAATGGCAAAGGCAGAAGCATTTGCTCAGGTTGTTAGTGAAGATGGTACAAAAGGCTATTATTCACACCTGATTGTCAATAAAGATAATCCCATTGCTGCTGAAGATGGCTTGGACAACTACCAGAAGCTTTGAGTGATTTAGCAGGTGCGATCGCTTTATCACCAGATAATCCAGACTTATATCAAAATCGCGCGATCGTATTAATTAGTTTAGGTCAGTCTGATGCTGCATCCGCCGACCTCCAGACTTATCTTCGGCTTAATCCCGATGCCACAGATCGTGCTGAAGTAGAGGAAAATTTATCTAGTCTTAGCAAGGGATAATTATCAAGCTGTTCTGGCAAGATTTAGAATATTATTTGCTAGGAATTTATGGAGCAATGTCTACGACTTATCGCAATTGGTTAAACTCTTCCTCCGTAATTCCCAACTGCTTAATAATTTCATAAAATAACCAATTACCAATTTCAGCATTGCCATGAATAGGAATTGTAGTGGCTCGTCCATCTGGATGTTGCCAACGAGCATGACTGCCTTTCTGTCGCATTTTTTTAAAACCGAGTTTCCGTGCAACCCGTTCTAATTCAATAGCTTTAGCTGGCATTTGCAATCACCAGTTCAACATTTTCAGGTAGAGAACGGCCTTGTTCTTCGTACTCTTCTTGAATCATTTTAAAAACATAGACAAGTTCAGTACGGGCTTCATCTGGCGTTTTTCCCCAAGCATGACAACCTGGAATCGCTGGCACATAGGCAACAAAAGTACCATTGTCATCAGGGCGAATAACGGTCGTGTACTGTTGTAGGGACTTCATAGGGTTGGGCTTACAGGTTTCATAAATAATCTAGCGCGATCGCACTTGTAAATTAAGGGTGCGATCGCAACTTTTTCTATTATCTCAGTTATCTAAGTTTGATTCTCATAATTGATAATATTGTTTGCTAAAAATCTTTAAAGCGATCGCGCTACAAAAAACTATTAGTTTTTATATTCAACATACAGCTATTGAAGTCTGTAATTCCAAGTCTTCATAGCAAAATCAATATACAAATGTAAATTGTCATAAGTTTGTTTTTCCCTGAAATACACTATGCACAAATAACCTCATCAATTGGTGGTGTAATAAACTTTTTAAAAAATATGTATAGTCTTCAGTTAACAAGAGGCATAGCTGTAAATTTAAATCTGAAGACGGAATCGATCAAAATTGTTCCTGGATAACTCCCTAGTTTCACTACAAAGGGAAATAATGAAAGGATACGTCCTTGTTATGGCAGTCAGCTACTGTCACTCTTAATTCACTTGTATAAAAGCTAATGAAAGCAGACATGAAACGGAGAAAAAACAGTGCAAATCACTAAACGGAATGTCGAGTTAAGAGTCGATGACAGTTTGATGCGTGTCTATGTAGCGTCTCCTAAAACACCAGGACTTTACCCAGGTATTGTATTCTACAGTGATATTTATCAGTTAGGCGAGCCGATAATTCGTTTAGCTAACTACTTGGCAGGATATGGCTATGTAGTAGCAGCACCTGAAATTTTTCATCGCCTTGAGCCAATTGGGCAAGTTATTGAACCAAACGATCTCGGTCGGATGCGTGGTAATGATGACGCTCGTCGAAGTGCGATCGCCCATTATGATGAAGATTGCCGTGCTGTAATCGAATTTCTCAAGACAGAAAGTGCAGTTTCCCCAGGCAAAATAGGCACCCTCGGCTTTTGTATTGGAGGACACTGGGAGCAATGCGATTTTGTGAGATGACCCACCTGGAGAGCGATGGCTAATCGACTCTTACGTATTAAGTTAAGATTTAATACAATAAAACTAGTAATATTCCTTAAAATATACAACCTGTACCAAAAACGAGGTTTCTGTACATTGTTGCGACTAGAAAAAAGGTAAAATCTCCTTTCAGGAATAGTTTTGAAATAAGAAGTATCTACCTTTATGAAAAAAAACATATCTGCAAATCTAAATTTTGTTGATTCATTGTCAGATTTTCAAGAGGATGTTAAGAAACTTTTAGATTTGAAAAGTTAGGAAGTTTTTACACGAGGTTTGGAAAAAATAGCAAAAATGCTCCTTACAGACTGAAGCAAATAAATTCAAAAATCAAAGCAGATTACTATAATTTAGCAACCTTTTATTTTTTATTTCTCGACAATTGCCACATTTTCCACATATAGCTAGAAATCCAATTCGTCATAATATGAGCAGCGATGGGCACTAATAAATTGCCAGTCAGCAAGGCGCTATATCCTAATATCATCCCGACAATGGTTGCCCAAACTACATAAGGCCATTGTTGAGAGCCGCTCAGATGCAAGATGCCAAAGCAAAGACTAGATACAATAACAGCCACATGATCTAAACCTAAAGCTGGCAGCATTACGCCCCTAAATAACAATTCTTCACTCAAACCGGGCAGTAACCCCAACCAAATTAAGTCTGGTAAAGCTAAAGGCTTCAACACCACTTCTAGATAAAAATCTGCACTTTTCCGGTAGGAACTCCAAAGGCGATAAGTTAAGCCACTTAATGCGGTGATGACAAATCCTAACCCTACACCTAAGAGCAAATCTCTTTCGTTCAACTTCCAGGAAAATAGGGAAAAGTTGCCAAAGTGCAACGACAGTTTGGCGACTATCAGCAAAATGATTGCAGTCGCTCCCATCGCCCCAAGTACTTGGATGCGCGTCAAATATGGAATTTCTGGTTCTTGCTTTTGTTGTTCAATCACGGGTTTTTTAGGAATGGGGAGTGGGGAGTGGGGAATGGGGGAGATGGGGGAGATGGGGGAGGTGGGGGAGAAATAACTCCTAACTCTTAACTTATAACTCCTAATGACTAATGACTCATGACTAATGACTAATCACTAATGACTACTGGCTGCAAAGACGATAATTTGGGACAAAGAGCAGAGGGATTGATGCCTGCTTTATGTGCCACCAATACACCCACTGCCTCTAAATATGAGTTTACCTGTATGGATTTGATCCCCAACGGTTGGGGAGGAACTTTTATAACAGTTTTATTTTCTTCTACTGTAATTATTAGGCATCGTGTTTGGCTTAAACTCAGTAAGGCGCTACTACCACAGGCATTTGCAGGTACGATCGCAGCATCCACTTGATTAGCCCAAATATCTTGTTGTTCTAATGCTATCGCTTTTCTCTCTACTATAAATTGTGGGGCACGACTCAAGCCTACGAGAACACACGGTAAAAAGGTGTAACCCAATTCCTCAGCAGCGGAACGAGGTGATAAATCTGATTCTGGGGGGGCGCTGGCTAGAGCAGGTGAATGGGCACTGGGAATTTGGAAGGTTCGCACTAGCAAGTGACTAATTACGGCTTCTGCACCTGCTAGAGAATCAACTCCTTCACCGTGGCGGTATTTCTGTACTGCCTCCTCATCCATATCATCGGGGAAACGGGCGACAACTGCGATCGCTTCTGCCCCAGCTTTTTTAATCAGGATTTCCGCTGCCCTTAATAAGCTATCGGGGTTACCAATTGTCCCCCAGCTTGCACCAGATTTGGTACTCCGTAATTCTACATTTAATGGTGCATCAGTGATGACATAATCTGTTAAGGTTAATCCCAGGGTAGCTCTCGCTGCGTCCGCTGCTTGCAAATGTCTTAGCCGTAACTCCGGCTCAATACCTTGGTCTAAAAGCAAACCTATCTTGTTATTTCGGACTGGACGCAAACCCCAGCATCCAGCGGCGAATTTGTCAAGTCCGAAACCTTCAACGTAAAAAGCATTGGGGAGATTCCAGTATAAACTTGCGCCATTGAGGACATTGGGATGAGTAATCAGGCGATCGCAAACCTGTGCTATAACTTTAGCCACAGGCAATGCATCACCCGCGTAACCCCCAATAGCAGCCCCAACCCCAGTTGGTACAATTAAAATAGCAGTGTATGGATGCATATTAAGTTCTGAGTGAGGAGTTAAGAGTTAGGAGTTAGGAGTTATTCTCACTCCCCCATCTCCCTCATCTCCCTCATCTCCCTCATCTCCCTCATCTCCCCACTCCCCACTCCCCACGCCCCACTCCTAACTCTTAGTCGTGACAACGGCTTCAACTGTAGCCTTTTGCTGGGCAACGTCCACAGAGGTAACTGCCCAACGCAGGGGTTCGCCTTGTTTCTTCAGTTCTGTTTCAATTGTTTTGAGTAACTCAGCGGGAGTTTCTTGTAAATCAATTTCTGCGGTAATAAAATGAGTTGTCATGGCGCAAAATCCTGTTGATTTTTACTTTATAGAATAGCTTATCAGGTGCGATGAAATACGTAGTGATTTTCCAGTTTTTGTAATGATGCTAGTGAACAGTCATTGAGTTCCGAATAAATCAACTTTATCTGATAACTGTTCACTTACAGCAGATTTCAACTTTCTGGAGTACACAATTTCAGTTTCAAGAGCCAAGCATCAAGCTTGTTTTACTCCTGAATTCAGAATTCTGTTAGCGCAGCGGGGCGTAGCCCATTCTGAATTCTGAATTCTGCTGTAATTAATTAGTCTTTCCCAAATTGCAACTGATAAAGTGCGTCTTCTTTTCCAGTCTCAATTTTCAAATCAGAAAGGGGTTTGGCAACACAAAGCAATACATAACCTTGTTTTTGTAAATGTGGACTAACGCCCATACCATCAGTTTGATCTACAGTTCCCTCGCTGATTTGACCGGCGCAAGTTGTGCAAACGCCTGCATGACAAGAGCTTGGCAAATCTAAACCAGCGGCATCGGCAACTGATAAGATGGTTTCATCTTCAGGGACTTGCAAAGTATGAATTTGGCCTTGGTGATGAATTTCTACGGTGTAAGTTTTGGGCATATACGAAAAGAAGGTGATGCAACGGACAAATTTATTAGTTTATCTGAATTAGTTAAAAATATCTAGATGTTACTATAAAAATTTAGGTTAAAAGCCTTTTGAGTTTAATTTTTATAGAAGATCCGGGTCAATATTTAATTCTCGCAACTTAACGGCTAAACGTTCCGCGCGTTGCTTTTCTTGCTCTGCACGCTGTCTTTCTTCATCCGCACGCTGCTTTTCTTGTTCAGCCAATTCTTGCGGTGTCGGCACTAGCTGTCCCTGTGCTGTAAAGTAGCGTAATTGATTGCCCTGCACACCCAAGTATAAATTTAACTGCTGACTCCATAACCAACCTTGGGGATTCGCTTATAATTATTATAATCACCAAGAATTAACTAGATTGCTTACTTATATTTATTTATGCGCTGGCGTTCATACAGTCGCTATTCCATCACACAGAAGTATTTCTTAGACCATACAATCTGAACATCGTCTCAAATCACCAATTAGAGCATTATGTCTAAACTTTTTGCTGTTGTGGTTGCAACCGTTCCAGAGTATTACGACTATAAATTGGCTCACCCAGAGCATGACCTCGATCAACTCGCTTGGTTTAATGAGCAACATGAGAAAAAAACACTACTGTGCTGTGGACCATTTTTTTCCCCATGATGGAACTGGGCTTTGGGTAATCCAGGCGGATAATCTTGAACAGGCTCAAGCTGTTGTGAACAGCAGTCCTCGTGTGCGAGATGGTATGCTGGCGGACTCTGCTAGAGTTGTGGAGTGGGAAGTTCACATTGGACGCGATCTTTTTCATCCCGTTCCTACGGGCGTTGAACCCTCGTAATTTGGCAGAGGTCTGCGATCGCTGTAAATCAACAATATACACTATGTGGCGATGGTTGCACTCACCAACAAACTTTGATCGTCAATGTTACAACATTAAGCCTTAAAGTTACAACATTAAGCCTTAAAGTTAAAGCGATCGCTGATAGCTGTTCTCAATTGCATGGAATACAGACCATTTGTAGGGGCACAGCATTGCTGTGCCCTATTGTCTATTGCTTAAACCAGAATTCAAAATGGGCTACGCCCCGCTGCGCTAACAGAATTCAGAATGGGCTACGCCCCGCTGCGCTAACAGAATTCAGCAATCTTTTTAGTGGGGGATTTAGACCCGCCACTTTCTTGTAGACAACCAAATTAAAAATTTGGTGTGGTGTTTCACCACTTATTCAGACGCTCGTTTGCCCTTGGCGTCTCCCCTTGGGAGAAGACTCGCTAACGCTATCCGCCAGTCATACAGAAAACATTGCTGAATTCTGACGACTGACCAGATTTATACATGATAAATTTGCCAAGGATTATTTAGAAGAACTACTAAAAGATTACGGAGAAGTCAAGGCATCAGAAAAAGTCTCAGGAGAGATTAAAGAAATAGATGTTTTATTCACTCCTGCCAAACACCAAAGTTCTAATATACAAATACTGGGTTTGCTAGGAAGATTTGCGGAACTTCCTGCAATTATAGAACCATACCGCAATCCAGCTTCTACTGATGAAATATGCGACTGTATTCTGGTTAAAAATTCTTGATTTCCTCTTAGTCCACGGAGGTGGCCTACCCTGCGGGAACGCCAAAGGCGAATGTTTGTGTAGTAGCGAATTATATTCGCCTAATACTTTTCAAGCTAAACTTTCAGTATAAAAAAAACTGCAAACAACCAATTACCAGTAAGGCTTTTAATAATAAAAGTAAGCTAAACTCTTATAGCCAAGTATTGCCTAAAAATTTCATAATTAAAGGGAGAACATCCCAATGGAGAACACAAAAATGCTAGAACAATACCGTCAGCATGTTGTAGAACGCGCCCAAATCGGTATTCCCCCTTTGCCATTGGATGCGAAGCAAACCTCAGAATTATGCGAATTACTGAAAAATCCACCCAAAGGTGAAGAAAATACATTATTGCATTTATTGAGCGATCGCATCCCCCCCGGTGTCGATGCAGCAGCCTATGTAAAAGCTGGATTTCTCACAGCCATTGCCAAAGAAGAAGTTACCAGTCCCTTAATTTCCCCCGTACAAGCAGTGCAATTGCTGGGAACAATGGTAGGCGGCTACAATGTGCCAGCTTTAATTGATTTGCTGCAAGTGCCTACTGTTTCTTTATCAGACTCTTCCGAAACACCTCTGGTAATGGGAGGACAAGGAAAGGAACCCATTGCAGCTTACGCCGCCAACGCCTTAAGCAAAATCCTCTTGGTGTACGACGCTTTCCACGATGTTTTAGAGTTATCGAAAACCAATCCTTTTGCCAAGCGGGTAATTGATTCTTGGGCTGAAGCCGAGTGGTTTAGCATTCGCCCCACTGTACCAGAAGCGATTACTGTTACCGTTTTTAAAGTTCCTGGCGAAACCAACACCGATGACTTATCCCCCGCCCAAAGCGCCACAACTCGCCCGGATATTCCCTTACACGCCTTAGTGATGCTAGAGTCACGGCAACCGGGAAGTTTACAAACCATTGCCGAACTGAAAAAGCAAGGACATCCTGTGGCTTACGTGGGAGATGTGGTTGGTACTGGTTCCTCGCGGAAATCTGCTATCAATTCGGTGTTGTGGCACATGGGGAATGATATACCTTTTGTGCCAAACAAACGCGCAGGGGGATATATTTTAGGTGGTGCGATCGCGCCAATTTTCTTTAACACAGCTGAAGATGCCGGTGCTTTGCCTATTCAGTGCGATGTCACCAAACTAGAAACTGGTATGGTAATTACCATCCATCCCTACAAAGGCGAAATCACTAACGCTGCCGGCGAAGTTATTTCCACCTTCACCCTCAAACCAGACACCATCCTCGATGAAGTCCGCGCAGGTGGACGCATCCCCCTACTTATCGGGCGTACCCTCACCGATAAAACCCGCCTTGCACTCGGTTTAGCACCCAGCACCCTGTTTATCCGTCCCCAACAACCCAGCGATACAGGCAAAGGCTACACCTTGGCACAAAAAATGGTGGGTAAAGCTTGCGGATTAACTGGTGTCCGTCCCGGTACATCTTGCGAACCCATCATGACCACCGTTGGTTCCCAGGATACCACAGGCCCCATGACCCGCGACGAATTAAAAGAACTCGCTTGTCTGGGTTTCAGTGCAGACTTAGTAATGCAGAGTTTCTGTCATACAGCAGCTTATCCCAAACCGATAGACATTAAAACCCACCACGACCTCCCCGACTTCTTTGCCCAACGTGGCGGTGTCGCCTTGCGTCCCGGCGATGGTATCATCCACTCTTGGTTAAATCGGATGCTGCTACCAGACACCGTAGGAACTGGCGGCGACTCCCACACCCGCTTTCCCTTAGGAATTTCCTTCCCCGCCGGTTCTGGGTTAGTAGCCTTTGCTGGGGCCTTGGGCGTCATGCCTTTGGATATGCCAGAGTCAGTTTTGGTAAGATTCAAAGGTGAATTACAACCCGGTGTCACCCTGCGGGATATCGTGAATGCCATTCCCTACGTAGCAATTCAAAAAGGTTTGCTGACAGTAGAGAAGCAAAACAAGAAAAATGTCTTCTCCGGGCGAATTTTAGAAATTGAAGGTTTGCCAGATTTGAAAGTTGAACAAGCCTTTGAACTCGCCGACGCCACCGCCGAACGTTCTTGTGCAGGTTCTACCATTAAGCTGAGTGTAGAGACAATTTCGGAATATCTGCGTTCCAACGTTGCACTGTTGAAAAACATGATTGCACGGGGCTATCACGATGCCCGTACCATCCTCCGCCGCATTGCCAAAATGGAAGAATGGTTAGCAAATCCCGTGTTATTAGAAGCCGATGCCGATGCTGAATATGCTGAAATCATTGAAATTGATTTGAACGAAATCAAAGAACCAATTGTTGCTGCTCCCAATGACCCCGATAATGTTAAATTATTATCAGAAGTTGCTAATGACCCAGTGCAAGAAGTATTCCTGGGTTCATGTATGACGAATATCGGTCATTATCGAGCAACAGCGAAAGTTTTAGAAGGTGCTGGTGAAGTGAAAACCCGCCTGTGGATAGCACCACCAACCCGCATGGACGAACACCAATTAAAAGAAGAAGGAGTGTACGCCATTTTTGGGGCTGCGGGTGCGAGAACAGAAATACCAGGATGCAGTTTGTGTATGGGAAATCAGGCGCGAGTTGCTGATGGGACAACAGTGTTTTCAACTTCTACCCGCAACTTCAATAATCGCATGGGTAAAGATGCGCGAGTTTATCTTGGTTCAGCAGAATTAGCAGCAGTTTGTGCGCTGTTGGGACGCATTCCCACAGTGCCGGAATATTTGGATATTGTGTCGAGGAAGATTGATCCTTTTGCTGATGATTTGTATCGCTATTTGAACTTCGATCAAATCGTCGGTTTTGAGGATGAAGGGCGAGTGATTGCGTTGGAAGATATGCCTAAGATTGAGGATATTTTGGGTATGCCAACTGCGGCGAGGTAAGTAATTTTAGGGTGGGCATCGCCCACCCCAAAGAACTATAACTTTATCGAACAGAATTCAGTAGTCAGGAGTCAGAATTCAGCAATGTTTTTTGACCTTTTGCCTTTTTCTAAACGTTGAACTTAGGTTAACAAAGAATTAGTATAGCTTGCCAAAGCGATCGCCATTGGTAAAATCCGATGTTCTTGAATTTGAATTCTGGCGTGCAGTGTTTCTGGTGTATCATCCGGTAGCACTGGTACTGCGGCTTGCATCAATATTGGCCCACTGTCCATTTCTAAACAAGCAATATGCACAGTACAGCCAGTGATTTTTACCCCAGATGCCAAAGCTTGTTCTACAGCATTAATTCCCTTAAAACTAGGCAACAAACTCGGATGTATATTAATAATCCGATTAGGAAAAGCATCAATAAATACTGATGTCAAAAGTCGCATCCAGCCCGCCAAAATCACCCATTCCACATCATACTGCCGTAATGTCTGCACAATTTTCTCATCAAACTTTTCTCGGTTTTTGTAGTCGCGGTGATTCAACAATACAGCTTCTACTCCTCGATTTGCTGCTCTGACTGCTGCTTTAGCCGTCGGATTATTATAAATCAAAACTTGTATTTTGGCGTTTAGCTGTCCATTTTGAATAGCTTGGGCAACTACATCAAAATTACTGCCATTTCCAGAAGCCATAATTCCGAGTTTCAAAGGAACGCTTTGTCTCAACTGGTAGCTAGAGATGTTGGGAGAAATCAGGCTAGCAGTAGCATCTATTGTGGAATTATTACTCATAAAGCTTCAAGAAAAATGCAGAATGGAGAATTCAAGAGTTAGAATTCAAGAATCAGAATATAATCATGTGGTAATTAAACCACCACATGATTATAGACCAATACAATTCACAATAGACCTCTTGCAAAAGTCTTTCTTTGCCTTCTCTTCTTTGCGCCTCTCTTGCCTCGTGCGTGTTAGCGAACGCGAGTGCGTCTCGTAGAGAAGCGGGGCGTAGCCCGACAAAAAAATATTTATGCAACAAGCCTATTACAATAAATGTGAACCGACTGGACATTGAATCGGCTGAGATTTTTGGTTAGAAAATCTTGGAAGCCCTGGCGGTTTTCTTGATGGTTTATCAGTTTCACAAATACCAGGAATTATGAGCATTTCACCTTTAACTTTTCTCAAAAATATCACACCTGTATAACTTTTTAGCTCCGGTTTTTTGGCGTTAGCCGTGCTAATTAAAGTTTGGGTTTGTTTGCCTGGGGTTACTATTTGGTAACTGTAATTGTCAGTTTCTGGCTTAACATCAATACCCAGTTGATCGATAGTAGCGAATTTTTTGTTTTCTAAGTAATAAGCGTGTTGAGCGCGGTTGATATTGCCAATAGCTACTTTTGCTTCCAATTCTGGATCGTTAGTTTGTTGATTTTCTGCTTTTGGGTTGATTATTTGGATATTATCAGGTAACGTCGTAACATTAGAAATTTTTTTGAATAACGACGCTTGAGGAGAAAAAGCTGTTGGTCTGGGTTTTCCAGGATTAGTGCCATCTAACTGCAAGCGCATTTGACCATCAGCAGTAAATTCAAAAATTGTCAATACCTCTTTCTGATTACTTGAGATTATTACATTTAGATGCATGGGTTGTGGCGTTGGGTTAATGCGATATTTAAATTCCATCGCACCAAGAGTCTTAGAGTCGGGTGAAAGGAGAAATAATTTGCTTTCTGGTGTGAAAATAAAGGTTAGGGTTGTAGAAGATGAAGGGTCTTGAGCTTGCCATTGCCCGAACAATTTTTGAGCAATAGGGTTTATGTCTTGTTCTTGCTGAGATTGAGTCTGTGTTGGTGCGATGGAGGGTTCAGCCAGCACAGTTGTGTCAAGTGTCATCAATAATGGTATTAATACACTTGAGGTAAGCATTTTGCTAGCAATTTGGAATTTGCCAAAGTGAGCCAAGATATTAGGCATTTGCATCAGAGCCAAGAAATTGACAGTATCTTAACAGTACTTTTGTGTAAAATCACACCCTACTAACATTCAATAGCCAAGATTGCCATGAAAACATCCCGTTTCTCTCGTATGCAACTGCTGGATAATGACACAGCGGCTGCCTGGATTTTTCTCACACCAGCACTGATTTTACTAGGCGTTTTTATCATTTGGCCGATCGCTTATTTGTTTTACCTCAGTTTCACCGCCGGCAGTTTCAGTTCCAAAGGTATTTATTGGATAGGGTTCAAAAACTATTGGCGCTTGTTACAGGACTCTGACTTCTGGCAAGTTATTGGCAACACAATTTATTTTACTCTTGCCACCATCATTCCCAGTTTAGTTATCCCCTTAGGATTAGCAGTCTTATTAAACCGCTCCTTAGCTTTCCGAGGAATCTTGCGGAGTGCCTATTTTTTACCTTCAATTATTTCTCTTGTGGCTGCTGGCTTGGGATTTCGCTGGCTGTTTCAAACATCAGGGCCAGTTAACGGACTGTTAGATTTTTTTGGGATTGCACCCATACCCTGGCTAGGAGATACATTTTGGGCAATGCCAGTACTAATTTTAATGAGTATTTGGAAACAACTCGGTTTCAATATGGTAGTATTTTTAGCCGGGTTGCAAGCAATTCCCCCCAGTCGTTATGAAGCAGCAGATTTAGATGGCGCAAATGCTTGGCAACAATTTTGGCATATTACATTGCCCGGATTGCGTCCCACCATCATATTTGTCACAATCACCACCGCGATTTTCACACTGCGGAGTTTTGAACAAGTTTATGTAATGACCGGTGGCGGCCCATTGAATTCGACTAATTTGCTGGTTTATTACATTTATCAAGAAGCCTTCGCTCAATTTGATTTTGGTTATGCAGCCGCCGCCGCAACGGTTTTATTAGCAGTAACTTTAGTATTGGTGTATTTGCAGTTGCGAACTTGGGGAGAAGAGTAGAACAGTTAAGGGGTATTTCTGTTGGTTAATATGACTTTAGTTATACTCAAATTGTGACTTTCTTCCACTGTGTATTCTTATTTAGTATTTTAAACTGAGAACAATACAGCTAATCAATTAAGTCGTGTAACAAGAAAAACTTACTATAATCTTCAAGATTAGGTAAGAATATATGTTCACAATTTAGTGAGGATTCCTGTAGAAAATTCCAGTCAACTAATCGATAGAGATTTGAATATGAAACGTATTCTTTTAGGTACATTACTAGCTCTCCCATTTGCAATTGCTTCTTTGCCATCACAGGCATCCGCAGCACCGATCGTTGTCAAACCTAACCTCCATAAATCTGTTGTTGTGCGTAAACCTGTTGTTGTACCCCGATATCAACGTAAGTTAATTCCTGCACACTGGCAAACAGTACGACGCGGTAACAAGTTGGTTAAAATCCGAGTTCCTGCTCGTTATGTAAATGTAAGAATTTAATATCTCAAATGGAGACTAACATACTTAAGTTGTTAGTCTCTATTTGGTAATACCATTTCCATATAAATTTAACTGACTCAGAGCCTATTTATAAATAAATATTAAGTAGGGTGTGTTACGGCTGTGTAGAAATTTGAGGTTAGAGAAAGTCTAATTTAGCCGTAACGCACCATATTTCTTGATACATATAGATTTACCGTAGGGGCGCACAGCTGTGCATAGGTGTCAACTTAACCCTCTTTTGTCAGAGTGGGAAAATCCAATCGCCCAAATGCTTACAGGGCTTTAATTTCCACTTTTATCTATAAATTTCAGTTTCTGTTAGAAAATAAAGCCTCAAACCTTGATGAAATCAAAGTCTCAGAATCAGGCTGAGATTATTGTTTTCCGAGAGTGACAAAAGAGGGTTAACGTGAAACCTTTCATTCATTTACGGTTACTCACCGCGTTACCCCACCCTAACCCTCCCCGTATGTATTGGGGAGGGAACCGGATTTTTCTTGTTTCTCCCCAATACATCGGGGGGACTAAGGGGGGGTAACAACGTAATTAAAATCACAGCCAATCTCTTTTCCAACAACCTCTTAGATTGATTACAGTAGCATATCAATATTTCCTGACCTATGTCAGCATTTTTTGTTTTAAAAAAGACTTTCAGAGCGTATTTTCAAGTTCTTGACGATTTTTTCGCAATTTATTCTTGATTATCGATCGTTTTTATTGACCTTTGAGGTGTACTCTCAATATACGGTAACTCTTGCGATCGCCCTTTGAGATAAATTACACCCAGAGGTGAATACCATGAACAATTATGCTAACAAACAAGAATTTATCTTAAATCAAATTACAAATAGTTTTCAGCGTCACAATTTCAGTGGACATGACTTGAGTGAAATTGACCTGAGAGGACTTGATTTAAGCGGAATTAACTTCATAGGAGCAGATTTGCGTGGTACTAATCTATCTGGTTCTATACTCACTCGTGCTAATTTAAGTGGCGCAAATTTGATGGAAGCTAGTTTATGCGGAGCTAATTTATATGAAGCCTCTTTTTGTGAAGCTAATTTAATTAATGCCGACTTAAGACAAGCAAATTTGTGTGGAAGTTTTTTATGGCGAGTGAAATTAATAGGTAGTAACCTTTGGGGTACTTCTTTATGTGGTGCGGATTTGAGGGAAGCAGACCTAACTGAAGCCAAATTAATTGAAGCATCGCTAATTGAAGCGAATTTAATGAGAGCAAATCTCACAAAAGCAAAGTTATGCGGGGCAATATTACTAGAAGCTAATCTAAGTGAAGCTAATTTAACTAGCGCAGATTTGACATGGGCAAACTTAACTAAAACAAAACTGAGTAAAGCAAACCTTTACCAGACAAACATGATTTATGCAAAGTTTCGAGATACCATCATGCCTGATGATACGATTAAAGAGCCTCAGATAGTCATTAGTTATTAGTCATTGGTCATTCGGCATTGGTAATTACTCATCTCCCCATCTCCCATGCCCATAAATTAAATATTAGAAACTAGCAAGGACACCAGCGCTAATGCGATCGCGCCCTTGGTGTTTAGCTGTATAAAGTGCTTTGTCAGTTGCTTCAATTAGGTGTTGCGGTGACAATTTTGAATTTGGCACAATGCTGACAAAGCCTATATAGTGCAATTCAACAATCCAATATGCAGCCCCGGTAATTTTAATTGCCAAAGATAACAATAAGTATGAGTGATAAACTGTATTATAATCTCAAAAAATTCCAGCATAAATTTGTCTCAAACATCAGTTGTCTGAAAATATATTTCAGTCATGTTACTACTATGTTTGTAGTGCTAAAACGTATGCTTGTAGTGTTAAAGCGTAATCGAATTCTTCTTTAAAAATACCTAAATTTGATGTTGCGAAAGAAGGGATGATTTGAGCAATTCTGTCGTATTAACACGATACGAGAAAATACTGAAAACTAGGTTGCTATACTGACTATAGCCTCTGCCTTTGTTTAGTTATAGTTTTAAAAGACGCCCTAAAACTCGCGTTGTGAGAAGATAAAAATGGCGATCGCTAACAACATCACACTGTACACTAAGCCATAGCCCGCATTGGCAATCAGCGCCGTTGTGTCAGGTAGTGCCTGTAAACCATAAACAGCATCATTTTTCAAATCTAATCGAGATAAATCTGGTAAAATTAGAAACAAACCTTGAGTTAAACGTTCTATCCCAACGTTGCGACTAAGACGACCAAATTGTACTAAATCTTGGGTAATATTCCCGATTAAATACACCGCAAAAGTTAAAACAGTCGCCAACAGTGAAGCAGTGAAAACACCGAAAGCAATAGCCACAGCGGTCACTAATGACAACTGCAAAAATAAGAAAATTGCTGCAATTAAAATACTCACCGTTGGATGAGGAATGTTACCAAATTGCAGAAATAACAGATAAATTGCTGTCATCATGGCTATCAGTACCGCTAGGACTGCGGATAATCCCAGATACTTGCCGATAATAATTTCACTGCGGCTAACAGGTTTAGCAATTAATACTAAGACAGTGCGTTTTTCAATTTCTTTATTAACTAGTCCCGTACCAACAAATATCGTCACAATTAACCCGATCGCATTCATCGCCGCCATACCAAAATCTAAAAAAATTTTGTCTTCGGTAGCAGCTGCAAATTCAGGAAGGACACCGAAAGCGGCGGCGAGTATCAACGCATAAAAACCAATAATATATAGGATGCGATCGCGTATCACTTCCTGAAACACATTCTTAGCGAGTACAAAAATTTTGGTTGTCATTAGTTATTAGTCATTGGGCATTGGGCATTGGGCATGGGGCATGGGGTATTGGGCATTGGGCATGGGGCATTCGGCATTGGGCATGGGGCATTGGGCATTGGGCACAAGAGGCAGAGGGGCAGAGGGGCAGAGGGGAAAAACTTACTGCTCCCCTGCTCCCCTGCTCCCCCTGCTCCCCCTGCTCCCATGCCCCATGCCCCATGCCCCATGCCCCATCTCCCCACTCTTCACTGCTGTGGAGGCGGCGATCCACCGATAAATTTATTCAGGCGATCGCATTCAATTTCTCCAACTGTGATTTTATCCCCCGATTTGTTGGTTGCTGCAACTGGTTCAATCCGACAAGATTTCTTTAAGTAATACCCTCGTGGATTAGAACTCGGACCGACCCAGATACTGAGTAAATCTAATATATACCCAGACTTAGTATTCGATACACGCGGTTCAACACGCCATAATTCCTTCTCTTCATATTTGACGAGATTTTTTTGAATTACTCCCCTACCCAAACTTCCTACTCGCACTTTTGCATCTAACAACCATTTTTCTACTTCCGACCAAGGTGTTTGGGCTATTTGTTCTTCTACTATTGGTCTAAGTTTGTCTAAAATTAAAATTCCATTTTGAGGTACCTTAGCTGGTTCTTCAGTCATGACAACAAAAGTACTACGTTTAAAATTATCTATCTGTAAACTGGGATATTGTTCTAACCAATTATCCACTACAAAATGAAACTGAATCCAGCAGCTTAGCAACATACTGCTAGCAACTAAAATTATAATTTTTTGGCGGTCTTCTGGCTTAGGAATTTGAGCTTTAGCATCTGTATCACTTCCTTCTATAAATTCTGGTATTGCCGTAATTAGTGCTGAAATTGTCGGCCAAAAAACAATTGTTGTTGGTGTAATTACATCCTTTTGACTTCCAAATGCAAAAACACTAACCAAAAATCCAGTGATTACTGCTCCCACTGGCATAAAAGTACCAGGAACCCTCAAAGGATCTTCTGTTGTGTACCAAGCTGTACCAGCAATTAAAAACAACCAACCAAAAAATGCAATTATATCTTTTATATAACCTGTAGCCAAATATGAAATCACCCAAGAGAAAACACTCATATAAATAAATGTCTGCCAAGAATAAGCTTTGGGCGGAACTAATATTTTTCTAATTCCTGCGTACAGCCCTTCAACAAATTTGAAAACCCCAAATAAATCTTTAAAGAGTGTATTCATGTTTCTCCCTACACCTGATTAATCATTGGACTTGCTCTGAATAAAACAATTAATTTCTTCCTACTTGGAGCGAAGCATTAAAATAATGGTTATCACACTATAACTCAGCGAATTTGCTATCAATACAGTGGTAACTACATTTGTATTTTGTAATTTTACACTGCTAAATCCGCGCCATCTTTGTTTTTGAAATACTTGAATTTCATCTTCTTTTTGAGCAAATGGTTCCTTTAATAAGGATACAAGTAAAACTTTCAATAGCAAAAATTTCATGATAAAAGTAGCAAAGAAAATTATAAAGGCAGTTAAAATTATTAGAGTCTGTGTACTAGCCGATTTAAAAGTATTAAAGAACATATAATTGATTAACTCTGATTTCACCTGTATTGGCAACATTGGTTCGGAGACAAAAAATATAAACCAACCAATTACACTAGAAAACAAATTAATCGAAATAGCATAAAAAGTGCTAGTTCTTTTATCAAATTTTAGTCGTTTGTGCAAAACATATGCTTCGATGGGGATAGCAATCAGTACAAATAAAAAGTCAAACAAAATTCCACCAATGGGAAAAATCCTGGGAAGCATCCAATTTTCAGGCATAAAAAGTCAATGGTAACGGTTAACTGTAGAGAGTATAACCGGGATAGTGGCGGTGATGGGGGAAATTATCCTATTCCTTGGGAGTGGGGAGTGGGGAGATGAGGGAGCAGGGGAGGCAGGGGAGGCAGGGGGAGAAATAACCAATGCCCAATGCCCAATGACGAGCGATCGCCAAGTTTGCAATACTTAATGTTTGAAAGACTAATAATTTGTTTATCATGCAATTGTGATTTCCAGTACATTTTTTTTTGTGTGTATTGTGTAAACTGTATCTGCTGAGTCAAATTGCTATAGAAATTTATGGTAATTCAATCGCCAAGCAGTAGCACCCCTAGTTCTGCTGTGGTATCAACCTGACCTAAAGTTCCGTCATCTCACTCCTTGTAGAGCAATTAGTAATACCAATTTGAAAAATGATTGCGACAGATGTATAGCCAAAAGCGATTACTACTAACTGTTTCACAATCCAAAATCTAAAATCTAAAATCCAAAACGGTATCAGCTGCTGCAAGCAAGTTTGGTTGTTGCCAAAGCATTCCATCATTTATTCAGTGTCTTTTCATATCTGCTTTAGACATCCCTGACGCAGACATGAAGACTCATTGGGCATACACAAATCAGCCATACCAATGGGTCTTAAAGTTGCAAATATTCCTGGCGGTGTCAAACGACCAATTAAGGCGATCGCTGAGAAATATCCAGCCGATCAATACCCGGAAATCGCCAAGTATGCTTCCTATATTGACTTTTACGGATTAGATAGCGAATACGACTACGATCCATTCTGGGCTAAGGCCGTGGAACTAGGTGTACCCATTACTACCCACTACGGCAGTCAGGGTTGGACTGGACGCTCCTCCATCAGTAACTACATGAATAACCACATCGGTCACTTTGCCGATGGCTCCCAAGCATTTGCTAAAGCCTTGTTCTTTGGTGGCGTGACCAAACGATTCCCGCAGTTGCGCGTTGGTATGCTAGAAGGCGGTGCAGACTGGGGTGCCCACGTCTACATTCATTTGGTCGATCGCTTCTCCAAGCGCAATCTCAAGGGACTGGAAAACTACAATCCAGAATTCACAAATTCCGATGAGTTGTTCGAGTTGTTTGAGCGTTTCGGTGGCGAAATTACTCAAGGATATTCCCTCAGCAAAGAAGAATTGACCAAGACTGTACTCGGTTCTTCATTCAGCCGTCATAGCCGCCAGCCAGTTGCTAGCGAACTCAACGATTTTGGTGCAGCCGGGATTGAAACAATTGAAGATATCCGCGATCGCTGGGTGAACAGTTTCTTCTTTGGTTCCGAGTCCGACGATCGCACCATCGCCGCAGCATTCAACGACAAAGCCAATCCGTTGAATGTCAAAATCAACGCCATTTATTCCTCAGATGTTGGTCACTGGGATGTGCCCGATCTCACCTCCCCCTTGGCTGAAAGCTGGGATCTCGTAAAAGAAGGCGTGATTTCCGAAGCCGACTTCAAGTCTTATGTATTCGCTAATCCGTACAAGTTTTACACCGAAGCTAACGCCGACTTCTTCAAGGGAACAGCGATTGAATCTAAAGTCAGTAAAATCGCATCCCAACAACTAGATAAGAACTTAGCACTGGTGTAAAAAACTAGGGATTAGGGATTAGGGATTGGGAATACCCAGTCCCCAATCCCCAGTACCCAATCCCCAATTCCCAAACTTTAGGAGTCACGATAATGTCTGTTGAACAACGCTCCGGTTTATTGCCTTATCTTTTTTCGTCTGTATCTGAAGATACCAACAAACCCGCACCCCTCGTGTTATTTCTGCACGGAGCGCGCGATCGCGGGACGGATCTGAATGTGCTGCTGAAATGGGGTCTACCTCGTTTTGTGAATGAATCAAGCCCCTTACCTTATTTCTTCGCTGCCCCCCAACTTCCTGAAGAACAGACTTGGGTAGATCGAGAATCAGATGTCATTGCTTTGCTTGATGAACTGATTGCCTCCCAGCCCATCGACCCGTCCCGTGTCATCTTATCTGGGTTCAGTTTAGGTACAGCTGGAACATGGCATATCGGCGCTTCCCACCCCGATCGCTTTGCTGGTCTGGTAGCAGTATCTGGTCGTGTCCCCAAAACAGGGTGTCATACCGAAGAAAATCAACATTCAGGATGCGCTACTTCCGCCTGATTTGTATGCTGCAATCACACCTGCTGAAATTATGGTTTAGAAAATACAGGAGAATTCAGAATTCAGAATTCAGAATGGGCTTCTCTACGAGACGCACTCGCGTTCGCCCCGCTGCGCTAACAGAATTCAGGAGTAAAACACGCTTTATATCTGGTTACTTAATTTAACGCCATAGGGCGGCTAAGGAAGCCGTCCATTTTTATTTTACAGAACCCTTGGCTACTACGAGAACGACTTTCATGATTAAAAAGGTCAGACTTTCTAAATCTTTTCAACGTGCTGCCGATGCACCAAACTTACCTGATACTCCATTTAGGTTTATTTGTTATTTCGTTAACCAGTTCCGCTGGTGGTATCTAGCAATGGTGATCCTGGAGGCAACACACGCAACCTGCGGCATCATGTTGCCCTATGCCATTGGCGAGATCATCCGCAGCGTGACGCGATCGCCTGGCGACAGCAAGTCAATTTTTGAAGCTATCAGCCAACCGTTAATGCTGTTCACGGCTTTGAGTGTCGGTGAAGTTGTATTTGGGCGATCGGCTGGACTCTTGCAGACCATTCTCCATCCAATCCACCGACAGCACATCGTCCGCTCTCTATATGCTTACTTGCAGTACCATTCCCATCGTTACCTGAGCAGTAGTTTTGCAGGGGCATTGGCACATCGCATCGGTGAAACCTCTCTAGGTGTGACCCAGACGATGCAAATGCTGATTACTGAATTTATGTCTGTAATTGTTGTGTATATTGTATCCGCGATTTTACTGTATCGCGCCTATCCTCCCCTTGCTGCATTCGTGGGCGTGTGGGCAGTTCTGTTTATCAGTATTTCGTTCTGGCTGGCAACTCGCTGCCGAATTTACTCCCGGAAAGCCGCAGCCGCAAGAAGTGAGACAACTGGCACGATTGTAGATGCGGTAACAAATCTCAGCAGTAGCCGACTGTTTGCTCGTCTGGATTTTGAACGGCGCTATTTGAATGAACAATTAAGGCGCGAAATCAAAGAGGTGAGAAAGTCCAATTGGTACTCGGAGCGAATTCGCTGGTTTCAGTTCATCTCAGCAGCCATTTTGAAAATCGGCACTCTGTATTACTCGGTTTCTCTCTGGAGTCAAGGACTAATCGCTGCTGCTGACTTCGTTGTGGCAACTAGTCTGTCGCTGCTAATCATCAGTGAAGCCCGCAATTTGAGCCGACGGTTTTTAGAATTCTTTGAACATATCGGTAATGTCGCCAATGGTGTCTCCGTAATTGTTCAACCCCATGAGTTGATCGATCGCAATCAAGCGATCGCTCATCCCATCACCCAAGGTAAAATTGAGCTTCGGCAAGTGTATTTCAACTACTCGGCAGGCAAGCAAGTCTTTGAAAACCTCTCCATCACTATCCAACCAGGTGAGCGTGTCGGTTTGGTGGGCTTTTCCGGCTCTGGAAAATCTACCTTTGTGAATTTAATTTTGCGTCTTTTTGACCCCCAATCAGGGCAAATTCTCATTGATGGGGTGGATATTCGAGATATGACTCAGAATGCCCTACACGCCCAGATCAGCTTAATTCCCCAAGATCCATCTCTGTTCCATCGCACATTAATAGAAAATATTCGTTACGGACGCATAGATGCAACCGATGAGGAAGTGATTGAGGCCGCACGCAAAGCTTATGCCCACGATTTTATCGCTCAGATGAAGGAGGGTTATGATTCTTTGGTGGGTGAACGCGGTGTTAAATTGTCTGGAGGACAAAGACAGCGGATTGCGATCGCTCGGGTAATCCTCAAAGATGCCCCAATCCTAATCTTGGATGAAGCCACCTCCAGTCTCGATTCAATTACCGAAAAAGCGATCCAGGATACCCTAGACTTAGCAATGGATGGCAAAACCGTAATTGTGGTAGCTCATCGCCTGTCCACCATTGCCCATCTAGACCGGATTCTGGTGTTCGAGCAAGGGCGGATTATCGAAGATGGTACCCACGCCAAACTCCTGGCACGGCGGGGTGGCTACTATAGGTTATGGAAAATGCAGGCAGGTGGATTCCTACCTGTAGAAGTCAGTAAGTAGGGAGTGGGGAGTGGGGAGTGGGGGAGCAGGGGAGCAGGGGAGCAGGGGAGCAGGGGAGAGTTTTTGTACAAGTTCTTTCTCCTCCGCCCCTTTGCCCCTTTGCCCCTTTGCCCCTTTGCCCCTTTGCCCCTCTGCCCCTCTGCCCCTCTGCCCCTTTGCCCCTTTGCCCCTTTGCCCCTTTGCCCCTTTGCCCCTTTGCCCCTTTGCCCCTCTGCCCCTCTGCCCCTCTGCCCCTCCGCCCCTCTGCCTCTTGTGCCCAATGCCCAATGCCCAAAGAACTAAAAACTGCTATATTATAGCTTTTCCAGAAATGACAAGAAACGGCATCGGTATTCGCACGGCGCAAGTGCGTCATGAAAGGCTCATTGGTCAAATTCACGTCTACGATGGCGCGGGGAAAGGTAAGTCCCAGGCGGCTTTAGGGGTGGTTTTGCGTTCGATTGGGTTGGGAATAAATACACCTAGTAATTCCAACCGGGTTTTACTGCTGCGGTTTTTAAAGGGACCGGAACGTGATTATGATGAAGATGGGGCGATCGCAGCTTTGCAACGTGGCTTTCCCCATTTAATTGACCAGGTTCGGACAGGGAGAGCCGAATTTTTTGGCCCAGAAGAAATTACCGCTTTTGACAGAGATGAAGCAGCGCGGGGTTGGGATGTTGCCAAAGGTGCGATCGCCAGTGGTTTATATTCAGTTGTGGTTTTGGATGAAATCAACCCCGTCCTGGATTTGGGTTTGCTACCAGTAGATGAAGTGGTGAAGACATTAAAATCTAAACCCCAAGAGTTGGAAATCATTGCTACCGGACGCGCTGCACCACAAAAGTTGCTCGATATTGCAGATTTGCACTCAGAAATGAAACCCCATCACCACCCAACAGCTAAAGCACTTTTTCTGAATGGGATTGAAATTTATACAGGTGCTGGCAAAGGTAAGTCTACGAGTGCTTTGGGTAAAGCCTTGCAGGCAATAGGTAGGGGAATTAATCACCCAGGTTCTACGCGTGTATTAATTATGCAGTGGCTGAAAGGTGGTACTGGGTATACAGAAGACGCGGCGATCGCCGCTTTGCAGCAGTCATATCCAGAAGTGGTGGATCATCAACGCTGTGGTAGAGATGCAATTGTCTGGCGGAATTCCCGGCAAGAACTAGATTACGTAGAAGCGGAAAGGGGTTGGGAAATTGCCAAAGTTGCGATCGCTTCTGGGTTATATAAAACAATTATTCTCGATGAACTCAATCCCACAGTAGACTTAGAACTACTCCCCGTTGAACCCATTGTCCAAGCTTTGCTCCGCAAACCCCGCGACACTGAAATCATCATCACTGGCCGTTGCCAAAATCAACCTGCGTACTTCGACTTGGCTAGCGTCCACTCAGAGGTTTACTGCCACAAACACTATGCAAATCAAGGTGTAGAACTCAAACGAGGGGTAGATTTTTAAAATTGGGTAGCTAGGATATTTTGCACAAAGCGATCGCGTCCTGCTGTTTTTGCTTGATACAATGCCCGATCTGCTGCGGCAATCATTTCTTCCAAGTCAGAATTTGGTTGAGGAATTTCGGTGGCAAACCCAGCACTCATGGTTACATAAGGACTAACTTGTGAATTTTGATGAGGAATTGCCAATGTCCGGACAGCATCGCAAATTTTTTCGGCAACATGAGTCGCCCCTTCGGTGTCTGTATTAGGTAAAATTACAGCAAATTCTTCCCCACCATAACGAGCAACTAAATCTCCAGGACGTTTAACAATATCTTTGATGGCTTGAGCAATTTTCAACAGACAGCGATCGCCTACTCGATGACCATAAGTATCGTTATATGATTTGAAGAAATCAACATCGCAAAGAATTAGAGAAAGTGGCCGTTGTTCCCGTTTCATCCGCTGCCACTCTTGGTAAAAATATTCTTCAAACCCCCGGCGGTTTGCTACTTCAGTTAATCCATCGATAGTAACTAATCGCTGCAATTCAAAATTCACAGTTTCGAGTTTTTGTTGTAACTGAGATTGTTGAATCAAGCGTTTTACCCTTTGTCGCAAAACTGGCCAGTGAATCGGTTTGGTAACATAGTCCATTGCCCCTACTTCAAAGGCACGGTCAACTGACTCTTCATCCTCAAGTCCTGTAATCATTAATACTGGAGTATGCTTACTAGAATCAATAATTTGCAACTGAGTACAACACTCAAACCCATCCATATCGGGCATTATGGCATCAAGCAGTACTATATCGGGGTGGAGTTGGTTAAACACGCTTAAAGCCTCTATACCATTTTGGGCTTCCACTATTTGATACGCTTCCCGCTCCAAGAAATTTCGTAAGATCATGCGGATAAATGGCTCATCATCAACAATTAAAACTAATGATTGGGTTTCTTGAGGGGTGGCTTTCATTATGCTTCCTTCGCAAGTTCTTTTTGTAAAGCAGTTTTAACTTGTTCATATTCCTGCTGGAGTTGGGGGATAAATTGTAGTGTGCTTTGTAATTCGTTGTTCCGTCCTTGTGCTTCTAATTGCTTGCAAAGTTGTGCCAGGGCGATCGCTCCTACAGAGGCGCTGCTAGATTTGAGTTGGTGTGCTGTCTTCCATAGAGTCTGGGCATCTTCAGTTGCGATCGCTGTGCTAATATTTTGCACCAGTCTCGGAGTTTCTGTAAGATAACACTCAATCAGTTCGGCAAATGCCGCACGATCTCCTCTAAGGATATTCCGCAGGGATTTGAGGGTTTTGGCATCAATTTTGGCACTATTAAATATCTGATTTTGTTTTTCCTGGAGCATATTGGCTGGAGGTTGGAATTCTCCAGACATTACTCGTTCTTGTTTACTTCTTTGGGGTGGGCATTTGCTGAGTGCTTGGGCTAACTCTGTCAGCTGCACAGGTTTACTAATGTAGTCATTCATCCCAGCAGCCAGACAAATTTCGCGATCGCCCCGCATGGCATTGGCAGTGATCGCAATGATATGGGGACGAAAATTAACTTCCCATTGTTGACAAATTCTCCGAGTAGCTTCCAACCCATCCATTTCGGGCATGTGGACATCCATCAACACTACGTCATAGGGCTGTTTTTCCAACGCTTTCAACACTTCTAGCCCATTCGTGACTACATCTGCCTGATAACTCATTTTCTGTAGCATCAGTAGAGCAACTTTCTGATTAACAATGGTGTCCTCTGCTAAAAGAATCCGCAGTGGCGATCGATGCGCCAAATGCGGATCGACCAAGGGTGAATGGGAATGAGAAATACTGGCTTTCATCGGCTGATTACCCAAAACACGGGTAACAACGTCGTAGAGTTGAGACTGTTTAATTGGTTTGCTCAACGAGGCAGCAAACTGCACATCACTAAAATTAAAGGAAGTTTCTAGTTTACCTAAAGGAATAAGCATCACCAAAGGCAGATTTTCACAGCCAGATTGCTTGCGGATTTGACGAGCCAGGGCTAGACCATCCATTTCTGGCATCTGCATATCCAAGATGGCAATATCAAACTGCGTTCCCTGAGCAATTTGAGCTAAAGCTTCTTTCCCAGATTTGGCAGCATAAGTTTGCATTTTCCAAGACTCTGCTTGCGAGCTAATAATTGTGCGATTGGTGAGATTGTCATCCACAATTAACAGCCGCTTTTGGGCTAGTTGCACTGGGAAAGTGCTAAATTCAGCTTGTTCTGCCACAGCAGCCACTTGGGCTTTAATGGTGAAGTAGAATGTTGAACCTTGAGAAGAGTAAGAAGATGATAATTTTTTACTTTTCCATGTAGAGCCGGGATTGCCACCAACAAAGCCCTGACTTTCTACCCAAAGGGTACCACCCATCATCTGACTGAGCCGCTTGCTGATTACTAGTCCCAGTCCTGTACCTCCATATCGTCGAGTCATGGAGACATCAGCCTGAGTAAAGGGTTGAAATAACCGTTCTATTTTTTCTGGTGCAATGCCAATACCTGTATCTTTGATAGCAAATTGAATTTGGACTGGGGAGGTGGGGTGGTGGGGTACTCTCCCCGTCTCCCCATCTCTCCATCTCACCATCTCCTTATCCCCAGTCCCTAGTCCAACAGAGAGTACTACTTCTCCCTTTTCAGTAAACTTGATGGCATTGTTGAGCAGGTTCATCAAGACTTGGCGTAGACGAGTCAAATCGCTGACAATATGAGTGGGAACTTGCGGGTCGATCAAGTAAGCTAATTCGATATCTTTTTGGGCGGCTTTCGGGGCTAAAAGGTAGATAGCCTGTTCCACACAAGCTCTCAAATCGAAGGGCTGTTCTTCTAATTCCAGCTTGCCCGACTCAATTTTGGAGAAATCTAGAATGTCGTTGATGATGGTGAGTAAAGCATCTCCACTGCTGCGAACTGTTTCCACAAAGTCTTGCTGCTGGGGCGTCAGGTCAGTATCCAACAATAGACCTGTCATCGCAATAACAGCATTCATGGGAGTACGAATTTCGTGACTCATCATCGCCAAAAACTCACTTTTTGCGAGATTTGCGGCTTCTGCCTGACGTTTTGCTCGCTCCAAGGCAAAGTTTTTCAAGGTGAGTTCTTGACGTTGCCGGGTTTCTTGTTCTAGTAAGTGAGCTTGTGCTAAAGCAATACCCAACTGAGCTGCCACTGCTTCTAGTAATTCAATTTCATCTTGTGTCCACTGACGAAAATGGCTACATTGGTGGATGATTATAGCACCATTTGGTTCTCCTTGATAAGATGTGCGGACACCGAGCATGGATTTCAGTCCGATTTCTCGGCAGGTAGGCTCAGCCCCCTGGAGTAAAGTATCAAGGTAGACATCTGGAGAGGCGATCGCACTTTCTTGTGCCATCATCTGCTGAGCATGGGGATTGTTAGTTATTAAAACTTCCAAATTCAATATCGAGCAGCGATCGGGAATAACATTATACTCTGCTACTAAGGGGATTCGCGGTAGGGGGTCATTAATGTAAGAATGAATTAGACAGCGATCGACTTCAAATGCTTTTCCAATTTGAGTAGCAGCCGTCTCAAAAATTTTGCTTGTGTCCAGACTTTGACGAATTTCTTGAGTAATTTGTTCGAGTAGTAGGGTGCGATGTAGTTGTCTTTGCAGTGCTTCTTTAGCTTGTTTGTTTTCGGTAATGTCGTGATTGATGCCAACAGTAGCAACAGTTTGCCCCTGTTCATCCTGTAAAGAGACTACGGTTGTTTCACAAATTCCCTGACTGCCGTCTTTACTAATAAAATGTATTTCTCCTGACCAGCGTCCTTGATGCTTGATTTTTTGGAGAATTTTGTTGGTTAGCACTGGGACTTCTGGAAATTGATGTAAAATACTGGGAGATTTACCCAAAGCCTCAGCTTTGGTATAGCCAAATATACTTTCGGCAGCAGGATTCCAGTCAATTATATTTCCTGCTAAATCTGTGATAATCACGCCATCATGCATGTTTTCAAAGGTGAGGGCTTGATGATGCAGACGGGCTTCGGCAAGTTTGCGATCGCTAATATCTGTTTGAATGCCAATGAAGTGACTTAACTTGCCATTTTCATCATGTATGGGAGAAATACTCAATTCATACCAGAACAATACGCCATCTTTGCGATAGTTGCGAAGAATTACTTTGCAACTTGTTCCGGCTTTAATAGATGTCCGCAGTTCATCAAGTGCTGGTTGCGGGGTATCTGTACCTTGCAAAAATCGACAGCTCTGCCCAATCACATCAGTGGTGCTGTAACCTGTTATCCGCTCGAAGGCAGGGTTGACATAAATAACAGGATTATATGCAAGTCTGGCATCAGCAATAATAATTCCATTACTGGTAGCAGCAAGTGCCCTCTCCCTCAGTCTCAAGGTTTCTTCAACTAGTTTCAAATCAGTAATGTCAAACATAAACCCCCTGAGCATTGTAGGAGTTCCGGCTTCCTGGACTACTGTCACAATGTGTCGCAGCCAAACAACTCGCCCGTCAGCTGCTAACATCCGGTATTCCAATTCGTGATTCTCGCGCCTAGCAGCTGCTTGTTGACAAGAACGAACAGATTTTTCTCGGTCATGTGGATGTAGATGATTGACCCAAAAATTTTCCTCGTACCACTGGGCGATGGGATAATTTAGTAATTCTACTGCTTGGGGTCCTACGTAGATAAACCGCCAAGTGTTCAAGTCCAATTCCCAAGGAATGACTTTGACAGTTTCCAATAGCTGCCGCAGACGATTTTCACTGTTGCGGAGGGCAATTTCTACCTGTTGTTGTTCAAAAATCCTGTGAGTTAACTGTTGGTTACTTGCTTTCATCGCCAGGGCGAAATAGATTGATAATGTTACGGTGCTGCTAACCAATAACCCAGGAACAAATAACCCGGCAATCATTTTAAATTGTGTTAATAACTCCACAATTGGCAATGATAGTTTTTGCCACAGTAAAATTACGGAAATTGAGAATAAAATCCCTAGCAAAAATGCTAAAAATTGTTGTTTGCGGCAAAATTTCACAGCTTTCAACCAATTACATCGGTGCTGTTTGACCACTGCTCAATCCTCCAGCACTTTCAGGGCTTTTGTGCTAACTTTCACTTTGTAAGTAATCTAAAATATCAATAGCAAGGGGGCAATTACGTAAACTTTTGGAAGTGGAATATTTGTATTTTTGACGAAAAACTTTACAAAAATTAGCATTGACTTTTGAGGGGAGCAACCAAGAAGACAAAAGAACAAGGGGTTTTCCCTTGTCTCTTTATCGTAAATTAACGTGAGCTCGACGGCTCTAAAAACCCCGCTTCCATTCCTCTCCCCCACAGGGAGAGAGGCTTTGAAACCCTAATTTTTTCCTTGGAAACTAAAAATATTTCTGCCCCTCTCCGCCTCGGAGAGGGGTTGGGGAGAGGTTCATCGAACTCACGTTAAATTAAAGGGTTTAAGACCCCTACATCTACATGTAGCATCCATTTCAGTCGGGGTTTAAATCCCCCGGAGTTGCTCCTCTTGGGGAGACCCCAAGACCGCACTCCTCTTCGTCTGAAATCTCTAAAATGCTTGAATGCGTGAATGCGTGAATTTTGAATTGTTAACCTGTTTGTTGACCAATTCGAGAATTTTGAAGTGAAACCCGGATTGGAATCTAAATTTGTAACATTTGAGCAAATATTTTTATAAGCGATCGCATTTGGTCGCAAAGTCCTACCCACTCGGCAGTCCCTACTCTCTATTTTCAACCTAGAGAGCGCACACACAAAAAGCAAAAATTTGATCGGATGGAGGAAATCTCCATCCAAAAGTTGAGAAACAACCCGTAATTTAAATCACCGCTTCTTCGCGTTGACAATCAAAGATAACCGCGAAAGAAGCGTTTGGAATTTCCTGGCGCAGGTGCTGTATATAGCCCTCTGCATCAGAACGACTGCGGAAGCGAGCAACAATTTCCCGTTGTGCATCAGGAAGTAAACGAGCGATCGCCCAAGAATTTAGGCGTTCTTTGTAGGCAATAGCCTGATTGCCTGATTTGGAAGCTTTGTATTCGGTATTTTCTGACATAATTATCTTTCCGTATGAAGTTTCATGAAGGGCGTTAATTAGTTTCTAGGTAGGAATGCACTAACGCTTTTTTTTAAGCTGCTGCCACCTTGTTATTCGATTATTCATGAATTGTCAATACTGAGGGCAATATTTTAGACAAACTAAGTTTTGAATTCCAGGTATTTTTAACCTTTAAACCTTGAATTTGCAACTGTTTTCAGAATAAAACAATACTCAAGCTGAAAGAAAAAGTCAGTATTAAGGCTGGTAGATTTGGATTGATATACCTAAGTAAAATCTGTATCAGTAATAAAACGATAGAGAGTCTTCTAAAGACTACCACATAAATTTATAGGACTCCTACTTGAATTTTGAACAGAAATCCGAGAAAATACTGGTGGGTGTACAAGTCTAACTTAGAACAATGATAAGCCAGTGTTTCCACTTTGCCAGACCGATGACGAAAGTACTACAGCA
>JAHHHB010000082.1 GCA_019359545.1 Desmonostoc geniculatum HA4340-LM1 | reverse complement strand
GGTGAGCATCTCTTGCCAAATGTTTCAAGATTTGTAATTCTACATCCATTGCCCTACTTACCTTTCAGGGTTTTATTTTTTTATTCTTTTATTCAGAATACCCGGAAAGTGACAGAAGAGGGATATAAAAACAATATTTACGCTTGCTTCTTGTAAGTTTACAGCAAAATTATTTTGATTTTGAGGGTGATTATCTAATTGTTTTGTCATAATTTTTGTTTCAACTATTATTGAAAGTTTTTGGAATTTAATAAAATATTTATTGCTTTAAAGCCTTTAACTGAGAGCATTGCTGACTCATATAATGTCCAAAACCACTGTATTTACACTTAAGTTTTTTGAACATCTAGCCCGATGTGAATGAATCTAATTAATCAACAATTCTGGTGCGAACAATCGTTTCTGGATAGCTAAGACTGCGGCTTGAGTGCGATCGCCTACTTCTATTTTCTGCAAGATTGCATGGACATGAACCCGCATTGTATCAGAGACAATGTAGAGAATTTCAGCAATTTCTTGATTGCTTTTGCCTCTGACTAATACTCATACCAATTCAATTAATGATTGCAACACATCCTTGATGGGGTGAAGACGCGATGAATCGCGTCTCTACAAGTTTGGTATTAGATTTTTTCAAAAATCAAAAATTCTGGTGCGACCAATCCTTTCTGGATAGCTAAGACTGCGGCTTGAGTGCGATCGCGTACTTCTAGTTTCTGCAATATTGCATGGACATGAACCCGCACTGTACCAGGGGCAATGTAGAGAATTTCAGCAATTTCTTGATTGCTTTTGCCAGCTGCTACCAGTGCTAAAATTTCTTGTTCGCGCTTTGTTAAGGGATTTTCTAAGGTTTCGTCAGTTTTTGTGGGTGGCACCGCCGTCGGATTACCCTCAAAAGCTGCCCTAATTTCTGTTGTTGCCGTTTGATCCCACCAAGAAGCCCCCGCTGCAACCGATCGCACTGCTAATATCAGAGACTCAGCAGCAATACCTTTGAGGCAGTAACCCTGTGCCCCAGCAGCAATTAAGCGTGAAATCAGAGGTTTTTCGGAACGAGACGTTAAAACGAGAATTGGTAAACTTGGGTGCTTCTGCTTGATTTCACGGCAAGCCTCAATCCCGCCAATTCCCGGTAAACCGATATCCAGCAAAACCAAATCCAAAGGATAACGATTGGCTAATTCTACAGCTTGTTCTCCATCTTCTGCCTCTGCAACAATTTCCAAACTAGTCTCTTGTTGCAACCGCATCCGCAGGCCAAGCCGAAATAATTCATCATCTTCAACGAGTAAGATTTTTGTCATTTGTCATTTGTCATTTGTCATTTGTCATTCTCCGCGTCTCCCCATCTCCCCATCTCCCCATCTCCCCACACTCCCCACACTCCCCACACTCCCCACACTCCCCACACTCCCCCATCCCCCTCATCTCCCCGGTGGTGGACAAGCAGGAAGTCGGAAACCAAACACAGCGCCTCGTGGTGAACGATTCTCTGCCCAAATTGTACCTCCATGAGCTGTAATTATTTGCCTGGTTAAATAAAGCCCTAGTCCCGATCCTGAAACATGGCGATCGCTATGTCCTTGATAAAACCTCTCAAATAAGTGGGGTAACTCTTCTTCGGTAAAGCCTGAACCAGTATCGAGTATTTTTACCACTTGCTCGCTAGAGTAACTTTCAAGTACTACTTCCACTTTACCGCCACGGGGAGTATGGTTAATGCCATTACTCAACAGATTGGTGAAAACTCGCCCCAGTTGCAATGAATCACCATTTACCCAAAGAAAGCTGCGAAAATCTGATTTGCCATAGTGTAGAGAAATGTAAACCTGACGCGTTTTTGCTAGTTCCATCAGGGTGGCTATTACCTCTTCTGCCACAGTTACCAAGTTAATAGGCGATATCTGTAGTTTTAACCCTTCGGCATCATTGCGGTAGACATCTAAAAGAGTTTGGACTAATTGCAGTGTACTGCGATGACTACGAGCCATTGTTTGCAGCACTTTTGCTTGCATGGGCGTAATTTGACCAAATTGCTCATTTTGAAAATATTGCAGGGTTTCAATTGCTCCAAGTAAGGGGGTTTTCAAGTCATGAGTGAGGGTAGAAATAAAGTCCTCACGCATTGCAGCTAGTTGTTCTTGGGAGCGTAATTGTGCTTGGGTATAAGCGATCGCTTCTTCATTACGGCGGTTACGTTCGCTTAAAGTCGCAGTTACCACTAACGCCAATACTGCAATTAATCTATTTGCCAAGGTTGGAAGATTAATTATTTCTCTTCCTGGAATAAACAAATTTAATAATGTTAATCCTGTAGCTGCAAGAGTCACCCCCAATACTGCTCCCCGATTTAATCGAGAATCTGCTAATAAAATGGTCGCTGTGTAGAGGTAGCCGAATACGTACTCAGGCGGTGTTATGTATTCTAAGACTATCACGATGGCAAAGGCGATCGCTATTAGAAAATATGTCTCACCACGCTCTCTCAGTGCTTTTTTGATAGCCAATATTTGATTTAACATAGTTATTATTAATCGCTAATAATGCTAAAAAATAAGATGAAATGATATTATTGTTTACAGAAAAAATGGTGTGTGACGCTATAAGTTTTTCATCTATAGGACTACTATTTGATTTCTGAACAGATACGTAGTGGCGTGACAAGACTAAAATGATGCAATAGATTTTGGAGACAAGTGATATAAATCAATGTTTTCTAATTTTTTCTAATGCACAACTTTAGGCTTGCCACGCCAGTAGGGTGCGTTAGCGACAGTGTAACGCACCGAATCCTTAAGAATGGTGCGTTAGCGACAGCGTAACGCACTCTACAAATACTATGCGTATTTCAGAGATCAGATATTAGTCCCATATCATGTCTGCCTAATTACTTATCAAAAAAACTTTCTGCGTCCCCGTGTCTTTGCGTCCCCGCGTTAGTCTACATGATAAGTATTCAACCAAACATGATATTAATCAAGGTAGTTATGTTTCCACGCTGAAAAACCTAGAAACATAGCTACCTTTTCCCTTCAAAATAACTACCTTTCTTTGGATGAGGAGTTGGGGAAAATGTTAATTTTCAGACTCCTCAGAGATAGGTTCAGATTCAGTTTCAACTTCTTTTTCGACTTTAGTTGGAGGTTTAACGGGTTTTGGTCCACGCATGAGTGCAGGATTAAGAGGTTGTCTGTTTTCATCTGCAAACGATCCTTTTTTCCCTTTACCAGACGAGCGATTCCGATCGGGTTTTGAGCTTTTGGGGTTGGATTCAATAGGAGGTATGGAATCCAAATTTTCCAAATTGGTGTCAGTACTTGGTTGAGACTGACGTTCTGATTTTTTGATTGGGCGTTCTACCATTGTTTATTTTGATAAATTTACAGAATTCATCAACTACCTGAAAAAGCATTCACAACAAATCAGCAATTAATTGACTAAATATAGTAATGAGTGCGTTATCAATAGCGTAACGTAATCTATTACCACTACTCAACAAAATTAGGTCGTGCCTGTTGCGTTAATTTCAACTTTGACTCTAAAACTGCCCAATTTTCCTGCTCAATTAAGTTAGTCAACTCATCAAGATTGTGGCGATACTGTTGCAGCGACAAGAGCAATGCTTGACGATTATACCGCGCCATCATAATCCCCAACTCTGGATTTCCACCACCCACGCGGCTGGTATCCCGAAAACCTGAACTAGCAAGCTTTTGGGCTAGTTGCAAAACCTCTGGGTCAGTTTCACTCAAACAAGCAGCAATCAGCGAGGAACTAACCATCACGGGTAAATGAGAAATCCAACTCACAGCCCGGTCATGTTGTTCTGGTTGACAATGGTAGATATTCGCCCCCAGCGATCGGACAATTTCTTCAACAATTGTAATTGCAGTAGTCGGTGTTGTGGTCAGGGGTGTGAGTACATAAGGTTTATCGACAAATAAATCCCGTTGTGCAGCTTCTATCCCACTGTCTGCTGTTCCCGCCATTGGATGACCACCGATAAAATTGTCCCAAAGGGGAGAAATAGCTTCGACTATTTGTGCTTTCGCCGAACCCGCGTCAGTCACAACTGTAGTGGGAGACAAATAAGGGATTAATTGTGTAAATTGGGGCACAATAAGTGCTAAAGGTGTGCAAATAAACACAACTTCTGCATCTGCCAATAGGCTCAAATCCACAGATGCGCCATCGACACTGCCAAGGGCAACTGCCTTTTGGCAGGTAGATTCACGGCGACTAACTCCTAAGATATGATGTCCAAGCGATCGCAAATCAAAACCCAAAGATCCGCCAATCAGTCCCAGTCCTAAAATCCCAATATTCATTTCTAATTTTGACATTTCATTTTTTACGACTTTACAACTATATAAAGTTGGCATCCCAGAGGTAGCATCGATGACTGTAGAGGAATTGCTGGAACAATACGCGGTAGGAGTCTTAAACTTTAGTGGTATTGAGCTGTCTGAAGCTAATCTGAGCGGGGCTAAGCTCAGTGGCGCAAATCTAAGCGATGCTAATTTAAGTGTAGTTAACTTGAGTGGTGCCAATCTGAATGAAGCTAACTTGAGCAATGCCAAGTTGAATGTAGCAAGATTAAGTGGTGTAAATCTATGCAGCGCCATCCTGAACAACGCCAGTCTCAACGTAGCTAATTTGATTCGGGCCGATCTCAGTCGCGCTCAACTCAGGGGAGCTTCCCTCATCCGCGCCGAGTTAATTCGCGCCGATCTCAGTCGTGCTGATTTGTCGGAGGCTAACCTCACCAGTGCCGATCTGCGAGAGGGGACTCTGCGCCAAGCGAATCTCCGTCAGGCTAACTTGAGTGAGGCTGTGTTGAGAGGCGCAACTCTCACAGGAGCAAATTTAGAAATGGCTAACTTAAACGCCACTGATCTGAGTCGTTGTGACATCACCGGCGCGAATTTGCGAGATGCTGAAGTCAGACAGGCAAACCTCAGCCATGCTAACCTCAGCGGTGCAGATTTAAGCGGGGCGAATCTCCGGTGGGCAGATTTGAGCGGGGCGAATCTCCGGTGGGCAGATTTGAGCGGGGCAAAATTGAGCGGCGCAAATTTAATTGGTGCAGATTTAAGTAATGCCAATTTAACGAATACGAGTTTAGTACATGCGAATTTAACCCAGGCAAAATTAATGAGGGCCGAATGGATTGGTGCTGATTTAACCGGAGCAACTTTAACCGGTGCAAAACTTTACGCCACCTCCAGATTTGGTTTAAAAACCGAAGGTATGACTTGTGAATGGGTTGATCTTAGCCCCACAGGCGATCGCTCAATTATCCAAAAATTCGATTCTGAAGATTCACGAGATTTTTTTAACGAAACACCCCCAACAATTCGTATTATTGTTGATGCAGCCCTAGAACACGAACCTAACTTTGCCCTTGCTGGTGCCTACTACCAAATTGGTCAAGAATACCGGGGACTAAAACAACCCCCAAGCATAGAAAGTGGTCGTCGCCGCACTATTTTCACCTTCCGTGTAGATAGCGACGAAGCATTATTTCCCACCGCTTATATTGCAATCCTTCCCTTTCTAGATGCGGCATCTACCCAAAAAAATATTTCCCAGATGCTGGAAATGATTAATACTGAAATTGTTGCCAACCCAGATTTAAAATATTTCAAATCACCAAATATGGTAAAACAATTAAATATGTTTTTAGAGCAAGCGATGAGTAAAGCTACAACAATCAAAGAAATGAAAAAAAATCTAGAAGTAGCTGCCAAGTTAAATTTTTGTAAAGCTCCAACCCAAATAATTTTAACAAATTCTAGCGCCCAGACTTTGATTGTGCATGACAATCCCAACTTTGGTAAAAGATTTATTAATCGGTCTTCTCTCAATACTTCAGCTTATGATGATAAATCTAGTGAATCAACAAAATATATATTACCTTCTTTAAATATGGTTATAGATTTTGTTAAAGGTTTTCACTATATTAGTCATTGAGCATAGGGCATGGGGCATAGGGCATAGGGCATAGGGCATAGGGCATAGGGCATTGGATATTAAGTATTAGTTATTTAAGAAATGACCAATGACCAATGACTAATGACCAATGACTAATGACCAATGACCAATGACAAATGAAAAAACTTTGGAGGAAAAATGCGCGACTCATTTAATAAAATGATTGGTCGGACTCGGTATGTGGTCTTTCGCCTGTTTCTGCACTTGGGGGGAGGCGAGGTAGCACCAATTTTGGGAGTATTAAATAGTGCTGGTAGGGATGCGATCGATGCCGATGGCGACTTAGAAGTTTTGGGCGAAGCATTGGTAGAACTCTCCCAAACCCTCTTGCAATACGATGATTACTGGCTTTCGGTTGCCAATGAAGGAGATGTATTTTGGAATGAAGGCGAAGCAGGGGATTATGTCAATGAATTGTTTACTGACTCCGCCCAAAGATATCTCAGTGAACCAGATTACAGTTCTACCTCTGGGTTTGATGAACCTTTATCTGTACCTGTAACTCGCAACGTCATTGTGATGATTACAGTAGCTTATGAAGGAGAAGTGCCAGATTTGGAAACCGATCTTTCTAGCGCTCAGGCAATCAAGGAAGCATTGAAAGCCTTGATCAATTTGCATTACAGTCATAAACTACGGGCAGTCCAAGTACATTTCTCACCAGCACAGTTAGGCGATGAACTGACTAGCGATCAACTGCTGGAATATTATCCTGAATTGGTTCCTTTGTAATACAGCAGATTTCAAGGAAAGTGAAGTACACAACGTCAGTCTCAAAGCCTGGGATAAAGCCTGTTTTACTTTCCAATTCTGTTAGCGCAGCGGGGCAAAGCCCATTCTGACTTCTGTTAGCGCAGCGGGGCAAAGCCCATTCTGAATTCTGAATTCTCCTCTATGTTGGGTAGTCCGTACTTACTGCTCACATCAAGAAATTGTTAAGCTCGGAAGATAGGACGATAATCCAATGATCATGACCATAGTACGTAAATTTACAGTCGTTTTTTTAGCACTGAGTTTGTGTTTGACAACTGTAGCTTGTGGAGGTGGAGAGCAAGCTAATCCTCCAGCTAAGAACGTTAGCCAAACCTCTACTACCACTAAATTAAGTGATGGACAGTATCAAATTCAACAAGTTACTTACGATGATGCAACTGGGCAGTACAGCTTGTTTTTACTAAATAACACACCCCCAACCTTTGCAACTGAAAATTTGCAAATGGCACGGCTGACTGATGACGAAATTAAGCAGGGTAAAAAAACTTATCTGAAGGTAGAAAATGGAAAGCCAAGTTTATATCTCACAGAAGATTTTAAAATTGCCTACTTCCACAACGTCACCGAGAACAAAACTAATCCCCAAACAGGAAAACAAGAAACGGTTGTAGTCCGTCAAGAAAATAGCTTCTGGGCACCGTTTGCTGGGTCTGTGGCTGGTAGCTTGGCAGGTCAAGCCATTGGTAGTTTATTGTTTAGACCCCAGTATTATGTACCCCCTGTCTATCAATCAGGAGGAGTGCTGAATGGCTACGGTGGATATGGCAACAGCTATGACCAAGCAGTTCAAAGCTATCGAACTCGCTATAATGAACCACCCGCAGCAGTGAGAAATCGCACTGCTTTCCGCAGTACAGGGACGATTAGAAGATCGTATCCCAGCGGTTCAAATGTACGCAATACACCACGTAGTACTACAGGTAACAGCCGTCCCTCTGGTTCTGGTTTTGGTGGTAGTAATTTGCGACCCTCTGGTAACTCTAGTACTACCAAACGCAATTCTGGTAGTGGTTTTGGTACTGGCAGACGTTCTTCAGGCAGTCGCTCATTTGGTACGGGTAGACGCCGTTAGTAAGCAAATTTAAATTGAAAAACAGACTGCCTAGTAGGGTAGCACAGCTGTGCTACCCTACGGTGGGATGTTTTTTTAATTGGAAGTCCCTAAACGAGTCATTTCAAACAATTGCTGAGCATTATTCCCTAAAAAAGCATCAAAAAGTACCTGCTTTCCAGGTTCCACTTCCACTGGATAGCGCTGGGCAATTTCATAGTAGGCGTAAGTCCAAGGAATCTGAATTTCTCCGCCACTGTTATCATCTAACACTGTTACCATTTCTGTTACTGCTTGAGTCGCTGTTTGCCGCAAACCGCAAGCAACATTTCCCTCTATCTCTGCTTTCATTGGTACACCTAAGTTAGCCAAACTACTGGCGGTAGTATCTATATCTGGATATTCTGTGGTGTTCTGGCCGTTAACATAGCCTGTGAAATGGTTGACAGCATATCCGTGCAGCAATACCCAAGCTCCATACTGAGTGACCTGATTTACTTCTTCCACAACAGAACGCAGAGGAGGTAGCCAAGGACGGGTAAATATTTTTTGGAGTTGTTTGGCGATGGTTTCAATGTTTTCTTCTTTTTCTAGAAGAGAATTAACAGGTGAGGCGAGTTCGTATTGAATTGAAGATACTGTTTGAGAGATGATTTGAGCAATATTGCTAGGTAATTCATCAACAATCAACTCGCTGATAAACAGTTTGGGTAAGTTCAATTCCTCTTGCTGGGGATGATGATAATGGCGGGCATACAGATGAGTTTGAGCAAAAGTATACTCTCCAAACGCGACGTAACCTAAAGCTTCTGCAATTTGTCCAAGGTAGTTGATCCCCAGGTTAAGCTTACCCTGTGGGCTATCTACAAATAGACGCAAAGACCGAAAAGCGATGTGGTCGTTGGCGACATTCCCACCCGCAGCAGTAATCATTTGCTGGTAGGTACGGGCATGATTTACTCTGGCGCTGTATTCTTGCCAGAGTAATTTCCATAGATGCAGGGCTATTTTATTTGTCATTTGTCATTTGTCGTTTGTCGTTTGTCGTTTGTCATTTGTCATTTGTCATTTGTCATTGATTATTCTGGGCGTCAGAGAGTCCCTGCGTCTTTCCCATCTCGCCTAATAACTTAACACTTCGTTGATAATCTGAAGGGCGATTTGAATTTGTTCGCTGTCGATAATTAGAGGTGGACAAAAACGAATTGCTGCTTTTCCACAACCTAGTAATAATAAACCTCGCAAGAAAGATTCTTGGATGATGCGATCGCGCAGTTTATAATCGAAATTACCTGCTTCATCCAATAAGTCCACGGCAACCATTAAACCTTTACCTCGTGGCGGCGATACTCTGGGAAATTTTTGGTGTAAATGGGTAAGTCCAGTTTGTAATAATTCTCCCATCTCGGTAGCGTTGGTCATTAAACCACTTTCCAGTAGTTTCAGGGTGGAAATTCCGGCAGCACAAGCTACGGGATTACCGCCGAATGTGGTAGCGTGAGAACCAGGAGGCCAAGTCATTAATTCTGGTCTAGCAAGTATCGCTCCTAAGGGTAGGCCGCTGGCGATACCTTTGGCGGTGGTAATAATATCAGGCATCACTCCCCAATGCTCGATCGCAAATAAGCGACCCGTCCGCCCCATCCCCGCTTGCACTTCATCCACTACCATTAAGATACCGTGGCGATCGCAAATTTCCCGAATCCGTTTTAAAAAACCATCCTCTGGTACGATATACCCACCTTCTCCTTGAATCGGTTCAACAACGATCGCCGCTACTTCTTGCGGTGGTAAAATTGTGCCAAATAGCTGCTTTTCTAAGTAATCTAAGCTAGCGTGAGTGCCGTAGGGAATATGAGTTACCCCTGGAACTAAAGGGCCAAAATTGGCTCGTTGCACGGCTTTAGAACCAGTGAGAGACATTGCGCCATAGGTGCGTCCGTGAAATGCACCTAAGAATGCGACGATTAGCGATCGCTTGGTGTAATATCGAGCTAGTTTAATCGCTCCTTCGTTGGATTCTGCGCCGGAATTAGTGAAAAATACTTTGGCGGGAAATGCAGCGTTATTTTGTGGCTGGGGAAAGGGGGCACGAACAGCCAATTTTTCTGCTAATTCCACCATCGGTTCATAATAAAAATCCGTCCCCGACATGTGCAGCAAACGCGCCGACTGTTCTTGAATTGCCTTGACGACTTCCGGGTGGGCGTGTCCGGTGGCGGTGACAGCGATACCTGCGGTCATATCCAGAAACACATTGCCGTCTACATCTTCCACCATACAGCCCTCGCCACGAGATACAACCAAAGGGTAATCACGGGTGTAAGAAGGAGAAGTAACAGCGCGATCGCGTTGTATAATTGCTTGAGCGCGAGTTCCAGGTAAAGAAGTTATTAGGCGCGGTGTACGAGGTAAATTTAAGTTAACAGGAATACTTAACATAGTTTTTTAGAATTACTGCTGATTCAACTGCGAAATCCAACTAATTACAGCAATTTGTAATCGTTACTCCACCCATTAACGGGGTAGCTTATAGCGTTTCCCGACAAGCGTGAGGTACACCTGTAGGGGCACGGCACTGCCGTGCCCTTACACCTGGCGATATAATGTTGTACTGCATCTGAATGGAAACTGCTATAAAACAACAAACCAATTCAATTGCTCTGTCCCCTAATTACGAATGACAAATGACAAATGACAAATTACGAATTTCGGTTATCTATTTGGGCGCGTTGCAAACTTCCGGAAAAGTCAACATAAACGCTTTTCCATTCTGTAAACACATCTAAAGCAGTGGTGCCGGCTTCGCGGTGTCCGTTACCGGTTTGTTTGACACCACCAAAAGGCAAGTGTACTTCTGCACCAATGGTGGGGCCATTAATATAAGTGATACCTGCTTCGATGTCGCGCATGGCAGTAAAAGCCCGGTTGATATCGCGGGTGTAAACTGAAGAAGAAAGACCATAATTGGTATCATTGAGAATAGCGATCGCTTCTTCAAAAGAACTAACCTCAATTAATGCCACCACTGGGCCGAATATCTCTTCACGGGCAACGCGCATATTGGGAGTTACATCATCCAAAATAGTCGGTTGAAAGAAGTAACCATTTTTTAATTCGCCAACAGCTGCAATTTCCCCACCAATTAAAACTTTTGCTCCTTCCTCACGGGCAATATCTAAATACTTGCTTACCTGTTGGAGTTGCTTTTCATTGATTATCGGGCCGATATCTGTATCAGGGTCATAGCCAGCACCCAAGCGTAACTTACTGGCACGCTCATAAAGCATAGCAGTAAATTTTTCCTTGATGTCACGATGTAAAATCAGGCGACTTGTAGCCGTACAACGTTGACCGGTTGTGCCAAAAGCACCCCAGACTGCACCATCTAAAGCTAGTTCCAAATCGGCATCTTCCATTACCACTTGGGCATTTTTGCCGCCCATTTCCAGACAGACGCGCTTGTGAGTGCGTCCGCAAGTCGCGCCTACAAAAGCCCCGGTTTGGGAAGAACCAGTAAAGGACACCAAATCAACATCGGGATGTTCAACTAAAGCTTTTCCCGCTTCTTCCCCCACACCATGCACCAGGTTAATTACTCCTGGCGGTAAACCTGCTTGTTGGAAAATTTCAATTAATTTAGTTGCACAGGCAGATGTATCTTCGGCAGGTTTGAGGATGACTGTATTACCGCACACCAGTGCTGGCATAGCTTTCCAGCAAGGAATTGCTACAGGAAAATTCCAAGGAGTAATCAAGGCGCAGACACCAATGGGCATTCGCACCGTCATGGCGAATTTATTCGGCATTTCCGAGGGTGTCGTTTGCCCAAAAAGTCGCCGCCCTTCGCCAGCAGTATAAAAGGCGCAGTCAATACCTTCTTGCACATCTCCCCTGGCTTCTGTCAGGGGTTTACCCATTTCTCGACTGATTAACTGGGCAAGTTCTTCTTTGTGTTGGAGTAATATTTCCCCGACGCGAAAAATGTATTCTGCCCTAGCTGGGGCTGGTACTTTGCGCCAACTCTGGTAGGCTTTGCGGGCGGCGGCTACCGCTGTATCTACATCTTTGGCTTGGGAACGAGGAAATGTCGCAACAAGTTCGTTTCTGTCAGCAGGGTTGCGGCTTTCGAGAATTGCTTGTTCTACAGCAGTCAACCATTGATCGTTTATGTAATTGCGGCAAGATAGCGGAGTTATCATCACAAACACCTCCGACTGATAATCTACTGGAATTTGTGTATTAAGTTTGCTTGCTTTCTAGGTTATCGTCAAGTCAGGAATCAGAATTCAGGAGTCAGAATTCACGTTTTTATCTCACGCAAAGGCGCAAAGACGCAAAGGAAGAAATAAGATTGCGATCGCAACACATGAAAACTGCTGTACACCAATATTCATTACTTCAATTTTGAATTCTGACTTCTGAGTTCTGAATTCTTTCCCTTAAGGCACGAATGCCAAAACTCCAGCAGGACAACCAGAACCACCACGTAATCTGAGAATTCCGATCGCTAGAGTAGTACCTTTAGGTGGCAGTTGATCCAAGTTGGTGAGATTCTCTAGCACAATGCGCGGTTGTTCTAATACCAAACGGTTAGTAGCAAAGCTGTTATCCTGTCCTGGGTCTACACCATGAGTATCAATTCCTACTCCAGTAATTTTCCTTTGCCCAAGTAAAAATTGCGTGGCATCACTGCCAAATCCTGGAAAATGGCTAACTCCTTCCGCATCCTGATTGAAGAATGCATTTTTATCAAACCACTTTTTTTGCCAGCCAGTATTCAGTATAACTACGCAGTTAGGAGGAATTTTACCGTATATTTCTTCCCAAGCTAGAATATCAGCGATCGCCAGGGCATAATCAAAATTCTCTTTGACGGCTTCACGGATATCTATGACTACCGCAGGTACAACTAAAGACTGGGCTGGGTATTGGTCAATTCCGATACTGTGACTAGAAAAACTATTAGGGGCGTTGATATGGGTGGCACTGTGTTCTCCCAACGAAAAACGTCGCAGGTAATAGCCATCGTTATTCAATTCAGCCACAGTTTCAAATTCTACTGGGGGATCGCCAGGCCATTGGGGAATGTCCAAGTCAATGACATGGCTTAAGTGAATAACACGTGTATAGGTGATACTCTTTTGACTTTCGGGTTGTATCATCCCAGCCTTCTATTTGATAGAATAAAGGATCTTTCTCAAAAGTGCGATGTTTAGCCTGGATTTTTAAGAAATTGAGAAGGGATTGTTCTTCTAAAACAGTATCGCATGGCGGAGTGCGATCGCCGCAGCTAATTTAGGCATCTGTTTTATGTGATTTGCAACTGTTAAGTGGGCAAACTTAACTCAGAATAGGAATATAAAAATGCTTAAGGTTGTTGTTGGTCACAGCGAAGATCCAGAGTCTCAAGATGCAATTATAGAAGTTTTAGAGCAATGTTCTCAAGATTTAGCAGGTGTCATACCTCAGGCGGGTATTTTATTTGCAGCTATTGATTTCGATCATGCTCTGATTCTGAAAGAAATTAACCTAGTGTTTCCTGAAATTGATTTAATTGGTTGCACTACAGATGGTGAAATCTCTTCAAGATTAGGGTTTCAACAAGATTCTTTGACGCTGATGCTATTTTGCTCTGACAGTATAGAAATCCGCGCTGGTGTGGGGTATGGAGCAAAGGATGATCCTTTGACGGCTGCTCATCAAGCAGTGCAACAAGCAATGGACAAAAGCACTAATGCGGCAAAATTATGCATTTCTATACCTGCTAGCTACATAACAGATGGTTCCACTACTAATGGAGAGTTAATTCTTAAGGGATTAAAACTAGCATTGGGTTCCCAAATCCCTATTTTGGGTGGTACTGCTGGAGATCAGTTTAGATTTCAAAAAACGTACCAATTTTTTGGTAGCAAAGTGCTGACAGATTCCCTACCAGTTCTGATTTTTTCGGGAGATATTCAATTTTCCTATGGAATTGCCTGTGGTTGGCAACCAATTGGGCACAAAAGCATTATTACTAAGTCTGAGGGAACCGTCCTTTATGAGATTGATGGTAAATCAGCATTGGAATTTTATGCCCGGTATTTGGGCGATCGCCCGCCAACTGCGGAAAATCCCTTAGCTGTGTATGAAAGAAATAGCGATCGCTATTACATGCGAGTGCCTAATACTTACGATATTGAAGCTGGTAGCATCAATTTTCTGGGAGATGTTCCAGAACGAGCCACAGTTCAAATTACAGATATCAGCCGGGAAGAAGTTATTACGGCGGCTGAGGTTTCATTCAAAAATGCTTTAGAAAACTATTCGGGAAGAGAACCAGAAGCCGTTTTGTTATTTTCTTGTTGCTGTCGCCGTTGGCTTTTAGGTACAAGGGCAAAGGAAGAGTATCAACTTATCAAAAATTTACTCTCCGAAGATGAAAAAGTTAAAGCAAAATTATTTGATCCGTTTTTTACAACTAAAATTATTGGTAAAGGAACAGGTTTAGGTCTATCAATTAGTTACCGAATTATTATCGAAATGCACGGTGGTAAATTAGAGTGCCATTCAGCACCCGGAGCAGGAGCAGAATTTGTAATTCAAATTCCCATTCAACAGTCTAAATCGGGGTGAAATGAGCAGTGATTCCGAAAGTTACGCGCTTGGACTTGATGAGCCGCGGACTGCTATACAAGTTATATCCTGTCCTGTTAAAGACTTATGATTTAGAGGGCAGGGGAATAGGAGACTAGGGGAAAAGGCTTTTGGGATTTTTGCACAGATCGGGTAATCATAAGTGATTAGCCGGACATAATATTAAATAAAGCGGTGCGTTATGCCAAAGGCTAACGCACCATAGTCAAAAACTCACAATGTCTCTCTTACAATGCCCAGTGCCCAATGCCCAATACCCTATTTTCAAGACAAGTTTATTTGTTGAAAAATACTTGTCTGGGGTCAAAATTCTAAAACCGGCCAATCTGGTTCACGATAATAGCGCGTCATGTCGTCAAACTTCCGCAATTCAACGCGATCGATCAAAAATTCTGGCAAAATCAACAACAATTGTTGATTTAAGCCAGAAAGCATCGTGCTGAAGTTTGTGCGGTCTAAGTCAGATGGAATTTCCCCAAAATAGGCTAATGTAATATGCGCTGTAAAGTGATAGTGCTGCTCAATACCCAAAGCCATTAACTTCGGGTTTTGATAAATTGTTCGGCGAAATTGAATAATTTCGTCATAGCAGCGTTCATCTTGAGGTACTAAACAAACTGCTACAGCTCTTGGCATCAGTATTAATCCCAGCATTTGCCATTGAATAGGATGATTCCTGTTTGTCATCAATTGTTGATATTGCTGGAATATTCCGCCTAAACAAGAGTGTAACTCTTGATCGAATTTGGGATTTTTTTGGCAGGCGTCAAGGAAAGCACTGTCCCAAATTAAATCAGCTAAAGTCAGATGAAAGCTACCAGGAGGTACGGGCACAATCAAATCACGGTTTACAGGTAAGTCCAAAAGTCCCTGTTGGTAAGTCTGTAATTGTTCATAGAAAGCAGAGTTTTTCGATTCTTCTTCAGCAGGCGGCGTAATTAACGTATAGCCAGGAAAGGACGCTGCTTGTCTCACCCCAGAATTTGCCTGGAATTTAGAAGATTCCTGGATATGCTGGGCTTGGGATTTGTAGGCTTCTGGCAACGTCAGCCGTGCTAACCGATTTAAGTAAGTTTGATAGTTGTCGTCCAATCTTCATAGCCTCACGCTCTCACTTGATAGATTTTAGGGAAAATTTTCCGGATTAAGAGAATGATTTCAAAAGTATTTAGTTTTTGGGAATGGGGCATTGGGCATAGGGCATTGGGTATGGGGCAGGAGAAATATATTTTGTGGAATGCAAAAATGAATCTTTGATACTCGCCGATGAGTCTTTGATACTCGTGAATCCAGTTTGGCTACCTGCCCAATGCCCAATGCCCAATACCCTATGCCCCCCATTAGGAGGTTATTCTATGCCAATCTACGTTTACTGGGGTGAGGATGATTTTGCTATGGAAAAAGCGATCGCTATGCTGCGCGATCGCGTCCTCGATCCCCAATGGATGAGTTTTAACTACACTTCATTTCCACCAGATCGAGCTGATGCTGCAATTGAGGCGTTAAATCAGGTGATGACGCCAACTTTTGGCGCTGGTGGGCGTTTGGTATGGCTGATTAATACTACTGTTTGCCAGCACTGTCCAGAGAATGTGTTGGCAGAATTAGGGCGATCGCTACCAGTGATTCCCGAAAACTCTTTTTTATTACTCACCAGCCGTAACAAACCGGATGAACGCCTCAAGTCTACGAAACTATTAAAACAATTTGCTACCGAGTTCCGAGAATTTCCACTGATTCCCCCTTGGAAAACAGAATTGCTGGTGCAATCTGTTAACCAAGCAGCTCAAACTCTTGGCGTAAAACTGACTCCGAAAACTGCCGAGTTACTGGCTGAATCTGTAGGAAATGATACACGTCTTCTCTACAATGAGATGGAAAAATTACACCTATATGCCCAAGGTAGCAATAAACCTTTAGACGTAGATATCGTTAGAAAGTTAGTAAGAAATACTACCCAAAATAGTTTACAATTAGCAGCAGCAATTAGAACAGGAGACACCGCCAAAGCTTTGATTACCTTAGCCGATCTCATCAATGCTTCTGAGCCGGGATTACGGATAGTGGCTACATTAATTGGACAATTTCGCACCTGGCTATGGGTAAAGATTATGATGGAAAGTGGTGAGCGAAATCAACAAGCGATCGCTATTGCTGCTGATATCGGTAACCCCAAACGCATCTACTTCTTGCAGCAAGAAATTAGGCTCCTTTCTGTACACCAGTTAATTTCTTGCTTACCCCAACTACTAGAGTTAGAAGTAAGTCTTAAACAAGGAGCATCAGAAATGTCAACACTCCAAACTAAAGTCATCGAACTGTGTCAAATATGTCGAGGAAGTTCACAATAAATATACAAGCCTGATAGAGGACTCCTATTTGATTGCCTAAAAAAACTCGCCCTCAATTTCAAACGGCTGATTCCCTACTCCCTATCTACACAAAAAAATTCAAAAATCAAAACGGATTACTATATATTAAGCAGTTCCCGGAACTTCTTCCTCCAAAAATAATTCAAAGTCCTTATAAAATCCCTGATGTAGTTCTGTACCACACGACATATGAAGAAAATTTCTTATTTCTTTTCTCAATCGAACCGAAAGCGAATCCTTTCCCAATCATTCTTTTTTGGTGTTGTAGCCACTGTGGGTTTGATTTCCAACGGTTTTTCATCAAGTTCAAAAGCTTATGGTCAAACTCCACCAGTTAACAATACTGAAATCAAAAGCTATGCTCAAGCCGTGCTAGCAATGGAACCAGCGCGTCAAAACGCGTTTGAAGAAATTAAAAAACTTATTGGCAGTGGAGAAATTCCCAAGATAGTTTGTAATGATTCTAACAGCATAAATGGTCTTCCCCGGAAAGCTCAAGATATCGCAGTGAATTATTGCACTCGCTCTCAAAAAATTGTCGAAGATAATGGTCTGAGTATCGATCGCTTCAACAAAATTACTATAGAACTACAAAATAACACTAATTTAAAAAAGGAGGTTTACAATACTTTATTAATCCTGCAACAAACTCCTGATATGAGGTAAAAACATAGCAATGCCATGCTTCTATTTAAATAAAAATTAGAAATGGCCAGATAAAAACCGTAAATAATCAACAGTTATCAGTAAACATTAGTACCTGATAACTGGTAGTTTTTAATTTTAGGGTGTTAAAATAAACCTGAAAATAAAGCGCTTGCAAAAAGTTCATTGTTTTATTTTTAACAAAGGTAGCACCTTCTGTTTTAACAACTCAATTAAAGCTGGTTCCATATACTCATATTCATCCGGTATATCTAAACATATAATTTTTTGGCGTTGCTGAATTTGGTCATGAATTATGTTTGTCTACATTTTGTCGTTTAATGCCAAATCCTTGTAGAGACGTAGCATTGCTACGTCTCTACTTCGGCGGTAGGACTTCGCAATCTATTTTGGCTACAAAGAAATAAAAGCTTTTTCATAGCAAGGGACTGGGGACTCTTTACTGGTGACTGGGTGAAAAGTCTTTTTGTGTCTAGGTTTTATCATCTGTTAATTTCCTAAGCACCAAGGCTTTTGCTATAAAAGCCTAAAACGACTAAATTACTTTACTTTGCGATCGCCACATTGATAAATTAACGGATACCTAAGTGCCTCTGCAAGCGATCGCCATTAGATTGCGAATAGCTAAAAGAAGTACATGAATTTACTTGTAAGCGCTAAATTAATATTTTAGTACTAGAATTACTAGACTAAACCTTGAAACTATTGGTACACCGCATGTCTTTAAATCCGAATCCGGATGAAATCCAGTTGACCAAAGACGATTACGAACGCTACTCCCGACACCTGATTTTGCCGGAAGTGGGACTCGAAGGACAGAAACGCCTAAAAGCTGCTAGTGTACTTTGTATCGGTACAGGTGGACTAGGTTCACCACTACTTTTATATCTGGCGGCGGCGGGTATTGGACGCATTGGAATTGTTGATTTCGATATTGTCGATACTTCCAATTTGCAACGTCAAGTAATCCACGGTACATCCTGGGTGGGTAAACCCAAGATTGAATCCGCAAAAAACCGCATTCATGAGATTAACCCCTATTGTCAGGTGGATCTCTACGAAACTCGCCTGAGTTCCGAAAATGCCCTGGAAATTTTTGAACCTTACGATATCGTGGTGGATGGCACAGATAACTTCCCCACCAGGTATCTAGTTAATGATGCTTGCGTATTGCTAAACAAACCCAACGTCTACGGTTCCATTTTCCGCTTTGAAGGACAAGCCACCGTATTTAACTACGAAGGTGGGCCGAATTATCGCGATCTTTACCCAGAACCACCACCACCAGGAATGGTTCCCTCTTGTGCAGAAGGTGGTGTGTTGGGAATTTTACCAGGAATTATTGGTGTTATCCAAGCAACAGAAACTGTCAAAATTATTATCGGACAAGGTAACACCTTAAGTGGACGATTACTGCTATACAACGCCTTAGACATGAAATTCCGGGAGTTGAAACTGCGTCCTAACCCCATTCGTCCAGTGATTGAAAAGCTGATAGACTACGAACAATTCTGCGGAATTCCACAAGCTAAGGCAGAGGAGGCAAAACAGCAGATGGAAATTCAAGAAATGACCGTTAACGATTTGAAGGAATTGCTAGATAGTGGTGCGAAGGATTTTGTACTACTAGATGTCCGCAACCCCAATGAATACGAGATTGCTAAGATTCCTGGTTCAGTTTTGGTGCCGTTACCAGAAATTGAAAACGGTGATGGTGTTGCCAAAGTGAAGGAAATATTAAACGGTCACCACCTAATTGCTCATTGTAAGATGGGCGGGCGATCGGCAAAAGCCCTCGGTATCCTCAAAGAAGCTGGGATCGTCGGGACGAACGTCAAAGGTGGAATTACCGCCTGGAGTCGGGAAATTGATCCCTCAGTTCCGGAGTATTAAAGAGGAGATGAGGAGGATGAGGGAGATGAGGGAGACAAGGAGAATAACTCTTAACTCCTAACTCCCCACTCCCCACTCCCCACTCCCCACTCCCTCATTCCCTCTGCTTATGACTACCTCAAAATCTTCTTTTAATATCTTATGGGTGCAAGTTTGGGTCTTGGCAGCGGTACAGGGGGCAATTACCCTGACCTGGTTAATTTATAATGCATACTTGCCCCAACTTTTAACTCAGTTTGGTTTTCCTGCCTCATTGGCTGTTGGTTTATTAGTGGTAGAAAATGCCTTGGGTGTAGTATTGGAACCATTAATGGGAGGACTTTCAGATCAAACTAGGCGCTGGGTAGGGACTCGATTTCCCTTCATCTCAGTAGGTGTAATTCTGGCATCGGCTTTGTTTATCGGTATACCATGTGTTGTCAGCTTGATCCCACCTACTATGGTATTGCGATCGCTCTTGCCAATAACTCTGGTAGCCTGGGCATTAGCAATGACGATATTTCGCTCTCCAGCTATATGCCTGTTGGGAATGTATTCTACACCAGCCGAGTTACCATTGGCTGCAAGTGTTATCACTTTAGTGGGAGGATTTATTGGTGCTTTTAGAGCGATCGCCAATAAGTATATTCTTAGTTTAGGGCCAGTTTTGACCTTTGCCATCGGTTCTTTTGTGTTGTTGGGGGCTGTGGCTATGTTGCGGTTAGTTAATCCCCCAGAAACACCAGTCGATCGACACCATTCACAGATAGTAGAGTTTCCTTTACAAAAATTTGCTTTGATTTTAGGAACCGGTTTTGGTGTAGCGTGGGGTATCCGATTTTTGATGGATGTCTTGGGCAAAGTCCTCAAAGCCCAACTTAATAGTGATAATATTGATATGCAAATGCTGTGGATTGGAATCGCAATGGCGATCGCCAACATACCAGCTGGAATCTTCGCCGTCAAAATTGGCAATCGTCAAGCAATGCTTTGTGGTATTTGTGTAACCATTCCTTCATTACTGATGATGGTATTTGTGGGCGCACAAATTCCCATAATTGCGCTAATCGTTGCTGGCTTTAGTTTAATTGTCAATGGCGCAGTTCCCTTTGCTTTAGGACTAGTACCCCAAAGATGGGCGGGATTAGGAATTGGCACTTATTTTGGTGGGTTTGCTGCGGCCATGAGTTTGTTTGGCGTCATATTTCCCCAACCGCAAACCATAACACCTTTTGTAGGGGCAGCTGCGGGCGCATTCGCATTTTTCCTAGCTGGTATTTGCATTGGGGTGAGTGGCATTTCTCAAACGCCAAGTAACGCAGAGATTTAAAACAGAGGTACGCAAAGCTATTCTCTGCGTACCTCTGCGCTTTTCTTAGCGTGACTCTGCGTTTAAAAAGCAGTTACAGGTTTAACTTGACTCAACAGATTATGCAATTTCTCCCCTTCAATAACTTCTGTTTCCAAGAGTTGAGTTGCGATCGCTTCTAGCAAGTCTCGATTCTGTTTTAGAATCTGTAGCGCTTGTTCGTGGGCTGTTTCCACGATTTCCTTGACTTCACTATCAATGGCTTTAGCTGTATCTTCACTCACCGCCCGCCGGGGATTAGGGGCACCATTACCCAAGAACATTGCTTGTTGTCCTTGTTGGTAAGCTAGTGGCCCTAAGACTTTACTCATACCATAAGTAGTCACCATCCGTTCTGCCAAATCAGTTGCTCGTTGCAAATCGTTCGACGCACCTGTTGTAATACTGCCAAACACAACTTCTTCGGCGGAACGTCCTCCTAACAGAGTCGCAATTTGACCCCGGAGTTCTGCTTCATTCATCAAAAAGCGGTCTTCAGTGGGTAATTGCAACGTGTAGCCTAAAGCAGCCATACCACGGGGAATAATCGAAATCTTTTCTACACGACCGTTTCCTGTTGTTAGTGCCCCGACCATTGCGTGACCCACTTCATGGTAAGCAACAATCTTTTTCTCGGTATCGCTCAACACACGACTCTTCTTTTCTAAACCGGCGACTACCCGCTCAATTGCTTCGGCAAAGTCTTCTTGAGCAATGGTTTGACGTAGATTGCGAGCTGCTAATAATGCAGCTTCATTCACCAAGTTTGCTAAATCTGCACCAGCAAAACCAGGAGTACGAGTGGCGATCGCTTTTAGATCTACATCATCTCCTAACTTCACCTTTTGAGCGTGAATCTTGAGAATTGCTTCACGACCAGACAAATCAGGACGGTCTACCAACACTTGACGGTCAAAGCGACCTGGACGCAGCAAAGCAGGATCGAGACTTTCGGGACGGTTGGTAGCTGCAAGCACGATTACCGTAGCATCCCCAGCCGCAAACCCATCCATTTCGGTTAGTAATTGATTCAGGGTTTGTTCTCGTTCATCGTTACCACCGTAGAAGCCATTACTGCTACGAGACTTACCGATGGCATCCAATTCATCAATAAATACAATACAGGGAGCTTGTTTCTTCGCCTGGTCAAATAAATCTCGCACTCTGGAAGAACCCACCCCAACAAACAGTTCCACAAACTCCGAACCAGAGATACTGAAAAATGGAACTCCTGCTTCCCCTGCTACAGCCTTCGCCAAAAGTGTCTTACCAGTACCCGGAGGACCAACCAACAGCACACCCTTGGGAATCCTCGCACCAATTTGGGTAAAACGTGCCGGAGTCTTGAGAAAATCTACAATTTCCACTAACTCAGTTTTAGCTTCTTCTACCCCAGCCACATCTTGAAAGGTAATTTTAGCTGATTCACCTTCAACGTAAACCTTAGCTTTACTCTTACCGATAGAGAGAACACCTTGAGAACCGCCGCCACCACCACGGGAAACAAAGAATTGCCAGATGCCAATAAAAATTAACGGTGGAATTACCCAATTCAAGAGGGTTGTAAACCAAGTATTCTTCGGTGGAGGTGTAGCCGCGAACTCAACTCCTTTTTGTTCTAGGAGTTTGGGCAATTCCAAATCAAAGATTGGTGTAGTTGCAAACACCTGGCCTGGTTCGCCGTTCTCTGTTTTTAATTCGTAGAGAATCTGGTTTTGGCCGACGGAAGCACGCCTGACTTCGCCTTCCTGTACTTGATGAATAAATAAGCTATAGGGAACGCCACTAGGACCAGAAGCAAATAAACTAGGTAAAAACAGATTTAAAAGTAGGAATAGCCCTGAGACTGCTAGTAGTACATTGGCAATAATTCGAGACCGGGGTTGTTTAGGCTGGTCTTTAATTGTCATAGATGTTATCAATCCTTAAAGTCAAAATAGTCATTGGTCTTTGGTCATTGGTCGTTGGTCGTTGGTCATTGCTTATTCCCCTGATCTCCCCAGCCCCCAACCCCCATTCCCCAGTTTCCTCTAGCCAATCAAAAATTTGAGCTAACTGGTCTAGTGTTATCAGCCCATATTGCCAGAGGGTCATTGCTAGGAAGTTGGGAGTCTGTTCGCAATGTCGCAACGCTAGGGAAATTGCTTTCCCAGAAATAGCCAACTCTTTTTCTAAAAAATGCACTAAGTGATTTGTGGCTTTCATGGCGATGTTAAACATTATTAAATAAATTTTATTTTTGATGGAATCTGAGAAACTTGACCAAAGGTGTGGCGCGATGACCCCTTTTATTTGACGTAAATCCAGGCTGAGATGGGGTATCTGGGCAATTTTAGTGATGTTTACGACGGGCTACACCTACGCTAAGTCGTTCATTTTATTTTCATCCTCAACAGTAATTAATTCTCACTTTCAGCAACTTTGGCTGCGATTTTTAATCTATGTAACTAAACTTAACAATTAAATTAATCTTTGGGAACTAATGGACAAATACGGTTTACCGTACTCAGAGGAGGCAAAGAGTGGGGGATGCTCTAATATCGTGTCTGGTTAAAGACTTATCATTTAGATGGCAGGGGAGCTCTTAGCTGGGGGCAGGGGGAAAGAGGCTTTTGGGGTTTTTGCACAGATGCGTTAATCATAAGTGATTAACCGTATTGTGATATAACGCACAGAAATTATCAAGTCACAGGATCGTATCAGGTTCGGTTGAACACTTATAATTAGGGCTGACACAAAGACATGGGGACGCGTGGACGCGGAGAATTTTGAATTATAAGTAATTAGGCGAACTTGATATCAGAGTGTCATCTTTGATATCTGCGATCGCATTGACTTTGAAGAAGAATGCAGAATTCAGAATCAAATAGGAATCCTATAGATATGACTATCTTTTGAATAAAGGTTTTCAATACTCAATTTATCAAGAAGAACTCAGAAGTCAAGAGTCAGAATACAAGAAAGGTATTCTGTACAAGTGGCTGATGAGTATAAGTTCAAACCGTACTTCTCTACGAGACGCACTCGCATTGGTGGGCGAAAAGAAATTCAAACATTCTTCCTGATTAAAACTCTATCCCTTCCCTACGGGACGCTGCGCGTAGCTTGCTTCCCTGTAAGGGTACATGCGTAGAGTATTCAGAATTCTGAATTCTGAATTCAGACCAAAGAAAAAAAGGATACAAGCCCCTGAATTTATTTATGGAAAAGGTAAAAATATATAAGCCGATATACGAAGTACGAGGCTTATAACGTCCTTGTTTCAAGCCCCTGAATTTATTTATGGGGATTTTATGCCGTGAATTTTGAATTTTGAATTTTGAATTCGAGCGAAGCGAGTGACTCCTTCTTGATATTACACTTATTGAAAATCAAAAATGTTAATGAATAAAATTCATCTTCCTAATATGTCACACAGCAAATTAACATATTTCTATTCTCTGGCAATAACTATATCATTAGACTTAATAACTGCATAAGCTTCTTTTCCCTCAGCTAGTTCCAACTCTTCAGCGGAAGCTCTGGTGATAATCGAAGTTAATTCTACTTTGTGAATAATCTCGATAGTCACTTCACTATTAACAGCTCCATAAACAACTCTTTTAATGACACCTTTAAGAATATTGCGAGAGCTAACTTTTAATGATTTTTTGGGAATGTTAGTTTCAAACTCAGGCTTTTGAGTGTAGATATCTTCTTGTTTTTCTTCTTTCGTTGGTAGTGATATTGGTGCTGAAGAGTGCTGATTGAGACTACGCACGAGTTCTCGCAGAATCTCAGTCTTGGTGCGTTGAGACTGTTCGCAGAATTCTTCTAGAATCTTCCGCTCGTCCTCAGAGGTTTGAAATGTAACCCATCCTTGTTCTTTTCTTGGCATAATGTTATCAATTTTGGTTATCTTGGTACGATTCTACCAAGTATCAATTCTATGTATCGTTTTAGTAATAACATTTTTTTTCGAGAAATTTCTGCATTTTTCGAGAAAATTCAGCAATTAATCTCATACATTTAACTACATAGATATTTATTTTTTGTAGATGCAAAATAATTTGTTACTTGATAATGCATAACCATGATTATACATATACCAACAAAGATGGTAAAAAAATGATGCTGGGTCGGGAGCCAATGTCAGTGCCTTTATTTGGTATGGGTTAGATTGGTTGGGCTTGATATCTAGGACTTACGCACTGTACAAAAGAACTATTTTGTGTATCAACGTAAATACGTTGTTCCAGGCTTTTGGAGGTTGCTTTTGATTGCTGGCGATCGCCAAAATATGATTGAAAAACCTAGATAAAAGCTTTGAAAACTCTATCTGCCATTTTTGCTTTTATGTCAATGCGTAAGTCCTAATATCTTGTATTTTGGCAGCTTTTTGGGTGGAATCTTCGATTTAGCAGTTGCAGGGTTAATCTGGCAGAAAACTCAGCGAGCGATCGCCCGAGTACCATAGGATTATTTCATGTGAGTTTACAAAAGGGTGATGAAACACCTCAAATCCCGTTCTCAAGACCTGCGGAGCTTGTTTGAGAACAATATCACCATTGAATACGTCGCAGAACCCCTCAAAGCTATGCCAGCCGATGCAGAGGTGACAGAAGTGCTGCATTGGATGGAGGCACAAAATTTTGATGTCATCGGCATTGAAACCGGAGATACTATTAGTGGTTATGTAGAACGCTTTAGTTTGATTCAAGGTAAACAAGGCAAATGTAGCGACTATCAACGGGTATTTCATCCCAAAGAACTAATTGCCATTTCCACCCCACTGATGAAGTTGCTACCGATTTTGCAACAAACTCCCCGATTGTTTGTTCTCGACTGCAATCAAGTGACTGGAATTGTTACCTGTGGGGATTTGCAGAAAGCACCCGCCCGAATGTTATTATTTGGCTTAGTAACGCTGCTAGAAATGAATCTGCTGCGGCTAGTGCGACTTTATTATCCTCAAAATTCTTGGCAACAAGTCCTCAAAAAAGAGCGGTTAGAAGTTGCTCGACGGCTATGGCGAGAAAGTCAGGAAAGAAACGAAGCTACCGATTTGTTAGATTATCTGCAATTTTGTGATAAACGAGAGTTGGTTTTAAATCAACCAGAACTTCTCGAGCAACTGGGACTGAAATCCAAGCGGTTTGGTGAACGTTTCCTCAAGTCTGCTGAACAATTGCGAAACCGATTAGCTCACGCCCAAAATTTAGTCACTGGTTCCTCTTGGACAGAGTTGATTTCTCTAGCAGAAGCGATGGAAATGCTGTTAATTCGCTGTGAGGAAGTTGAGTAAAGTTTATTGATAATTCTGCAACCAGCCTACTAAATCTGCTGCTGTAGAGAAATCTAATAGTGCTTCGCTCAACTCTTCTAATTGAGTCAGAGATAATGCTTCAAGCTGCGATCGCAATTCTGGAGCGATCGTACCAATTCGCCGGGCCAATTGGCGCAAAACCACTGACAACGCCTCTTCTTTTCTCCCCTGCTCAATTCCTTGTTCAATTCCTTGTCTAATAATTCTTTGATAAACCACAGATTCCTGCATAAGCTCCTCCCGCAAAAGGCTAGTGATTAGATTAACGCGGCTTATTGTGCGAATCACTCATCTGAGTACCTGTATAGTTAGGAACCCATCCTTCTGCATTTGCAAAATAGCGTACCACCTTAAAATTCAACGATGCATTTGGGCTGCACCAATGCTCAACGCCAGCGGGGATGTAGAGATAGTCTTGTGCTTGAATTAAAAGCTGTACTTGGCTGCCGTCAGCTCGCACGAAGCCATAGATCATTTCTCCTGCCAACACGTAGAGGGGTTCAGCAGTAGTGTGAGTATGGTAACGACCGTAGGTTGCTATTAGGTGGTGAAGATTGGGAGAACCTGGATGTAGATTGAGCAAGTCACACCAGAGAGCCTCATTTTCTTGCTGGATAAATTCAAAAACGCTGTTATGGAGTTCTATAATATAAAGTCTTTGAGACTCAGTTAAAACCTCCTGGTCTAACAGGTTTGGGAAAAGGAGCGATGTTCCTGGGTCGTAGTGTCTGAGTTGAATACCAAGAGGGGCAAGTTCACGAGATATTTCGCCTAAATCGCTCTCAATTGTGCCGTCATCAAGTAGTAGGTTAGCCATGACAAAAAGACTAATTAACTGTTAACAAGAGTATAGTCAACTTTCTACTTAAAAGCCACTATTACCGATTGACAAACCGGGGAATGGGGCATGGGGCATCGGGCATGGGGGAGATGAGGGAGATGAGGGAGTGTGGGGAGATTATAAAAAAGCTTCCCACTCCTCCCACCAATGCCCAATGCCCTCACAGAATAAATTTATCAACAGAATGATGCTGATTGGTGCCGTTAGCATCTAAGCTAGTACGGGTGAACTATGTTGAGTATGGAATGTCTGACTTAATTCTGTTTTGGCATCGTCGGGATTTACGCATTTCTGATAATACGGGACTGGCTGCGGCACGGCGGCAGAGTCCGAAGGTGGTGGGTGTGTTTTGCCTCGACCCAAATATTCTGGAACGAGATGATATTGCTCCGGTGAGGGTAACTTATATGATTGGCTGTTTGGAGAAATTACAACAGCGATATGCCGAAGTTGGCAGCCAGTTGTTAATACTCCATGCTAATCCTGTGCAAGGGATACCAGCTTTAGCTGAGGCGTTATCGGCGAAAGCTGTTTTTTGGAATTGGGATGTAGAACCTTATTCCCAAGAACGCGATCGCACCATTATAAGCGCCCTCAAAGAAAAAAGTATTGAGTTTCTTAACCAAAACTGGGATCAAATCCTCAATTCCCCAGAAGATATACGGTCAGGTAGTAATCAACCTTATACGGTTTATACTCCCTTTTGGAAAAATTGGATTACCAAACCGAAGAGTCAACCGGTAGAAACTCTGCAAAATGTCGAGGGGTTGACGGAAGCTGAACAGAAAGTTGCAAAACTTGCAGGAGCGATCGCATTACCTTCTGCAAAAGATTTAGGATTTATTTGGGATGGAGAATTGATTCTTTTACCGGGAGAGGCGGCGGCACAAGAACGGCTAGAGGAATTCACTACTAAAGCCATTACTCAATACCAAGAACAGCGCAATTTTCCCGCAGTTGACGGAACATCGCAACTGAGTGCAGCTTTGAAATTTGGCGTAATTGGCATTCGCACTGCTTGGCAAGCCACAATACAAGCACAAGAAAACAGCCGCAGTGAGGAAGCAACAGCTGGTATCCGCACATGGCAACAAGAACTAGCTTGGCGTGAGTTTTATCAACACGCAATGTATAACTTTCCCGAATTGGCTGATGGGGCTTTCCGGGACACCTTCAAAAACTTTCCTTGGGAAACTAACGAAGAACATTTCCAAGCTTGGTGCGAAGGAAGAACTGGCTACCCGATTGTGGATGCAGCAATGCGCCAGTTAAACGAAAGTGGCTGGATGCACAACCGTTGTCGGATGATTGTCGCTAGTTTTCTCACCAAAGACTTGCTAATTAATCCCCAACTAGGAGAAAAATACTTTATGCAAAAGCTGATTGACGGTGATTTATCTGCTAACAATGGTGGTTGGCAATGGAGTGCTTCTAGCGGGATGGACCCCAAACCTGTGCGAATTTTCAACCCGGCTAGTCAAGCACAAAAATTCGATGCAGATGGGGAATATATTCGGCAATGGGTGTCAGAATTACGGTCTGTGGATACAGAATATTTAGTTACTGGTAAAATTCCACCCTTAGAACGCCATGCTGCTGGCTATCCTCAACCAATTGTGGATCATAAAATACAGCAACAACAGTTTAAACAACGTTATCAGCAGCAAAAAACCATCAGTAGTGCCCAGTAACCAAAGTTCTGAGCGCTGCGATTATGGGCAATTCAGCGGACATGATACAGCAGATTTGAACAAGAGTGAGGTACACCATGTAGGTCTGGTAGCTAAGCCCAAAGCCGATTCTTATTCTGAATTCACCAATTCTGACTCCTAAATTCTGCTGTATTATCCTATAATTCACTGAGAACCGGACTTGACCAAGATCGCAGTCTTATTATTTGGATGCTCTACCGCAAATGCGCTGATACTTTAATTTCCCCTCTTCATAAATTCCGCAAAAACACCGTTACCTAATTTTTGCTTCTGATCAAAACTGAAAGCATCCAGTTGATTAGGGTTTATTTATGACCAGCCCTGTAACGACGGTTATTCAAGTCAATCTGAAGATGGCTCTGGAGGTAGCTCAAGAATTGGAGCAAGCTCCATATACTAAACTCGGTGCTTATTGTTTAGAAATTTTGCGGGAAATAGGATGTCCTGGTACTGAACTCCCAGATAACTTACGAACTCGCGATCAGCAGCTAAATTTCATCACTGGCTTTGCATCCTATGCTTTTGGGGAGGTACAAAATGTCCAGAGCGTTAATTGAAGATATCTTTAATAATTCAGAAGAGGCACAAGAAATTACTTTTCCTGCCACAGATAATGATTTGTTAATTTTAACAGAAAAATTTTTAGGGTTTGAAATTCCCCCAAAGGTTTTCTTGCAAGCTATAGCCATTGCTGCTTACGATTGTGCATCTGCTTTTCGTTACGTTGATAATTATTTGGCTGCCCTCAAGAATAAGAATAAGCGTAAGCATAAAAAAATACTTGTGTTCAGGTCTGCGACGAATTTTGAAAATAATTGAGTCGTATTTTCACAAGGTAATACCATTTTGGATTTTAGATTTTGGATTTTGGATTGTGTTCGAGAGTGCGTCTTGTAGAGAATGAGTTACTCAGCAGATTTTTGGTAACTCCGTCGATCGCAATGATGATTCAAATTGGTATAACTAAAACCCGATACGGTTTAGATAAGATAATTTGCATCACCAATAATTTGTATAGAGACGTTGTATTACAACGTCTCTACATATATTTGTTTTAATAATTCAGAACTTGGAATTCAAAACAATTACGAATTACGCCAGACAAACTTGTTCATAGCTTTTACCAGCGATATCCCAAGTGAATTCTGTTTCTACTAGTTGTCTGGCATTTTGGGACAGTTGCGATCGCAGTTGGGGATTCTCGAATAATTGACTAATTGCGCTGATATACTCCGCAGGTTGATTGGCTCGTAATGCACGTAGTGGTTCGTTAGTACCGTCTACAGCTAATCCTTCTAAACCGCGATCGCTTGCCACTATCGGTACACCAGCTGCCATTGCTTCTAGGGTCTTATTTTTAATGCCAAACCCAGTTCGCATAGGTACAACGCAGATGGTTGCTTTGTGTAAATATTCTACCATTGAAGGTACACGTCCAGTGACATTAATTCCTGGTTTTTGATTAAGTGCTAAAACTTCTGGTGCAGGATGAGAACCGACAATCTCGAAAGTTGTATCAGGATATTTTTTTTGGATTTCTGGCAATACTTCATTACTGAAAAAGCAGACAGCATCAACATTCGCCAAATAATCCATTGCACCAATAAAAATTAAATGATGTCCCCCTGGATCGCTGGTACGATAGGGAAAAGAAACTAAATCTACGCCGTTGGGGATAACTGTAATTTTACTATTGGGGTTAAATTCTTGTATTTGCAGTTTATCTTCTGCTGTTGTCACAACAATTTCCGGAAATTTAGCACAGTAATTTTGTTCATAGCGACGCAAAAGTGGCAAATTAATTTTGTCTCTGATAGCATTTTGAGAAATGCCGATCGCTAATTGTTTTCGACAAGTAGCATAAACAGAACTATGAACATTAACTATGGTTTTTAGCTGTTTCTGAAAATGTGGCTGCACATAAATTTCATTGACGCTATGTTCGCAGGTAATCACATCACATTTCCCTGCTTCTACCCAGTTATTAATCCAGGTCTGCATCTCCACTGAATAGTGGTTGAGTACGCTGGGCGGTGTGCCCTGTAACAAAAATTTACCAAAGTGCTGGATCTTCTTCAAGGTTTTGGCTGTGGTTGCAGAATCTTGCGGGCGATCGAAAACTACCAAATGATCCACACAATCACGTAATCCTACCAATTCAGCATCAGTAACACCGCGTTCTCGTTGAGTAACCAGGGTAACAGTATGACGTTGAGTTAAGTACTTAAGTAAATAAAATGTCCTGACTTGGGTTCCTCCCCTTGTGGGTGGGTAAGGAAACGTGCAAGATACCATCAAAATGTTCATACAAGTAATGCATCAAATGTGATACATACACCATGACCTGATTCATGGCTAGATGTCATCATAAGTATCCCTTAATATATGATTTGTAAAATTTTCATAAATTAAAAGAGAACTCAGAATTCAGAATTCAGAACTCAGAACTCAGAACTCAGAATTCAGAACTCAGAATTCTGGATTCTGACGACTGACGCCTTTATTCTTTCTATTCATTCTGACGACTGACGCCTTTATTCTGAATTCTGAATTCTGACTCCTGAATTCTGACTCCTGAATTCTTTCTTGTTAAAGCTAGTTACCTATTAACAGACCGTCATGGTAAATTTACTGTATAGTTTCACCTTGGCTATTGTTTTTATGGTCAAGTGTAAGTCAGTATGTAACTGTCACTGACAAAGTGGTGAGCGAACAAACTAGTCTATAACTTAAGTAGGATTTAGCAAAATGAAATCATTTGGTATTTATACGCTTGCCAATGATACTGTATACGACCAATTAGTTGCTTTGCTAAACAGTATTGAGGTAAATGTTGGAGAAGATATTCCTGTTTGTGTGATTCCTTATAACCAGCAATTAGACTTGGTTAAGCAGGAACTCAAATCTAGAAAAAATGTCACGCTTTTTGAAGATTGGGAAGCAATTCATCGCTGGGATAATTTCATCAATGAACTTTGGGATGCTCATCCCAGAGCAAATGATTCTAAATTAAATCGTCCAGGCTGGTACAAAGGTTCTGTACACCGAAAGTTTGCTTCTTTTAATGGCGAGTTTGACAGATTTGTGTTTTATGATGCTGATAGTTTAGCCATGAAACCAATTGATGACATTTTTGAAAAGCTGGATAATTACGATCTAATATTTAACGATTGGGAACATGCTAAACCCAGAGAAAAAACACAATTAAATTTAGAAGTACTTGAAAGAGTAACGCAGCTAACAGAAACTGATTTGCGTGCCAAAATTCATTGTGATAGCTTTTTTGGTTCCAAACGGTTGCTTTTCGGTGGCGAAGATTTAGATATCATCAAAGAAAGATGGATTGAAAAACGTGAATTTGAATGGATTCGCCCTGGTTCCTGGTGGTCTAGTTCAGGCATATTCGTTTATATAACTTTATACGGCGATCCGCGAATATTTAACTTTACCCTCAGTCCGAATGGTGAAGATAGAACAGGTAACTGTGCTAATGCAGACCGATTCGTGAATATTAATAATGTTCTTTACAATGAAGATGGTTTAAAACCAATTCATCGCATTCACTATATGAGCTATTCTTCTATTGATTTTGCCCGTTTATGTCAAGGAGAAGATGTGAATATTGATTATAGAGATGAGTTTTTATATTATCGATTTCTCAAAGAGCCAGAACGAAAACCCAAAGAGTTGAAAGTTCCTGGTGTGATGTCACAAATGAATCGTTTTCTGAAAAAATCTGGCAAAAAACTTCAGAGAATGATCTCTTGAAGAAGAATTCAGCAATCTTTTAGCAAATATAGGAATCCGGTTTTATTTTGGAACAAAATTAAGTATTTGTAGGGTGTGTTAGGCGTAAGCCGTAACGCACCAAACCCTTAAGAATGAATGGTGCGTTAGCGACAGCGTAACGCACCCTACGTAGGGTTTGCAGAATAAACGAAAAACCTAGATAAATCAAGAGATTCGGGAGGATAAAAGAGAATAAAGTGCAAGTAAAAAGGATAAAATAGGTAGAAACCCTTGTACCGAGTTGCGTTGAGATGT
>JAHHHB010000127.1 GCA_019359545.1 Desmonostoc geniculatum HA4340-LM1 | reverse complement strand
AAGCTATCTGAGGGATTTTTTCAACTTCAAATGATTGTTAATAATCTGACTTGCTCAATTTTTCAAAACTTCAATATCCCTTATTTCTATTTTTCCTCTGCCTAGAGTGACAAAAGAGGGTTAAGAAGTTCTTCTAAGAAATGCTAGTTTATAACAGCAAGAGGCTTTTGCCAGAAGGAACTAGAATTAGGAAACACCTAGCTGGGTTCTTCTGACTTTTGAAATTAGGAGTGCATGTGTGCCCAAATCCCCTAAATATTTGCTGATTGGATCAACCGAGACTTACAGCGGTAAATCTGCAACTGTTCTGGGTTTGTCTCATCAGCTACAGCAAAAAGGACTGGATATAGCCTACGGTAAACCGCTCGGTACGTGTTTAAATTCGTCTAGCGGAACTTTAATTGAGGAAGATGTCCAGTTCATCGCTCTTAGCCTCAATTTGCCGGAAAACCGTGTTGCACCTACAATGCTGGCTTTGGATGAACTAAATGTGCAAAAACGCTTGCGTGGGGAGGACAAAACCAATTATCAGCAGTCGCTATTACAGCAATATTCGCAAATGTCGCCAGGAGATTTGGTATTGCTAGAGGGACCTGGTGATTTGTCTGAAGGCAATTTGTTTGACTTATCTTTGTTACAACTGGCTGAAGTACTGGATGCTGGCGTGCTGTTAGTAACCCGCTATAAATCTTTGCTTTCAGTTGAAGCATTATTGGCTGCTAAGCAACGTGTAGGCGATCGCTTGATTGGTGTCGTCATCAATGATATCCCTGTGGCACAACTAAAAGCGGTTGACACTCTGTTGCGCCCGTTTTTGGAACAGCAGGATATTCCAGTACTGGGAATGCTGCCAAACAGCGATTTGCTCAAGAGTGTCAGCGTTGGCGAACTTGTTAAGCAATTAAAAGCTGACGTTCTGTGTCGCAACGATCGCCTAGATTTATTGGTGGAAAGTCTGGCAATTGGAGCGATGAATGTCAACTCAGCTGTGAAATATTTCCGCAAACGCCGGAATATGGCAGTGGTAACAGGAGGCGATCGCGTGGAAATTCAGCAAGCTGCTTTGGAAACTTCTACCCAATGTTTAATTCTCACCGGGCAACTACCACCTCCACCGTTCATTCTCAGTCGTGCTGAAGAACTGGAAATTCCCATTTTATCCGTTGACTTAGACACCCTTACCACGGTGGAAATTGTTGACCGCACTTTTGGTCAAGTCCGCCTCCACGAGCCGATTAAGGTTCAGTATATTCGCCAGCTGATGGTTGAGCATTTTGACATTGACCGCCTGTTATCTAAACTCGGTTTAACTCCCGCAACAGCTTTGTCTTAGCGCGATCGGCATTGGGCATGGGAAGAGGCAGGGGAGCAGGGAGCAGAGGGGAAAAAGGTAATTTTTTCTTTTTCCCCCTTGCCCCCTGCTCCCTACTTATGAAAGGCATTGGCTGACTTGGTGCGATCGAGTAATTCAGTCACTGAACCAAAAAATTGAAAAATTGTAGCAATGTCTAACTCAGGTTTGCCTCGCACCTACACGCTCTTTGGTAGAATATCTGGGTCGTTTAATCTGATGCATGTCTATCTTTGAGCCAGTCAACAGACCTTATTAACGTAGATACATTAGCGCAAGAACTGGCGACAATCCAGCAAACGGGTTCTAAAAGAATCGCCTTGTTGGGTTCTCGTCATGTGCCGATTACGCATCAGAATCTTATTGAAATGATGACTTATGCCCTAGTTTTATCGGGTAATCGGATCATCACTTCTGGTGCTACAGGTACAAATTCTGCTGCCATCCGGGGAGCAACGCGAGCCGATCCAAACTTGTTAACGGTGATTCTACCCCAAAGCTTGGAACGCCAGCCTTTGGAATCCCGCCAACAACTAGAGCAGGTAATGCATTTAGTGGAAAATCCCAGTAATGATAATCTGTCTCTTGCAGAAGCTAGTTACCTGTGCAACAAGGAAATTGTCTCTCGTTGCCAGCAACTGATTTGCTTCGCGTTTCACGACAGCCGCACTTTGTTGCAAACTTGTCAAGATGCAGAAGAACAAAGAAAAGTGGTGACACTCTTCTACTTCGATTAGTCATTTGTCATTTGTCCTCTCTTACAAAGTTCCGTACACTGGGGGATGGCGGAGCCAGACGTTGGGGGACACGGCTTAGCTAGGCTATTGCCGGAAGCCGGCATACCCTGCTGCGGGATCTTTCTACAGACTTTGCCCTTTGTGCTTTGTCCTAGTTTGTGTTGAGCAGAGCAAAACACGTCTATGTATTTGACCAATGACGAATGACTAATCACCAATGACTAATGACTAATAACTAATGATAATTTTTTTGTACTTGATCGCTGCTGCTGCCGTTCTAATTTACGTGCCATTTTTGGTAGTAGCTTATGCCCGTGTGCGTGTTGGGTACGATCTCTCTGCCCCTCGCGCTATGTTTGATAAATTGCCACCATACGCTCAAAGAGCCACCTGGGCACATCAGAACTCCTTTGAAGCGTTTATGGTATTTGCCGCAGCCGCATTCATGGCATACGTAACTGGTGTAAATTCTTCTACAGCAGCGACGGCTGCGATCGCTTTTGTGGCTGCCCGTTTTCTTTACTCAATTTTTTATATTTTGAATATACCGCTTTTGCGATCGTTAATGTTTGGCATTGGTTCCCTTGGCTCTGCTATTCTCATATTCCTGAGCATCATACAAGCTAGTAGTTAATTGGGGAGTGGGCATGGGGCATGGGGCATGGGGACTGGGGACTGGGGGATAAGGGAGATGAGGGAGATGAGGGAGTGAGGGAGATGGGGAGATGGGGGAGTGTGGGGAGTGTGCGGAGAGAGGGGGGAAAGATTTCTTCCCCATCCTCCCACACTTCCCACACCTCCCACACTTCCAATGCCCAATGCCCAATGCCCAATGCCCCATGCCCCATGCCCCATACCCCATCTAAAATCTAAAATCCAAAATCTAAAATCCAAAATACTTTATGGCTTCTACTTTTTCCTTTGACATTGTGAGCGACTTTGACCAACAAGAATTGGTTAACGCTGTCGATCAAGTTGCGCGAGAAATCAAAAGCCGTTATGACCTCAAAGATACTCAAACTACCGTTGAGTTGGCTGAAGAAAGCATTAATGTCAGTACTGACAGCGAGTTTACCTTAGATTCTGTACACAACATCCTGCGGGAAAAAGCCGCTAAGCGTAATCTCTCCCAGAAAATCTTTGATTTTGGGAAAATTGAATCAGCAAGCGGTAACCGCGTGCGTCAAGAAATTAAACTCAAAAAAGGCATCAGTCAAGAAATCGCCAAACAAATTTCCAAATTGATTCGTGACGAATTCAAAAAGGTACAAGCCTCAATTCAAGGTGATGCTGTACGGGTTTCTGCCAAATCTAAAGATGACTTGCAAGTTGTTATTGTGCGGCTAAAACAAGAAGACTATCCTGTGGCTTTGCAATTTACAAATTATCGGTAAAAGGGATTGGGGCATGGGGTATGGGGCATGGGGCATGGGGCATTGGGCATTGGGCATTGGGCATTGGAAGTGTGGGAGGTGTGGGAAGTGTGGGAGGATGGGGAAGAAATCTTTCCCCCCTCTCTCCGCACACTCCCCACACTCCCCCATCTCCCCATCTCCCTCATCTCCCTAATCCCCAATCCCCAGTCCCTTTTACGTTCTTGCACCGATAGTTTTTTGAAATGCCGGACGGTCAGCCAATTGCTTCATATAATTCAACACCGCTGGGTAAGGGCTGAGGTCTAGTTTTAGAAGCATAGGAATGTAGTTCAAAACAGACCCCACTGCCACATCAGCAACAGTGAATTCATTGCCCAGCAAAAAAGGTTGTTTACTGAAAATTTCACTTAAGGTAGTCAACAAACGTGGTATTTGGCGATCGCGATTTGCTTCTACCAAAACTGCTGTAGTAAGGGTGGAATTGGCAAATAACACCCACTGGTAAATCACAGCACGTTCTTCTAGTGAAACTGGAGCTTTTTCATACTTATCCGTCAAATAGAGCAAAATTGCCCCAGATTCCCAAAGCTGAAAATCTCCATCAACAATTCCTGGAACTCTTGCAAATGGATTAATTGTCAAATACTCAGGCTGGAGGTGTTCACCCGCCTGCATATCAAGCTTGACGAATTCGTAGGGAACTTCTAGTTCCTCTAAATACCAATGAACTATGGAAGCTCGACTACGAGCGCTACCGTAAAGTTTTAGCATAATTACCTAAAGAACTTTGTGAGTATGAGAATGCTGCTTAACGTTATCTTCTTTAGTAATAACTCTAGTGGCATTTAGCACCCGCTTACGGTCAACGGAATACTTGAATTCAGTGTAGGTTGTACCCAAAGCAATGAGGGATTTTGCAGACTCACGACGCTTGTAAGTACGAGCTGCTGCAAACACCCGTGGTATAAACTCCTCACCGAATTGAGCCGACTGTGGAAAGCCATCTGGCACGAATTGTGAATCGCCATCCAGCAAAGATCCCAAAGTTGTTGCACAAGCCAGCTTGTAGGAGGTAGGAATGCCCTTTAGCAGCGCTTCCAAAGCCGCAGAGGGAATCGGTTCTATAACTTCGATTTGATGAACTTCTCCATCTTCCTTGACGAAGCAGGTTGCTAAGCCAATAACAATGTAATCATCGGTTGCCAGATCGGGGGCATTGGGATAAGAAATTGCAGTTGTCATCAGAAAATTTCTCAAAATTTAAGGTTTGGGGATTGGGGATTGGGGACTGGGGATTGGAAAACTTGTCGCCAGCCCCGTAACTAATCAAGCTTGTTGGCATTCTACGAATTTGTCGCTGTTACTAGTTGAGTTGTAGATTGCGACGTGAATAAGAATAGCATTCCAAATGTTTCAAAAGCTTAGAAATACAGGATTTTTAATTTTTTACTGGTCGCGTGGTGCTAGACACTGACAACAAATTTTTGAGTCCCCAATCCCCAATCCCCAGTCCCCGTCCCCAGTCCCCAATCCCCAATCCCCAATCCCCAGTCCCCAATCCCCAGTCCCGCAGCGATAGCGATCTGGGAAATTTATCTTGGCTATTTCTGGAATTCACCTGAGGGATCAAGTATCCATGATTAGGTTTGAGGAGCAATGGTTTATTTAGGGCGCAGATTTCCACTTATGTGAGTAGTTAAGTTCTCTCTGAGGATGGTTTTCACGTAACCTTAAATACTCTAAAAATAGACATATTAGTAAATACACTAGTAAATAAAAACTAGATTTAATTTCACAAAGCAGGCATTTTAGGCATAAATATATGAATATTCACCCATTTTTAGCTTCCGGTGACCATCCAAGTAATCAATATAAAAAACTTGTTAGCAATAATACCAATAATTATCAACATCAGAGAACAAGCGATCGCAGTGAATTAGAGGACAGTTACTTACGCTCTTATGCTTTGAAGTTGGCTCAAGAAGGAAATTATACTGAAGCGATCGCACTTTTGAGCCAACTAATTTTCCGCCATCCTGACAATGCAATTCACTACAACAACCGGGGGCTGATTTATTTCCAAAGTGGTGAAATGCAAAAAGCTTTTTGCGACTATAACACCGCCCTCGAACTAAACCCGTATTTGCCTAGTGCTTACAACAATCGAGCAAATTACTACGCTGCTTGTGGGGAATTAGCAGCAGCACTCACCGACTATGGTGAGGCGATTAATTTGAATCCTCGTTACGTCCGGGCGTGGATTAACCGAGGCATTACTTTACGCGATTTGGGTCAATACGAAGAGGCAATTGAGAATTTTGAGGTAGCACTGCTTTTCGGTCAACTGGAAGGTCACATTTGGGCTGAACGTGGCAGAACTTATCATCTTTGGGGTGACTGGAATTGTGCGATCGCGGATTATCGTCGTGCCCTTACTCAACTACCTCCTATAAACAACAGTAAGGACGTTACTGGTTATCGCTTGCGTTTACAACTCGAAAATTGGCTTAACGATCTGCTATCTCCTGAGCGTCCTAATTGGTAGATGAGCCATTCTGGCAAATTCAAGTGAATTCTTCATTTTGAATTTGCAATTGGAGTATAGGGACGCTGTTATTTATTAGCAATAATATAAATTTTCACCCGGTTTATACGTAGCCAAAATCACAAGGAACAGAATAATCCCAAATTCGATATTTCTCTTAGGGTAATAAATCTGTTTGTTCAATTACTCTCCCATCCTGATTCATCAGCACCACCCGACGCTGGCTGGGATCGAATCGATATCCTTGTTGTTGCCTAATACTTTTAGCTTGCTGGGGATCAAAGTTACGGCTAAATTCTGCCTGTAAATTGTTGACGTGTCCTTGCATCAAGTTGACTTCAGTGTGAATTTCTCGCAATTTTTCTTGCTGTAACCAGTGATAAGGCAAAAGTTGTACCAAGGCAGATGCGGCGGCGGCTGTAATGAAAAGATTAACAGCGATCTTGGCAGTACTTTCCAATGCCATCACTTGGTAAGAACGTTGACGAAGATGCCGCTTTGGGCGGGGAATGACTCGGCGTTTTTGTATCGGTTCTAACGGTGGTCTCGAAGGTTGAATCGCGTTCATGATCCTAAAAAATAACCTCTCTTGGTGAAGGGAATAACTATCAAGAGTGCTGTTAGCGGTAGGGGGGCGTTGGCGCAGCCTCTCGTCGAGAAGAAAGCTAACAGGACTCAGCACTCTTGAATGCTTGATTTAGCTGTCATATTACTTCATTTTTTGGAAATAGCTACAAGTGCTGCACAAGTTAAAAAATAACCTGGCTTACGTAAGTGCAGAGCTTCATAACTACTCAGGGCGTAAAACCGTAAGCGTTTGAAAATTGCACCCCCGTAATGCCAGGGTTATTAGCTTTTCAACTGTGTCACATCGTAGCCTTATTTGTAAAGTTCTGTGGCTAAGCGCCAAGCTAGAACTCCTGGAATCAACGCCACAACTAGAGCGATGTACACTTGAGTATCTGAGAGGGAAGATACTTGAGCGATGTACAGAGTGTCTAAGATAGGCATGGCTCTTAATCTCCTAAGTTGAATAGATTTTGAACTGTTCGTTTACTACTTTTCCTTGTTTTGCCAGATTCGTGGAAGATCTTGTTACAAGATGCAACAAAAGCAGTTATTGATCGGTAGTCGTTAGTTATTATCCATTAAAAAAATTTATAAATCTATGGGTTTGTATTTGGGTATCGACTTCGGGACATCTGGCGCACGCGGTGTGGTGATTGATGACAAAGCTAGCATCCAGGCTGAGGTTCGATATCCTTTTGAGGATTTACCAGTCGCGGTGATGCCGAGTTGTTGGCAGGAGGCTTTGTTTGCGCTGCTAGAACACATACCTGAGGAATTGCGGCGAAAAATTGGGGCGATCGCCATTAACGGTACTTCTTCCACTGTCTTGCTTGTGGATGCTGCTGGTAAGCCAATAGATGCACCGCTATTGTACAACGACGCGCGGGGATCATCTGTGCTAGATGATTTGAGGAGCATAGCACCCCCCAATCATACCGTCTTAAGTGCCACCTCTAGCTTGAGCAAACTGATTTGGATGAAGCAATTACCTTCTTTTAGTGAAGCGAGATATTTCCTGCATCAAGCAGATTGGCTAGGATTTCTGCTGCATGGGTATTTAGGCATTAGCGACTACCACAACGCCCTAAAGCTGGGTTATGACGTGGAAGAGTTGAAATACCCAGAATGGCTGCAAAAGTTGCAAATACCGATTCAACTACCCAGAGTTTTGCCACCTGGTACTCCCGTGGCAGAATTACGTTGTGAAATTGCAGATAAGTTTGGTTTTCGGCGCGATTGTTTGGTGTGTACTGGGACAACTGATAGTATTGCCGCTTTTCTTGCCAGTGGGGCAAAATTACCTGGTGAAGCCGTGACTTCCCTGGGTTCGACGCTGGTACTCAAACTTTTGAGTCGTACCCGTGTAGAGGATGCGCGGTATGGAATTTATAGCCATCGCTTGGGTAAATTGTGGTTGACTGGGGGTGCTTCTAACACTGGGGGTGCAGTGCTACAGAAATTTTTCACCAACGCTGAGTTAGCAAGCCTTAGCCGTGAGATTAATGTATCAAAAGCCAGCGAGTTAGATTATTATCCATTGTTGAAAGCAGGCGATCGCTTTCCGATTAACGATCCCAATTTACCCCCACGATTGGAACCACGCCCAGCTAACCCAGTGGAATTTCTACATGGCTTGTTAGAAAGTATTGCCCGTATAGAAACACGAGGGTATGAATTATTACAACAAATGGGAGCAGACAAGTTGACTCGCGTTTATACCGCTGGTGGCGGCGCAGCAAATGACACTTGGACTGCTATTCGTGGACAGTGTTTAAAAGTGCCTGTCATCACCTCAACATATACCGAAGCTGCTTACGGCACAGCGTTGTTGGCGATGGGGGGACGCGGGGATAAGGGAGATGAGGGAGTGAGGGGAGCAGGGGAGCAGGGGAGCAGAGGAGCAGGGGAGCTTTAGGTTTTCCCTCTGCCCCTCTGCCCCTCTGCCCCTCTGCTCCTCCGCCTCTTCTGCCCCATGCCCCATGACAGATAAATCAGTATCTATCCGGGTGACAATCAACATATCTCGGCCGATACTGGGATTATTAGATACCGGACTATAGGATTCCAGGTTTCACGATCTGGGCAGCTATTCGGGGATGGGTGCTTTGCGATAAGCGAATGTCATCTATCCCCTTTACTAATTATCACCAGAATTATTTTACAGCGCTTTTGAAGTCATATAACTACACTTTATAGTCAGATCGTGTCCGGCTAATTAGTTATGATTCCCGAATCTATGCAGAAAACCAAAAACCCTTCCCCTCTGCTCAAGAGCTCCTCTGCCCCCCTGCTGCCTTAATGATAAGTCTTTAACCGGACATGATATCAGTGGTTGGGTGAGGCGATCGCTCTTAAAGACGTGACTAGCAGACTCGGAAATCTTATGAGAAAATAAGTTTTGATTTCCCATTCTGAGAGTAAAAATGAATCAAGATCAGAACTTGGATAAAATTCAAACTACAAATGACTGGCGATTAATTCCTGGTTATTTACATGAAGGCTACACAGATTTTGAATCTGCACATATTTTACTTGGTCGTTTTTTAGCAGATAGAACGTCTATCGATCCATTTTCTGAAAAAGAAATTGTTGCTCTTAACGACATTTTTGAATGGGGACATGGAAAGCCATTAGAAAAGGTGATTAATTCTCGGGCAGACTTGGAGTTTCTGTTGTTGCATCCCAAGTTATTACGCAATTCGGTGATTATTATTGAGCCGTGGGAACATGTGGGCGTTAATACTCTTGGCGAAGAAGTTCGGGCTTCCAAAAACATTGCTTATATTGCTCAGAAAGTTGCCGATATGGACTCAATATTGTTTCCTGCTTGGTCAACTGGAGTTATCGATCCAGAATTAGTTGTTCCAGCAATTACTTCGGGTTATGCAGTGGTAATAGAAGGAGGCGATCCGTCGGTCTATGATGCATCCACTTGGACAAGTCCGGTTTGTCCACGAGAAGATATGTTTGCCTTAGTGGAAAAATTACTGATCTCGCGATCGCCTATTAGCGCTCCTGCGATCTTCATTTGTGTAGGACATCAACTAGCTGCTGAATGTCATATCCGGTTGATTCACCGATCAGTCAAAGAAGTCTTGGGTACAAAATCTCTAGAACGTGACAATGAGGCGAAAGCACTGAACTCACTGCAAGAGGTTGTGCAACGCATTGCAACTATGGGCGAAACACTTCAAGTCAAAAAGCGTGATGGACGCTTGGTTGCTTCTGGGTGGAATGACAATCATTTTGCAGTGACGCGCAACGAATTAAAAGAAGTTGGCGATCGCGTGCTATTACCTTATCAGTCCCCCGATGGCAAAGTTTCAGGTATTCCCTGGGAAATCATTCATGCTCATGATATTACTGCTGACACCCATGAAGGTGTAATTGACACAACAATTCAATATGAACATGAAGTATCAATTTCAATGTTTCATTCAGATGAAGTTAACGAAGAGGCAATACTATTTGCTAACTGGGCTTACCGAAGTATTCATGATGCTATTGTTCCTTATCGACACATAATCGCTGGAAGTCCTTTATCATGGCTAATACAACTCCCTGATGCCGTTGAAATTCTCTGTTCAACTGCGATCGACGGTGAAATAGTTACAGAGTGTTCCGCTACCTGTATTAACTACAAAGACTTTGAAACCAAGAAAATTCGACGCTCCTTTACTTGCCAATTCCATCCAGAACTGTTGTCAGATCTCCGTGCAATTGGTCACTGTGAAAGTCCGTCTTATGAAACTCTCAAGAAAAATGATGGTGTCCGCTTATTTGTAAGGCTTTTATATACTGGAATGCAAGAGTGAGCGTCAAAGTCAGTAGACCTAAAAGTTCTGCGATGCATTCGGCGGGCGCAGCCATTGCAGAACTTTTAGGTCTACTGTTTGTTGCAAAGTATTAAGCATTAGTAGTAATCGCTTTTGGCTATCCATCTATCGCTATGATTTTTTAAATTGGTATTACCTATAATTTTGCTGCTTGTGCTGGCGTAATTGCTCTATTATATAGACCTGTAACTCTTGCTTTTCTCTGTTGCTGGCATTTCGTTGATAAGTTCTTCCTGTTTCTTGAATAAACCGACGTTTTTCGCTTGGAGAAGATTTGAGTTTTCCTCCAGAACCTGCGAGTTTTTGCTGTAATTCTTCCCATGTTTTTTCGCCGACACTTTCACCTAGTTTTACCAGTACCTTTGGCAGTAATATTTTTGCCTCTCTTTCAAAATCTTCTTCTGTCTCTAGGGCAGCTAAATCTATATTGCTGAAGTCGATATTGATTTGAAATTTACTCATGGCGTTTATTTATTCTCTTAACAATTATTACCACAATTGACTGTTAACTGATGACTGTTTACAGTTAATACCATTTCCATATGAAGATGCATAGAAAGAACCCCATCGCCTCCTAACCTCCCTTTACCAAGGGGAGGTTAGGAGGGGTCAAAATAATGTGCAAGTTCACAGAAAATTGGTATAACGTGAAATTCCATAGCCTATTATTCATGACAAATCATCTCGAAATACGCGTTCAACACACTCTACAATAATTTTCTTTTTACTTTATAAACACCCTTTAATCCCTCTGAAAAAACTTTCAGTTACCTACATTTTTACGGTTGGCGTAGTGCTTGGAGTTGCTCTAACTGTTGGCTTTGTTCTTGCAAACGAATCGCAAGGCGATCGCACACCAGCTCACATAGCTCAAAAATTATCGGATCAGCAATTTGGTAAAAAACACTAATTCCTTGTGGCTGACGAGTGACTATACCTGCTTGCATCAATACTTTCAGGCTTCATTTACAATTGCTGCCAGCGTAGGAACAATTAGTGGAGCTTATCTTTCTCAGTTTGTACAGCCTAGACACTTGCAACGAGGATTTGGTTATTTGCTCATAGCAGTAGCAAGTTTTATTTTATTTCAAAACCGCAGCAAATTTTACTCCTTTTCTTCACCAACAGCATACACCATACAGCAATAGCAACATCATCAGAATTTAAAATCCCATTTCGATTACAAAAAAATCAGGAATTTTATTTGAATCGGGTTCAAAAATTGATAAATACAGCAATCATAAATGATTTTTGAAAAAATTTATTGCCTGTCTTTTGAATTTTGAATTCTGAATTCTGTTAGCGTAGCGGGGCGTAGCCCATTCTGACTCCTGAATTCTGCCTAAAATGCTATCTTAAAGGCAAGGTCATTTGCTCAACTTTTGAGGAAAACGCTATGACTACAACGCTCATAGAGACTAATTCTATCGAGTCATTGCTAGGTAAAGAGGCAGAAGACCTGCTTACTTACAAAGCAAAGGTTTCAAAGGATTTATTACATTTGCCGGGGCCGGATTTTGTAGATCGAGTTTGGATTAATAGCGATCGCAATCCTCAAGTATTGCGTAATCTTCAGTTACTCTATTCTACTGGCCGTCTGGCAAACACAGGCTATCTGTCCATCCTCCCAGTAGACCAAGGCATCGAACATTCCGCCGCTGCGTCTTTTGCGCCGAATCCGATTTACTTTGACCCAGAAAATATTGTCAAGTTGGCGATCGCCGCAGAATGCAATGCTGTTGCAAGTACTTTGGGAGTATTGGGTATCGTATCACGGAAATATGCCCATAAAATTCCCTTTATTGTCAAAATCAATCACAACGAATTGCTGACCTTCCCGAATCAATTTGACCAGGTATTGTTTGCTGATGTCGAACAAGCTTGGAATTTAGGGGCGGCGGCGGTTGGTGCAACAATTTACTTTGGTTCAGACCAGTCTACCAGGCAAATTCGAGAAATCAGCCAAGCCTTTAAACGCGCCCATGAATTAGGGATGGCGACTATTCTCTGGTGCTATCTGCGAAACAACGCTTTTAAACAAGATAAAGATTACCACCTTGCAGCAGACCTCACCGGACAGGCAAATCATTTAGGTGTAACCATTGAAGCCGACATCATTAAGCAAAAGTTACCCGAATGTAACAATGGTTACGGAGCAGTTGCCAAAGCGACTGGTAAGAGTTACGGCAAAACCGACGAACGAGTTTACACAGAATTGACAACTGACCACCCGATTGATTTGACTCGTTACCAAGTACTCAATTGCTACTCTGGACGTGCGGGGCTGATTAATTCTGGTGGTGCTACTGGCAAAAATGACTTCGCTGAAGCAGTTCGCACCGCCGTTATTAACAAACGCGCTGGTGGTTCGGGATTAATTTCTGGACGCAAGACATTCCAGCGTCCCCTTGAAGAAGGTGTGAAGTTATTTCACGCCATTCAAGATGTTTACCTATCACCAGATGTGACCATAGCTTAGCAATTGACTATGGGGTATGTTGTCTCTCCTCCCCTTAGCAAGGTACGGTGTACACGCAAGTCGAATTACCCCCCTTAATCCCCCCCTTAGAAAGGGGGGAAACCGTAAAATCTAGTTCCCTCCCCTTAGAAAGGGGAGGGTTAGGGTGGGGTAAAACCGAGAGCAACTAAGAATTTATATCTCTACTGATGTCAGGAGAAAGCAAAATTTCATTTACGATCCCATCCGTTGGAATACTCGGTTTGGCTGGCGATGGATGTGTGAAAAAGAAAAATTAGCATCTTTTTACTTTTGGCGAGAAATAGGTCAGCGAATGCATATTCAAAATATCCCTCCAACCTACGAGGAATTTGAACGCTATAATCTCGACTACGAACGCCAACACTTTCGCTATTCCGACACTAATCGTCGAGTTGGTGAAGCAACCCGCGATCTGTTTTTAAGTTGGTTTCCTTGGTGGATGCGATCGCCCCTCAAACCCCTCGTCTACGCTTGACTTGACGATCCAATGTTGGATGCTTTTGGTTTTGAACATCCTTCGCAATTGCTACGAACTGCTATTGCAAGTATCCTAAAATTGCGCGGTCTAACATTGCGTTTTTTACCACCGCACCAACAATCTCAATTTTTTAGCGATTCTCCCATTCGCAGTTATCCTAATGGTTATGAAATTGCCAATTTAGGACCACCAGAAAATAAGTGAGGTACAGATAATTGTAGGGAACATGGCTGTGCCCCTACCCGTTTTAATTTACTGTGGACTCAGCACTGAGGAAGGTAAAATTAAATAGAAAACTCTAACTGATGTGCCGTGCCATCATCAATAAAGCTTTGTTCGCCAACGCCGACTAGCTCCACAATAATTTTACGCGTTGCAGGTGAAAACTTCCCTTGTCTGGCTGCAATTTCAACAATGGTTTGTTCACCTTGTAAATAAACGCGGTAAGTTGTTGTGCAAAAGGCTCCTGTTTTGTACTCAAAGGTGTGACCGTCATCTTCATAAAGGGTAAATTCACCTACGCCCTTCCAAATCCGTAGCGTCATTTGGTTTATGGGACGTTCATCTACGTATTGCATGACTGGTATCATGGGAATAATGGAGCCACCACGGACGTATAATGGCATTTGCTCAAGTGGTGCGTGTGCCAAGATGTGGGTTAGCCCTGTAAAAGCCTCACCACTCCACCAGTCATACCAGCGACCTTCAGGTAAATATACAGCACGATGTTCAACACCGGGGCGATAAATTGGTGCTGCGAGTAATGATGAACCAAGCATTACTTCATCTGCGAGGGCGAAAGTCTTGGGATCGTTGGGAAAATGATAAAGCAGGGGGCGCAGAATTGGTGCGCCAGTGGTTGCAGCTTCCCAGAAAAGGGTGTAAATGTAGGGCAGTAATCGATAACGGAGTTGAATATATTCGCGGCAAATTTTTTCAACGCGATCGCCAAATGTCCAAGGTTCATGTTGTGCTGTGGTTAATGCTGAATGTGCCCGCATCAAGGGGTAAAGCATTCCTAGCTGCATCCAACGAGCAAATAATTCTGCCGTCGCATTCCCCGCAAACCCGCCAATATCAGCACCCACAAAGCCAATGCCTGACAACCCCAAATTACACAGCATTGGTATGGACATTTCTAAGTGTTCCCACAGAGATTGATTGTCGCCTGTCCATACTGCTGACCAACGCTGAATACCAGCAAATCCGGAGCGTGTTAAGAAAAAAGAGCGTTCTGTCGGGCGGGATTTTGCAAGTGCCTGATAAGATGCCTGTGCCATCATTAGCCCGTACAGATTATGAGTTTCAGCGTGGGTAGTTCTCTCATCGCTTGGCCCTTGGACTGCATCAAGGGGAAAGGAAATTTTGTTACCAGGGTCACCGAATGGGCGATCGTCTAGTGCCGGTTCATTCATGTCATTCCAAATGCCGACAACACCAACCTCGGTTAGACTGTTGAGTAAACTTCCCCACCAATCTCGAACTTCTTGCCGCAGGTAATCAGCAAACACAGCTTTGTCAGGCCAAACATAGCCGTGAAAAAGCTGGCCATTGGTTTTACGGATAAAATAATCGTTCTTTAATCCCTCATCAAAGACTTTGTAATCTGCCTCTGGCTCGTACTTGACCCCTGGATCGATAATTGTTGCTAGTTTAAAACCATCTTGTTTGAGATTTTGGATTAATTCTTTCGGATTAGCAAACCGTTTGGGACTCCAGGTAAAAACCCTGTAGCCGTTCATATAGTCAATATCTAAATGGATAACATCACAGGGAATTTGCCGCTGACGAAATTCATGGGCTAATTTCTGTACTATATCCTGTGATTCATAACTCCAGCGACACTGGTGGTAACCTAATGACCATCGAGGTGGTAAAGGCATTCGTCCGGTTAGCTGGGTGTAAGTATCAAGAATTTTTGCGGGTTCTGGCCCATAAATAATGTAGTAATCCAGTTCACTGCTTTGAGTTTCCATCCCCCAGACTCCAGGCTGCTGGACACCCAGATCGAATTGACTCCAAAAAGTAGTATTGAAAAAAAGTCCGTAGCCTAATCCCGGACGCAAGGCGATAAAAAAGGGAATCGCCTGATACATGCTGTCTGTCAAAATCCCGTAATCAAGGGCATCAGTTGTCCAGTTGGTTCTCAGTTGCGATCGCCGATCTAGCAAGCCAGTGGGTTCACCGAAACCATAGAAATGTTCGTCGCTTTCTATGCGTTTCCACCCAGCAACAGTACCAGTGCGCCACCCCATCCCCATGTCTGCGTCCTGGGCAAAGGGCTGTCCTGCTGAGTCGAAGCACTTGATACGACAAGGATCGCGGGAGATGACAACAGACAATTGCTCAGTTGTAATTTCTATAGTCTCTGCTTTTTCAAGTACCTTAAACGGCACTTTAGACCATTCTTCATCCGCCTGTGCCACTGCCCACGATCGCCTGGGTAAAAATTCACCTGTTGGGGTCATGCGTACCCGAATTAAGTTCGGTGCTAGAACGCTAATCTTCACACAGGGATTGCCGCATTTTAACAGGACATGGCGATCGTCTTGTTGTATTGCTTGTACTGCTAAGAGAATTGACCAAGCCGGCTCAGTTGTGTGCAATTGTCCAAAGTATTGCGGCATAATCCCCGATCAAAAGATAACTACTTTCCTCAATTGAAGATCGCATAAACTACTGACAAAAAGCTTGTATCTTTAGGCATAGTACAGACTGAATTTTACAGGCGTTTTCAGGTATTAAGAATCTATTATTCAAAAACTGCGGCTCTTTCAATAACAAACCATTCATGGTACAAAATTGCTAAGAAAAATTCTTCATTTTTCAGGCGATCGCACACTGCGAGAAATCCAGAAAAAAAGGGATCGTCATCGTAGGTAGTATCAGATAGAAAGAGTGTTACAGAATTTCTATCTGCACTCCAAATACAACGTAGTATAGTGATATTAGGGTGATGTGATATATCTACAGGTAATAATATTGGACATCCTTCTACTTCCAAAAATTCTGGCTCGTCGTATCTTAAAACCGATTCCCAATCTTCTGGTCCTTCATGTTTCTCAATAATTCTATCCCACCTAACTAACTTAATTTTTTCTAGAGTTTCTGTCGATAAATCTGATAATTTCATAGCTCTCATTACTACAGCCGTCCAGGGTATTGGGCGGCTTATGTTCTTGTTGGTAATTGGTTGTAATTAACCGGACGTTAATTTGATTTGCGTCATCGTATCAGAGATTTATGGCGATCGCTTCCACATCTTCTACAGTCAATGCCAAAGCATCAGCTACTTGTTCTCGGTTTAATCCCATACTCAGTAGTCGAGGTACTGCTTGTTGCAGTCGTTGTTGTGCAACTTGGGCTTCTTGTTGTGCAGCTTGAGACTGTGCCATTAATTCCCCAAATGTCGTAAAAGGTTTACCATTTGGGTGGGAAAGTTGCCAGTGTTCACCAGAGACATCAAAACTAATTTGCAGCCGTGG
>JAHHHB010000133.1 GCA_019359545.1 Desmonostoc geniculatum HA4340-LM1 | reverse complement strand
AGAACAGCAACTTCCGAGCCATTTCTACTGATGTGTTGACTGGCGAGAGGATTTCAAACACTACTTGGGGCGGTTGATTTCCTTCTTCCCACTGTTTATAAGAAGAACGACGACCTTTTGGACGACCAATAGCAACCATCACATCGGGTGCATATTTAATCTTATTATTGCCCTCAACCGGATACCAGAATAAATCACCAGCGACGAAAACATTTGGTTCATTTGCAAAGAGAATATCTAAATTACCTTTGATCAGCACAATCATTTCAAAGTGTTCTGTATTATTTGCCATCGGCTGATCGTCAGATTCTGGATAGAAAATCTCCGCAGGTGCAGAAGATTCGACTTGGGAAACCATCGCTGTCACCTCCACTTATGTTTTTATTTTAGGCGATCGCTCCACTGCAATCTTAGTTGGTGAGTTTTATCATCGGCGATGCAATGCAAACGCATTAAGAAATGTTACAACGATCGCTTAGCTAAAAAATACCCTGCATAGACCTTAGCAACGCACGTATAGATAGGTGTGACATCCAATTGCTGAGGATAACATGAGTTACCAAATACTCATATTAAACAGTCTTCACTTTACTTGTCACTTTATTAAACAGAATTCAGGAGTCAGGAGTCAGAATTCAGTTGGGTATTCTGTATGACTGGCGGATAGCTTAGCTTTAGCGAGTATTCCGAGCGTCGCGTCTGAATAACCGGGTTTAATACCCCCACCAAATCGTAGATTTGGTGGTCAACAAGACATTCGCGGGTGCTACTCCGGACTGATTCATTCTGACTCCTGAATTCTGACTTCTGAATTCTTCTTCAAGAGTTCCTGAAATGAAATTGCAGGTGATTTTATGCTGGAACCCAGACAAAAATTTATATCTAATGTTGCAAGCGGTACAGAACAATACCTGAACTTTGCCGCTTGCATTTCTAAATTTTAGAGGTTATTTGAAAAGTGATTGCCTGTGATTTTAATTGCGTTGTTACCCCCCTTAGTCCCCCCTTATAAAGGTGGGAAACAAAAAAAAATCCGGTTCCCTCCCCTTTATAAGGGGAGGGTTAGGGTGGGATAAAAAATATTTGACACATCAATCAAGACTTTTCAAACATCCTCTTATAACTGCACGGATTAAATATTTCTACAAATATGAGTAAAGTTTTACAAATCAGCGGCGCGATGCCTGGGTTGAGCCATGTCAACCTATCTAGAGAAATTATTCCTTTTTTAGCTCATTACAACCTGATTCCGCAATTGTTATCCCAGAGCATTATCGAATCTGCGATCGCACCAATCACCTGCACACAAGCAGAAACATCTCATGCCCTAGAGCAATTTTATCAGCATTGGGATTTGACAACCGAAGAAAAAAGGCAAGATTGGTGCTTACGTTATGGTTTGAATCCAGAACAATTGGAACTTTTGGCAACTCGAAAGCTGAGAGTATAAAAATTCAAACAAATAACTTGGGGACATCAAATAGAATCTGATTTTTTCAAATGCAAAAAATATTTAGATCGAGTTATTTATTCTTTGATTCAAACCGAAAATAAAAGCATGTTTATGTAATATCTGAAGATTTTTGTATTCGTCTTTTCCTCCCAAACTTCTGGGGGTTATGTGGTCAATCTCCAGTACATCCTCCTCCCGGAAATACAATCCGCAGTGGTTACATTTCCCTTTTTGTGATTTTAAGAGTGTTGCCATTCTTTTGGTCATTTCTGGGTGTTTACCCATTCTTGTACTCCAGTAAATTAGGTTGCCATCATAAGGACTGGCTTCGCCTTTAACTTTCACATACCGAACTATTGGTGTTTCTGCGTGTGACCGTAACCGCATCGGGTTTTTACCCTCATGCCTGGTTGCGAATACCCAATTATCACCACCGATGGTTTGCCAATATTTCTTTGACACCCATTCTCCAGCTTTCCTGGGGTGGCGGTGTTTTGCCCAAGCTTTTAGCTTCGGATACATAATATTATCTAGATCAGCGTAAGCCTCCTTGCTTACCACTAAAGTCATCGGCGTATCGGATAAGGTGAGGGCTTTGAAACTTTGTACCTTTTTTGTGATACCAAGTTTCCCTCATGGTTTGGGACATATCTGGAAATGTCTATTGTTAGAACCTTTAGAATGATGCTATCCACCGGGTTTATTGGGAGTGCTTATTGGTCAACCGACGAATTGCCAACCCCATATCCTTTGCCTTTTGGCTCCAGCGCCTAAAGCCTGATTTCGCTGGTTCTTCATGACCATGGTTCGGCGCATCTTTGCTTTCGCTATTCATGGGTTCATGCTCGAAGGAAACCAGCTTAGGCTGCCAGTTTTTACTCCTTTTCATCCCGCTTTACGGATTGATGGCTAGTCGCTACCGTAGGGATGATGCTGTTACCGTTGCACCTACGGAGAGGGACTTCTCTTTTAATTGGAGTCACCCTCATGGTTATTCAGTTATCATCTGAGAGAGATTAAAGTGCGAACTCAACCCATACGGGTTATCTCTCAAATGTCACTCATCTCTGAATATTTCTACTCATTTCGAGTGAACGAAATAAGCGTGGTGATGTTCACCTTGTTGCTCAAGTACCTCAGGAATTGAGAATTCAGGAGTCAGAATGGGCTACGCCCCGCTACGCTAACAGAATTCAGAATGAGAATAGTCTCTGTGCTTAGCTTTGAGATGTAGATAGTGTACTTCACGCTTCTTTACAGCAACTTTCAGGTAATTAAACCATAGGGTAGGGTAGCACAGCTGTCATAGGTGTCAACTTAAACTCAAATGCTTGTCCCACATACGCTTTACCCCCCTTAATCCCCCCGATGGATTGGGGGGAAAAAGAAATCCAGTTCCCTCCCCTTTACAAGGAAATCCAGTTCCCTCCCCTTTACAAGGAAATCCAGTTCCCTCCCCAATACATACGGGGAGGGTTAGGGTGGGGTAACGCGGTGAGTAAATGAACTCAATATCCTGTCTGGACAAGGGTTTCACGTTAAGTTGACACCAATGCACAGCTGTGCGCCCCTACAAGAGATTGTGGTTCAAAAAGAGCAGAAAGTTGTAAATCAGCTTTTGCGACATGAAAAGCAGCTTTTGCGACTTGTAAATCTGTTATGGGACTCCTGATTGCGTGAAAAAACTGATTCCCTATTTCCTACTCCCGTACAGATGCGATTAATCCTGTCTCTCCCCACCCACACAAATCAGGTTGATGCAAAATTATAAAGTCTTCAAGTTACTGACAGCCTTCTCATGGTAAATTACTAAAACTTGGGGTTGGGAAACTCCGGTGAAATTCCGGGACTGTGCCGCAACTGTGATGGGATTGCCTAAGTCAGAATGCCAACTCTCAGGATGTCCTCAAGACACATTCACCGTCTACTCCCTGCGTTGCACGGGGAAGGAGTTCTAAATTTGCTTTCTCGATTTGCCACTTGTCCTGGCTTGTTTTATGCTACACCCGCTGAGGATGGTATACTATCTCGCATGAGAATCCCAGGCGGGATTATTAATAGTGAACAGTGCCGCGCGATCGCAGATATAGCAGACCAACACGGCGGTGGCTATCTAGATGTCACGAATCGAGCTAATTTGCAAATCCGCGAAATTCGCACTCAGATCAATTCTCAAGTTCTCAAACAGTTACAGGATATGGGACTCGGTTCTCATAATACCGATGTAGACCACATCCGGAATATCATGACCAGTCCAACTGCTGGTATCGATCGCCAAGAATTAATTGACACTCGTCCTTTTGTCCAAGCATGGGATAATTATCTTGCTGCACATCCGACGTTATCGGGACTATCAGCAAAATTTAGCGTTTGCTTTGATGGTGGTGGGACAGTTCAAGTGCGCGATCGCCTAAATGATATCCTATTTGCCGCTGTCTTAGTTAATGGTGATGTTTACTTTCGCCTCCATCTGAGTGCAGGCGCAAAAGGACAACCGCCCAGCGATATGAAAATTTTGTTACCACCAGATGATTGTTTACCCGTCTTGGCAGCTTTGACAGATGTCTATCTGAATCACACTAATATTAATGATAAGCGTCGGCTACGTTTGAGAGATTTATTAAATACTTTGGGTTGTGAAAATTATCTTCAGGAAGTTCAGCAACGTCTACCTTTTCCTCTTTCCCCCAGTGAAACCTGCCCAGTTGCACAGAAAATAGATACTAAGTATCAGCATATTGGCATCCATCCCCAACGCCAGAAAGGATTATTTTATATTGGTGTCGTCTTACCTCTTGGACGAGTAGAGAGTAGACAAATGCGGGGTTTAGCAGATTTAGCAGCAAAATACGGCAGTGGAACTCTCAGGTTAACCCCCTGGCAGAATTTACTCCTAACAGATATTCCTCAAAAACAGCTTACCGATGTCAAAAATGAAATTACTCACTTAGAATTAGATTCCTCACCAACCAACACCAAGAGTGCGTTAGTAGCCTGTTCTGGCAATAAAGGTTGTGCTGCTTCTGCCACCGACACCAAAAGTCACGCATTGGCATTGGCAGAATATCTGGAAACTCGCGTCACTCTAGAACACCCAATTAATATCCACTTTAGTGGCTGCCAAAAATCCTGCGCCCAACATAGCCAAAGTGACATCACCCTACTCGGTGTCAACCTTGAGGCAGACAGTCAAACAGTAGAAGCCTATCACGTTTATCTCGGTGACAGCAACAACAGCCAGAAATTCGGTCGTGAACTATACCAATACGTCACCTTCCCCGAACTACCTGCATTAATAGAACAAATACTACAAATGTATAAAATTAACCGCCAAAACTCCCATGAATCCTTCCAAGAATTTGCCAATCGACATCCATTAACCCAGCCCAACCCCATCTAGCTCTTTCTCTCTCTCTCTGCGCCTGGAGCGTCTCTGCGTGAGAAAAAAATATTCATCACCCCCACTCAATCCAAAATCCCAAATCTAAAATCCCAAATTCAATGCCCGACTACATCCGAGACGCCAACGAAATTTACCGCAATTCCTTTGCCATCATCCGCTCAGAAGCCAACCTAGATGTGCTGCCCCCAGATGTAGCAAAAATTGCTGTACGTCTAATTCATGCCTGTGGAATGACGGATATCGTCACAGACTTGGGATATTCACCAACAGCAGTACAATCCGCAAGAACAGCACTAGCAGCAGGAGCAACCATTCTCTGCGATTGCCGCATGGTTGCTGATGGCGTCACTAGGCGACGCTTATCTGCAAACAATGAAGTTATCTGTACCCTCAACAATCTTGAAGTACCAGATATTGCCAAAAGTCTTGATACTACAAGATCCGCAGCAGCTTTAGAATTATGGCGATCGCACCTCCAAAACGCAGTAGTAGCAATTGGCAATGCCCCCACCGCTCTATTTAGGCTATTAGAAATGCTCGACGAAGGAGCGCCAAAACCTGCTATAATATTAGGCTTTCCGGTGGGTTTTGTCGGTGCAGCGGAATCCAAAGCCGCATTGGCAGCAGACAGCAGAAATGTACCATTTTTAACATTACATGGTCGGCGTGGTGGTAGTGCGATCGCCGCCGCCGCAGTTAACGCCTTGGCAACGGAGGAAGAATAATGAGTAACAAAGGTCGTCTTTATGGAATTGGTGTCGGCCCGGGCGATCCAGAATTATTGACTCTGAAGGCACTGCGGCTATTACGTGCGGCTCCTGTGGTAGCCTATCAATCAGCCACAGATAAAGAGAGTATTGCCAGAGCGATCGTCGCGCAATATCTGACTGGGGATCAGATCGAGGTATCATATCATCTTCCCCGCGCTTTGGAACCAGAAAAAGCCAAGTCAATTTACGACAAAGAAGTTGAACCAATCGCTGCTCATTTAGCAGCAGGTCGAGATGTCGTGGTGCTGTGTGAGGGTGACCCCTTTTTCTATGGCTCCTTCATGTACGTGTTCACCCGGTTATGTGACGAATACCAAACAGAAGTTGTCCCTGGAGTTTCCTCACTGATGGCTTGTCCAGTAGCCTTGGGTGTACCTTTCACTTACTACAATGATATTCTCACAGTCCTACCTGCTCCACTCCCAGCAGAAGAACTGACTACACAACTGTTGATGACCGATGCAGCTGCAATTATGAAACTAGGTCGTCACTTTACCAAAGTGCGGGACATTCTGCATAAATTAGGGCTAGCATCGCGGGCAAGATATATTGAGCGGGCAACAAGGACACAGCAACGCATCCTACCCTTAGATGAAGTTGATCCCGCAGAAGTACCGTATTTCGCAATGATTGTGATCCCAACCAAAAATCGACTATAAACCTTTAAAAATTCAGAATTAATTTATAGATCGATACAATTTAGATCGGTCCAAAACCCTCATGTAGAGACGCGATTTATCGCATCTTGAAGATTTATAGCGTCTTCAAATACCAATTATCTACATCAATAAACTTTAACTTAAGCGTATTGATGCACAGCTTTGTCTTGAGCTATGAAGCTAATTTTCTGAAAATGACTAACCTATCATTTAGACTTTACCATAAAGAAATACTTCAATAAAATTTGATGGCTCCTAATAGCACCTCCACTCCTGACACGATCGCTGCTGGCTTTCATGCCCTGTCTGACCCCCTACGGATTCAGGTCTTAGAACTGCTGCGCTCTCAAGAACTATGTGTGTGTGACCTGTGCGACCACCTGGGAACCACTCAGTCCAAACTGTCTTTTCACCTCAAAACCCTGAAAGAAGCTGGTTTAGTTCGCCCTCGTCAAGAAGGGCGCTGGATTTACTACAGCCTCAATCTGGCGCAGTTTGTTGCCCTAGAGCAGTATCTAGCAGAATTCCGCCGCTTTAGCCCAATATTACCGATTCGCCCCCCCTGCGAAACTTAAAAATGCATCAATTTTTTTTGTAATATTTTGTTTCCTTCTGGCTTTATAGGTAATTATAGGTAATAAATTTTTTTTAAATCAGGACTTACGCAAACAATAGCCCAAACCCTGATTTTCACGTAGGGGCAATTCATGAATTGCCCCTACAGCGTGTAATTTTGCGTAAGTCCTATAAATTACTAAATTGATTGAGTCGGTCAGTAAAGAAATTACATCTGTTCATTAAACATTGCAACTTGAAATCAGCGTAGAAGAATTTTGCGGAGCCAGAGACGCTCCGCTTGCAGTTGATTAATTTAACCAAGGATTTTTGTTGTTTGACCTTTAAAACCAGCCCAAAGCCTATTCCCAAGACTCCTAAATTAGCGTTCGCCTAGCGTGTCCTTTAGGGCAAGGTATTGCTTTACAAGCGTTGTAGCAAATTCAATCCGTGGGTATCAGTACCGCAGGTATTGAAAAGAAGATATTCATCAGCCAACTTTTGCACTTGCTCTGATTCTAAGGCGCTGGGTTTCCAGGGATTGGGGTTATTGTAGGCGTAGAAAGCTTCCACACCATCGATACCCTTTTGGGCAGCAGCTGGAATCAAGTCAAAATGCGATCGCTTGTAACGCGCAGGATGAGCCAAAACTGCCAATCCCCCAGCTTCATGAATAGCAGCAATCACATTACTTGCTTGATATTCTTTACCTGTAGTCGGCCTTCTTTGCAGATAAGGTTTGATACTGGGGTGTTCTAGCTCGAAAGCGTAACCCAAAATGTGAACTTCTATGTCTAAAAGGTTGGCATTGATTTCCACACCACTCCACAATAGAGGAGTGCAAGCACCAGGATTACTCCACTTCCAATCCTCTAACCAAGCTTGTGCTGCTTGATAGCCGCTAATACTATGATGATCGGTAATCGCTAACCCTTTTAGCCCAATAGCGATCGCCTGTTCCATCAATCCACTCGGCTGTAGTCTGCCATCGGAATGGATAGTGTGCATGTGGAAGTTGAATAACGTGGGACAACTATGTGCATCAATGTTCTGGAATACTTGCTTCAAAAATTCTGTGGAAGCAGTAGTGCGGGCGAAATTTATAACCATAACCCCCTCTAAACAAAAATATATATTTCTAACACACTAAAACGCCACACCTACAGATGAGAAATACTCACGACTGTAAATTAGTGTTACCAGCTAATTTCTCAGCTTTATTAGCAAATTTTTCGATATGTTAAGACTACGTTAGCAAATCTCAACGTCAGTAGTTAGGGATAGTTGGAATAACCTCGAAAATTAAGTAGTAATAAATATTGCATATCAAATTTAATCATCTTAAAGACGCGATCGATAGCCTCTCTACAATCATCAATCTTTCTTTTGTCTTGACGGCGATTTATCGCGTCTCTTGCTCTCAGGTAAAAACGAAATTTATATGATGTATAAAAAATATCTATTAAAAGGGTAATCCCACTAACTCTCCTGAACCAGTAATGACTTCACCGATCGCAAAAGCTGGAATTTCATGTGAGTGAAAATGGCTAATTGTCTGCTCTACCCGATCGGGTGACACCAGCAACACAAACCCAATTCCCATATTGAATGTATTGTACATAGCTTCGGAACTGACCTCTCCGGCTTCAGCTAACCACTGAAATACAGGGGGAATATTCCAACTGCTATTGTGAATCTTAATCCCTTGACCTTTTCCCAAACATCTAGGCAGATTTTCTGGCAAACCACCACCTGTAATGTGAGCCATACCGTGAATTGACAAACCTGCTTGTAGTGCTGCCAAAACCGGTTTGACATAAATGCGGGTAGGTTTGAGGAAAGTTTCGCTGATAGTTTCGCCACCTAACAATTCTGGAGTATCGCTCCAAGCAAAGTTGCCATCGCTAACAATCTTTCGTACCAAGCTGAAACCATTACTGTGTACGCCTGTACTAGCAAGGGCGATCGCTACATCTCCTACTTGTACTTGGGAACCATCCAACATCTGACTTTTTTCGACAATTCCCACACAAAACCCAGCCAAATCGTACTCACCCAGCTGGTAGAAACCAGGCATTTCTGCGGTTTCTCCACCCAACAAAGCGCAACCAGCTTGCTTACATCCAGCAGTGATACCCGCAACCACATCAGTTAATTGCTCTTTGTCCAACTTCCCGGTTGCCAGATAATCTAAAAAAAACAACGGTTCTGCACCAGATGTCAGCACATCATTAACACACATCGCCACCAAATCGATGCCAACAGTATCATGGCGGTTGAGAATGTGAGCGATTTTCAGCTTAGTACCCACACCATCCGTCCCAGAAACCAAAACCGGTTCCTTAAAACCCCCTGGTAGTTGAAAGCAGCCACCAAAGCCACCTAATCCACCAATTACTTCCGGTCTGAAAGTACTGTGAACCAAGTTGCGAATTTGATTTACAAAGCCTCGACCAGCCTCAACATCAACTCCTGCATCCCGATAATCCATTCCCTACCACACCCTTATTAATTTAAGTTAGAAATCAGAAAGTACCAAAACTCTTAACTCTCAACTCTCAACTTTTAACTCCTAACTCTCAACTCTCAACTCCTAACTCCTAACTCCTAACTCTCAACTTTTAACTTTTAATTCCTAACTCTCAACTCTCAACTCCTAACTCCTAACTCCTAACTCCTAACTCTCAACTCCTAACTTTAAAATACTTCATCTTCAATACCCCGCCACCATTCACCCAAATTCATCAAGTCTTGGTAAATATCTTCTAATTCTTTGCTGTAAACATCGTCTGTCAGGGTAGCTCGACGCTCTTGCAGTTTTTTGAGGCGCAGTTGAACCAATAGCCAAGGTTTACTGATGCTATTGGTTGCTTCGATATATTGCGCTAATTCTTGACTATCCATATAATATTTTGATTTTAATCTTACTACTTTTAAGATACAGGAAGCAGCATCCTTCTAGCTCCAGTAAAAATTACCTCCCTAAAAGGGATTGGGGACTGATGGACAATCTGCTTTCCAAGAGGTCTTAAGGGAAGTGACAACTAGCACACGATGTGATACCATCGCTACCGACTTGCATATCCCAGAAAAAAGCCTTTCCCAGAGCGATCGCTGCGGTCTTATCTTTAACGAATTCTCCCAGGTTGTCCGGCTCTGGAACCGTCACTGTCTTTAGGGAAAAAGTTGGGGGTAATACTTGCGCTGATACAGTATGTCCAGCTAGCACGGCCATGGCCACCAGTGCCGCGATCGTCACACCGCTTTTGATTCTCCTTGATACCAGATCCCTAAGTCTGGCTAGCACAGCAGCCACAAAAGTGACGCCAAATTGGATTTTCCTCATGTTTTATATCAACGTTAATTTTATCTAGAGTTGAAGAATTATTGCTCTACTCTCAAATCTGAAATTTTCTTGTATTTCATGACACATAAAGGTTACAATATCAGTTTTTTTATACTTCAGTAAGTAGGTAAGAATAAATCAAACTATGTTAAGCAATATAAAATAATTCAATTGCATCATAGTAAAGGTTTCAGTCCTTGAACCCTGACGACAAATCTTTGATTATTCACGCCCACTTACTGAAGTACAATTTTTTTTGCTCGTCAATTTTTTGATGAATTAAGTCAGTGTTGCTGTGGATGCGATCGCAATCTCACGCCCTGTCATATACCCAGCCAATGAAAAACAGCCACGAGCAAAAGTCGTGACTGCTGGTAATTTATTGACAACTGTTACAAGCTAGCGATCGTTGATTAAGCTTTGGCAAAGTTTTCAGCAGCAAAGTCCCAGTTGGCTAAGTTATCTAGGAAATTCTTGATGAACGCCGGACGGGCATTTTTGTAGTCAATGTAGTAGGCGTGTTCCCAAACATCCAAGGTTAAGAGTGCCTTCTGACCATGAGCTAGAGGGTTCTCTGCATTTGGTGTCTTAATCACCTTCAGCGTACCACCATCATCAATCAACCAAGCCCATCCACTACCGAACTGAGTTGCGGCTACACTAGAGAACTCTTCCTTGAATTTGTCAAAGCTATCGAAATCTTTCTCAATCTTGGCTGCGAGTTCACCGGTGGGTTTGCCACCACCTGCTGGTTTCAAGGAATTCCAAAAGAATGTGTGGTTCCAAACTTGGGCAGCGTTGTTAAAGATTCCCACTTTCGAGGAGTCTTTGAAGGAAATTTTGATCACCTCTTCCAGAGACTTATCAGCAAGTTCTGTACCTTCAGTCAGCTTGTTGAGGTTGTCTACGTAAGCTTTGTGATGCTTGCCATAATGGTACTCGAAAGTTTCAGCTTTCATGCCATATGGTTCTAAAGCATTAATCTCGAAGGGAAGGGGGGGTTGTACAAATGCCATTGTGTGAAATCCTCTCTTTAGCAGTTTTAAGTTTTAAGCTATTGCAGAAGCTTAGAAAATTAGCAGCTTTTATTTTTGGCAGTTTTATGTCTTTAATGATGGAACATAAAACTTAACATCGTCATTCTACTACCAAAGTGAAGACAAAAACAAAGTACTTCTCTAATAAGTAAAATAAGTGAAATTCGTAGTGAATAATCATTATAAATAAAAATGGCTAATATTTCCTAGCAAAAGACCAATAAGTAATACCAATTTGAAAAAAGAATGCAACACATAGATAAGACCCCTCCCCAAGCCTCGCCGCTGCTTTGGGGAGGGTGCGCCTCAGGGCAGGTGGGGTATCTGTGGCAAACATTTTTTGAATTGGTATAATTAAACGTAAAATTCCAACCAGTGAAATCAGCTTCTTAAGAAGCTTTTAACTTCTGCCTCCAGCAATAACTACCTGATAATTAGCATTTAGCAATTAAAACTTTCAGACTTCTACCTTGAGTAGGATTAATTGCGATCTGAGTAATCAGTCGAAAGCAAGATGATTTAATACTTAAATATAGTCTAGTATTCAGAACACAAGATTTTATTTTTAATAAAAATAGCTAACAATAGTAAAATTATCTAATCTTTTTTTTGGGTTGTTTAGTGGGTGCAGTTTTGAGGATGGTAAGTGAATAATCACTCACCCACCATCCTTTTGAACTAATAAAACTAACAGCAAATCGTGGTGATTACCATTCCGATAAACGTTGTTGGTAGTAGTTAACAATTTGTGCCGTGACTTCAGACACTTCCAAACCATCAGTTTGAACTTCGATCGCATCCGCCGCTTTTTGCAAAGGAGAAATTTTACGTGTACTATCTTTCGAGTCACGTTCGGCAATGTCGCGTTCGAGCTGCTCTAAACTCACTTCGGGTTGACCAAGTTTTTGAAAATCTTGCTGGCGGCGACGTGCGCGTTCACTCACAGAAGCGGTTAAAAAGATTTTCACTTCGGCATCGGGGAACACATGAGTGCCAATGTCCCGGCCTTCCGCTACTAAACCGCCTTTTTTACCCCAGGTTTGCTGTTGTTTAACCAATGCTTGACGTACAGCGCTTTGTGCAGCGATCGCCGAGACTTGAGATGTCACCTCAATGCTGCGAATTGCCTGGGTAACATCAGTACCGTTAATCCAAACCCGCACCGGAAATTTTAAATCCTGGGTAGGAGTCAGTTCAATTTGACACCGATTAGCTAATTCGGCGATCGCACACTCATCGTCAATGGCAATACCCTTTTGCAATACCAACCAAGTCACAGCCCGGTACATTGCTCCTGAATCTAAATATACTAGATTCAGCTTTGCTGCCACTTGACGCGCCACTGTGGATTTTCCAGCACCGGCTGGGCCATCAATGGCGATGATGGGTTGACGATCGCGCAAAATGATATTGTCAATCAAACGTGTAGAACCCAGACGAGCTGCGATCGCCAGCATTCCTTCCTCCTGAACTTTTTCTAAAGACATCAACGTAGTCGGTTCAACCAATTCAATATATTCCACTAAAAGTGTGCTGACCATTGTCAGTTCTTGCTGTACTATTGCTATCAACTTGCTGCAATCCCGAAGTCCTCCCCGAAAGGCAGCTTCAGCTTTTTCCAAGCCACGATACAGCACCGCTGCTTGCTCTTTTTCTGTTGCAGTCAAATACTGATTACGAGAACTCAAGGCAAGACCCGATGCTTCCCGTACTGTTGGACAAGCAACAATTTCTACTGGCAAATTTAAATCAGCTACTAGCCGCTTAATAATTGCCAGTTGCTGACCATCCTTTTGACCGAAGTAGGCTCGGTCAGGCTGTACCAAGTTGAAAAGCTTGGTCACAATCGTAGCGACACCCTGAAAGTGACCCAGCCGAGAACGACCACACAAGCCTGTTATCATAGCAGATGGGGGGATAACTTGTGTAACTTTTGATTCTTGTATACTTTTCTGGGGTACTGCCATCTCTTCCGGAGTCGGCGCAAAAATTGCATCTACCCCAGCCTGTTCGCAAAGCTGTTGGTCTTGCCCTAAAGTGCGAGGATAACGTTCATAATCCTCATTGGGAGCAAATTGCAAGGGATTGACGAAAATACTGACAATCACCGTGGAATTTTCTTGCCGCGCCCGTTGAATCAAGCTTAAATGACCTTGATGCAAATTCCCCATTGTCGGCACCAGACCGACTACCGTCTGATGCCAGCCATTCATCTCATCTAGTGCCAGATTTTCTCGAACCGTAATCAGCTTGTTTGCCAAGCAGCGTTTAGTTAAATAGCAGCGTAAAGCTGCGACTGTTGTCAGCAGGCGCACAAAAATACCCCTAGTTCTCTCATCCCTCCCCCGTTAGTTTATATCTGAAATAGAGGAGATGGTTGAACTAGAGGAATTAAGTAATGGGTATTGGGCATCGGGCATGGGGCATTGGGTATGGGGCATTGGGTATTGTTATTCTTCTCTAGCCCCTTTGCCCGCCTACTCCCTACTCCCCAGTCCCTAATCCCCAGTCCCTTTATCTTCCCAACACCTCAACATGCACTGGTGCAATGCCACTGCCCATCATTCCTAAAATCCGAGCCGCACCAGCAGACACGTCAATAATTCGACCCCGAATAAACGGTCCCCGATCATTAATCCGCAGCACAACAGAACGACCATTGCGAGTGTTTGTCACACGGACTCGTGTACCAAAGGGTAGGCTGCGATGGGCGGCGGTCATTGCTTCTGGGTTGAACCTCTGACCGCTAGCAGTACGATTACCAGAAAAGTCATAGCCATAGTAAGAAGCTATACCTCTCAAGGTGGCTCGTACTGAGCCAGAGGCAATCTGTTTGGGTAGTTTGGTGATTGATACTTGCTGACGCGCTGGCATGTTCGCAATTTCGCTTAAGGGTGATGCATTGCCTAGTAGTCTCCGCAAGCGATTGGTTGCTTGCAATGCATCTTGCGCTAGATTGTTGGTGCTATCTGCTAGTCGCGTACCTTGGTTGATTTCTACCAATTCTTCGTCGTTAACTTTGATTGTATAGCGATCGCCAGACCCTCCTGCCACAGGTAAGCTCTTGCTTTGGGCAAGATTTGCAACTTTAGATTCACCCGCTGCTTTCCAACTGACGCTAATCTTGCTCGCGTCTACATTTTCCCGGCTCAACTGGTTGATTTTGGCTGCTATTACACCAGCTATTTCAATCGGATCATCGTTAACGGAATTAATCTGATTATTTGCTCCGGCCGCATTTCCAATAGCCACCGTTTTTGGTGAGTTGCTAGCAATAAGGGCGTATGATTGTACGCCCTCAGTTCCGTTTATTGCACCAACTTTTTTAGTCTCAACGCTTGTATCTGATACAGAACTCAAAAAGGTGAGAACGGGAATATTTTTGATATAAAGGGTTGCCGCCTTACGTCCTCCAATGTTGTAAGGATGAATTCGTGTAATCACAGCATCCGAGGTTTGTTCCCCTGCTCTTGCTTTGTACTCTCCTACTTTCACCACATCAGAGGTAGGTGATTTTTGGGAAGCTGGGGCATTTCCCTTAGCGGTTTGAGTACAACCGACTGAGGGTATTCCCAAAACAGCCAGAGACAGAGCAACAATAGTCCAGAAATGTCTTTGATTCATGCGTCCAATTTTAAAGCGACTGTAGAACTTAAGAGAACTTAAGTCTTATAATTCGCGGGATTTTCACTAGTAAATAGTGAATTCCCTCTGTAAAAACTCGAACTCGAAATCGTTCCGCTTTCACTTTTTATTTGTAACTGCAACAGACTAGCATGAACCTTTTGGCTGGGGGATCAGGGTTTTAGCGTAATTATTGACAACTTTACCCAAATCAAATTGCTATTTTCAGGGCGAAACCTTTCTCAAATGCGGATTCTGACCGTGTAACGTTTTTTTCGGCAAGCCAAAATTTTCTTAAAAAAACTTTACAATTGTTGTGAACCAAACTCATAACACCTTGTTCACGTCGGTTTCCAAGGCTCACAACCACATGTGTATTCTATATAACATTCATTTTGATCGTTTTGTTGAGAAAACTAATATAACTTTAATCAAAAGACATCGGCATAAATACTCAAAATCGATTTTTTAATTAAATCTTTAGATTTTTCTATAAATAAGCTGTGATATCAGTTAGATATAAAATAATTATGCAAATCACTTCAAGTTCACTATCTTTTTTTTGAAGTTTTTTCTAGCTCAATTGACCATGACTTGTATTATCTCTAACTAGGTTAGACTTAGTGATTTATATAACTTGTCATAACAGTATTAGTGTGTATAAAAAAAAGAATAATACGCAAGCGAACCTTTTTTTTGATTAACGGTCAGAAAATTAGAAAAGGTTGGCGATCGCTTGGAGATGATTTTTTGCTTGTAATAAAAAGTACAATTGATATTTTTGAGTCTAAGTAGGGTTTGCTGAAAAAGTCATTCCAAGGCAAGAGAGAAATTGACTCAGTAGTTAGGGAAGAGCAAAGATAAGTTTTTGTTGCCTGTAATCAAACAAGATATCAGTTTTGCTAATCGAAAAAG
>JAHHHB010000081.1 GCA_019359545.1 Desmonostoc geniculatum HA4340-LM1 | reverse complement strand
TGGTCAGAGATTATGAATTATTGCCCGAAACCTCAGAAACTTTTATCTACCTTGCAATGATCCGTATTATGGTGAAGCGATTGGCTTAATTTTTGACTCCCTAAAACTTTTCAAACATCCTCTCAGATTCCTCCCTCAACCAAGTTAATAATACGGTCTGCGATATGCAGAATACTGTTGTCGTGAGTCACCATCAAAATTGTTCGGCCTTGCTCTTTGGCAAGTTTTTGCATGAGCGTAACGACCTCACGACTGGATTGCTTGTCTAATGCAGCAGTGGGTTCATCTGCTAGGATGAGTAGCGGTTGGTTCACTAGGGCGCGGGCGATCGCTACCCGCTGTTTTTGCCCCCCAGATAGTGCATTAGGTTTGTAACTGACTCGGTGTGGCAAACCCAGCTGAGTTAATATCTGTACTGCCTGTTTTCGTTTTTCACGCCAATTTTTCTGCAATTCCACTGCTATTTCTACATTTTGAGAGGCAGTAAGGGACTCAAATAAATTATGAGATTGAAAGATAAAGCCAATATTACGCCGCACCTGCACCAGATGAGAGTTACTTAGTCCTACAAGCTCCCAGCCCAGCACCTTCAGGCTGCCTTCTGACGCCGATCGCAAGGCTCCAATCAGACTCAAAAGAGTAGTTTTGCCGGAACCCGAAGGACCCGTCATAATCACAATCTGTCCCTGTGGTACATCCAGATTGATATTGTGCAAAACCTGGGTGCGTAATTCACCCTGACCAAAATAATAATTAAGGTTACGAATTTGCACAGCAAACTGCTCAGTCGTTGGGTCATTTGATGTCGAGTTATTAAAAGCTGCAAAAGATGGGTTCACGAGCCAAAGACCTCCGCAGGATCGGTGGCTTGTACTTTCCGAACAGCAATTCCCCCAGAAATCAGACACATCACTAAAGTTGCCACCAAAATACTAATTGCTCGTTCCACCGTCATTTGCATCAATAAACCAGTGGCGTTGGCAGTTAAACTATATAGCCCCAGACTAATGAACAACCCTGGCACAAATCCGAAAAACACCAAGATGATTGACTCCTGTAACACAATGCATAACAAATGGAAATTAGAATAGCCGATCGCTTTGAGTGTGGCATATTCTGCCCAGTGTTCCGCTATATCTGTATATAAAATTTGATACACTAAAATTACACCAACCATAAAGCTCATAATTGTGAGCAGCGTAAATATAAAGCCAATAAGAGTGTTTTCCCGCCAGTAATCTAGCTCCTGCTGCACAAACTGAGTTTTTGTCCAAGCTGATACATCTTGAGGCAACTCCTGACGCAGCACTTTCACCAAGGCATTTACATCGGTATTTGGCGCAACCTTGAGTAGTCCAATATCCACAGTATTGAGGGTACGACTATCTTCCTCTGGTTTCAAATTAGCAAAATAGCGAAGAAAGTTTTGGTCGCTGATCACCACATTGCCATTACCAGAGGCCAGATCGGTTCCCATACTGAAGGTACCAACCAGGCGAACCTGCTGTTCTGCTAGTTCAGTGATCATACCTGCCTGGGTTGGCCCTACTTCTTTTCGGGATTTTTCGTCAATGAGGGCTGTCCAGGGCATCTTTAGGGCTTCCAGATTTTGCACAACCCCAGGTAAAAGCAAAACCGAATCTTGGGGATTGAAGGCGAGTACCCGCAGTGGTCGCACGGTTTTCGTTACAGGATTCTTCCAGTCGGCTGTTGTAATATATAGCGGAATGGCATCAATTACACCGTCAAAAGCTTGTGCCTGGTAGAGTCGCCGCCGAGCAAATTGCTCTGGTACGAACATATTGTACTTCAGCGTATTAGCAATCATGATATCCCCATTCAACAGCTTGAGTAACTGCACTTGGCTGTCATACAAAGCATTTTCAAATCCTTTAAACATAAACATTAGCAGCACGGCAAAAGAAACCCCTGCTACGGCAGTTAGTATTCGACGCTTTTCATAAGTAAGATTAAACCATGCAATGGAAGTATAGCGGGGTGGTAGCATGACCATGACTAAAATACTTCTGCCGGATCGGCAGTCATTACTTTTTGGACGGAGATTAAGCCAGAAACAGTACACATCAGCACAGTCAATAGCAGCACGAAAATAGCACGCCCAAAGTCCATAGCTATGGGAAGACCTCCATTTGAAGCTTTTTTAAGCAATTCGTAAAGTATGAAGGAAATTGCAAAGCCAGGAATGTATCCCAGCACTGCCAAGATAACTGCCTCCTGGATAACAATACTGAAAAGATAGCGGCTGCGATAACCCATTGCTTTGAGCGTAGCGTATTGCTTTAGGTGGTTATGAACATCTGAATAAAGAATCTGATAAACTATGACCACGCCAACAGTGCAGGAAACTGCCACACCCATTTTGAAAATGAAGCCAGTTGAGGTGGCGCTAATCCAGTAGTCTCGATCATGAGCAATTACTTCTTCTTTGATCGTTACTTCAACATCTTTTGGAAGGATCTGACGCAGTTGTTCAATCACCCGAACCTTGTCTGCTCCATCTTTGAGTTTGACCAGTCCTAGATTGACTCGATTGAGCGGAAATGGATCGAAAAAGCGACGAAAGTTTTGATCGCTCATAATTATTGTTGCATCGGCGGCAAATCCTCCCCCCATAGTAAATTGACCGCCGATTTTTACTTTTCTATAACCCCCACTAGACCTAGCCTCTGTAATTAAACCAGTGGTTTGGGGGCCATACTCTGGGCGGGAGATTCTATCGATTAGCACTGTATCTGGACGCAGCAAGACAGCCTGAGTTTCTGGCAGTTGCAACTCCGGTAAGAGAAACACTGGATCGCTGGGATTAATGCCAAAGGCAAATATTGCTCGACTCAAGCGGTTTTGGGGGTTGCGCCACTGGAGATAACCTAAGTACAGCGGCATGGCTCGTTGCACCCCCTCAATACCTGCACTCTGGTAGATCCGCTCTATGGGGAATGTCTTGGTACTACTGATTTCCAGCGTTTGAGGAGACACTAGATAAATTTCGGCATCTATATTACTGTAAAATATGCTGGCTGTTTTTACCAGCGCTCCTAAAAAGCCTAGATTCATGAATACGAGGATAACGGCAAAAGTGACTCCGGCGATCGCTACCACTAGCCGCGTTTTCTCATGCACTAAATTCAACCACGCCAGAGGAGTTTTCATCTCAAATTAATTCTCACATCTACTTGTAAATTGGTAAAAGCTTCCACCGCCTTACCATCATCTAGGCGAATTTTTACCTCTACGACTCGCGCATCAGCATTAGCTGCCGGGTCATCGTTCAGTATATTATTCTTAAAAATCTGCCAGCCAATTTCAGCTACTTTCCCAGTCAGTGGTTTACTAAAGGCTCGGTTGCGACTTATAATTGTCGCGGGTTGATCTACCTTCACTAAACCCGCATCGCTTTCATAAACCTCCGCCACTGCATACATCTGACTCGTATCCCCCATTTCTAAAATTCCGTTGTCGCCAATTACCTCTCCTGGGTGGGTCTGGATTCTTAAAATCCTTCCTGTCTTGGGGGCGCGAATAATAGTACGTCTCAAGCGAGCTTCTGCCAGATTGAGATTCTGCTGTGCTGATTCTAAGGCTACCTGAATCTGCGTTAGGGGTAAATTTGCTTGCTGCGATCGCAGTTCAGCTTGAGCGTTAACCAAATTCGTTTTCAATGTAGTTTGTAGTCTAATCAGGGATGCTGTAGCATTATTCACCTTCTCCTGTAATTGTCGTGTGTTGCTCACTTCCCGATCCCGCGATTGCTGGGAGATAGCTCCTTCTTTGTATAGGCTTTGGGAACGTTGTAAATCTTCCTGTGCCAGTGCTAGCTCTGCCTTTAGTTGCCGCACAGTTGCCTGCTGTGCTTCCAGTTCAAAGGTTCTCGGTTGGTCAACTTGCTGAATCTTGGTCTGAGCTTCCTGGATCTGCGCTTGAGCATAGGTAGTTGTCGCCTTCAGCCGTTCCTTTGCCTCTATCAACTGGCTGGCTGCGTAATTGCGTTCTGCTAGCCGCTCTTCATAACTTTCTAGATATGCCAGAACTGCACCCGCCTTAACTATATCTCCTTCGGAAATCTCCAATCGACCAATGCGTTCTTCTCTAGAACCACCGACACGAATCATTTCGCCCTTTGGCTCCAATCGTCCCAAAGCTACAACTTCCACCCTCTGAGGTAACTGGGTAACACTGTCTGCTTTTGCCTGTTTCATCTGTGCTGGGCTAGGAGCAGTTAACTTAGAAATTCCCAGCCCGATCAAACCAAGGGCGATCGCACCTGCGCTAATACCAAAAATCTTCCCACCCCAAGGCTGAAGTTTCTTACTTATCTTCATATCTGCTCTTTTCCACCATCGATATCAAGTCCAGATATTTACCCATAATTTCAGTTGCTAGCTACGGCTCTCAGTGGGTCTTAGTACAAATTGATGATATTTCCTCACTTTCAGTAAAATCTGCGATCGCAAAACTATCCAGCTTATTAGCAACAAACTCGAAGCAAGTTTAATTTCATCGTTTTCCCATTACTCCATCACGGCACTGAATATCTAGTTGATTGCACGAGTAGTAGAAGTTTATTGAAATTATTTTGCATTAATTTTGGAGTATGAATGTAACTATAGCAAATAAAATTTACATAAGTTTCAGCTATGTCTAGTGTCCAAACAAAGCAAATATTTGGACTTTGGACAAAAAAAGTGGTTAGCGATTATCAGCCGCGAACAAAAAACTACACATCACAAATTACCCCAGTTATTTTTCAAACTGAGTAAAACAGACTTCAACCCCTAAAGCCTAAGAAAATTTACGCTGCTCTTTGTTTATCAGGTGTTGATTTTGACTGCTTCTTGACCACGGGATGCTTAGATTGACAGGACTTACGCACAGGTAAGAAAAAATCGAACCACAAAGAAGCCAGTGCGTTGGGCGGGTTTCCCGACTTGTTCACGCAGCGTCTCCGACAGGAGAAGCAACTGCCGTCGGGTTTCCCGACTTGTAGCAACTGGCGCGACGCAGAGGACATGGAGGAACAGGAGTTTGAGAGGCTTCTTGCGTAAGTCCTATGTCAAAAAGAATATTTGTTATTAGATTAGCATATCTGATATTTAAAACTAAAATTTATATTTTCTGCTAATGCGGGATTGCCAAACAGTATAAATTTCAATTAATGTGTGTACCATAGCTATTAATAATTAATGGCAATAAACAATTAAAAAATTTACACTACTGACCAGGCAACTGTATGTTGTCTTTCGTAAGGTAACACTATGGTCTGTCCCAAGTTGATTGAATCCAAGGAAGGTATCAAGCCAGGACGTTGACTCAAAAAATTTAACTATAAAAGAGCAAGCCATAATTAACCCTTGTTTATATGCGTCTCAGTGTCTGATGCTGTACTAATGCATCATAGTATCTGAGAGTATCTGGCAATTTGCATTACTAAAATCTTTGGAGTTTTCAGATGGACTGAAGCTAATGCAAAGCTTTGATAGTTTTCGGAGATGTCTAATAGTCCCACAAAGGCGACTAGTGCAGACATACATAGTTTCCATGCGGGGTGATTGTAGCAATATTTGCTTTCAAGACAAATGTCACTGAGATGAACCGACGCTCTTACGCGGGGATAGGGAGACACGGGGAAAATTCATTCAATAAATATCTTTGCGTCAGTCTCAACCCTGAAGTTAGTCCAATTTCTAGCAATAATCAGAGAATATCATCTTATATCAAGTTCACTTAATTACTTATAACTCAAAATTCTCCGCCTTCCAGCGTCTTTGTATCTTTGCATCAGCCCTAATTATAAGTATCCATCCGAACCTGATATTATGTCACAACTAGAAATCTCTCTTATCCTTACTGATGGTGGAACTCAATCCCGTGCTAGCCTTAACCAAGAGTTAATTGATGAGTATGCTGAAGCCATGACTACAGGGGCAAATTTTCTCCCTGTAACAGTCTTCTATGATGGGACAAATTACTGGTTGGCTGACGGATTTCACCGCCTAGAAGCTACTAAAAAGATAGGTTCTTCAACAATCGCAGTAGAGATTCGCCAAGGAACTCGACGAGATGCAGTTCTTTATTCAGTGGGAGCTAATGCTACACATGGGTTAAGGCGCTCCAATGCTGACAAAAGGAGAGCTGTGCTGACATTATTCAACGACCTTGAATGGTCTCAATGGAGCAACAATGAAATAGCAAAGCAGTGTGGCGTTGCAGAATGGCTAGTGCGAAAGCTGAAAGAAGAACTATCTTCGTTTTCCACGAAGATAGACCAGACATATGCCAGAAAATGCGGTGTTGATGAGAATACTTTGAAAGAAGTGCAGCAGAAACTAAAAGACCAACCTCTAGAATGTACATCTCAACGCAATGGCACTACTTACAGTATTAATACTAGTAACATTGGTAGATACAGCAAAAAAGTATCTCCCGCAGAAGAGTCTAGCAAAACCAAAGCTTTTGAAACCAAAGCTGGTCATCTACTCTTGCTTTCTTCATCCCCAGCTTTATCACCTGAGAGTCAACCTCGACCACAGATTGTGGATGTATCAAATGAAAAATCAGAAAATTCACCTACTGAAGAAATAAATAAGTTTGTTGAACAACATTTAGAAGTAACAACTCAATTGCAATCTGAACTCAACAATCCTTCAAGGGGATCGTTAAGCGAGTGTGTTCGGATCATTAATATCAAGCAAGAGATTCCTCAGCAGGTTGGAGAAGCAGTCCAGACCTTTGAGGTCATTTTCCTTGGTGTTTGTGTTGAGATTCAAGGTCGTCCAGATATACTTGTTACCTTATTTCAGCAAATGCAGGACAATCTTACGTTTACTGAGGAAGTTCTAGGACGGGCACATTTACTTTCCAAAAATTCCAGAATGAATAGTTTGCCAAAAAATACTAAAATCTATAATGAATTTGTTGAATATGGAGCATACATTTAGAGAAAACTTGTGTTTGATTGATACTCTCACAACAATACTTTATAACTTAGGCATTCCAAAAGGCTCACTTCATCAAGATACTTTACTACATAAGGATCTACAGCTTGACTCCACCGAAACGGTAGAAATTGCTTTGGAACTAAAGCGTCAACTGGGGATTAACGTCAAATTAGAAACTCGTCAGGATATGACATTAGCTCAACTTCATCATTTAGTCGAGACTGCTGTGCTAGCTAATCCTCACAAAGAAGAGAAATTTGATCCCGATAAATTATAAATAACGGGAATTAATTATTCGACACAACAAGTTCAAAATAACTGATATTATGGGATAATGCTAGAAAGTAGCAATCTAAAGCTTTTTTATGAACGTAAATGGTCAACAGAAATCAGAGGATTGGGTGTAGACATCACACCCATATATAGAATTGCCAAACTGATTGACCGCTACGATCGCCAGACTCTAACTCTATTGTTCACTCCTTGTGAAATAGACACTTGCCAATTAGCTAGTGATAGCGATCACTACGAATGTTTTACAATCTGCTTTGCCACTAAAGAAGCCGTGGGAAAAGCTCTAGGAACAGGACTAGTTGGCATTGATTGGAATGAAATTGAAGCAAAGATTACACATAAACAATTGATAATTCATTTATCTGGAAAAGCCAATGTTCAAGCGCAAAGGCTTGGTATATGCAACTGGTTAGCAAGTTGGTGTCATTGGGATCAACACATATTGGTACACGTCCTCGCTCAGTAAACCATTGAGTTAAAAAGGAAAGTCCAATGGACAATATTTCTGAAAATGTGCCTGATATCTTTAACGTTGCAGCTCACTTGATAGAAGCAAACTTGACCTCAACACGTAGTGAGAAAATAGCCTTTTACTATCAAGATCAGACATACACTTACAAGCAAGTAAGCAGTTGTGTCAAACGCAGTGCTAAATTACTCTCTAATTTGAAATTAGCACGGGAAAACCGCATAGCGATTTTATTGCCAGACACACCAGAGTTTGTCTTTGGCTTTTGGGGTGCTATGTGGCTGGGTGCTGTCCCAGTTCCAATTAATACCGCCTGCACCATTGAAGATATTCAATACATATTGCAAGATTCACGCGCTCAAATCTTGCTGACTACTCAAGAGTGGCAAGAGAAACTAGCTCCCATTCAATCTCAGTTCTTGCACCATATTCTACTTGTAGATGGAGAAAACCCATTTATATCCTTGTTGAATCAGCAAGACGAACTGCTAACTTGCACCGAAACCTCTCGTGACGAACCAGCCTTCTGGCTTTACACCTCCGGTAGTACAGGACGACCAAAAGGGGTGATTCACGCACATCAAAGTATGGTGGTTTGTGCAAAACAATATGGTATGTCCATACTTGGTTTCCACGAGGGTGACACGGCCTATTCAGTTGCGAAGATGTCCTTTGCCTACGGTCTGGGAAATACTCTATATATGCCCATGTCAGTTGGCGCATCTGCGATATTGTCTGATGCCAACAATGCTTTTGACATCATTGCTGATATCCATCGTTATCGACCGACGCTTCTATTTGGCATACCCAGCGCCTATGCAAGCATTCTCGCTGTGGGCGATATCTCTCCATTAGATGTCTCGTCTCTACGTTTATGTGTATCTGCTGCTGAACAACTGCCTAAAAGTACTTGGCAAAAATGGCAAGATACTTATCACCTAGAAATTTGTGAGGGAATTGGAACTACCGAGTTTTTACACATTTTCCTTTCTAATCAAATAGGAAAATCTAAACCAGGTAGTTCTGGACTCCCTGTTCCTGGTTATGATGTCCAAGTTCTTGACGAAGATGGTTTCAAGTGTCCAGATGGCAAGATGGGTAACTTGCAAGTCAGTGGAGAGAGTCTGATGTTGGGATACTGGAACCGTTTGCAACAGACGCGCAAAGTGATTTACGGGAACACTATGCGAACCGGAGACAAATATCTGCGTGACAGTGACGGTTATTTCTGGTTTATGGGTCGTAACGATGACCTGTTTAAAGTCAATGGTCAGTGGATATCACCTTTGGAAATTGAGGAGATCATACATCAACATCCTCAGGTGCTTGAGGTAGCGATCGCACCTGAGTCTAAAAATGGTGAACAGTTAACTCAGGTTGTTGCTTATGTCAGTTTAAAGCCAGGACACAAACCAACACCAGAAGTAGAAGATAGCATTCGGACATTTGCCAAACAGCAGTTACCTCATTTTAAGGCTCCAAAAGCAATTTATTTTTTGGATCAATTGCCGCGTACCTCCACTGGCAAAATTCACCGTCAATCAATCAAGAAAAACCAAATAGCTGCACACATAAGTCTGTAAAAGTTATCCCAAAGGAGCAAAATTATGGTAGTGGAATTAAAGCCGATAATCAAATATCAAGAGAAATTTATCCCAATTAAAAAGAATCCCATAGTTGTTTTACAAAATCTCCTGCAAGCTGGTATTATTTCTAACTATGTGATGTATGAAGGGAAAAATGAAGTTCGGATTGCTGGAAATGAGTTAGTCAAAGTGACAGTTTCTCAAGATTTTGTTTCGCTGAAAACCATAGACAATTCTTACTCGGAACCAGTGAGCGAGCCTTTGCAACAAGTAGAAAAAATGTTGTCATCTCTGCTGATTGAGAATTGGACAGCCTATGGTTATATTGCATTTGATATAGCTCGTTTTTATTCTTCATACTCCAAAGCCATCCCACAGGAACTTTTATATTTTTTAATTCCAGAAACTGAACTTAGATTTACACAAGAAGGAATATATGTTAGAAGAACCAAGTCAATAGAGCAAATACGAGAAATTTTATTGATTGACAGTCAATTACCAGATTATACCCCAGCATCCCTAACAGTAAATTCTGCTGAAAGCGAAATTTACCAAGAACGGATCAAGAATTTAATTGACGCAATTCAAAGAGCAGAGTTACACAAAGCCATTATCTCACGTTCGTTAAAAATTACTAATGATTTGGACATTTTAGGAACTTACGTTTTGGCTGCAAAAGCTAATAATTCTGCACGTTCATATTGTCTGAAATTAGGCGATGTCAGTGCAGTCGGCTTTAGTCCTGAAACTCTCATGGAAGTCTATGAAGATGGTTCTATTGTAACCAATCCGCTTGCAGGAACTCGTCCCCGTGGTGAAACCTTAGAAGAAGATTCTCGCTTCAGCCGCGAACTATTCACTGATGCTAAAGAGGTGAAAGAACATGCACTCTCTGTCTGGCTAGCCCAAAGTGAGATGTCCTCACTTTGTTTACCAGGAACGGTTCAGATTTTTAATTTTATGGAGGTGAAAAAGTACCGATGTGTGCAGCACCTATCATCTAAAGTTGGTGGACAACTCAAGCCTGGGAATACCCTATGGGATGCTTTGAAGGTATTGTTTCCAGGGATTACAGTTTCTGGGATTGATAAAGCACAAGCCCTAGAATGGATCGAGCGTCTAGAAAACGAGCCTAGAGGAATTTATGCCGGTAGTATTGGTTGGGTCGATAGCAATGGTACAGCAGATTTAGCGATCGCCATTCGTTCAGTTTATCAATACGGTAACTGTATTTCTTTAAATGCTGGAGCCGGTATCGTCGCCGAATCAATTCCCGAAAAAGAGTATATGGAATCGGTGAATAAGATGAACACCATGTTGACTAACCTTGTTTTTGAATCGTAAAGGACAAATTGATGCAAAACTGTGCATCCGAAATCCTCAGTATCGTTGGTTATGGTATAGATATTGTGGCAATTCCCCACATCAAAGAACTCATAGAACAAGGCTCGGAAAACTTTGCAATCCGTTGTTTCACAGCTACTGAGTCTAACACTTCCATAACTAGCGTCAACCGTATTCAGTACCTCGCTGGTCGTTTTGTCGCTAAAGAAGCAGTACTCAAAGCTCTTGGTAGAGCATCCAATCAAGACTGTTCTTGGCTCGATATAGAAATTCAAAGATTATCAACAGGTGAACCATCAGTAGTGCTGTACGGCAAATGTCAAAATCTTGCCGCCACCCTTGGAGTTGAAAAATGGCTTGTCAGCATTAGCCATACATCGTCTTATGCCGCTGCAAGTGCGATCGCTCTTGGTTCCATCTGTTGAAAATATCCTCTTTACCTTGACAATTCTGATGAATCCTTCAGTAGGTATTAGCTCACTTGCACTTAGCTTTCCCAGTATCATCCGTACAAATGAATACTGGCAAAATAAGTACCCTGGATTGTTTGCTCAAACAAAGCCCAGAATTCCCAGAGCCTCTAGTCTGGTTGATTTTAGCACTGCCAATAATGGGCTTGATATCTGGTCAATGGCAGTAAGACCATATTTGTCAGACCCCTTCCGAGGCAACATTGAACGACGGGTGCTTGGTTTAAATGAGTCATCGCTGACACTAGAATATCAAGCAGCCAAAGATGCCCTTGAAGCAGCAAAACTTTCTGCTGATGATGTCGAACTGATGATTGTGAGTTCACTCTTTTGTGAACACGTCGGCACTGGAAATGCTTCCGATCTTGCTCAACAATTAAAACTGCGTTGTCCTGCATGGAATTTGGAATCAACTTGTTCAAGTGCTTTGGTGGCGTTACAGAATGCCCACGCCTTAGTGCAAGCTGGAATCTACCGTAATGTCCTGGTGGTTGTTTCCCAAATGGGTTCTAACACTGTAGACGAAGAAGATACGCTTTCTTGGTCAATGGGCGATGGTGCTGGAGCTTTTGTAGTTGATTGGCTCAAACCAACTCAAGGAATCCTTGGTACTAAAATTGTTAGTACTGCTGCTACATCTGGTGCATACTTGCATGAACTGACAACAGATCCACAGGGGAAGCCCCGGATTTGCACTCGGACAGGAGAGAATGCAAATATGCTGGCACAGACAGCTGTGGATTTTGTTCGTGAGTCCTGCTATGGAGCAATCGCTGCTGCTGGCGTAACTCTTGAACAAATCAACTTTTTCGCTTTTAATACGCCTACAGCCTGGTATGCTGGTCTCTGTACAAAAGCGTTAAATATCCAGCCAGAACGCACAATTAATCTCTACCCGCGCTATGCAAACATTGGGCCAGTAATTGCGATCGCTAATCTTTACCACGGAGTTCTTGCAGGTAAAATCCAGGAAAACGATTTAGTACTCGTTTATACTAACGGTGCCGCAGCTACCGCAGCCGCAACTGTGATGCGTTGGGGTGACGTAGCGATCGGACAAATGCCGACTCCACCAATTAGCGTTACTCAGGAGCAAGAAAGAATTCATCTAACCGTAGGAAATAATGTATCACCAGAAAAACTCCTTGTTAGAGAAAAAGTATCTTTCTCAAGAGAAGAAATTCTGGCATCTCAACCAAGCGAACGCCAGCAAATCCTAGAAAATTATTTAATTCGAGCAATCAGCAATTTACTAAAACTTTCTATTGCCGAACTCAACTCCCAGCAATCTTTGGCATACTTAATCGATTCACTAGTTGCCTTGGAACTCAGAAAAAAAATTGATAATGATTTGCTGGTACAAGTTCCGATGGAAAAGTTTTTCCAAAATAACAGCGTTGGCGAAATTGCTAGATTTTTGCATGAAAGTTTAGCAATATCACAACTAGTTATGTCAAAAGCATCATTGTCCCTAGAAGTAGAGCAAAATACAGAAGAAGTTTTAATTTAAATTTTATATTTTTGGGTACTTGCTTTGTGATGCTACGCCAAATTTTTTTACTTCTTATTTTTCTTTCTTTGCACTCTTCTCTAACGAGACGCTGCGCGAATGCGATTCTTCTTTATATATGGCGCATCTTGATACAGAATTGGTATAAGGCTTCCTTAGTCTCGCTGGGCGGGCAATACGCCCCACCCCACAATACTGGATAATTTATTGTAGTTACTTTAACAACTGATTATTCTTATTTGAAAAGGAGTGAATTTAACTGTGCTTTTGAACGAACTTTTAGTTACACTCTCTGAACAAAGTATAAAGTTGTGGACTGATGAAAATAACCCCAACCAACTGCGTATTCGTGCCTCAAAGGGAGTTATTACGCCAGAAATACAAGAATCCTTAGCAAAACATAAAGCAGAAATTCTCTTACTTTTACAACACAACAGCATTAAAGATACAGCCTTACCAGCAATCGTACCATCACCAGAGTTGCGCTACGAACCCTTCCCCCTAACTGATATGCAGCAAGCCTTTTGGGTCGGACGCAGTGGGGTATTAGAGCTAGGGAATGTTGCTAACCACGGCTACTATGAAATTGATTGTCACAACTTAGACTTGGACAAATTAAATTGGGCGCTGCAAAAATTAATTAAGCGTCACGATATGCTCCGAGCTATAGTTTTACCAGATGGTCAACAACAAATTCTCCAGCAGGTATCTCCGTATCAGATTGCGGTTTTAGACTTGAGAGGACAAGATGAAAATACTATCAAAAATCAGCTAGAAGCAGTTCGTCATCATTTATCTCATCAAGTATTGCCAGCTGACCAATGGCCTCTATTTGAGTTTAGGGCGACACAGTTGAATCAAGAGCGCATCCGACTACATATTAGTTACGATTTGCAAGTATTTGACGCCTGGAGTTTGTTTCGTTTATTTGATGAATGGTTTAAACTTTACCAAAATCCGGAAGTTGCATTGCTACCCCTAGAACTTTCATTTCGGGACTATGTAATAGCAGAGAAATCCTTAGAAAATACAGAATTGTATCGGCGATCGCAAGAGTATTGGTTGAGTCGTTTAGATGACTTACCTCCACCACCAAAGTTACCCCTAGCTAAAAATCCTAAAGAACTCAAACAGCATCGTTGCAAACGTTATGATGGGCGACTAGAGCAAACAGATTGGCAACAGTTGAAACAGCGAGCATCCCAAGTTAGTTTGACACCTTCTGGGGTCTTGCTTGCCGCTTTTGCGGAAATTTTGACATTATGGAGTCAAACTCCATTATTTACCATTAATCTCGCTTTATTTAATCGTTTGCCACTGCATCCCCAAGTAAATGAAATCTTAGGAGACTTCACCTCTGTAACTTTATTAGCAGTAGATAATTCCATCTCCGATTCATTTACTGACCGTTGTCGTCGCCTACAAAAGCAACTATGGCGAGATTTAGAACACCGTTACTTTAGTGGAGTGCGCGTGGTGCGGGAACTAGCTCGGAAAAAAGGTACTGCTCCCAGTGCCATGCCAGTTATTTTCACCAGTACTCTTGGCTTTAGTTCATTGGGTCAGGAAACCTTGACATTCAGCCACTTTGGCGAATTAGTCTGTGGTATTAGTCAAGCTTCTCAGGCTTGGATGGATATTCAAGTGTGGGAAGAAAAAGGCATATTGACATTCAACTGGGATGTAGTTGAGGGACTCTTCCCGGAAGGTCTAATCGAAGATATGTTTGCAGCTTATGGCAGTTTTCTCAAACAGCTAGCTAATTCCGAGTCTGCTTGGCTTGATACTTACCGACAACTGATACCTCCAGCCCAATTGAGGTGCCGGGATGCGGTTAATGCTGTGACTGCAACAATTCCCGATAAATTGTTGCACACTTTGTTTGCTGAACAAGTACAAATAAGACCAGAAGAAACTGCTGTTATTTCATCCCAGCGCACTCTCACCTATGAAGAGTTAGATAAACTAGCTAATCAGGTAGGTCATCGACTACGTTATTTAGGAGTTTGTCCTAACCAACTAGTAGCGATTGCTATGGAAAAAGGATGGGAGCAAATTGTAGCTGTACTAGGGATTTTGAACTCTGGAGCCGCTTATTTACCTATCGATCCGACTCTACCCAAAGAGCGTCTATGGTATTTATTCAAAAATAGTGAAGTCCAAATAGTACTCACCCAGTCTTGGCTGAATGAAAAACTAGAATGGCCAGAAAATATACAGCAGATTTGCATAGATACAAAAGAACTTGCCAATGAAAATAATCAAGCCTTGGAACCTTTGCAGAACTCAGAGGACTTAGCTTATGTCCTCTACACCTCTGGTTCTACCGGTTTACCCAAAGGAGTGATGATTGCTCATCGCGGTGTTGTAAATGCAGTTACCTACACAAACAAGTTTTTTGACATTAGGTCAAATGATCGGGTGCTAGCTCTAACTGCCTTACACCATGATATGTCTGTGTATGACATTTTTGGTATCCTAGCAGCTGGGGGAACCTTAATAATCCCAGATGCTGCTGCTACACGCGACCCTGCTCACTGGTCGGAGTTGATGCTCAGGGAGAATGTCACCATCTGGAACTCAGTACCAGCAATGATGGAAATGTGGTTAGAGTCCGCTAGCGATCGCCCTGAAATACTACTACCCAGTTGGCGTTGGGCGTTCCTTGGTGGAGACTGGATATCACTCACCCTACCAAACAGGCTTAACAATCTTGTTAATGATGTGAAAGTAGTTAGTGTTGGTGGTCCTACTGAAACTACTCTGTGGAATATTTGGTATCCAGTGGTAGCAGTTAACCCAACTTGGAAAAGTATTCCCTATGGTCAACCCATTGCCAATACAAAATACTATGTTTTGAATGAAGCACTAGAAGATTGTCCTGTTTGGGTTCCTGGAGAACTTTGTTGTGCTGGGGTAGGAATCGCTAAGGGTTACTGGCGAGATCAAGAAAAAACTGATACCAAATTTCTTACTCATCCTCGCACAGGCGATCGCATTTACCGCACGGGTGACTTAGGTCGCTATTTACCAGATGGCAATATTGAGTTTTTAGGACGAGTAGACTTTCAAATTAAGATTCGCGGACACCGTATTGAAGCTGGAGAAATTGAAGCCGCTTTGCAGCAACACCCAAGTGTGAGGTCTGCTGTGATTACAAAAAGAGGTAAACACAATAGTCAAGAGCATTTGGTAGCCTACATAGTTCCTGAACAAAAACCAGCACCCACCATTGAAGAATTGCGCCATTTTCTGAGTGAAAAGCTACCAGATTACATGCTGCCATCAGCCTTAATATTTCTTGATGCTTTACCACTTTCTGCTAATGGAAAAGTGGACCGCCGTGCGCTTCTGAGTTCAGAAAGTTTACTTGAGGAATTTACAGTTGCTTATGTACCTCCTACAAATCATATTGAGCAAACTATCGTTACTGTTTGGCAAGAAGTACTGGAATTACAAAAGGTAGGAGTTAATGATAATTTCTTTGAACTTGGGGGAAATTCATTACTAATTATCAAAATTTTTAATAATTTGAGAAAAATTTTACCCAATGAGTTAGAATGTGTATCATTAACTGAGTTGTATAAATACTCAACCATTCGGTCATTCGCTAAATATTTAAGCTCAGAAACACAGACTTCATCATTGCAACAGCAAAAATCTGAGTTAGAGCAGAAAATTAAAATGGGTAATCATCGCCTCAAGCAAATGCTAAAGAAGCGCTGAATCGGTGCTTGAAAAATTTCCTCTCTACAAATAAATCATTAAATCACTGGTTAACCAAAATTAAGACTGAGTGTATCCTTTGGTTGACAATATCTTTATTTGTCATCCGTTCTAGTCAAAAAATTATAACCGAGCGATAGAAACAACGTCATTTATTCAACAACTAAGAAATATGAATTTTGAACAAAACGGGTTAGAGGTAGCAGTAATTGGGATTTCTGGGCGTTTTCCTGGTAGCAATAATATTGAGAGTTTTTGGGAAAATTTGGTAAAAGGATCCGAATTTATTTCAGTTTTTCCCAAAGTAGATAACCAGGGATTAGATCCCAAGTCTAATGGTTCTACTCAAGAAATTAAAGCAGGTGGCATTTTAAAGGATATTGAACAGTTTGACGCTTCATTTTTCGGCTTTAGTCCCATAGAAGCGGCAATGATAGATCCACAACATCGCCTCTTGTTAGAGTGCGCTTGGGAGGCTTTAGAAAAAGCAGGCTATGATTCCGAAAGAGAAGAAAGACCCATCGGAGTTTACGGAGGAATAGGGAGCAGTACTTATCTACTTTATAATCTTATTCCTAACAATTTGAAGGAATATTTAGGATACTTTCCCACTCTGTTAGCATCTGACAAAGATTATGCACCTACCCGCGTTTCTTACAAATTAAATCTCACTGGCCCAAGTGTGAGCGTAGGAACAGCTTGTTCAAGTTCATTAGTTGCAGTTCATTTAGCCTACAAAGGTTTGCTAAGTGGCGAATGTGACATTGCATTGGCGGCTGGAGTTGCAGTCAAAACTCCCCAAAATGAAAATACCTTGAGTCCAGAAGGTGTTTCTCCTGATGGGCATTGCTTCGCCTTTGATGCTCGTGCTAATGGCACAATTGGGGGTAATGGTGTCGGTGTGGTTGTCCTGAAGCGTCTAGAAGATGCGATCGCCGATGGAGATTATATTTATGCAGTTATTAAAGGTTCAGCTATTAATAACGATGGTGCCCACAAAGTTAGCTACACGGCACCTAGTGAAAATGCCCAAGCAAAAGTAATTCGCTCTGCTCAAATTATGGCTGAAGTAGAGCCAGAAACAATTACCTACATAGAAACCCACGGAACTGGAACACCGATGGGCGATCCCATCGAAGCCGCAGCGCTCAAACAGGCTTTCCAAGCCGGGACTGATAAAAAAGGCTATTGTGCAATTGGCTCAGTCAAAACAAATATTGGACACTTAGACGCAGCAGCGGGGATTGCCAGCTTGATTAAGACATCCCTAGCACTCCACCACAAGGTGTTACCACCCAGCTTAAACTTCGAGTCTCCTAACCCCCAGATAGATTTTGAGAATAGTCCGTTTTACGTTAATAATCAACTTTCGCAGTGGCAAGCCAACGGTACCCCCCGTCGCGCTGGGGTTAGTTCCTTCGGTTTTGGCGGAACTAATGCCCACGTAATTTTAGAAGAAGCGCCACCAATTGAAACTTCTGCAACCAAGCGGGCATATAACTTGTTACTGTTATCTGCTAAAACCAGTTCAGCTTTAGATACAGCCACCACAAACTTGATTGAACACCTCAAGCAGCATCCTCATATTAACTTGCCTGATGTGGCTTATACGCTCCAAGTTGGTCGTCGGGTTTTCGACCACTGTCGGATGGTTGTTTGTCAAGATATTGAAGATGCTGTCAACGCACTGCAAGACCCTAAAAGAGTTTTCCACAGCATTCAGGAAGTGAGAGAACGACCCGTCGCTTTCATGTTTACTGGGTTAGGTACTCATTACCTGAATATGGGTTGGGAACTTTATCAAGGTGAAGCGACATTTCGCAAGCAAGTTGATTACTGCTGTGAATTCCTCAAACCTCTTTTAGGTATAGATGTCAGAGATGTCCTCTATCCCAACAGAAATCAGTCAGAAGACAATTCCTTACCGCCCAATTCCACCAAAGAAGTAGCTCAATCGCGTCTCGATTTCCGCAAAATGCTTGGCCGCAACACAGAACAACTTGATGTAGCCACTCAAAAACTCAATCAAACCTATCTCACCCAGCCAGCTATCTTTGTCATAGAGTACGCCCTAGCCCAGTTGTGGATGGAGTGGGGAATTCGCCCCGTCGCCATGATTGGTTACAGCATTGGTGAGTATGTCGCAGCAACAATAGCCGGGGTATTGTCTTTAGAAGATACTTTGACTCTCGTCGCCAAAAGAGCGCAAATGATTCAACAGTTGCCAGAAGGCGCAATGCTGGCTGTTCCCCTTTCCGAAGCCGAGGTGCTTCCTCTGTTAGGTAAGAAACTGTCTTTATCGGCGATTAACGGTGCAAAACTTTGCGTAGTTGCGGGAGCTACGGATGCTGTAGATGAATTAGCTGCTCAATTAGCTGAAAAAGGTTTAGCTTGTAGGCGCTTGCAAACTTCTCATGCTTTCCATTCTTACATGATGGAGGCGATCGCTACTTCCTTCACCGAACTAGTTGAAACACTCAAGCTACAACCGCCACAAATTCCTTATGTATCCAACGTTACAGGTACTTGGATTACAGCCGCCCAAGCTACAGATCCGAATTACTGGACAAAGCATTTGTGTCAGCCTGTGCGCTTTGCCGAAGGGGTAAATAACTTGTGGCAAGAACAGCACCCAATTTTATTGGAAGTTGGGCCAGGACAAACTTTAAGCAGTCTAACTTTACAGTCCTTGGAGAGCGAAGAAGTTACAGATAAAGTTGTACTACCCTCTCTGCGCCATTCTTATGAACTACAGTCAGATTTAGCATTCTTGCTCAACACATTGGGTCAAATGTGGCTCTGTGGTGTGCAGGTAGACTGGTCGGGATTTTATACCGATGAGCGTCGTCATCGTCTTCCCTTACCAACTTATCCCTTTGAACGCCAACGTTACTGGATCGATCCACCCGAATCTTTACAACCAAAGCTAACTGCATCACACCTTTGGCAATCCCTAGTGAATGCTGGTAACAAGCAGGCAAATGAGAGTAAGTCGGAATTTGACGAGCAAACCTATCAAGAACAAAATTTATGGATGGATAATTTGTGTACTGCCTACATCAATCAGACTTTGAGAAGTTTAGGTGCGTTTAACAATCCATCCGAGAAGTATTCTTTTGAAGAATTGTTAGAAAAATGTCGAATAATTCCTCATTATCGGCAACTGTGGTCACGATGGTTGCAAATCTTAGTTGAGCAAGGCCACTTACAGCAAGATGAACAAGGGTTATTTACTAACTTGCTGCCATTGTCAACTGACTCTGTAAATACTTTGTTAGCAGAAGTTAGGGCTAAATGGGCAGATATCCCTGAACCAGTAGACATTCTCCAACGCTGTGGCGAAAATCTCACTACTGTACTTATTGGTGAAAAAGAAGCCTTAGAGTTTCATGTAGCTAAATTTGCTGACGAACAAGAAGTTCCGATTCAGAATTTACCCTCTGTGGGTTACTACAAAGCTATTATGCAGGCAACTCTAGAGCAGTTGGTGAGGACATTGCCAGCAGATGTCAACCTCAAAATCCTGGAAATTGGCGGCGGACAAGGAATTGCTACAGGGGATTTATTGGCGGTGCTACCACCGGAGCAAACCAAGTACTTTTTTACCGACGTGGGCGGGTGGTTCCTGAACACAGCCGAGAAAAAGTATGCAAATTATCCATTTGTTGAATATGGTTTTCTAGATATTGAGCGACCTCTTAACGACCAAGGCTATTCAAAACACTCCTTTGATGTGGTGATTGCCGTTAATGTGCTGCACGTAGTCCGAAATATTGGCGAAGCTCTAGATAATGTTCGCTCTTTGTTGGCTCCTGAAGGCTTGTTGTTCATTTGGGAAATTACCCAACCGCAATTATTGTTTGATGTAGCCGATGGTTTATTGATGAATCCGGTAGAAGATGCAGGACGTAGCCAAGGTAATCCATTTTTATCACAAGAACAATGGCAAGAAGCACTGCGATCGCATGGATTTACTCAAGTAGCAGCTTTCTCGGAAATTGATGCTTTTGGGCAACATATTTTGCTAGCTCAAGCTTCTTCACAAGTAACACCATCAAAACCTGCTGCATTTACAGCCACCTCTAAACCCAGAAATATTAACCAAAACCCACAAGTCTTATTTGGAAAAAAACCTGATATTACTGATTGGTTCTACATTCCATCGTGGAAACGCTCGATGTTACCACCCCTGAAATCCCAGGTTCAGGCAAATCAATCAGGATATTACTTGGTATTTGTCGATGAGTGCGGTTTGAGCGCTCAAATAGTCAAGCGACTCCAACTTGCGGGTGAGGAAGTTATAACTGTAAAAATTGGCGAGCAATTTTCTAGACAAAGCCAAGGCGTGTATACAATCAATCCTCAACAACAGGATGACTACAACAAGCTGTTTAAAGAATTGCGTGGGTTAGACTTCACACCAAAAAAGATTCTTCACTCATGGAGTGTCACACCGTCCACCGTTGACGAAACTGAAAACGTCGGATTTCACAGTTTGCTGTTTCTCGCCCAAGCACTTGGAGAACAAAATTTAACAACATCCTTAGAAATTGGGATTGTATCAAATAATATGCAAGCAGTGACAGGTTCAGAAGAACTTTGTCCAGAAAAAGCCTTAATTCTTGGCCCTTGTAAGGTTATTCCATTGGAGTATCCGAATATTAAATGTCGTAGCATTGATGTTGTTATTCCCCAAGCAAACAGTTGGGAAGAGTCAGAATTAGTAAACCAATTACTCACAGAATTTACTACCCAAACCTCCGAGCAAATTGTTGCTTACCGTGGGATTCATCGCTGGGTGCAGACCTTTGAACCAGTGCAGTTGGAACAGAGTGTTGAAGAAAAACCCTGCTTCCGAAAAGGGGGTGTATATTTAATTACAGGTGGCTTGGGAGGCGTTGGTCTAACCCTGGCAGAATACCTAGCACAGACCGCAAAAGCCAAACTGATACTGACAGGACGTACAGTTTTTCCAGCAAAACAAGAGTGGTTACAGTGGTTAGCCACACACGATGAGCAAGATGAGAACAGCCGCAAAATTCGGAAAATCCAAAACCTAGAAGCCTTGGGTGCAGAGGTATTGGTACTAAATGCTGATGTTACCGACCAGGTACAGATGTCAGAGGCGATCGCTAAAGCCTATGATCATTTTGGTCAAATTCATGGAGTAATTCACGCCGCATTCATCCCCAGAGGCTCCATGATTCAACGCCGAACAAAAGAAGCACTTGGCGCTGATGTTGGCCCTAAAGTCAAGGGAACACGAATACTCAATAATCTTTTCAAAGATATCAAACTCGATTTCTTTTTCCTATTTTCATCAATATATGCTTATGAGCCGTTAGCAGGTCAGGTAGACTACGTTGCTGAAAGTGCCTTTCTTGACGCTTTTGCTCATTACAACATCTCTAGAAGAGATAGCACATTCATCAGAAGTATTAACTGGGATGGATGGAGTGGTATTGGTGCAGCAGTTTCTTTTACAGCCAAATACAAGGAAATTACAGGAGAAAGTATTAGAGATGGCATGAAAGTATCTGAGGGAATTGAAGCGTTTAAACGTATTCTAGAAAATAGCAAAGTGCCTCAGATAGTCGTATCAACCCATGATTTACCGACTCTTTTAACTAAAGTTGAGCAAAAACTTTCTCTCAAAGCCTTACAAAAGACTGACATATCAAAACCGATCCGCCAACGACCAGAACTCAAAAATATCTACATAGCTCCGAGTAATGAGCTAGAGCAAAAGATTGCTGAAAGTTTTCAGAAATTTTTGGGATTTGAGGAAGTGGGTATTCATGACAACTTCTTTGCTCTAGGCGGAGATTCTTTAACAGGAAGCGTACTGATAAAACAGCTTCGTGAAAATTTTCAGATAGAAGTACCTCTACGTTTTCTCTATGAAGCACCTACCGTAGCAGAATTAGCTGTAGTTATCGAAAAAATTCTCATTGAAGAATTAGACGAATTAACAGAAGAAGAAGCAAATTTGATTTTGCAAAAAAACTAAATTGTAAAATCTCTTTTGGAAAAACCACTTAGAACAAACAGATTGTTAGGAGGTAGACATAATTAAACATCAAATATAATCCAATAGAGTTCAGTTAAGAAATTTTTTCTTCTCTGTGTTCTCTGCACCTCTGCGGTTAGTTAAAAAAATGATTTTGAAAAAGAGTGCTAAGTAGATAGGCGGGAAGAAACTAAACTATGTTACGAAAAAGCAAACCCGCTTAAAACCCTTACAATCACAAATAAAAAAGGACAAATGACGACGCTCACCTACTTAGCCTTAACTGAACTCTATTGAAATATAATCCTAGTTTGTAGTGAGCGATTCATCGCTGAGTCAGGATTATCAGGACTAAAATCCTGACTACAAACTTTAATTTATTTACGCCTAGCTACTTAGTACAGCTTTGCATAAGGGTTGAAATTTAAACGCATAGGCGCTTCTCTACGAGACGCTACGCGAACGCCTTCCCGCAGGGTAGGAGCGCAGAGAATTCGCTAAGAATTAATGAAATGTTGTACTTAGATATGTCCTGGATAGCAAAGTTTATTCAGAAGGTAATTAATCATGAAAATTCAAACAGTCGGTGTTATTGGAGCCGGGGTTATGGGGATTGGGGTAGCTCAAAATCTCGCTCAAACAGGGCATCAGGTGATTTTATTAGATATTTCTGAGAATGTTTTGGAAAAAGCCAAACAGGAAATCAGAGATAATATCCGTTTTCAAGGTTTTTTCAATAAAAGTAAACAATCTGACAATTCTGACAATGTTATCCAGAAAATTAAATATTCGACAAATTATAAATTTTTAGAAGATGCAGAATTTTTAATTGAAAATGTCACCGAAAAATGGGATATTAAGAAAAGAGTGTATGAGCAGATAGATTTAATTTGCTCTCAAAAAACTGTATTTGCTGCTAATACATCAGCCATACCCATCACTCGTATTGCCTCAGTCACCAAGCGTGCTGATAAAGTTGTTGGCATTCATTTTATGAACCCCGTGCCACTAAAACCAATGGTAGAAATGATTCGCGGGCATCACACATCTAATGAAACCATCGAAATAGCTAAAAACTTCTTGAGTCAGATGGGCAAAGAATGCATCATAGTAAATGACTCACCGGGGTTTGTTTCTAACCGTGTATTAATGTTGACAATTAATGAAGCTATCTTTTTAGTTCAAGATCAAGTTGCTTCAGCAGCAGATGTAGATAAGATTTTTAAAACCTGTTTCAATCACAAAATGGGGCCATTAGAAACAGCCGATTTGATTGGCTTAGATACAATTTTATTTTCCATTGAAGTTTTGTATGAAAGCTTCAATGATAGCAAATATCGACCAAGCCCTTTACTTAAAAAAATGGTAGATGCAGGGTTACATGGTCAAAAAAGCGGACAAGGTTTCTATACATACAACATAACTCAGAATTCAGGAGTCAGAATTCAGGAGTAAAACAAGCTTTATCCTTGGCTTTTAGATCCAGGTTGTGTAGTTAACGAACATCAAATCTGCTGTATAAATGAAAGTAATTTATTTAGGTCAATATGAAAGAAACTAAAGAAGAAATCCAAAAATTCTTATCTCAATTTTTCGGCAATCATAATTTACAGGAAGACGAAGACATCTTTTCTCTTGGGTTCGTCAATTCCATGTTTGCTATGCAACTGGTTTTATTTCTAGAAAAAGAGTTCCAAATTATAGTTGAAAATGAAGACCTGGATTTTGAAAACTTTAAAACTATCAATGCCATGACAAATTTAATCGAACGTAAAATGATGACTACACTTGTTAGTAGCTGATACAAATATTTCCTCAATAACAAATACTTATGGAATTAACTGCTCAACAAAAAAGCGCTCAAGATGAATTTAGAGCTTTCGTAGATGAGGAAATAGTTCCTTCTGCTCGACAATGCGATCGCCAAGAATATACTCCTCCAAAACTAATCGAAAAATTAGCTCAACGTGGCTATCTTAGTGCCTTGTTACCCGAAGAATTTGGTGGTACAGGTATGGATATGATTACTTATGGTCTTCTTAACGAAGAAATTGGCAGAGGATGTTCTTCGTTGCGTAGTTTGTTGACAGTTAATTCTATGGTTGCTCATGCTATTTATAAATGGGGTAGTAAATCTCAAAAAGAGCATTGGCTTCCCAAATTAGCATCTGGTGAAATTATTGCTGCTTTCGCTTTAAGCGAACCAAATGTAGGTAGTGATGCCAAAAGTGTGGAAACAACCGCAACAGTTGCTAGTGATTCTTACATTTTAAATGGTCAAAAGAAATGGATTACCTATGGACAAATTGCAGATATATTTTTGGTATTTGCCCAATGTGAAGGAAAACCATCTGCCTTTTTAGTTGAAAAAAATAGTCCAGGATTTGACATCAAGCCAATTTCTGGGATGTTAGGTGTTCGCGCTTCCATGTTAGCAGAATTGCATCTGAATAATTGTCAAATTCCCACAGATAACCTTTTAGGAAGGCAAGGATTTGGTTTTTCATACATAGCTGCTTCTGCACTAGATTATGGCAGATATAGTGTGGCATGGGGTTGTATAGGTATTGCACAAGCAAGCTTATCAGCTTGTATTCAGTATACGAGTCAGCGCCAGCAGTTCGGCGTTTATATTAAAGAACACCAATTAATTAGACAAATGATCACTGAGATGATAGCTAATATTAAAGCCGCAAGATTGCTTTGCTATCAAGCTGGTTATCTTAAAGAAATTGGCGATCCAAGTTCGATCATCGAAACATCAATTGCTAAATATTTTTCATCAAAAATTGCTAACCAGATAGCAAATGATGCTGTACAAATTCATGGCGGTAATGGATGTAGTAGTGAATACCCAGTGGAAAGGTATTTGCGAGATGCAAAAATAATGGAAATCATTGAAGGTAGCACGCAGATTCAACAAATTACCATTGCAGATTACGGGTATCAGCAATATTTATCAACACCTGTTAGCCCTATCATGCCTCCAAAGTTAGCAACAAGGATGTAAAAAATGATTAGTGTAAAAAGCGAATTATTAAATAATAAACAAGAGAATATAAAATTTATTAAATGTGTGGTTTGGGATTTAGATAACACCCTATGGAAGGGTGTGCTGTTAGAGGATCAAGATGTTTCACTTCGAGATAGTATAGTCAATATTATTAAAACCTTGGATAGTCGAGGCATATTACAATCTATCGCCAGCAAAAACGATTACAATGTGGCAACAAAAAAACTTCAAGAGTTTGGCTTACAGGATTGTTTCCTCTACCCGCAAATAAATTGGAACTCTAAAGCAAGTTCTTTAACAGAAATAGCTAAATCAATTAATATTAGCATAGATACAATTGCTTTTATCGATGACCAGTTATTTGAGTTAGAAGAAGTAAAGTTTTCCTTGCCGGATATCCTCTGTATTAATGCAGCTGACCTGACATATTTATTAGATATGCCGGAGATGAATCCACGTTTTATTACGGAAGATTCAAAAAATAGAAGGTTGATGTATATTAGTGATATTCAGCGACAGAATGCAGAACAAGAATTCGTCGGCACATCAGAAGAATTTTTAGCAACTCTGCAAATGAATTTCACTATAACTTCAGCGAAAGAAGAAGATTTGCAGCGAGCAGAAGAATTAACAGTCCGAACAAACCAACTAAATACAACTGGTTATACATACTCCTATGATGAACTCAATGATATTCGGCAATCAAAAAAACACAAATTGCTAATTGCCAGTTTAGCAGATAAGTATGGCAGTTATGGTCAAATTGGTTTGGCTCTTATAGAATGTCAAACTAGCCAGTGGACGATTAAGCTCTTGCTTATGTCTTGTCGCGTCATGTCCAGAGGTGTAGGTACAGTTATGCTGAACTATGTAATTAAGCTGGCTCAAGAAAATCATGTCAGTCTCTATGCGGAATTCGTTTCTAATAATCGCAATCGCATGATGTATATTGCCTATAAATTTGCCGGGTTTAAGGAAATTGAACAAAGAGGCGATTTGGTAATTTTGCAAAATGACTTAAAGCGAATCCAATCTTTCCCTGAGTACATGAAAATAGAAATTATTTAAGTACACAGCAATTTCATACAAATCATGAATAAAAATGAATAGAACTAGCTGTAAAGTACACTAAAAAATAAAGCAGATAAAATGTTCAAAAATAATTGCTGATTTATATAGCCAATAAGTTATTTGTTAATAATCGAGATAAAAAATGTCTTCACAAGAAAAAAACTCCACACTTAAGTCCCAACTTTCACCTGTGAAACTAGCACTACTAGAAAAACGTTTGCGTGGTGAAGCTGAGTCTGATTTTCAAGGTAAATCAACACAAGACAAACTACCTACAATCGTTCCTAATCCAGACGATCTGTATCAGCCTTTTCCACTTACTGACGTTCAACAAGCTTATTGGGTTGGTCGTAGTGGTGCATTTGAGTTAAGCAATATTTCAACTCATGTTTATTTTGAGATTGAAACTGTCGATCTAGATTTAATCAGGTTTGAACAAGCTTGGCAGCAACTAATTCGCCGCCACGATATGCTAAGGGCAGTAATTCGACCCGATGGACAACAGCAAATTTTGCAGGAAGTGCCTGCTTATAAGATTAAAGTATTAGATTTACGAAAGCAAAATTCGGAAATAGTTGCTTCCCAGTTGAACCAACTGCGTGAGCAATTATCACATCAAGTAATACCTGCTGACCAATGGCCTTTATTTGAAATTCAAGCAGCCCAGTTAGAAGATAATAAAGTCAGACTTTGCCTGAGTTTAGATATATTGATTGGCGATGCTTGGAGTTTTGATATAATTCTCGGAGAATTGATTGAATTAATCCAAAATCATGAGATTTTATTGCCGCCTTTAGAAGTGTCATTTCGGGATTATGTATTAGCCGAAATTGCCTTACGTGATTCCCAACTGTACCAAAGTTCACGAGAGTATTGGTTGCGCCGGATTCCCACATTACCACCGTCCCCAGAACTACCTTTAGAGAAAAATCTGGCTGCTGTAAAATACCCCCATTTTGTACACCGAACGAGGAAATTAGACCCAGATAAATGGCGTTGTCTGAAAAAGCGAACTACTGAAGCAAGTTTAAGTCCTTCTGGATTACTACTAGCTGCTTTTGCTGAAATTCTCACCGTTTGGAGTAAAAGCCCCAGATTTACCCTGAATCTGACACTTTTTAATCGCCTACCCTTACATCCGCAAGTGAATCAAATTGCCGGAGATTTTACTTCATTGACTTTATTAGAGGTAGACAACTCAAAGAGCGAATCTTTTCTTGTGCGATCGCAGCGCATCCAAAAACAGCTTTGGGACGACTTCGATCACCGTTATTTCAGTGGTGTGCAAGTTTTGCGAGAATTAGCTCGTATCCAAAAGCGCTCTTTTGGAGTGCTGATGCCAGTTATTTTCACCAGCACCCTAATTAATGATGGTATTAACCGAGACACCACCAGCGAAAAATTATCATCTATTCATAAGCTGGGAGAAGTTGTTTACAACATCAGTCAAACACCCCAAGTTTATCTAGACATCCAAGTTAATGAAATTGGCGGAACCTTAGTTGTTGATTTAGATGCTGTTGATGAACTTTTTCCCGTGGGGCTGTTGGATGAGATGTGTACCGCTTACTGTGATTTTCTTGAGCGTTTAGCTCAAGAGGAAGAACTGTGGCAAGCACCTACAAGAGAATTGCTCCCAGCTAGACAAATTGAGCAATTGGCAGCTGTTAACGCTACTTTTGCACCTGTTCCCGAAGCTGCCTTACTTCATACTTTGTTTTTTGAACAAGTAGATAAGTATCCACAGCAAGCGGCTGTAGTGACTAGTCAACGCACCCTTAGCTACCAAGAGTTAAGTACTCGCGCTCATCAAATAGGGCAACAACTGCGAGAACTCGGCGCTCGTCCCAACCAATTGGTAGCAATAGTCATGGAGAAAGGCTGGGAACAAGTTGTAGCTACATTGGGTATTCTGGCCTCCGGTGCTGCTTACGTGCCCATAGACCCCGATCTCCCCAGGGAGCGCCGATGGTATCTTTTGGAGCAAACAGAAGTTCAGTGGGTACTTACTCAATCGAAGCTTGATACTTGTTTAGACTGGCCAGAGAATCTCACACGCTTGTGTGTGGATACCTATGAATCACCTAGTTCCTTTTCATCGCCTTTGTGGGTACAGCGACCTGATGATTTAGCCTATGTCATCTACACCTCCGGTTCCACTGGCTTGCCAAAAGGGGTAATGATTGACCATCGCGGTGCGGTTAATACTATCCTTGATATTAACCAGCGTTTCCAGATAAATCAGCAAGACCGGGTATTTGCGCTATCTTCCTTAAGTTTTGACCTGTCTGTATATGACATTTTTGGCACTTTAGCGGCGGGAGGCACAATTGTCATCCCTGATGCTGCTTCAACAAAAGATCCAGCTAACTGGGTGCAGTTAATGGTAGAACAACAGATCACAGTCTGGAACTCAGTACCAGCCTTGATGCAAATGCTGGTAGATTATACCGTCGGTTGTCAGAGAACACTGGCGCGATCGCTGCGGTTGGTTTTGTTGAGTGGTGATTGGTTGCCCCTTCCCTTACCTAACCAGATTCGAGCCTTGTCTGAGGGTGTGCAGATAGTTAGTTTAGGTGGTGCTACGGAGGCTTCTATCTGGTCAATTCTCTATCCCATAGAAGAAATTGACCCCAGTTGGAAAAGCATTCCCTACGGTCGTCCAATGGCAAACCAACGCTTTTATGTGCTGAATCAAGCCTTAGAACAATGTCCTGTATGGGTTACTGGACAGCTTTACATTGGTGGAATTGGTTTAGCTCAAGGTTATTGGCGAAATGAAGAAAAGACTAATTCCAGCTTTATAATTCATCCTCAAACTCAAGAGAAGTTGTACAAAACTGGTGATTTGGGTCGGTATTTACCAGATAGCAACATTGAGTTTCTGGGGCGTGAAGATTTTCAAGTTAAAGTCAATGGCTATCGTATTGAGTTGGGAGAAATTGAAGCCGCCCTGCAACAGCATCCCTCTATCAAAGAAGTGGTAGTCACTGCGATCGCAGAGTCAATAAATAATCAACAACTAGTAGCATATATTGTTTCCAATTCAACGGAAAGTACAGATGATTTAAGAGAGATTAAGCCCGCAGAGTGGCATGATTTTCTCTATAAAAAACTGCCTGAGTATATGATACCCTCTGATTTTATGCTTCTAGATGCTTTACCACTGACACTTAACGGTAAGGTGGATCGTCGTGCCTTGCCTACGCCAAAAAGCATTCGCCTGCATAAAAATATAGCTTATGTAAAACCTCAGACTGAGGCTGAACATCTGATTGCTGCGGTTTGGCAACAGATACTGCAAATAGAAAAGGTGGGAATTCATGACAATTTTTTTGAACTAGGAGGTAATTCATTACTCCTAGTTAGAACTCAAGTTAAATTGCAAGAAATTTTTGATCAAGAACTATCAATTTTTGAAATGATTAAATCACCGACCATAAACTCTTTTGCTCAGTATATCAGTCAGGAGCAGAGTACACAAACTGCTGCTCAAAAAGGACATAACCGTGCTGAATCTCGTAATAATTTGAAAAATTCTAGAGATCAACAAAGACAAACCAGGCAAAAATATCGCTCAAACAACAGCTAATTAGTCAAGATAATTAAACATAACTATATTGGCTAGCTAATTATTGCTAGAAAATAAAACATCAGCAACTACTATCACAAATGCTTAGGCAGTAAAAAATAATTATTATGAATAATAATTTAGAAATAGCCATCATCGGTATGTCATGTCGATTACCAGGAGCAAAAAATAGTGATGAGTTTTGGAATAATCTGCAAGATGGTGTTGAAGCTATTTCATTTTTTAACGAACAAGAACTACTTTATTCAGGTGTAGATGCCGCTTTATTAAGTGACTCCAATTACGTAAAAGCAAAGGGCATATTGTCAGATATCGAATTGTTTGATGCTGAATTCTTTGGGTTCAGTCCGAAAGAAGCTGAAATCATAGATCCGCAACACAGAATTTTTTTGGAATCTGCCTGGGAAGCAATAGAAAATGCTGGTTACGACACCCAAAATTACCAGGGTTCGATTGCAGTTTATGCAGGTACAGAAAACAACTCTTATTTACTTAATAACATTTATCCTAGTTTTGGTTCTATAGATTATCAAACTAATTTCCAGACTTTACTGGGAAATGAAAAAGATTATTTATCTACAAGAATTTCCTACAAACTCAACTTAAAAGGGCCTAGTGTAGTTGTTCAAACCGCCTGTTCAACTTCACTGGTAGCTATTCATCTGGCTTGCCAGAGCTTGCTCAATGGGGAATGCGACATTGCTCTAGCTGGTGGCGTTTCAGTTACAGTGCCTAAAAAAAGTGGGTATTTGTATCAAGAAGGTGGAGTTGCTTCTCCTGATGGACACTGCCGAGCCTTTGATGCCAAAGCAAAAGGAGCTGTTTTTGGCAATGGCATAGGAATTGTTGTTCTGAAGCGGTTAACAGATGCGATCGCACAAGGAGATTGCATTCACGCGATCGTTAAAGGTTCAGCAATAAATAACGATGGTTCTTTAAAACTTAGCTATACAGCACCAAGCATAGATGGTCAGACAGCAGTCATCTCAGAAGCTCAGTCTATTGCAGGCATTCCTCCGGAAACGATCACCTACATAGAAGCTCATGGAACCGGAACAAACTTAGGCGACCCCATTGAAATTGCCGCACTGACAGAAGTTTTTCGTACAAGTACTTCTGACAAAGCTTTCTGTGCAATTGGTTCAGTGAAAACAAATTGCGGACACCTTGGTTCAGCATCAGGAGTGACAGGATTAATCAAAACAGTGCTAGCGCTCAAACACAAAATGATTCCACCGAGCCTACACTTTGAACAACCCAATCCAGAAATTGACTTCGACAATAGCCCCTTCTACGTCAACACCCAGTTATCAGAGTGGAAAACTAACGGCACTCCCCGCCGCGCCGGAGTCAGTTCATTCGGCGTTGGTGGTACTAACGCCCACATCATCCTCGAAGAAGCCCCAGCAATTGAACCTTCTAGTCCATCCCGACCTTACCAATTACTCCTAATCTCAGCCAAAACCAGTTGTGCCTTAGAAACAGCAACCGCAAATTTAGCAAATCACTTTCAGTTGCATCCAGACATCAAACTAGCAGATGCAGCTTACACTTTGGCAGTTGGTCGTCGGGCTTTTGACTATCGTCGCCTAGTAGTCTGCCAAAACACAGAAAATGCAATCAATCTACTCGAATCTTTAGACCCAGAAAAAGTTTTTACCCACACTCCACAAACTGGTCATCGCCCAGTAGTATTCATGTTCCCCGGACAAGGTAGCCAGTATCTGAACATGGGGCGACAACTCTATGAAGAGGAACCGACATTTCAAGAGCATGTAGACACTTGTGCAGAGATTCTCAAACCACACCTGGGTTTAGATATCCGTCATCTCCTTTACCCCAACCCCGAACAAATTCAAACGGCTAGCGAACAATTACAACAAACGGCAATTACTCAAGTGGCGTTATTTGTCACAGAATACGCCGTTGCTCAGTTATGGATGAAATGGGGCATACATCCAACGGCGATGATTGGTCATAGTATCGGTGAATATGTCGCTGCCACCATTGCAGGTGTCTTTTCTTTGTCAGATGCGTTATTCCTCGTAGCAACTAGAGGAAAACTCATGCAGCAGTTACCACCAGGTCGAATGCTGGCTGTGCCATTGCCCTATGAGCAAGTGTCTGAGATATTACTCCCAGAACTTTCAATTGCAGCGATTAATACACCTAATAATTGTGTGGTTTCTGGTAGTGAGGATGCAGTTGCCGCATTCCAAGAAAAACTTCTCAGTCAAGGCGTAGATTGTCGGCAGTTGCATACATCTGGTGCTTTCCATTCTCATATCATGTCGCCAATTTTGACACCCTTTACCCAGGCTGTAAATACAATTAATCTGCAACTACCTCAAATTCCTTTTATTTCTAATGTTACTGGTTCTTGGATTACAGACGATGAAGCGACAAATCCTCACTACTGGGCTACTCATCTGCGGCAAACTGTACGCTTTGCCCAAGGCTTGGAACTATTATTACAACAGCCAACACAAATTTTATTGGAAGTCGGGCCTGGTTGGATTTTGAGTAAGTTAGCAGGGCGACATCCAGAAAAACAGCCACAACAGTTGATATTGAATTCTTTACCTCATCCTCAACAAACTCAATTAGATATGGAGTTGTTGTACAGATGTTTGGGTCAACTTTGGCTGCATGGAGTACAAATAGACTGGTCAGGATTTTATCACCATCAACGGCGCGATCGCCTTCCCCTTCCGACTTATCCTTTTGAGAGACAACGTTACTGGATTGAACCACAAAGAAAAGCACAGGATAATCATGTTACTCAAGTCTCACTGGATAAAAAGCCGGATATCGCCGACTGGTTTTATCAACCTATTTGGAAGCCATCTGTTCTACCAGTGCATCTAGAACAAGGAGAATTGACAAATCAAAAATCATGGACGTTAGTATTCATGGATGAAAGCGGACTAGGAGAAGAACTAGTTAAACAGCTATCAGAAAATAATCAACAAATCATCACAGTCGAAATCGGGACACAATTCCAACAAATCAGCGAAAAAGCATACACACTCAACCCCCAACAAACACAAGA
>JAHHHB010000079.1 GCA_019359545.1 Desmonostoc geniculatum HA4340-LM1 | reverse complement strand
TATTTGATAATATTTGAAAGTTTGTAAACTACTACAATATCTAAACTTCAAGCATTTTTTATATTAAATTAGAGTTGTTAAAATTTAATTAATTTTGATTCTCGCCATAAAAGTAGCGGAAGAACCATTAATCTTCTTCAGTATGGCAAATATATTGAGTCTGAAATTAGTCCTACTTTTTCCAACTTGCCTATTTTTGAAGCAATTCCCTGTTTTGTTGAACAGAGCCGAACTTTAGCTAGAAGTCCAACACTTAGAGCATTTAGGCAATGGGTAAGAGAGGAAATTCAAAATAATTCGTAATTCGTAATTCGTAATTAGAACAAAAATATTTACTCATAGATACCCGACTTCTTAAAAAAAGTCGGGTATTTTGTCTCTCACGAACGATCGATCAATTATCCAAAATCATCGCTTGCTGTCCTTGAGCCGAAGTTGCATAACCTAAAAATGCTTGAACTCCAGGACTAGCAGGATTTTTATAGACATAATATAACTGCCGTTGGTAGGGATAACCACTTGCATCTGGCGTTAACCCGTCAATTGGAACAAATCGCACTGTTTGTTGATTAGCAACCTGTGCAAAAGTAGCATAGCCGATGCCATCAGTTCCTAAAGCTTGGAGTAGGGGAGTTGTGGCATCTCGTTGCAGTGTTGTGATGTTTGGTGTAGTGCCAAAATTAGCTCCTTTTAGCACCATTTCCTGAAACGCTTGATGAGTTCCACTAACTGCTGGTCGATTAATTACTCGGATAGTTCCATTGTTACCACCTACTGCTGACCAGTTGTTAATTTTGCCCTGAAAAATATCTGCTGCTTGGGCGCTGGTTAATCCTTGATTGAAAGGATTTGCTTTGGCAACTACAAGAGCGATCGCATCTGTTGTCACAGACACCGCCACTAATCCCTGACTCTGTTCTTGTGCAGTCAGTGGCCGAGATACTGCTGCAATATCCGTTTTACCTGCTACTAAATCCGCAATACCATTTTGAGAACCATTGGCACTAGTAATAACATTTGCACCTGGAAATTGCCTCTCAAAAGTTCTTTTGAGATTTTGGTTAATTGTCACCATGCTCGTAGAACCGTCTATTTTCACGGTAGTACCGCTTGGTAGTGAACTTGGGGGTGAAAAACTAGTAGAGGGTGTGTTACTTGGTACTGGTTCCCGGTTGAAAAAGAACCAGTAACCACCACCGATTAAAGCGAAAAAAATCAGGATAAAAACAATTGGAGGAGGAGCGTTTTTAGCTTTTTCAAAGTCACTTTTAGCCGAACCAATGTCAAATTCATTATTGACTTTGGCAATCATTGCTAGTGCTTCGTTCACCTCTGACATATCTTTCATATTTTGCATGTCAGCTTTGTAGGCTTCTAGCTTCATGCGCTCTCGATTTAGCTTGTCTTTGGAAGCATTTACAGCCGATTCGGCCTGCTTGACTAACTCCTCCAACTTCGGCAAGATTTGCTCTGTCTGAATTGCTTTAGTCATTGCCATCCGCGCTGCTTCCGGATTACCACTGCGCTGAGCAATATTTGCTTGCTGTTCTAAAGTCCTTAATTCTTTGACTTTTGTCTCATATTTGTTTTTGGCTGTTTTGTAAGAAGCTTCTTGCATAGCAACAGCTTCAGCCAACTTTTGCACTGATTCCTGCATTGATTGCAGTGATTCTTCAGCTACGGCAACAGCTACTTTACCACCAGATTCTATCGGCATTCCCCATAGCCAATTCCAAGTACCGACTATGGTTCGTCCGGCTTTTTCACCCATTAACCAGTACATAACTTTTTTCATATGTCACACTCAGAGTGGTTTTAATTCAGATACAGCAAGTTTTATGCTTGGCACTCTTATTAGATTTACATGCAGTATTTTTATTTTTATGAAATGATTTACTCTAGAAGCTCAAGTCCCCGACTTTTTAGAGAAGTCGGGGATCTTGTTGTTGACGATAAAATAGAGGTAATCCTTGAGCTAAAAGGCTTTTGGGTTTTGGCTTAACTTCGTGCCATGCACCCGATGAATTTTCTCTGGGAAGAGTAATAAAAACTTTTTGATATTTGTAACATCCACAAGTAATAAGTGAATTCAAAATCAGGTAAACTCAAGCAGCAAAAGCTTTTTTGTCTTTCGGGTAAGTAATTAATACCCCCATAGCAGCTTGGGAGAAAAATCGTTGTGGATGAACAACTTAAAAAACTAATTGATGAGGTATGCTGCTACCCAGACCCCAGTCCAGAGAGGCAGAAAGCGTTAAACAGACTGCTTGTGCTTATTCAACAATTCCCTGGAATTTATAAGTCAGGACATCAAGACTATTTAGAAGCTTTAAATCTAACTTGGGAATGGGTGAGCCGGAAGATTTGTGCATTTGAAGCGCGTTCACGAAGTGACTCCGAAGGAGTATCGCCTTCTCTGCAACAAAGCCTAGTAATCTGGATTAATGGCTTTCTCAAGTGGCGCATTAAAGATTTATACATTTCAGACAGTAATTATACTATTAGTTTAGACAGACTTACCCGTAACGATGAGGGCGACGAAACAAGCCTCTTAAATATCTTGCCAGACCGTCAGTCACAAATTATTACCTTAGATTTACTGGATATCAAAATTGCCCAAATCCAAGAAAATCAGCGTCAGTGCCTTGGAAAACGCATCTGGCAATACATTGAGCAAGATGAACAAGGTAAATTAACAGCTAGTCATCTGCGAAAAAAACCAGAATGCCATTGTCAATTATTGGCAAGGCGCTTACTTGTGGAAAATCCACCTCATAAAATCTCTGATATTGCTAGAGATTTAAATATAAGCAATCAAACTCTTTACTCTCACTGGAAGAAAAATTGTCTTCCCCTGTTAAGAGAAATTGGGATTAATTTCGGATACGACCAATGAGTAGCACACAATCACATGTTTTAAGCGTCCCTCTCCCTCCAAATGCCCATCGTTGGGCTGAGGAATTTGCCGCCCAGCAAGATAACCCCCAAAAGGGAAAACAAGTTTATCTCAATACCCTAGCCGTTTATGCCGTTCACAGTTATCTCAAATGGCTAAACATTCAAACAGCCCTAAATCAAGGCGATAGCTGGCATCGCGGTTTAAGGGCAATTTTTGATGTTGCTGACTTAGTGTTGCCTGGTGTTGGCAAACTCGAATGTCGTCCGGTGCTACCGGGTGAAGTTGCCATCGTCTTACCTCCGACGATGACACAAGACCGCATTGGTTATGTAGCAGTTCAGTTTAGTCAGAAATTAGATTATGTAGAATTACTGGGATTTACCCCAGCAGTGGCGATGACTGAATCACCACAAATACTGGAAATAGCACAATTACAATCTTTTGATGCTCTTTTCGAGATTATACACAGGTGTTCGCTATTGGTAAATCTGCGTCAATGGGTGACGGGAATCTTCCAAGCAAATTGGCAACCCCCAGAGTTAGTGTTTGCTAACAATTTCAGAAGCAGTACTACAATGACTCGCCCTTCCACAAATTCCATCAGTCGGGCAAAAGTGATTGACTTAGGCAGACAAGTGCTGTTGTTAGTGCAGTTGACTCCCACTGACAGTGAAGTTTTCGACATTCGCTTGCGGGTTTATCCGGGTGACGATGCTATTCATCTACCAGCTTCTTTACAACTGATAGTCCTTGATACAGATGGAAACACTGGCATGGAAGTGCAAGCAAGAAGCTCAGATGATTGGATGCAACTAGAGTTTAGCTGCCAACACGAGGAAAAATTCAGTGTCAAGATAGTGTTAGGGGAAACAAGTCTGATGGAAGAGTTTGTTGTTTAAAACAAACAAAAGGAGACAACAATGGCGATCGTCAAGTTGAAACTCAGACGTAATTTACCAGATGGATTTCTGGTGATTCTGACGGTGAAGAACTTGGATGAAGAAACAGAAGGGTTTCTGCCTCCGTTACCAGCAAATTTAGAATCATCTTTTAATGAATGGCAGTCAGCGTATCGCCAAATCGAGGCTGTGCGTTCTTGTGCTACGTTCCGTCTCACACCCAAAAGTGTGACAATTCATTCCCACGCGGAACAGACTGCCGCAGTCAAAGACCAGCTAAATCAATGGCTGAATACTTCCGATTACAAGTGGCGACCAATTCGGGATAGATTAATTGCGATCGCTCAGCAATTGCATCAATCAAATGAAGAGATTCGCGTCATCATCGATGCCAAAGATATCGACTTCCGCCGCCTTCCTTGGCAAGAATGGAATTTATTTGAAGAACACTATCCCAATGCCGAAATTGCTCTAAATGCGCCCAAAAATAAAAATAAACAGAGCGATAAACTAGTTCCTCAAAGCCAACATATCAGAATTTTAGTCGCTGTTGGTAGGAGCGATGGAATTAATACAAAAGATGACTTAAAGCTAATTCAGGATTTAGAAAAAGATGGAGTAGAAGTACTCTGTTTAATGCAGCCTAGCCGCAAAGAGTTGTGTGAAGCGCTTTGGGATGAACAAGGTTATCATATTTTTGTGTTTACAGGACACAGTGGCAGTCAAGAAGATGGACAGATAGGTTGGATTGAACTCAATGACAAAGATAGGTTGAGTATTGAAGATTTTAAGGAGGCTTTAAAGCAAGCTATTGATAAAGGATTACAGTTAGCAATTTTTAATTCCTGCGATGGTTTGGGATTAGCTAACGAACTTGCACAACTACATTTGCCTCAAGTTATTGTCATGCGGGAACCAGTGCCCGATCCCGTAGCAATAGATTTTTTAAGGTACTTTTTTAAAGAATTTACCCATAATCATAAATCACTATTTACTTCTGTTAAAAAAGCACGCAAACGTCTAGAACATTTTAAGTCAGATTACCCTGGTGCAATTTGGTTGCCAACAATTTGTATTCAAGCCAATGTTGAACCATTGACTTGGGATGGATTGTGTGAAATTTCTCCGCCAAAGCCGACTCCAATCAAGGCAGAAAATTCAACTCATAAACTAAAGAAAAACATCAATCCGTGGTTATTCATTGGTTTACTTGGTGTGCTTGTTAGCGGTGGTGCATTATATTTTTTTCCTGGCAAAAAACCCGACTCCGATTTTAGTTCCGTCGCTGCTCCTGACGGAACATGGCTATATGGTGGTAGCACATCTTGGGCATCAATTCGGAAAAATATAGATCCTAAAATCAACAAAGCTCATCCGAAATTTGAGTTACGCTATACCGATGCGATTAATGCTACGCCAGGTTCCGGTACGGGAATTCGGATGTTGTTGGAAGGACAACTCACCTTTGCTCAATCCTCCCGCCCGATCGCCAACAGAGAATATCAACAAGCTCAGCGACGTGGATTTACTCTCACACAGATTCCAGTGGTTTTAGAAGGATTAGCGATCGCTGTTCACCCCGATCTGCAAATTCCAGGGCTAACTCTAACTCAAATCAAAGATATTTACACTGATAAAATAACTAACTGGAAACAGGTAGGCGGCCCTGACCTTAAAATTACTGCTTACTCCCGTCACTTTCAAGACGGAGGCACTGTAGAGTTTTTTGCTGACAACATTCTCAGTGGAGAAAAAATTGGAAGTAACGTAGTATACGTTTACAATACAACAGATGGTCTGAGAAAATTAGCGAGCGATCGCGGTGGTATTTACTACGCTTCGGCACCAGAAGTTGTTCCCCAATGCAAGGTTAAGCCATTGCCAATCGCCAGACAAGGAAAGAGTTTTGTAGCTCCTTACATAAAACCTTTGATTAAAGCCGATCAATGTCCGAATCAGCGGAACAAGTTAAACATTGATGCTTTCAAAACAGGTCAGTATCCAATTACACGCCAGATGTTTGTCATAGTTAAGCAGAATAATGGCAGTTTAGAACAAAAAGTGGGCGAGGCATACGCCGAAATGCTGCTAACAAATCAGGGACAACAACTGATGAGTGAAGCTGGATTTGTACGTATTCGTTGAGTGACAATTCTCATACTATACAAGAGTCTTAATGTATGTCCTAGCGATCTGCTTTGTACAATTCTTACTATAAAAAACCAAATTTTCACTTCCAGCATGAACAACACACAAAAATGGTATATTATCAAGCATCCTGCTGGTTATTGCGAAATAGTCTCCAGCAACCAAGTAGGAGAGGACAATCCAGAGATTATAGAACAGTGGGGGCCTTATAGTTCACAAGAAGAAGCGATCACCCATCGTGTCGGACTCATTAGAACTGGGAAGTGCCAACCAGTTTGAGTGGGGCATTGGGCATGGGGCATTGGGCATGGGGCATTGGGCATTGGGCATTGGGCATTGGGCATTGGGCACAAGAGGCAGAAAAGCGGAGGGGCAAAGGGGCGGAGGGGAAAGATTGCAGCAACTTCTCCTCTGCTCCTCTGCTCCTCTGCCCCCCTGCTCCCATGCCCCATCTCCCCATGCCGCATGCCCACAGGAGTATGGTTATTTTTCTGCTGTGGCTGTGCGTTTAGCAGCAAGTTGCTTACCTATCACTTCCACTGCTTTAGCGAATTGGGGGTCTTTTAGGGTAGCGAGTTTGTCACGTTCGTTGAGCCACAAGTCTTGTCGCTGGGCATCAGTTAAATCCACCTTCACATCTGGATCGATACCATGCTTATTAATATCGCGATCGCTAGGTGTGTGGTATTTTGCAATGGTCACCGCTAAACCTGAACCATCTTCTAGGGGACGTACCGATTGCACTAATCCCTTACCGAAGGTTTGAGTACCCACTAAAACTGCACGTTTGTTGTCCTGCAAAGCTCCTGAGAGTATTTCACTGGCACTGGCTGAACCTTTATCCACTAATACCACCAACGGTTTATTTGTCAGCGCCCGCCCGTTTGCCACCTCTCGTTCTCGCTCACCTTGGCGGTCAATGGTAGAAACGATTGTGCCTTTATTTAACCACATCCGGGCAATTTCTATACTGGAGAACAATAAACCGCCTGGATTACCACGTAAATCGAGGATATATCCAGATACTTTTTTGCTTTCTAAATCTCTGATAGCCGCTTGCATTTCTTTACCAGCATTGGCGCTGAATTGATTCAGGCGAATGTAGCCAAGATTACCTGCTGGAGTTTGTTTTTGAGAATATTTAACTGGGTGAATTTCAATCCGCGCCCGTTTGATGTTAAATTGCTTTGTCTGACCGTTTCGCTGAATCGTTAGGCTGACTTGGGTTCCTGCTTCTCCTCTAATCAAAGATACTGCCTGATTGGTATCCATCCCCTTGGTGCTTTTGTCATCAATTTTGAGGATGACATCTTTGGCTAAAACACCAGCTTTAAAGGCTGGCGTATCTTCAATTGGCGCAATTACAACCAGTTGTTTGGTTTTTTCATCCTGACTGATTGTGATACCAATTCCTGTTAATTCTCCAGAGGTATCCACTTGCATATTCTTGAATTCCCCTGGGTCCATAAATCGGGTATATGGGTCATCTAGCTTTTTGAGCATTTCCCGAATGGACTTATAAGCTTCCTGTTGATTACTGTAGGACTTGTTCTTCACATACTCGTTACGAACAGCCTGCCAATCTACCTGGTTAAAGGTACCGTCTACGTAATTGCGGTATATATTTTGCCATACTTCGTCCACCAATTCTTTCGGACTTGCTTTAAATAAAGCCTGACCTCGCGAGTGAATGCCAAGGCTAGTAACTGCGATCGTGGAGAGTGTTACTGCCGTAGCACCCAAAACAAGCCTATTTTTTGTAATCACCATAATGACAGCTGCGTCAGAGGGAAAATTTATAGTCAGTATGCTCAATCTAACACAGGGTATTACTGTAAAGGTCAAGCATGTATTTCTAATTTCAACAAAATACTTGACAATCAGGCGATCTTGGTGGCTATCTATACAAAAGTTTTAAGAATTGGGCATTGGGCATTGGGCATTGGGCATTGGGCATGGGGCATGGGAGTGCTGACTGTTGACTGTTGACTGAGGAGTGTTGTTAGCGGTAGCGGGGCGTTGAGCCAGTGCTGAGTAATCAGTTAGAAATTCTGCCCCATGCCCCATGCCCCCATTCCCCTTACGGCTCTACCCAGCGTTCATCTGCCTTAATCAGGTTGATTAATTCCTCTACGCCTTTGTCTTCTGGGACTTTTTTAATTTCTTCTCTGCCACGATACAAAGAAATGTAACCAGGTGTTTTACCGACATAACCATAGTCGGCATCTGCCATTTCTCCCGGACCGTTGACAATGCAGCCCATAACTGCTATGTCCAGACCAGTTAAATGTTTGGTGGCTTCCCGGACTTTGTGTAGCACTTCTTCTAAGTTAAACAAAGTTCGTCCACAAGAAGGACAGGCGACATATTCCACCATTGTTTTCCGCAATCCCAAAGCTTGGAGAATGCTGTAGCAAACGGGAATTTCCTTTTCTGGTGGTTCTGTCAGTGACACGCGAATTGTGTCGCCGATGCCATCAGCGAGTAATGTCGCAATTCCAGCAGTGGATTTGATTCGTCCATATTCGCCATCACCGGCTTCGGTAACACCCAAATGTAACGGATAATCCATACCTAGCTCATCCATACGTTTAGCTATGAGGCGATAGGCGGCTACCATCACCGGTACTCGTGAAGCTTTCATGGAAATTACCAAGTTACGAAAATCTAAAGATTCACAGATGCGAATAAATTCTATGGCTGATTCCACCATTCCTTCAGGGGTGTCACCGTAGGTAAATAGCATTCTCTCAGCCAGGGAACCGTGATTTACCCCAATTCGCATTGATTTACCTTGATCGCGCAAAGAAACTACCAGAGGTTCTAGAGTTTCGCGGATTTTTTCGCCGATTTCGTCAAATTCGGTTTGAGTATATTCGGTTCTATTAAAGTTTGGCTTTTCAAAGACATACAACCCTGGATTAATCCGCACCTTCTCTATGTGCTTGGAGACTTCCAGAGCAATTTTCATGCCATTGTGATGGACATCAGCCACAATTGGCACGTCTTGGTAAGTTTTAATTAATTTTTGTTTAATTTCTGCTAACGCTTTGGCATGAGCCATACTTGGCACTGTGACGCGGACAATTTCGCAGCCAATTTCGTGCAACCGACGAATAGCAGCCACAGAACCATCAATATCAAGAGTGTCTTCGTTAATCATTGACTGCACCACAACGGGGTAGCCACCCCCAATGGTGACATTACCTACCTTTACAGGACGGGTTTGACGCCGCTTGATAGTTGTATCAAAGGTAGGTTGAGTTGATGTAGTATTTGCAGTATCCAGTGTGGGCAGAGTTTGCATAACCTGTAATGGCAAATTTGCTGTAGCTAAAATATCAGATTTGATAAATCTCTGTTTCCCAGATTGCCATAGTAGGGGCATTTTTGGGTAATGGAATTACAAAAAAGAAAATAAAGAAACAAAGGCGATCGCATCATAACGCGCGATCGCCTTAAATTGTCTTAACCAATCACAGAGTATGGATTAGAGCGAAAAACTGTGAGGTTAATGCTGTAGAGAGGACAACAGAAGGCGATCGCCACATCATCAGCTAAATTAGACTTATCACCAAATGCTTTAACTCCCATGCTAGAAAAAACATCCACGTAACACTAGGCTTGAAAAATTTGGGGATTCAAATTATTGATGTTATTAAAGAATAAATCAAACTGTAATTATGAATACCCAAACAACACCCCAACTACCAATTCCCTCGCACTTTAACCCCGATAAAGTCGGCGAAGTCTGGCGCGTACCTTACCAAGAAATTGCAGCGGCAGCCGAAACCTGGGCAAAACAACAGAATATTCAACCTGCATCTTCAGAGAAAACCCGCATTTGCCTACTATTAATTGATGTTCAAAATACCTTCTGCATTCCTGGATTTGAATTATTTGTAGGAGGAAGAAGCGGTACTGCGGCAGTGGATGATAATCGGCGATTATCTGAGTTTATCTATCGCAACTTAGGACTAATCACAAAAATTGTCCCCACCTTAGATACTCACACAGCAACGCAAATTTTTCATCCCATCTTTTGGGTGAACGCCGCCGGAGAACATCCCACCCCGGCAGCTACTAGTATCACTCCTGGAGATATCGAACAAGGCATCTGGAAAGTCAACCCAGCAGTTGCTGATAGTGTTACTAATGGCAATTACGAATTATTAAAAAAACATGCTTACCATTACGTTAAGCAACTCAGTCAAGACGGTAAATATCCCCTCACAGTTTGGCCTTATCATTCAATGCTGGGTGGCATTGGTCATGCTTTAGTTTCATCAGTAGAAGAAGCAATCTTTTTTCACGGTATTGCTCGTCAAAATCAAACCCAATTTGAAATTAAAGGCGAAAATCCTTTAACAGAAAACTATTCTATTTTACGCCCAGAAGTTTTAGAAGATTTTGAAAACCGTCCACTTGCTCAAAAGAACACGCAGTTAATTAAGCAACTTTTAGAATTTGATGCTGTAATTATTGGTGGTCAAGCTAAAAGTCATTGTGTCGCCTGGACAATTGACGATTTATTAACAGAAATTAAACAGGTAGATGCCACCCTTACTCAAAAAATATATTTGCTAGAAGATTGCACTTCCCCTGTTGTTGTTCCCGGTGTTGTGGACTACACAGAACAGGCAGATGCAGCGTTTACAAGATTTGCGGAGGCAGGAATGCACATCATAAAATCTAGTGAAAATATAGCATCGTTTTTTTAACGCAAAGGATCGCAAAGGTTCCGCAGAGGAACACAGAGATTTCCTTTGCGTTCCTTTGCGTTTCAAAACAAACCTCATTTCTTCAAATAACTCTTTGGATCTTGCGCTACCCAACCTAGAGATGAACTAGAACGGATTTCAAAATGGAGATGGGGTTGACTGGCGCTTGGTGTTCCACTGATGCCTACAGTTCCCAGTAAGTCGCCTTTGTTGACTTTTTGACCAACGCTGACATTGATACTATCAAGTTGCGCGTAGCGGCTTTGGAGTCCGCCACTGTGGTTAATGATGACCAATTTGCCATAACTACCTTGCTCATTGGCAAAGGCTACGGTTCCAGGTGCGATCGCTAGCACATCTGTACCAACTGGTGCTAACAAATCAACGCCGCTATGGAAGAAAACTTGACCTGTACTAGGATTAATCTGCCAACCATAAGCTAATGCCACAGTTACCACTTCTGCCAGGGGATATCCAGACAGAGACGCACGGTTTTGCGTGCCTGTATCAGTAGGTATAGGGGACTTAGTGACAACACCATCGGGCGACCAATTTACCCCCGGAACAAACACGATTCTGGGGTCTTGTTGGCAACCATTCACCTCAAAAAGGCTGTCAGCACGAACCTTGTATTTTGCCGCTACTTGCCGCCAAGTTTGACCGCGAGGCACTTCGACTACAATCCCATTGTAGGGAGGAATTTGCAGTACAGTGCCAACGGTGGCGATCGCCCCGTTGTTCTGCAAAGCCGGATTCATCCCAATAATAGTTGTGGGAATGAGATTATAGCGCTGCGCTATGCTCTCCAAAGTTTCGCCACGAACTACTTTATGGCGTTGGAAGCGAGATAGGGCTGGAGTTGGGCAACCACCTACAGCAGCATTGGCGCTGTTAAAGTTTGGCAGTATGGATACTAACCCCAAGGCGCTAACTAAGCTACAGAGAAATAGTTGACGAAAAGGTAAAGTCATGTATACAAGTCAAGAGCGCATTAACTTTAGATTTTAGATGGAGATTTTAGGAATTGGGCATTGGGCATTGGGCATTGGGCATTGGGCATGAGTCAATAATCAATACTTCTTCTTCCCCTGCTTCCCCTGCAACGCCAGCTTCCATGCCCCATACCCCATGCCCCATGCCCCATGCCCAATTCCCTAAATTGATCTGTCCACTTGCCGTTAGCTTGACTACACTTAGAAATTAGCAACTGCATTGCTGTCCTTGAGCAGAATGATTATGAAGTTATCCTTAAAGCAACTTGCCGTTTATCTGTTTTTACTGGTGATCGGCGGTGGTGCAGGTTTGTTTGGCAGTCGTTATCTGCTGCCACAAAATTCCTCGTTCCAGCAGTTAAAAAATGTAACGATGGCTTTGCCTCCAGAATCGGTAGTTCCCAATTCTCCCAGCGGGGCGATCGGGATTCCTGGGGGCGATAATGTAAATTTTATTGCAACGGCAGTGCAGAAAGTTGGCCCCGCTGTGGTGCGAATTAATGCCACCCGCAAAGTAGCCAATCCCATTTCTGATGCTTTGAAAAATCCCCTCTTGCGGCGATTCTTTGGAGAAGATGAGCAACCAATTCCCCAAGAACGCATTGAACGCGGTACAGGATCGGGATTTATTTTGAGCGAAGATGGACAACTACTCACCAATGCTCATGTAGTAGCCGATACAGATACAGTACTAGTCACTCTGAAGGATGGTCGGACTTTAGAGGGTAAGGTGGTGGGAGTTGATTCGATGACTGATGTGGCGGTAGTGAAAATCAAAGCCAATCATCTACCAACGGTGAAGCTGGGAAATTCCCAAAACTTGATACCAGGACAGTGGGCGATCGCTATTGGCAATCCTCTGGGTTTAGATAACACTGTCACCATCGGGATTATCAGCGCTACAGACCGCACTAGCGCTCAAGTTGGTGTCCCAGATAAGCGAGTTACTTTCATCCAAACTGATGCGGCAATTAACCCCGGCAATTCCGGCGGCCCTTTGTTAAACGCCCAAGGCGAAGTTATTGGTATTAACACTGCTATCCGTGCTGATGCCCAAGGACTCGGCTTTGCCATTCCCATTGAGACCGCTGCCCGCATTGCCAATGAACTTTTCACCAAAGGGCGTGTAGAACATCCCTTCTTGGGTATTGACATGGCAGACCTTTCTCCTAGCAAAAAACAGCAGATTAATCAAGAAAATCAGCTGAATATTCAGCAGGATGCGGGGGTTGTGATTAAAGGAGTAACAGAGGACTCTCCAGCCAAACGGGGAGGACTTCTTCCTGGTGACGTGATTCAAAAAGTTAACGGTCAGCCAGTCAAAACCTTAGCCCAAGTACAGAAGCTGGTAGAGTCCAGCAAAGTTGGGGATATTTTAGCGATGGAAGTCAACCGCAGCGGTAAAATTCAAACCTTCAAAGTGCAATCAGGGACTTATCCCAAAAAATAGTTAGGAGAGACGCGATTAATCGCGTCTGTACAAGAGTGAGGAGTTAGGAGTTAGAAGTTAAAAATTTCCCGCAACTCCTAACTCATAACTGATAATTCTCAACTCTCAACTCATCACTCATAACTTTTGTTCTAACTGCATCCTTTGTTCCATCTGACGCAGAAAATAACCCGTCATCATGGCCGATGCGAGAAGCCCAGCTAGGTTCTCCCGATCTGTTGTAATTTGGACATTGAAATTTTCTGCCGGGAGCATTCCTACTAGCCCTTGGACATTTTGCGAGATGATTTGTTTGATTTCAGGGCTGACAGACTGGGCGACCCGGGCTAGAACATCAGGAGACTGATGTTGTAGATATTTGAGTAATTGATTGGGATATTCTTCAGAATGATCCGAAAGAAGTTGATTAGGGTGTTCCTCAGAGTTGTCATTCAAAAAGTCAGGATTAAACACCATTGGCAGTTTTATTTAGCTTAATTGCTAACTCTACTCTAAACCATAGTACAAGGGTAGCGCATTCACCACGGGTATAAGTCATAAAGGGGAGTGGGGAGTGGGGAGTGGGCATTGGGCATTGGGCATTGGGCATTGGGCATTGGGCATTAGTTATTTCTCCCCCTGCCTCCCCTGCCTCCCCTGCCTCCCCTGCTCCCTCATCTCCCTCATTTTCCCCATGCCCCATGCCCCATTCCCTATTCCCTACTCCCCACTCCCTTGAGTTCTAGTTCTAGTTCTAATTGTTCTTCCTTCTGGTTGGTGGCAAGTATTTGCGGAAGTTCTTCGATTTGGAAATATTGATGAAATTTCGGGGTTACTTGCAGCGAGTAGGAGCGAGAATCGCTGTCTCGCCGCTTGCGAACGAAACCAAGTTCAACGAGTTCCGGAACGTGCTGATATACTCCTGAACCCCGCAAGTTAATTAAGTCGCTCTGGAGTATGGGATTATTGAGAGCGATCGCTGCCAAAGTTCGCAATGCACCTACACCCAATTCTACTGGTATCATTGTTTGCACTAAATCATGAAAATCAGACCGTAGTTGCAAACTGTAACCGTCTGGGGTTTCTACTACTTCTAGGGCGCTATCTCGGTGGGCATAGTTGTCCATTAGTTCAATAATGCCTTCCTTAACAGTGGTGCGATCGCTTGCGGCATACTCGGCGATTTCGCCGAGCGACAAGGGTTTACCCTTTAAATAGAGAATCGCTTCTATCTTAGTCGCTGTGGCTGTAATCATTTAGTGGTTAGTCATTGGTCAAACAATTTTGGATTTTAGATTTTGAATTTTGGATTGACAACTAATAATAAGTCTCTGGGATCATATCCTAAAATGTCAAAAATGTTTTGATAATTTCAAAATTGGGGAATGGGGCATTGGGCATTGGGCATTGGGCATGAGAAGAGGACAAGGGGGACATGGTAGCAATTTTTCTCCCAAGTCTCCCAAGTCTCTCTCATCCCCCTTCACTCCCTCATCTCCCCATGCCCCATGCCCCATGCCCCATGCCCACTTCTTCAAAGACCCCTGCTCGTAAGGATAAATTCTGCGATCGCTAAATCTTGTGGGGTGGTAACTTTTAAATTTGTCTCTTCTCCTTCGACAATTCTCACTTGGATGCCGCATCTTTCAAACAAAGCGGCATCGTCTGTTACTTCCCAGCCTTGACGGACACCTTCAGCATGACACTGCTTCAACAATTTGACATCAAATCCTTGGGGCGTTTGTGCTGCCCACAGTTGTTGTCTGTCGGGTGTACTTTGAATTATTCCTTGTCCATCTACAACTTTGATGGTGTCTTTGATGGGCACCGCAGCAATTAAACCGGGACATTGGCTAATGGCTTGGGCACAGGAGTTAAATAAATCTGGTGTGACTAGACATCTGGCTCCGTCATGAATCAAAACTTGTTCGGCATTGGCTGGCAGGGCTTGTAAACCATTGTAAACAGACTCTTGGCGGGTGGAGCCGCCTGGAATCAATTCTACTGGTTTAGTTAGTTTCAAATCGGTGAGAATTGCCTTAAAATCAGGCCAGTCAGTGGGTTGGGAAATAATTCCGATCCAACTGATTTTACTGGCTGCTTGGGCGGCTAACAAAGTCCAAGCAATAATTGGTTGCGATCGCACCTGAAGTAGGAGTTTATTGCGGTTACTCCCCATCCTTTTTCCGATTCCCGCAGCTGGAATTAGTAAATACACAGAATTCCTCAATCTTTAAGCTATATATTTTCCCCTAAAATAGGGAGCGAGTAAGCGTCAATAAATATTATGCGAGTAGTAGCCCTTGTACCTGGCGGAATTGGCGACCAAATTCTCTTCTTTCCGACTCTAGATGACCTGAAGCGCTATTACCCAAACGCTCAGATAGATGTCGTTGTTGAACCCCAAGCAAAGGCGGCCTACCAGGTTAGCAAGTCAGTTCACGAGGTACTGGCTTTTGATTTCAAAGACCGTAACAGTCTGGCAGATTGGGGCAACCTGGTGGGCACAATTCGCGATCGCGAATACGATGTTGTCATTGCTGTTAAGCAAATTTGGTTGCTTGGTCTTTTGCTCTGGTTGACGGGAATTCCCATACGTATTGGTTACAAAGGCAAAGGTTCGGTTTTTCTGACCCACGCTGTGCCATTTAAAGCATCTCAGTATGCGGCGGCAGCATATCACGACTTGCTGCAACCATTGGGTATCAATACTCCTGTACCAGAGTTAGCTGTAAATGTGCGAAAACCAGATATTGAGTGGGCACAAAAAGAACAAAAACGCTTAGGAATACATGAAACAGGCTATGTCTTGATTCATCATGGCCGTTCTGAGCAGTTATTTCAATCTAAAGAACAGGATAAAATCTATCCTGTTGAAAGTTGGCGGCAAATTATCCAAGATTTCCAATACAAGCAGCCGGATCTGCCTGTGGTGGTAATTAAGGGGGCTGAGGATGACCAGTTTGTGCGATCGCTTCTGGAGTCTTCTCCAGATATCAAAGTAACTACCCCAAATGATATTGGCAAGTTAACTGCCATGATTGCCGGGGCAAATTTGATGTTGTCTACTGACAGTGCGGCACTACAACTCAGTGTTGCAGTACAAACTTACACTATTGCCTTGTTTGGCCCCACTGATCCAGCTAAGTCGTTACCGAAAAACGATAAATTCCTAGCCATTGCATCCCCCACGGGAAAAACGGCGGATATTTCACCAAACGCCGTTTTGGAAAAAATTTGGGGTGGTTAAAGGGTAGTAGTCTGCCAAGGAAACTTTGCATGGTGGTTAGCTTCAGGGGCAGAGGGGCAGAGGGGAAAGAACTTGGTATTTGCCTCTGCTCCCTTGCTCCCCTGCTCCTCTGCCGACCTCCACCCAGCAATTTTGGGTTGGCGAACTACTAGTTTGTCCCGATTTCTGCAATAAGTCTATTGGATATCCAAATGTAGTTACGCCTTTGTTGAATAACCGCAAAACCTAGACGTGACATCTAGATTTTGCGGTTATTCAGTGTTAAAAACTAGACTTTTCTCTAGCAATGCTTTGTGCTTATTTGCGATCGCCCCTTCCCCGTCCACCTGCCCAAGGGGGTGGGCCTCCGGCATTGCGAATGCGAATAACTTCTCCGTTACTGCGAGTGATGCTAAAGGCATCAAAATCATAGTCGTCGTATTCTCCCACGACGGTCACTTTTTCACCCTGGCGCAAATTTAGCTGATGATACCAACGTGGGCCGGCATCGACAATAATCTGTCCAGTGCCGTCCTCTAGGATAAATTCATTGCCAACAACACTGCGAATTTCACCAGAAACGCTGACTCCTGGATCGCGCTGCAAATCACGAATTGGGATCTGTGCTTGAGCGGTGGGAATAACTACCGCTAACAGTGCAGATGTAAAGGTCATAGCAACAGTGGATTTCATAAGAATTTATTGGTTTGAACTTCACTGCATAAAATGTAAACAGGAAGTATGACCAAAAAATGACCAGAATTTATTTGGATTTGTGCGTCAAAAGTGGCAGGGTAATTTGAAAGGTTGAGCCTCGATCGAGAGTACTGGTGACACTGATTTGTCCCCCGTGAACCTGAACAATTTGCTGGGCGATCGCTAATCCTAGTCCAAATCCACCAGATGTTCTAGAACGTTTGGGATCGGCTCGGTAAAACCGTTCAAATACATGAGGTAATGCATGGCTGGGAATGCCAATTCCAGTATCTTTAACCTGAATTAAGGCTTGTTCTGCTTGCCGAATCAGGTGCAGTTCAATGGTTCCACCAGCAGTTGTATAGCGACAGGCGTTGCTGAGGAGATTGGCGATCGCCTGTTGTAACAAGTTTGCATCACCCTGAACTACAACAGCCGTATAGGGTAACTGGCTGGTGAGTTCTAAAGAATGGATTTTTGCCTGTGACAGCCATTCAGTAGACATACTCCCTAAAAGCTCTGTTAAATTCACAGATTCCATCGAGTCAGGAGCCAATAATCCTTCGTGTCGCGCCAGAAATAACAAATCACCCACCAATGTACTCATCTGTTTGGTAAGGCTGATAATCTTCTCAATGCGCTTTCGCAGTTTCATTGGTGAGTCGTCTAGCTCATCTAAATCCATTAGCCCAACTTGGGCATTGCTCATGATTGCTGCTAAGGGTGCTCGGAGTTCATGAGAAGCATTGGCAGTAAATCGCTGGAGTTGATCGCAGACTATTTCTAAACGCTGATTGGTTTCTCGCAGATTGATTTCTCGGTTGGCTAATTCTCGCTCCAGTTGATAGAAAAGATGAACTGCAAACAAAGCTGCGATCGTCCCGAATACAACAGAAATACACAACACAATCCAGGTAATTTGCCGATAAAAATCTTGATGTTGTATGCGTTGTACTAATAATTCTTCCTCGGTTTGAGCGAAGCGATCTATTTGTTGACGCGCCTGATCCATCGTTAATTTCCCTTCCTCCAACCACTCATAAAGGGACGCTACGGGAACCAAGGTATCAGTTTGTCCACGAATTCGTTTCAGTTCTCGCTGTAAGGTTAATTTCTGCTGAAAGATTTCTAAATTATCATCAACCAGTGTGCGAATTTTCTGCATTTGCTGGGTTTGTTGGGCATTGTCTTGTACCAGTTTTTCTAATCGATTCAAGGATGGAGGAATAATTGTCTGAGCTTGCTTATAAGGAGCTAAAAATTCCTCCCGTTGAGTTAGCCCATAACCTCGAACTCCAGTTTCAGCATCAATCAAGGCGTTGAGAAGCTGTTTTGTTTCTAGGCGTACCGTTTGAGTATGCTGCACCCAGGTTTCATCTTCTACCAGACTGGCTTTTAGCCAAGCAAAGGCTGATAGAGCCATAAACAAGCAGGTTATGGGAATGGCAACGATCGCTGTTCCCCGTACTCGAATTGGCAAAGTTTGCCAGCGTTGATAGAGCCGTTGAACCCGATAAGCCATAGATTACTACCCCGCAGGAGGTTCTAAACGATAGCCAGTGCCATAAACGGTTTCAATCCAAGTTTCTACACCAATCTCGCGCAGTCGTTGACGCAAGCGTTTAATACGAGCAACTACGGCATTACTCTCAGGTTCTTGTCCCCATTCCCAGAGTGCCTGTTCGATCTGATCGTGGGTGAGAATTTGGCGAGGATGGCGCATCATGTACTCTAGTAGCTGAAAGTCGCGGCTTTTCAGTTTCAGGCTAGTGCTTCCCCATTCCAGGCGCATAGTGTCGAGATGGAGGGATAGCCCGTTGACTTGCAAAGCATCACCACACCACAGGGGCGATCGCCGTCGCAATGCCCGCACCCGTGCCAGTAATTCTTCAATATCTACAGGTTTGACAAGGTAATCGTCGGCTCCGGCATCTAATCCCATCACTTTATCGACAGTGGTATCTTTTGCCGTCAACATCAAGATAGGAGCGGCTTTTCCTGCTTGACGATACTGTTTGCACAGAAAGATACCATCTTCATCGGGCAACATCCAGTCAAAAATCAGCAGATCGTAATCTTTTTCACCCATCAACCATTGGGCTGTTGCCCCATCTTCGACGGCATCTACAATATGCCCCGAACGAGCCAAGGCGTCATGGAGCGGTTCAATTTGCTCTGGATCGTCTTCTACTAGCAAAATCCGCATTGTTCAATTGCAGCTAGTTGGGGAATGGGGAATGGGGAATGGGGAATGGGGAATGGGGAATGGGGAATTGGGAATGGGGAATGGGGAATTGGGAATGGGGAATGGGGAATTGGGTTTTAGCCTAGTTTGATTTTAGTGTGCCAACTGAACTTTCACGCAGCTAAAATATCTCAAAAAAAGCATCATCTAATTCATAACCCAGCATTTGGGCCATAGATTTCAGCCGCGAGAGGCTGGGGATGTCTTGCTGTTTGAGCCAATCACCTAAGACAAAGATTTTGTGCATCAAAAATATTTCTAAGGCTTCAGGATTGTACTGAATGCCATCTTTGGAACTGAATTGGTGTGGTACAAGCATGGCGGCATAACGAGCAAATTCTCCAGCTTTCCAATCTAGGAAAAATGCTAACCAGGGGTATTTGGCATCTAGGCGCACAAACCACAGCCGCACCTCTGGAATTTCCGAGAGTTCCCGTGGATCGTCAGGTTCGAGATCGTAATTGATATCAAAGCGTAGCTGCTGTTCATGGGATGCAGCCACATCTTGCAGCAGTTGTTCAATCACCGTTGACGCAGGAGATATATCCAGATTGTTAATCAGGTCATTATTGAGTGCGATCGCAATTGTTTTTGACTCAGCAGCCACTTTCTTTATGCTCAACTGTAGGATCGAGAATCAACAGTAGCAGTTTTGAGCCGTTGACGCTACATTCAGCAAAAAAGCCGTCAAAAAACCTCTGATGTCTGGCGATCGCCACCCACACCATATTTTGCTCAATTGAAATATTACTTTGATAGCTGCTATAATTACACACCTTTAACTGAAAAAATTACTACATCATAACATGGTATCCCATCAGAATAAGCGTCTTTTGTCAAGACAAACTGTACTCTCAGGTAGACATTTAGAGCATTTTTAAGCTAAAGTTGTAATGAGTTTGTTTTAGATTAAGGTCTGACAAAGTAGGCATCAAAAGCAAAAAAATCATTATTGCAACCTGTAACTTTCGCAGCATCAAAAGCCAAAACACAAGTACAGGTATAAAAGTTGTGTGCAATATCCATGCATATATTAAATAACCAATAAACATTGAGACGGGAAAATTCCCCCAACAGTTAACAAGCTGTAATATGCAAAAACAAACAATTTCTACAAGACCAATTCGTTCCCTAGAAGATGCACTTGAGCGGTGTCAAGTCCTGGGTATGCGCGTCAGCCGCCAGCGTCGCTTTATTCTGGAACTACTTTGGCAAGCCAACGAACATCTTTCTGCTAGAGAGATTTACGATCGCTTAAACCAACAAGGCAAAGAAATCGGTCATACTTCGGTGTATCAAAATTTAGAAGCATTATCAAGTCAAGGCATCATCGAGTGCATTGAACGATGCGACGGGCGTTTATACGGCAATATCAGTGATTCTCACAGTCATGTCAACTGTATAGATACAAATCAAATTCTGGACGTTCACGTGCAACTTCCAGAAGATTTTATCCGCCAAGTTGAAGAACAAACTGGAGTGCGAATTACTGAGTATAGTATTAACTTTTATGGTTACCGGAATTCGCAAGAAGGCTAGGGATTGGGCATTGGGCATTGGGCATTGGGCACAATTCTCCTCCGCTCCTCCGCTCCTCTGCCCCCCTGCTCCCATGCCCCATGCCCTATTCCCTAAAAAATAGTTTCATCAACTGAATCATCATCATATAAATCTACTGGTAAAATTGTGCCTTCGCAGCTTTCAATTAGTCCGATTGTCGCGGGATTGTTCCAATTAACATTTGTGTTTGGCGTGATTTTTTCGCTGTTGAATAAGGGTTGCTGCGATGGGCTACGCCCTGCTGTAGGCGATGGCAAATTTTTCAGTTTTTGAAATGAATCTTTGGAGAACAAAGCACCATTATCGGCGGCCAATTTTTTGTTAGCCTCAGTAAGAACGGCATCAAATAAGCACGCATTGGTGAGATTGGCAAAATTCAAATTTACACCCATTAGGTTTGCCTGTTGGAGATTTGCACCTGTGAGATTTGCCTGTTGGAGATTTGCACCTGCGAGATTTGCCTGTTGAAGATTTGCACCTGTGAGATTCGCCTGGTGTAAGTTTGCACCTGCGAAATTTGCCCCGATTAACTCCGCATTAGATAAATTTGTTTGCTCAAGATTTATTTCAGTTAACGCCACTTGAAATAAAGAGGCTCCCGATAGATTGAGTCCAGCCAGAGAATTGATTCGAGTTGTGAAGGCGCTTTTATGTAAAACCGTTGTTCTCGCAATTAGCGCACTTAAGGACTGGGGATTGAATTCTGTCAAATTGATTGGATTACCACAAGGCCAAAAAGGAATTTTTGTTTCCCGGTAGCAAGCACAAAGCAATAAAAATACATTCAATCCCACAGCAGCATTTACCTGCTCTACATTCACAGGATTTTGCAATGCGTGAAAATGAGTCAAAGCTTTGTGTGCTATTCCCTTATCTAACCAACATCCTTGACAATAAGCACGCCAAAAAGACAAAAGACGTTGAAACAAAACTTCAAAAGAAAAGCGGTTTTTTTGCTCTTTGCGTAATCCCTCGATCGCCAGTTCTTCAATTTCCTGACTAAGTATCCCATAACCCAGTAACTTATAAATATGCTCGGCTACACCACTGGGAGAATCAAGCACAAAACTCAGCGCCCCATAACCTTCATCTCGGTACCGAGTCAACAATTTCAACTCACCTGCAACAGCCTCCCCACAAAGATATTCTCCCAACTTAGTATGCGAAAACTCAATTAAATTACTTTGCGCCTTTGCGCCTTTGCGTGAACTTTCCAAATCTCTAACTTCAAAATAAAACCCCGGTAAATTCTTCCATTCCTCATTGACCTGATAACCCTGCGCTTGTAGAATTTTCAGAGCGATCGCTTGCATTTGCTCAACTAAATCCTGGGGATGGCGATCGCCGAGTAAATTAGCGATCGCTTCTGGAGTCCGATGAATATGAGCAAATCCCCATCGCAACAGCATCGTTTTCATCCCACCAGTTAGCGGATAGCCTAACAACCAGCGACTCAACCGATGATGAATTTCCCATAACAAAGTAGCCTTACTAGATAATTGCAATAACTCATCATCTAGCAATCCCTCACGGTGCAAAATGCCCAATAAATGCAGCATTAAAGGTTGACGCACAAAGACAGATAATTCTGCAAACTTTGATTTGCCAAATAACCCCGCCTGTTTTAAGAATGTAAAGAAATTTTGAGCAATCGGCAACGATTGTACTTTTGTCCAATGCTGAAACCATTGTTTGAGTTCTTCCACATCCAACGGCTGGATAGTAATTCGCTTACATAAAAATACTACTTCCGGGTCAATTTTCTGCAACGTATTTGACCGACTTGTTAACACAATTTTGTGGCGACGCTGAGACTGAAAGTTAAGTAATTGCTGAAGAAAAATTGCTTTTGCTCTAATACCCTGAGCAGAAAGAGGTAGTTCATCTAAACCATCCAGCAGCAACAAACACCGAGGATTTTCTTGTTCTAACCAAGTTGAAAGATTAACAGAAAAAGCGGAATTGAGAGTTTCTGTAAAAGTTTTGCTGTATGTTATATCTCGCAAACTAATTAGTATCGGCATCCATTCAGGGTAAAATTCTTGTGCAATTTGTGCAGCCCAAACTTGGCAAAAACTAGTTTTTCCATAACCAGGTTCCGACTCAATCACAGCGATGGTTTCTAAATCAGCTAGCTGTTGTTGTGCCCATGTTTTTAAATCAACTGGCTTGGAGTTTTTGTTATCTTGCTCAGAAATGCTTTCCTCTACTGGTAAGCCTTTTTGTTGGACATAAATATCCTTAAGAGCAAAATATTCTGTGAGCAACGGCAGACTCAGATTTTGAATCAAACTTGCACGGTAATTTTCTCGGTGAAAGTCAATTTTATCAGCCACGGTAGAACCAACTGATGAAATTCCCAATCGGACAAATTTTTGCAGTTGGGCTAAAGGGGCAGCATTTTCGGTAACTACTATCAGTAAGTGACCAGGAAACGAGTTAAGCAGACGCTGTGTAATGAGTTTAGCTTCAGCTTCCTCTGCACCATTGGCCACCAACCAAGCCATAACAGCATTATTTATTTGTTGTACCAGTAATGAGTCAGCAAGCAAAGATAGTGCTTGTTCAGCTTGAGTGTCAGTTAATTTACCAGGACTGAGAGTTTTCAGCAGTCCTTGCAGTTGAGAATCTTGGAGGGTGATTTTACCGAGTTCCTCTTGGGGGATGTTTGGTTGGGTAGGTATTCTTGCTCTGTCTAGCCACAGTCTTTGCAGGCTTGATTCCTGCTTTAAAATTGCTTGCAAAGCTTGGAGATAAGCAATTTGAAAGGCTAACCATGTGCCTTCGTTACGTTTTAAAGGTTTTTTTTGGCTGAGGCTACGCAACAAGCTTGCTGTCAACTCGGAAATAATACTAATTTCTTGGCAAACAATACTTAAGGGTAGTTCTAAGACTTCTACCAAAGTACAGATATCAAGAGGCGTCAGGCTTTTGACTTCCATAACCTGAACAATACGGTAGCCAATACCTGCCAATTCCCCCGCTGAAAATCCGCTGATTTGATTGATTGCGATATTGCGTTCTGCCAACCAGTGCCTAATACTCAGGTTCATTTAATTACACGCCCAAGGCTTGCTATGGCAATTATGATCGATTTATTTAGTTTCCGAAAACACGTCACAATGGGGAAGACAAAGTTTTGTATCAAAACTGTTTTTTAATAAGTAAAAAACAGTAATTATTTCATTGAGTAGATTATGAGCGATCGCCCTTTAAAGTTACTGTTAATCGACCAAGACCCGATTTTTCGTCTGGGATTACGGGTAGCTCTCGAAGCAATTCCCGATCTGCAAGTTACAGCAGTGGTAGAAACTGATACTGCTGCCTTGCAGATTTTAGCAGAAATTGCAGAACTTGACCCTAACCAGGTGAATTTGGTGATTTTGGAATTAGGTAATGGTCGCTCCACTACCAGCCAGCAGCTAGGATTGCAATTCTGTCGGCAACTGAGAGCCTTGTATCCCAACCTACCGATTTTCCTCCTCAGTTCTATTCAAGAACAAGGATTACTATTAGCTGCTAAATCTATTGGTGTAAATGGCTACTCTCCTAAAGGCACATCTCTTTCTGAGCTAGTCATTGCCATGCAACAAGTTGCAGCTGGTGGTTCCTATTGGTTTGACCAAATCCAAACAACAATAACTCCCTCATCCCCTACAGACGCGATGAATCGAGACGCGATTCATCGCGTCTCTACAAATTTCCCACTTCCTTTCTTCAAGCTGCGAAATAATTTACGTTTGTCAGGAATTGATTACATTAACGCTACCCTAGCGTCAGTAACAGCACAATTACAAGTACCTGGAATACCAGTATTAGATCGGGCAATTCTGGCTGGACAACGACGAGAACTGCTAGCAGCTCGTTGGTTGCTCAATCAATTGCTGGTTTCGCCACAAGAAAGACAAGAGGACAATATTCAAGTTGCTGATGAGCCGCTTGTGAGTCCTTCATTGAGTAGTGCCATTCAACAAACCCAAATGCAGCCACGTCTGCTAACTCCGGCAGCGTTACAATCTGTTTTGTTTACATCGTGCGTTACTAAACTTCAATTTCCTTTAGAAAATGTCACAGATATACCTTTAGAAATTGACATTTTGCGCGAACAAAAAAAGCGAGAATTACTTTATTTAATTCTGCAAAAACTAGCTCAACAATTGGATGAATTACGGGTTTCTCAAATTGAGATAAGTCAATTATCCCTGGTAAAAAGTACATTAACAAGGGATTTATGGCAAGCAGCAGTCACAGATTTTTTTGGTAAATTTTCTCTGATTAAGCTAGGTAAACAAAATATAGAAATTGTGAATGTGTTGCTGCAAAATACCCAGGTTGTGCAAGCAGAAATTCTCAATAAAATTCCCTTAGTTTTTGAATTATACAGTTATCTGTTATTTCAAACAGAAATGTACATTGATAATGCTTCTTATCCAGCAACCAGCGCTGAAGCAAAATCCCAAGCATCAATGATTTTAGAGAACTTGTTGATTCAGGTAGCAAATGCAGTAGTACAACCACTGCTCAATTCCTTAGCAGATGTAGAAATCATTAAGCAAAATTTTTATGGTAGCCGATTGATTTCCACAAGAGAGATTGAAAGATTTCGGAATGAATTGTCATGGAAATATCGTTTTAATAATTATATAAATGAAGCCCAGACAATTTTTGAAAGTCGCTACGAAATATTTGTGATTGCACCACGCGGCATTGCCAAAACATCAATTTATGCCCCGCGAAATCAGGAATTAGCAAAACTTTCTAATATTCCTTTATTAGTGACATTGGTTCTAGAATTCAGTGATGCGATCGCACCGCGTTTAAAATCACTATTAGCCTTTTTAGGTAGCGGTATTGTCTTCATTTTGACCAAAATAATAGGTCGTGGTTTAGGTTTAATCGGTCGTGGTATTCTCCAAGGTATTGGTAGTGTTTCGTTGATAGAAAAGAACTTTAGACGAAAATAGGGAGTGGGGAATGGGGAATGGGGAGAGAATTTCGCCCCATCCCTCCAACACTCCCAATGACAAATGACAAATGACAAATGAAAAATGACAAATGCCCAATGACAAATGACAAATGACAAACAACGATATTATCGGTTTAGTAGTTTCTTACGTATACGCAACTAGTCTACTCGTCGTTGGTGAGGGACTACGTAAGCTGTTTGGTGTGAAACCGGATTTGACTCGGAAGGTAATCCATGTTGGTGCGGGGATGTGGGTTTTTGGCGTTCTGCTGCTGTTTAAGCGCTGGGAAATCGGAATTATACCCTTTGCTACGTTTATCGCACTCAATTACCTGTTCTACCGCTACCGAGTGATTGCTGCAATGGATACCGAAGATAGTTCACCTGGTACAGTTTATTTTGCTATTTCCGTGACATTACTATTTGGGTTACTCTGGCGACCAAATGGCCCAGTAGATAGCGTCCCAATTGCCGTGGCTGGGGTAATGGCTATGACTTGGGGTGATGCACTGGCGGCATTAATCGGTAGGCGCTTTGGGGAGCATAAATACCAAGTGGGTAATTCTGTGCGTTCTTGGGAGGGTTCAGCAGCGATGTTTGTGGCGAGTACAGCAGCGATTTTTTTAGTGCTGTTGTTGCTTCCTGGTTCGTCCCTTAGCCCTCTAGCAATGCCTTTGGGTTTGGGATGGGCTTTATTGACGGCGATCGCAACTGCTACTTTTGCAACCCTAGCTGAAGCAGTCTCACCCCACGGCACAGATAACCTCAGTGTACCATTAGTAGTCGCAGCAGTAGTTTGGGTAATAATGCAATTGTTATCTTAAGCATTTTATACATAACACCAATATACAAAGAGCTAATTTTTAGGAAGCTAAAGGTTTAACTATAGATTCAATTGCGCCAGAGCCTATAGAACAAATTTGCTCGGCTTGATAATACTGGTAATTGATAATGCGGTGTCGATGTTTCTCAAGGTAAACGCAGAAATTCTCAGCTTGTTTAAGTTTACAGCCAGCAAAGGTTGTGATCCCACGAGCGTGTTCAATTAAAAGTTGGTTTTATTCTTCAGTCATGACAGTTCTTATTTAAACGATCGCGTAAAACTTGAAGCTGCAAAAGATACGGCTAGCAAAGTTTCTCAACAAAGCGAACTCGTTGAGCTATATGTGGCTTTGATAGATATTAATGGTATGTAAAAAGAAAGCTATAAGGAAACTCAATATATGTCAGAATGCTTCGCTAATGCTGACAGTCGCTATGAAAATGAGTATCCACAGAGAATAGCTCCATTAGGGAGTTATATTAAAGATTCCAAAGATGTCACATTGATTGTTAGCGCCGAATGTCAAAAAGCTGATGGCAATTGGAATCCGTCAAAAATTGAACTATTTAATTTCCATCCACTACTGAATCTCATTTATAATCAAAATGGTGAATTAAAATTGCAGGACGAGGGCGATTGGAGTAATCCCCATGATGGCTATTGCTATTACCCAGCAGGTAGTTATAGGAAAAGTTCTAAAAATATAGAACTATTACTCACGGCACAATGTAAAACTAGCGCTGGTAATTATCAATACAGTACATTTCCATTGACGAACGAATTTATTATTAAGTTAAAAAATGATAATGGGGTTTTAAAAAAAGAAACTTAATCTAAAAAAACTGTGATGGATATAATTAGGGCTTGCTAAAAAAGACACAAAAAGCATGAATAATGAATTTATTATCTCTTTGTTATTGCTAAAACTGCGATCGCTACAAGTCCCATAATTTTTTTCATCGCCCATGCCCTATTCCCCATTCCCAATAATTCACAAATTCCAATTGCGGCGAAAATGAAAGAAGCCTTCCAATAAGTCTTGCAAAGCAATGTTGCTATTTAACTTTTCTTTATTCCACTCTCTGACAATTTGTGCCAAAATTTCGGAAAAACTGGGATAAATAGGAGAGAAATTTGCTAAATCTTTGATTTTAATTTTTTCGGACATTGCCAAAGCAATCAAATTAATTAATTCTCCAGCTTCTGACCCCAATATCGAAGCTCCCAAAATTTCGCCATTGCGTAATACAATTAATTTACATATACCAGTCGTTTCATCCCGGAGTTGGGCTGCTGCCACTGTTTTAAAATATTGTCGCAAAACTAAAAATTCATCTCGACGAAATTGGCCTTTTGCCTGTGCCTCAGTCAAACCCACTTGCACCATCACAGGCACTGAAAATATCCCCCAAGGAATGCACCGATAATTTACTCGTAACCTGGGGAAAAATAGTGCATTTTTCAGAGCAATTTTGGCTTCATAATTAGCGATATTTGCAAAGTCGTAACCACCAATTACATCACCGCAAGCGTAAATACGGTGATTGGTGGTTTGTAGTTTATCATTCACTACTAAACGACGCCCATGCCATTTCACACCTACCGTTGCTAAATTTAGAGATTCAAGATTTGGCTGTTGTCCAGTCGCCACTAAAATTTCATCAGTTTCAATGGCTTTATCTCCCGCCTGAAGCCACTTTTTATCATCAATTCGTCTGACTTGAGTCACTGGTTTGGCAGTAAGGACGCGCACGCCTTCAACTTCCAATTGTGCTTGAAGCAATATGGCTATCTCAGGGTCAATATGAGGTAAAACATACGGATGCTTGACTACCAGCGTCACATTGCAACCAAACCTCGCTAAAGTTTGAGCAATTTCAATACTTTGGGGAATCCCGCCAATAATTACCCAATTTTTGGGTAAGGTCACTTTATTTAGGTATTGCCAAATATTAGCTAGCGTAAGATAGCCTGTAGCTTCTAATCCTTCAATTTCCGGAATTTCTGGACGCGAACCACTAGCCAGCAAATATGTCCGTGCCCGTAGTAAGCGATTGTTAACAACAAAGGCCAGTTGGGACGAGGATTGAAATTGCCCAGTCCCAACAATGACATCGACTCCCTGGGCAGCTAGGGTAGCAGGAGAATGCTGTTCTTCGAGATTTGAGGTAACGGCTTGAGCATACAGCATCGCTTCCTGCCATGCCAGAGATATGTGGCATTTTTCTGAGGTATCAGTGTGTGTGGCATGAACACCAAAACCAGCTGCATTACCCAATTTTTGTGCCAGTTTAGCAATTTCGCTCAGAGCGTAATGATGAACAAACCCGAAGTCTACTTCCGGTTGCACCAAGGCGACTGTAGCACGTAGTTGGCTGGCAGCAAGGGCAGCGTGATATCCAGTAAGACTGCCACCAATAATTACGACATCGTAATCAATAGTCATTTGTCATTTGTCATTGGGCATTTGTCATTGGGCATTTGTTATTTGTCATTGGGCATTGGGAGTGTGGGAGGTGTGGGAAGCTTTTTTATATTCTCCCCCCTCTCCCCCCACACTCCCCATTCCCTATTCCCCACTCCCTACTCCCCACTCATTTAGCGCTGTGAGTAAGCGTTGGTTATCCGACTCTTCACGTACAGCAACCCGGAAAAAGCGATCGCCTAGTTCTTTAAAGCTAAGGCAATCGCGGATTAAAATCTGATGGTGCTTGAGTAACTCTTGCTGTAGCTGTGAAGTAGATTGTTGAGACTCAACCAGTAAAAAGTTAACAGCACTTGCTTGGGGTTGCAATCCTGGTATTTTAGCTAATCCCTGAAACAGTTGATTTCGTGCAGGTGGTAGCCATGTCCAGGTTTGCTGTTGAAACTCCCTATCTTGGAGTGCCGCAATTGCCGCCGCTACCGCTAGCGTGTTTATAGGCCAGGGGTCACGCCATAGCTGCCACTTAGACAGGCTGTCGGGGTGAGCGATCGCATATCCCAGTCGCAGTCCGGGGAGACTGTAAAATTTTGTCAGCGATCGCAATATTACTAAATTCGCATATTCCTGCACCAGCCCAATTAAGCTTTGTTCCTCATTCGGTGGCACAAAATCCATAAACGCTTCATCCACCACTACCAAGGCAAATTGCTCTAGATAGGGCAAAATCGAGTCCCGCGAAAATAGCTTGCCCGTTGGATTATGCGGATTGTTTAGCAATAGTCCTTTGTCCTTAGTCTTTTGTCCTTTGTCAAGAACTAATGACAAAGGACTCATAACCAATGACTCTTGACCAATGACTAATGACAAAGGACATTCCAGGACTTTAGCCTTCCACGCTGCCAAGGTTCGGTAGTAGTCGCCAAAGGCTGGAGTGATTAAAACTGTCTCGACTAATTGGGATAATTCTCTACCCATTAAAGTAAGTAATTCTGCTGAGCCATTACCCGGCAGAATCCACTCAGGCGGCAATTGATGAAAGTGACTGAGAGCTAGTCTCAGTTCACTATAGCTAGGGTCTGGATAGTGCTTAATATTACCAATTTGGGACATAATAGCAGCGATCGCGCTGTTTGGCGGTCCCAATGGGCTGATGCTAGCAGAAAAATCCAGAATAGCATCAGGGGGACAGCCAGCCAGTGCTGCTGCCCAGGCTAAATTTCCCCCGTGTGCTGGTTGCCGCATCAAAAAAAGGTTTCCTGAAACAGAGCCTATGATTTTGGGGGTGCTACCCTTTCTCTAAATAGCTTCCCTGCCGAGAAGGCTGGTACCTTCGTCGCCGGAATTTCCATTTTTTCATTTGTTTTCGGGTTGCGACCTTCACGGGCTTTACGTTCCCGTGATTCAAAAGAACCAAATCCCACCAGCGTTACTTTATCACCAGAGGAAACCGCCTCAATAATCGTTTCCAGTGCGGCAGTTAAAACTGCATCCGCTTGTTTCTTGGTAACACTAGCCTTTTCAGCTACGGCATCAACTAATTCACCTTTGTTCATGTCAAACTCCTAAAGTTTACTTGAGATTTTTTTACGGATGCATGTTGATACATCTGTACTGAAATCTCTGTTCTTAGAAATACAAAAATCATCCTTTGGGAGTATTTTTACTCAAAACGGCTGTACATCCCATCGGCTCGACTTTTCAATGAATCATTCTAAGGCGTTGTAGCCTGATGTGGATAGATGAAACCATTAATTTATATAGATTTCAGGATTTTTTGTTGTTTTAGGGTACTTGTTTCACTAAAAACCACCCCAAAAGTAGGAAAAAATACCTAGTGAAAACCCTAGTTATGAGGCGAACAGAAGAGGGGAGATAAGGGAGATGAGGGGGATGAGGGGGATGAGGGAGGTGGGCAGACAACGGGACAAGGAGACAGGGGTGTGAGCTAATTTGTGCATTGGCGCAGCTGGCTTTTGGCATCGCTTCACCTTGTCGCAGGTCTTCTCAATCAAGTATCTGAAAATGTAGCTGTAAAAATTTGTCAGAGATTACGATTTGTAAAGGATTCCCCACAGATAAATTCTGTGGCTTCCACGGTGCGGATACTTTGGTGAATTATTGGGCATGGGGCATTGGGCATTGGGCATGGGGAAGAAGCAGGGGAGCAGGGAGCAGGGAGCAGAGGGAAGGAACTTCTCCCCTGCACCCTGCACCCTGCCCCCTGCCCCTCTTCCTCTTCCTCATCCCCCTCATCCCTTACGAGAAATATTCTCTTGCACCCAAGCCCGAAAAGCACGGGTAGTAGCAATCTCCCCATTTTTTTTAGCTTCTTGAATAAATCGGGGAATCTCCTTCACTGACACAGGCGCAAAAGTAGGGCTAGTTTGGACTTCTGAGTATTGCCCATCTGCAAGCGTGTAAACTCGCAACACACTGCCGTTATAACGCCAAAATTCAGGAATTCCCATCGCAGCATAAAGCCTCAGCTTGTCTATTGCAGACCTGGAATATTCCACCTCTAACACCAGGTCTGGGGGCGGGTCGGTGGCGAGGTAAATATTTTCTTTATCTCGAACTAAGGCTTCATTTTGGATGTAGTAGCTACTGTCTGGCTCAGCTCCCTGCTTTAAATCATCTCGCGTTAAAGTTAATGAACCAGCACGTCTAATTTCCCGTCCCAACTCTTCGCACAGAACAACAACAAAACCTTCAATTATACGGTTTGAGTTCTCGTGCGGCATGAGTGGGGTCATAATTTCTATAGTTCCATTGTCATAAGCAAGTCGGGAGTTACGATCGCAACCCATTTCAGCTAGCATGGTTTTGAAAGTCTGCCAGCTAATGTTGTGGAGTAAAACTCTATTTTCTGCGGATGTTGTTATCGCCACCATAGTTCAGTTCTCCACAACAAACATTTTTCAGTACTGTATCCCTTAATATTACAGTTAAGGCTGAACGTGAATCGAGCCAAGGCAAGGAAGCAGTATCACCGGAAACGACTACTAGGGGCGATAAATTATGACTCAAGCCATACCCAAACTAGTAACCTTTGAAGATTTTGCAGCTTGGCGGCCTGAGGGTGGAAGATACGAATTACATGATGGCGTGATTGTTGAAATGGCACAACCAGTGGGAGACCATGAAGATGTTATTGGTTTTGTAGCAAGAAAACTAACAGTAGAATTTGACCGATTAAATTTGCCTTATACAATCCCCAAAACTGTGCTTGTTAAACCAACTAAATCGGAATCTGCCTACTCTCCAGATGTGCTATTACTCAATCGCTCTAATTTGATAAATGAGCCGCTATGGAAAAAAGAATCAACTGTAAGCCTTGCAGCATCAATTCCCTTAGTAGTTGAGGTAGTTAGTACCAACTGGGATGATGACTACTACACAAAACAGGGTAAGTATGAGGGTATTGGAATTCCTGAATACTGGGTTGTAGATTATCTTGGTCTGGCCGCTAAAAAGTTCACTGGTAACCCTAAACAGCCTACTATATCTATTTATCAATTAATCGATGGTGAATACCAATTTATTCAATTTAGAGGCACTGCTCGCATCATATCGCCTACTTTCCCGGAATTGAATTTAACCGCTGAACAGATTTTTCAAGCTGGAGGTCTACCAACGTAGCCATAATCCTACTTGCTGTTTTATACTACTAAAAAATGTCAGTTCAAGAGGCGTAAATATGAAAATTAAAGAGCAACTTATCCAGGAAATTCAATCAGCACCAGATGCAATTTTGACTGAAACACTTAATTTTTTACGTTTTTTGAAAACAAAGCAAAACCAAGTGCAACCAACACAACATCAAGTAGAATTTGCTAGTCATACTACTGTTAATTCCACAGGAAGCTCACTTCTAGAACATCTCAAAACTATAGGTACTTGGGAAGGTGATGACTTAGAGGAGTGCCTGAATCTAGTAATTGCTAGCCGTGGTCAAGCAGAGTTTAATGAAGATAATCCTTTTGAATAATGTACCTAATCGATACAAATCACTGTAGTCTAGCTATTTTAGGTAACGTCAATATATTAAGTCGCCTTGCTGAGGTTGAAAACAGTCTATAGGACTATGATTTGATTTCTGAAAAAACTCCGTACATCTGGAGAGACATAAAATCAAAGGTAGTGTTTCGGATAAACCACTCAAACATCCACTTTAAATGTGAGAATGTGGGAAGCAAGGCACA
>JAHHHB010000080.1 GCA_019359545.1 Desmonostoc geniculatum HA4340-LM1 | reverse complement strand
TTGGTCAGAGATTATGAATTATTGCCCGAAACCTCAGAAACTTTTATCTACCTTGCAATGATCCGTATTATGGTGAAGCGATTGGCTTAATTTTTGACTCCCTAAAACTTTTCAAACATCCTCTTAGATATGAATGTTGACTTGCAAAGGAGCCAATCCTAGACTTAAACATAATTTAATTTGATGGTAGCCATAGTTATTACTCCACTTTCTGATTCTGATTCCTGAATTCTGAATTCTGAATTCTTCTTTTCAATGCAATTTTGGTAAAGAACAATAGATAGAATGAACAGAGTTAGCCTTAATGTCTAATCCCCAAAACCTATACATCTCATGGATTTTGCTAATCTTGCATCCCAGTTAAATGCTGGAACGATTTTACCAGAGGGGATTATAATTCTCACCCTCTTGGGGGTTTTGATTGTTGATTTAATTTTGGGGCGTACATCCTCGCGCTGGATTGGATATCTAGCGATCGCGGGTTTAGTGACTTCCATTGTCGCCCTGTATTTTCAATGGGATGCTTCCAATCCCATCTCTTTTACTGGTGCCTTCATTGGTGACGACCTCAGTATAATCTTTCGCGGTGTTATTGCCTTGTCTGCCGCTTTTACTATATTGATGTCAATTCGCTACATTGAGCAGAGTGGCACCGCTTTAGCCGAATTCATCGGTATTTTGCTGACAGCTACCCTTGGAGGAATGTTTTTATCCGGGGCTAGTGAGTTGGTAATGATTTTCATCTCCCTAGAAACCCTGAGTATATCCTCTTACTTGCTAACAGGTTATACCAAGCGTGACCCCCGCTCCAACGAAGCGGCGCTGAAATACCTGTTAATTGGAGCTTCCAGTACAGCAGTATTTTTGTACGGTGTATCATTGCTGTATGGATTATCAGGTGGACAAACTGAACTAAGTGCGATCGCCACTGGCATTGCCACAGCCAAGGCTGGTCAATCTTTAGGTTTAGTGATTGCTCTGGTTTTTGCGATCGCAGGTATTGGCTTTAAAATCTCCGCCGCACCCTTCCACCAGTGGACACCAGACGTTTACGAAGGCGCTCCCACCCCAGTAATAGCCTTTTTATCTGTGGGTTCTAAAGCAGCTGGGTTTGCTCTAGCTATCCGCTTGCTGACAACAGCCTTCCCCCTTGTAGCTGAAGAGTGGAAGTTTGTCTTCACTGCTCTGGCCGTTCTCAGCATGATTTTGGGTAACGTAGTCGCCCTCGCCCAAACCAGCATGAAACGGATGCTAGCTTATTCATCCATTGCCCAAGCTGGGTTTGTGATGATCGGCTTAATTGCTAGCACACAGGCAGGTTACGCCAGCATGATATTTTACCTCCTGGTCTATTTGTTCATGAACCTGTGCGGCTTTACCTGCATCATTCTGTTCTCCTTGCGGACAGGAACCGACCAGATTGCCGAATACTCCGGACTATATCAAAAAGACCCACTCCTAACACTGGGGTTGAGTATCTCCCTGCTTTCCTTGGGCGGTATTCCACCATTAGCTGGGTTTTTTGGCAAAATTTACTTGTTTTGGGCTGGTTGGCAAGCAGGTCTTTATGGATTAGTCTTGCTCGGCTTAGTTACTAGCGTCGTCTCCATTTACTACTACATTCGCGTAGTCAAGATGATGGTAGTCAAAGAACCCCATGAAATGTCCGATGCAGTGAAGAATTATCCCCCAATACGTTGGAATTTGCCTGGATTTAGACCTTTGCAAGTTGGCTTGGTGGTCGCTTTAATCGCCACTTCCATTGGAGGGATTTTGTCAAATCCACTATTTACACTGGCTAACAATTCCATCTCCCACACTGCAATTTTGCAAGCAACAGTCAATAGCGCTGCACAAGCACAAAATCTACGACTTGCACCAAAAGTAGATTCAGTAAGTCAGTCTCAACCCTCAGTTGATTCGACTGCTAAGATTTAACAATCTGAATCTCAATAAAACTTTGTGCTATTAAAGAAGCGCCTGTTTGCTAATTAGCAACCAGGCGTTTTTCAATTGAGATTCACTAAATTGAGATCCAGACCACTATTTACAATCCAAAATTTAAAATCTAAAATACTATGAGTTAACAGGTATCTTAATTACAAATTCTGCACCTTTTTCCGGAGTAGAAAAACAGCTAAGTTGTCCGCCATGTTTTTCCACGATAATTTGATAACTTATAGATAGACCTAACCCAGTACCTTTGCCCACGGGTTTAGTAGTGAAAAATGGGTCAAATAGCTTTGAGCGAACTTGTTCATTGATTCCCAAACCATTATCGGTAATACTAACCACTACCCAGTTTTCATCGATTACTTCAGTTGTAATTTGAATTTGGGGATTGTCAGTTGTTTTGGAATTGACTGCTGACCACCGACCATTGAGTGCCGATTTTTCCAGTGCATCGATCGCATTAGCAAGGATATTCATAAACACTTGATTGAGTTGACCGGGGTAGCAAGTCACATTAGGTAATTGCCCATATTTTTTAATGACCTTGATTTCTGGGCACTCATGTGTAGCTTGCAGCCGATGATCCAAAATCATTAAAGTACTATCAATTCCTTCGTGGATATTGACTTGCTTAAGTTCGGCTTCATCAAGTCTGGAAAAATTTCGCAATGATTTAACAATTTCTTGAATGCGCTGTGTTCCGCTCGTCATAGATTGGAAGAGTTTAGTTATGTCTTGAATCAGAAAATTCAAGTCTATTTCTTCTATTTCTTTTTGAATTTCTAGAGGGGGATTGGGGCAAATTTGTTGATACTTTTTCAACAAATTTAGTAGATCCTGAGTGTATTTATGAGCGTAGTGAAGGTTACCATAAATAAAACTGATGGGGTTATTAACTTCATGGGCAATACCAGCGACCATCTGCCCTAAACTAGACATTTTCTCAGCTTGTATAAGCTGAGTTTGGGTAAGTTGTAGTTCGTTTAATGTTTCTTGTAAAGCAGTTGTACGTTCCTCAACCCGAATTTCTAGTTCTTCATTCGCTTTTTGAAGTTCTAATTCAGCCTGTTTACGTTTTTGAACTTCTTTTGCTAACTCATCAATTTTTTGGTTTAGAAGGACGAAATTATTGCTGGCTACGGTTCTATTTTCTAAGCGCAAAAGAATTAAAGCTAACGATTCAGCAGACCAAGGTTGAATAACTGCTCCTTGAGTACGACATATTAATGTTTGCCCATCATTTGTACGTAAAGTTAAAGAACCTAAAATCATTGCTCTGCTAGTAGAACAAGCTTGCAGGTACTTTATAATATCGTTGGCAGACTCAGTTACCCAATCAAAGAGCATTTTCCCTTGCAGCTCCTGACGGCGTAATCTCAGCATATCTGCTAGTGGTTGATTGGTAGCTAAGACTTGACCCTCACTAGTCACCAGAAGTAAAGGTTCTGGTAAAACTCTGGCAAGTTCAAGAAATTGTTCAGGAGTCATGAGGCTTGCAATTTCAAGTTGGACTACAGTTCACCGATCTACACCAGAGTTGGTATGCTGGGGTTATTTTAGACAGACTCTAATCCTCTAAAGTATTCTCGACCTTCTGCATCTTCCGCTTCTGGAGTAAATTTTAAATAAACAATAACTCTGCATCCAGAAGCACCCTCTGCTATGGTATCTTGCAATTTTACTTTCGCATACCCTAGATTATTAGCTGCGATCGCTATCTGCTCTCGAAAAGTTTCGCAGACTGGTACTGATGTTGCGAATCCGTTGAACACCTTCTTTCATAGAAGACATCAAGTTAGGTAAATCGGAAAGCATGTGCTGCAAATCCATCGCTGCAATTTCTTCTTGAATTTCTGCAACTGGATGAGGATAATGCTCTTGATAAAGCTGAATTAGCTTAGTCATGGCTTGGAAATATACCCAAGCGTGACCGAGATTACCATGAATGAAACCAACTGGATTATTAATTTCATGAGCAACCCCTGCAACTAATTGACCAAGGGCAGACATTTTTTCTGTCTGTACAAGCTGGAGTTGGGATTCTTGTAAATCTTTTAGTGCTTTAGACAATGCTTCTGTTCTTTGGGCAACTCGTTTTTCTAAAGTTTTTGTGAGATTTCGTAATTGAAGATGGGTTTTAATTCTAGCTAATAGTTCTTCTTGGTTAAAGGGTTTTGTGATGTAATCAACTGCACCGATACTTAAACCTTTGATTTTACTATCTGTATCTGAATTTCCCGTCATAAAAATTACGGGAATATCACAAGTATCGGGATTTTGTTTCAATTTTTTACACGTTTCAAAGCCATCTATTTTCGGCATCATCACATCTAACAAAATCAAATCAGGTAGTCTAGATTCAACTTGCTTTAGCGCCCTTTCTCCATTAACTTCTGTCACAACTTCAAAGCCTGCATTAGTCAAAATGTCTAAGACAATTTCTAAGTTGGTAGTAGTATCGTCAACCACTAAAATTAAATTAGTTTCGTGAAAATTAGACATTTGTATATTTGATTTATCATCCATGTATTTAAATTAGTTTTACTCGTTCTTAATTGTTTATCATTGACTCTCGAATTGCAACCAAGTCACCTCTATTCTCTTAACGGACTGACTGATAAATTTACAATCTGACAATTCTATAGTTCCCAAAACTCTGATAACAGCAACATTTTCATACCAAATTGCTCATAGTTTTTTACTGGGGCGATCGCCACAGACAAAACTATTGTTTTTACCAAAATTTAATAGATTATTTTCTGAAATTATTCGTTATTACCCTTGTCTTTTTATAGAAATAGCGCTAGTTCAAAAGAATATTTTCCATGCCATAAGTTAATTTTTATAATTCGTCAATAGTATTTATAATGAACATAAACAAAATGTAACTATTCTTATCAAAAAAATATAATTACAGGTAATTAATTACGGTTATGTTTTTTTTAAAAAATATTGAACAATAGCCAAGTAAGTTTTAAAATATTCAAATACCTTTACGCACCGCAACAAGCGAGGTCAGTATGAGTTCCATACTTGAGAAAACGTGCTGTTACAGTGACTTTTTTCATAAAACTCTGCCATCAACTCTGAAAAAGGCTATTGCCTTTGTGGTCTGATCGCAGATGTTTATTCATTACATTTAACTAACAGACTTTCTATGAAAGAATTAATTTTTCCTACTTTGTATTGTCCATTTGCAATGCAAATCAATCGGCATATCGATGTTTTGCAAGATCTCGGTATTGAATGGGTGCTTCGCTTCAACCTCTTGGCCAATGAATCAACTTATAAGCGATTTTGTAAGTCTAATTTCTTTTTATTAGCTGCATCTGCCTATCCTGACAGCGATCTTGAAGAACTTAAGATTGCAAATGATTGGTTAAGCTGGGTGTTTCTTTGGGACGATCAATGTGATTTGTCAGATTTAGGAAAAAAACCTGAAGTTTTAAAGATTCATAATCAGAGATATCTGGAAATCTTAAATGGGGTAGAAGTTACAAGCGAAGATCCACCCCTTGTTCTTGCCTTAAGTAACCTAAGAGAAAGGATTCTTGCAAGAAGAAGCTTAACATGGTTTCGTAATTTTATTACTAGCTTTGGGGAATGGTTAGAGGCATGTACTGATGAAGCAACCATCCGCGCACAGGGAATTGTACCAGATGTGGATGCCTATATCATGACACGTAAATCAAGTATAGGTGTGGATGCTTTTTTGACATTGACTGAATTTTGCCATAATTTGACCATTCCCGATTTTTTACGAAAAGATGAAACAATTCTCAAACTGCAATTTCTCACAGGACATATTATTGCCTGTTGTAATGATATCTTTTCTGCATCTAGAGAAATATCCAGTGGTGATGTCCATAATTTAGTATTTGTACTGCATTATCAACAGCAGATTCCTATAAATCAAGCAATTCAGCGTGTAGTAGAAATGCACAATAGTGCCGTACAAAGAATGATGGATTTAGAAGCATCTATTCCCACATTTGGAGAAGAAGTCGATGCTGAAGTTGCAAAATATATATTAGGAATGCACGCCTGGATACGTAGCAACAATGATTGGTATTCCCAGACAACTCGGTATCACAGTGTAGAAAGGCTGGAGTTAACACAAAATTATGAAATGGTGAATTCTTGAGCTAGATTTAATCAAATTAAAAAAATTACATGGCATTACCTCATCTGATTAAAACTCCTTCTCTGCTACAAAAGCTGCAATGGGTTACCGATCCTATCGGGTATATGGAAAAAGCGGCTCAGCAATATCCTGACATTTTTACTGGTATGATAGTTGGTTTTGGCGATACTGTGGTATTTGTCAACCATCCCCAGGCAATCCAGGAAATTCTAGGCAACGACAGAAAAAAGTTTGTAGCCGTCGGCAAGATAAATAAAATTGGAGAACCCTTAGTAGGAGAATATTCACTTCCCTTACTGGAGGGTACTCATCACAAACAACAGCGACAACTTCTGATGCCTGCTTTTCATGGAGAGCGAATGCGAGTTTATGGTCAACTGATCTGTAGACTGTGTACAAAAGTTTTTAATCAGTTACCACTAAATCAGCAGTTTTTGGCTCGAAATTTAACACAAGAAATAACCATAGAAGTCATTTTACAGGTTGTTTTTGGCTTGAATGAAAGAGAAAAACTTCAAAAACTTAAGCATCTATTGTTGCAGATGTTGGATCTTTTTCGGTCTCCTTTGAGTTCTAGTTTATTGTTTTTCTCATTCTTGCAAAAGGATTTAGGAGCTTGGAGTCCTTGGGGAAAATTTCTGCGCGATCGCCAGCAAATTGATGAATTGATCTACAGTGAAATTACTGAACGCAAACAGCAACCCGATCCAGAACGTACCGATATCTTATCTATGCTGATATCGGCAAGGGATGAGACTGGTCAACCGATGACAGATCGAGAGTTGCGCGATCAGTTGATGACGTTAATGGTTGCAGGATATGAAACTACAGCAACAGCGATCGCTTGGGGATTGTATTGGATTCATCAAAAGCCCCTAGTTCATGAAAAACTGCTCGAAGAACTAGACACTCTCGCTGATTCCTCAGATCCCATGAGCATTTACCGACTACCATATCTGACAGCTGTTTGTAACGAAACGTTGCGAATTCACCCTCCTTTAATATCCTCTTTCCCTAGAGTAGTGCAAGAACCTGTTGAACTCTTGGGACATCGTTTAGAACCTGGGACTGTAGTACTTCCGAGTATTTATCTCACCCATCAGCGTCAGGATTTATATCCCCAACCACAGGAGTTTCAACCAGAGCGCTTTTTACAACGGCAATTTTCTCCCTATGAATTTCTGCCGTTTGGTGGTGGTGTCCGTCGTTGTATTGGCGAGGCTTTGGCTATGTTTCAAATGAAGCTGGTATTAGCAACGGTGTTGTCAGACTATCAGCTAGCACTAGTCGATCGGCGGATAGAACGGCCTCAACGTCGAGGCTTTACTTTTGCGCCTTCCCGTGGAGTCAAGATGGTAATTACAGGACAACGCTGTGTGCGTCAAGAGTCTTTGGCATCTTTCTAATAGAGATGGGGTGGGATTTTACCACCCCAAAATTCATCCCATGTCTGACTCGTAAAACAGCGTGGGATGAATTTTTGTTTTAACGTGAGGTTCATCGAACTCACGTTGTTTTAGCTAGATGAGAAAGACAAGGGGAAAGACTTTCCCCGTCTCCCCTTCCCATGCCCAATTATCCTTGTTGCATTGGTATCTCAATCACGAACTCAGTCCCTTCTCCTAGTATGGAATGACAGGTTAAACTACCCTTATGTTTGTCCACGATAATCTGATAGCTAATTGACAACCCTAAGCCTGTACCACTTCCTACTGACTTGGTGGTAAAAAATGGGTCAAAAATTTTCTGCCGCACAGCTTCTGTCATACCACAACCATTATCAGCAATCCGAATCATCGCCGTATTAGAATCTGTTAATTTAGTAAATATGCGAATTTTTGCTTGAGGATTTTTTATTTTTTCTTGACTTTCTGATAGTTGTAAATCTATGGTGTAATTTATTTGTTGAGCATTTATCAATGACTGATGACCAATGACAAATGACTCTTCTAAAGCATCGATCGCATTACTTAAAATATTCATAAATACCTGATTAAGCTGACCTGCGTAACAAGTAACTTCTGGGATATCTCCGTATTCTCTAATGATTTGAATTTCTGGGTAATCGTTCTTTTCCTTAAGTCGATGCTGCAAAATCATTAAGGTGTTATCTATCCCTTCATGAATATCTACAGGCTTCATCTCATATTCATCCAGGCGGGAAAAGTTGCGTAAGCCTAAAACAATATTGCGAATGCGTGAACTTCCAATCTTCATTGAATCTAGAACTTTTGGCAAGTCTTCTGCTAGGAAATCTATGTCGATTTCCTGAGATTTATCCTCAACCACAGACGAAGAATCAGAGTATTCTTGCTGATAAACAGCTATCAAATCTAGCAAATCCTGCACATACTCGCTAGCGTGAGCAATATTACCATGAATAAAATTGATGGGATTATTAATTTCATGGGCAATTCCCGCCACCATTTGCCCTAAGGAAGACATTTTTTCACTTTGAATTAATTGAATTTGAGTACGTTTTAATTCCTGTATAGCTTGCTGTAATCTTTCATTTTTGTCGTTCAGTTCCTGGGTTCTTTCTTTGACTTTCTTCTCTAGCGTATGGTTGTATGTCTCCAAGCTTTCCTTAGCTTGTGCCAAATTTTTGTAGAGAATAGCGTTCTTTAGGGATATTGCTGCTTGGGTAGTGAGTAGTTTCAGAACTTCAACGCGATCCCGTGTAAATGCTCCTGTCGTTAAATTGTTTTCTAGATAAATAATACCAATCAATTTCCCTTGATTAATAATAGGTATACACAATAAACTCTTGGGTTCCTCGCAGATAATATAGCTATCAGCTGCTAAAAATGAAACAGCCATTGCGTCATCAATAACTAATATTTCAGTGGAACGTTTAACGTAGTTAATCAAAGTAATGGGAACATCATAACTTGATTCTAGAGGAATTGATGGAAACTCTGTGTATGTATGTTCAAAATTTGAATTTGAACAAACTGCCGTAACAGTTAATGATAAGCTATCATCTTCGCTTAAAATCAAAGCACATTTAGAAGCTCCTGCATTTTCGATCGCGACTTCCATTAAAGTAGAAATCAATCGCTCAAGCTCTATCTCTCCAGAGAGCGCTTGAGATGCTTTAATAAATGTAGCTAAATCCAGAGAATCAGAAATACTTGTCTTTGAGCCAATTACAGTTTGTTGATCGCTCAAAGTAGATAGAGATATGTTATTAAAAGAAGTACTTTCTTGGCTGGAATGGATATTTAGTTTTAGTTTTTCTTGCTGAAATATAGGAGCGAGTGATGCGGGATAGCGTTTTACCAAATCGTCAACTTTGGCTACCGCTCCCCAGCGAACATAGCTATAGTAAGCATCTGTGAAGTAGGTTTGGGCAATTTTATGTTTGCCCCATCCTAGATAAAATTTGGCGGTGAGTTCTTGAGCGAGTGCTTCTTCATTCAGATACTCATGTTCTTTAGCTAGGGAAATAGCGCGATCGTAGAATTCTATTGCATCGAGATATTGACAGCCAATCCGATACCTTTCAGCTTCTACAAGATAATATTTATGTAAATAATTCATTGGAGCATGATGTGTCCACTGCTGCATTTTTTCTTGATTCACTTGAACTTTATCCAAAATGCACTTTTGTTCAAAAACGGATGCATTAGGATATAATGCCAGTCGTGTTAGTGAATCATAAAAATACAGCAGAGGAGTCACTAGCTGTCCTCTCCCACCGTGTAAATACTTTTCTGCTAGCTCCGCATTCTCTAAGGCTAAAGGGTATTGTTCAAATAGGTAACAAAGATGCAATTTGCTTACATAAAAATAGAAAATTCCCATTACATCATTGACTTCAAAGTAAAGCGGTAGTATTTTTTCTTCGTTGTAAGCTTCACCAATTAAACAGTAGGGATTTGCTACATTTCCTAGTAAATTTAAAATACTCTGTCGGTGAATGCTAATCCAGTTCAATACTATTTCTTGCTTGATTTGAGCGATCGCATGACTGTAGGTTGCCATCTCTCGCTCTAGTTCTGTCAGTTCCCGACCAACAAAATATGCAGAATAGGAATAGGCATTAAGACAATAGGCTGCGTATTCTAAATCTCCTGTTTCTATTGCTATATAATAACCCTCCAGTAAAGGTTTTAATATTTGCCTAGTATGTTCCTTCCAATGCCTAATAGTTGTATTAAATGCGAGAATAATTTTAGCTTTAACTTCTTTAGCATTCAACTTATCCACTAAAGTTATACCCAGTTTGCCAAATTGATAGGCAGACTCAATATCTCCCACCACTCCAGTGAGTACTAAACCATAATTCACATAAGCAGAAGCAGACAGGGAAGTATTACCATATTTAACTGATATGTTGATTTGTTTGATAAAAATTAGCGGAAAAAGTTGCGGCGTAACTAAATAACTAATAGCAGCGATAGTCGATAAAATACGCATAGCTGCTACTTGCTGGAGATCTATCATATCTGGCAGATTAATTAAGTCCTGAATATGCCTTCCATTGAGATTTGATGCTAATTCTGCCATTGCTAACTGAATATCAGATTCGCTTGGATGTTGAGGAAATTCCACTCCCAAAAGTTTCAAAAAATTGAGTCCAGTATTTACAGCTTCCAGTGCTTGGTTCTGCGCTCCATAAGCTTGAATTTTAACTTCATAAACTTTTATTTTTTCTAGCAGTGGTTTACGTACCAGCACCATTTCTGCTAATTGCTCCATCTGTTCAAAGTTGCCAGCTAAATATGCTGCTTCTGTAGCAGTCTCATATAACGCTAAGGTGAGATGATGTTTTGTTTCCCAACTATCAGCTGCCAATAGTTGGATGCCGGTAGTTAAATATTTAACCGCAGTTAGATAAGCTGTTGATGCTAAAGCTTTACGTCCAGCAATTAAATTCATTTGGGCTAGTTCATTTCGCTTAGCTTGATGGGAGATGAATTCTACTGCAATATTAAACTGATTAACAAGCTCAAAAATCCTTTCTTCCTGTTCTGCAACTGGAGTATTACTCAATAACAGTAGCCCAATTTTTAAGTGAATTGGCTTTTTTTGTTCTTCGGGTATTAAAGAATAAGCGGCTTGCTGTACCCGGTCATGTACGAATTTATATTTAGGTATTTGTAAATTAATACTTGCAAACTGTGTAGATTCTATTCCCTGAACAATTAACTCTTGATTAGTATTATCTGCTGGAAAAATGTTGTAAATTTCATTTTGTGGTAAAATTAGTCCATCAAGTAATGCTTGCCACAAGTCTGATGCTGTATCTACTACAGATTTTTCGTGAACGATCGCTAAAGTTTTTAAGTCAAATTGGTTACCGATACAAGCAGCAAGTTTTAATACTTTTTGGGTATTTATTGATAGCTTCTCTATTTGAATTGCGATAAACTCTACCACATCATCTGTCAAAACTAATTCTTTTATTTTACAAATATCATACTGCCAATAACCAATATCAAAGTTTAATACAATTAGCCCTTCATCGTATAAAGACTTGAGGAATTGAATAGAAAAGAATGGGTTGCCTTTAGTTTTGGCAAATACCATCTGAGTCAGAGGAACAGCAACTAATTCTGGACAGTGAAGGGTATCAGCAATTAAATGATTCAAATCACCCTGATTTAAGGGTGCTAGAGTAATAGTACTAATAGTTGCGCCTGCTTGTTCAATCTCTTGTAATGTTAAATAAAGCGGATGTGCTTTTGAAACTTCATTATCTCGATAGGAACCAATTAATAATAAACCTTTCTTAATTTCAGTTATTTCGTCTGTTTCTTCTGAAATATCAGACAAGCTACTTTCACACATTAATAACTGAATTAATCTCAAAGAAGCGGTATCTGCCCATTGTAGGTCATCGAGAAAGATAACGAGGGGATGTTCTTTAGTAGTGAAGATTTGAATGAATTTTTTGAACAATAAATTAAAACGATTTTGGGCAGCACTTCCACGGAGTTCTGTAACCTGAGGCTGCTTGCCAATAATCTGTTCGATCTCAGGAATTACATCAATAATTACCTGAGTTTGTGTACCTAATTCCCGGAGAATCTTAGCTTTCCATTGTTGAATTTGGGCATCAGTTTCTGAGAGTAGTTGCCCGATTAAATCTCGAAAAGCTTGCACCAATCCTGATAAGGGAATGTCACGTTGAAACTGATCGAATTTTCCTTTGATGAAGTAACTCCGCTGGCGGAGGATGGGTTTGTGGACTTCATTGACTACGGCAGTTTTGCCAATACCAGAAAAACCCGCGACTAATATCATTTCTACCCCCTGATTCAAAGGAGACACTGACTTGGGGAGCCACTGCGTTGAAGGAGTTTCTTGGCTTAAAGCAAGTGGTGTCAGTTCTGCTGACTTGTACACAGAAGCCTGGATCAACCCAGAACCCCCAGAAGACCATTTGGCATGGGATTCAGGAGGGTTGGCAACTCGCTCAAAGGCAGCAAGTAGAGTTTCAACTTCATGTTGCCTACCATAGAGTTTTTCGGGGATTACAAAACGGTCTGAGATGTCGCGATCGCCTAATTTAAAACATGGAATATTTCCTGTCTCTTGCCACTGCTTTTGACACACTTCCAAATCATGCTTTAACCCCAAGACACTTTGATAGCGGTCTTCGGCATTTTTTGCCATCAGTTTGCTGATAATATCAGACAGAATTGCGGGAATATTGGAGTTAATCCGGCTGGCTTTTAGCGGTTGTTTGGCAATGTGAGAGTAAACTAGCTCTATCGGATCTTTGCTGGTGAAGGGTAACTGTCCGGTAAGGAGTTCAAAGAAGGTGACACCAAGGGAATAAAAATCAGTACGGTAGTCAATACCTCGGTTCATCCTGCCAGTTTGTTCTGGCGAAATATAAGCCAGAGTGCCTTCTAAAACGTTGGGATTTGTGAGAAATTGAATTTTTCTGGGCAGGAGTGTGGCAATACTAAAATCGATGATTTTTATTTCATTAGTGGTTGGGTTAATCAGAATATTGGCAGGTTTAATATCTTTGTGAATAATGCGGTTGCTGTGTAGCCCTTCAAGAATAGAAGCAATTTTAATAGCAATGCTGAAAAACTCATTTAGCAAAATCTTATTTTCTTTCTTATCCTTGTCTTCCAGTCGCCATTTTTGTAGGCAAATGCCACCAAAATCTTCCATCACTAGGATGTAACTGTTACGGTAATTATCTAAGCTATACGTTTTGACTATACCAGGAATATCTAGGTTTTTAGTGATGATATATTGATTGCGAAACTGGGCAATTTCTCCGAATGTAGGATATTCATTTCGCATCAATTTGAGGACGACTAATTTTTGGTCTTGTTCCCTAATACCGCGATAAACTAAGGTTTTACTGCCTGAGTAAATTTGCTCAGTGATGCGATAGCCAGGAAACGCATATAGTGTATCTAGTACTACTGACATTGCAACCTATGCTCATAATTTTTGTTTCTATGGCTTAGTATTCCCGTGTTCAGACTATCGTTATCAAAAAATATAAAAATTCTTGTTTACTTTGTCTTTATAAATATAATTTTAAATCTAGTGTTTTATCTATAGTTTTCTAAATATAAAAACTTTATTTTTAGGATAAAATAGTTATATTTGCCAGTTATATTAATAGCTAATATATATCATTAATATTTTAAATTCTCGCTTTTTAGTGGGGATTAACTATCAGTATTGCTGTAAAATATTCATCATATAAATAACAAAAACCCTGCCATACTCTTGAACTAAAGAGCATAGCAGGGTTAATGGGTCTAGGGATGCTTTGCTAGACTAGCAACTGAGGTTAATAATATCCTCCCACTTTGACCAAGTAATTAGTAATTATTAATTCGTAATTGAAGGTGCAGAGGATAATAGCGATCGCCAACTCTAAGCTAATTTGTGTCCAACTTGCTTATTCTCTTGAAGACTGTCGTTTGTCCTTAGTCATTTATCCTTTGACCAATGACCAAAGACAGTCAGATGAAGTAGTTATGCAATTTAAATGTGTTTTAGCTTATTTGATTTTTTGTTTAATAAAAGTCACAACCTGAGTCAGCTGCTTCTTCAAGCCCTCTATTTCTGCTTGCATTTTCGCAATTTTATCGTTCAACGCCTCAATTTCTGCCTGGGAGGCTCCTGGGGAAGTAGAGCTTGGTATTGTAGTATTTGCGGGAGGTGGGGCTGTTGCTATGCTATTTGTCTCACTAGAAGTAGCTACCGTAGCACTGGTGACACTAGAGGTTGTGACAGTACCATTTTTAGCAGCAGCTGCTCCTACTGCAACTAGTTCTGGGCGTGGCTGTTTCGCTTTTGTCATAGCTAACTTAATCGCGCCAATTAGTTGCTTTTGATCGAAAGGCTTGCCCAGAAATTCAAAATATTCAAATGGTTCCGGGATTTTTTCAGTCACCTCCTCTTTGCGACCAGACATGATCACCAAAGGAATTTTCCTTAACTCTGGGTGGGCTTGAACTTGCTGGAAAACTTCCCAGCCACTCATTTTAGGCAGCAGGAAATCTAGCATAATTAGGCTGAGTTTTTCCTGAAGAATGAAATTTAGTCCTTCCACACCGTCTTTTGCTTCCAGTACCTCAAAATTGCCCGGAGGCAACATTTCTCGTACTTTTACCCTGACAACTGTAGTGTCATCGATAACTAAAATTTTATTGCTTGCCACGACTGTTCGCTCTAACAGAAACTTTAAGTGTAAATAGCGGCTTTGCCGATTGTCCTTGAGAATTCTCCCACTATATACAAAATATCTATGAATTGGGGGATAGTATATTTCGGTATAAATGACACTACTAGACGTGTTTTGCAAAACTTTTTTGTGTTCTTTTAAATTTGTGTCATTGTGATATTTAAAGCTTTAGCCTCGATCTAGGGCATCACGGACAGGGGCACACAAAGAGTTTTTTTCCACGTGACTGCACATCCGCATTTTACGAAGATACGCCGTTTCGACACTCCCGGAGATTTTTTAGATGATTTCGTCACAAGAAGCCGAACTCAAGTCTGAAATTATGGCAATGCCTAGCTGGTTGCGTCGCCCCATTGGCAAAGCCAGCGAAATCTCTACCGTACAACGCATTATTAAACAGCGCCAAATTCACACAATTTGCGAAGAAGGGCGTTGTCCTAATCGAGGAGAGTGCTACGCCCAAAAAACTGCAACTTTTTTATTGATGGGGCCTACTTGTACACGCTCTTGTGCTTTCTGTCAAGTAGATAAAGGTCATGCACCAATGCCTATTGATTTAGAGGAACCACAAAAGGTAGCCGAGGCGGTGCAGCTGTTAGGATTACATTATGTGGTGTTGACTTCTGTAGCCCGTGATGATTTGCCCGATGGAGGTGCTGGGCATTTTGTGAAGACGATCGCCACTATCCGCCAATTCAACCCAAAAACTCAAATTGAAGTGCTGACGCCAGATTTTTGGGGTGGTGTTGGTAGTGGGGAGTCGGGTCAACGCCAGCGGATAGCGATGATTGTCGAAGCTAAAGTGGCTTGTTTCAACCACAACATTGAGACAGTGCGACGGTTAACCGGGCCGGTGCGCCGGGGAGCCAAGTACGATCGCTCCCTACGAGTGCTAGCTATGGTCAAAGAACTGGATTCGACAATTCCCACCAAATCAGGTTTGATGCTGGGACACGGAGAAACTACCGATGAAGTCCTCCAAGCAATGGCCGATTTAAGAACTGTGGGGTGCGATCGCTTGACTATTGGTCAGTATATGCGTCCTTCTTTAGAGCATTTACCAGTCCAAAAATATTGGACTCCAGAAGAATTCGATCAACTCGGCTCCTTAGCATGGAAAATGGGATTCAGCCACGTCCGTTCCAGGCCTCTGGTTCGTAGTTCCTATCATGCGGGAGAGGGAGTAGGGGAGGCAGGGGAGGCAGGGGAGGCAGGGGAGGCAAGGGAAGAATAACTCTTAACTCCTAACTCAGCACTCCCAACGCCCAATGCCCCATGCCCCAGTCCCCAGTCCCCATTCCCCAACTTCAAATATTTCTAAAGAATTTGGGGGATTGGTACACATAATTTGGTATTTCTTAAAAAGTCCTGACATTAGGAGAACCGCATTATGACTGCTAAAGCTAAGAATTCCGCAGTTGCTGACAGTGGAGCTAAACCTCCCTACGCCTTTCGCACAGGCTGGGCACTGTTCTTGTTAGCTATCAATTTCCTGGTAGCAGCCTGGTATTTCCACATTATTGAGTAGTTAGAAGTGGATAGGTGCTGCTCAAATAGTTCCTTTGAATAAACCTTTGGGACGAATGAGCAGCACCAAAATCATAATCAACAGTGCCACACCTTGTTTATATTGAGAACCCAGCCAAGGAGTGCTAATTTCTTGGACAATGCCAATGATAAAAGCTGCGGCGATCGCACCGTAGGGGTTACCAATCCCTCCCAAAATCACTGAGGCAAATAATGGTAAAATCAAAAACCATCCCATATTCGGGCGCACGGCTGTAATCAACCCGTACATACTTCCGCCCAAGGATGTAAGAGTGCCAGCAATTAGCCAAGTCCAAAAAATTACTCGGTCAACATTGATACCAGAAACCCTAGCTAAGTCTAGATCGTCGGCGACCGCTCGCATAGCTTTACCAATTTTGGTGTTTTGCAGGAGATAGTGCAGCCCCAAAATTGCTAATACTGCCAACCCCAATACCAATAATTGATTTTGCGGCACTTTCAAGCCGAAGATATCTAAAGCCGGGGTAACAGGTAAATCGTAATTTTGATTTTTGCCACCCCAGATAAAAATAATTCCATTGCGAAGAAATAAGGCAAGTCCGATAGAAATGATAATCAGCGTGGTGGAGGTAGCACGAATAAAGCGCATCCTTGACCAGAGTAACTTTTCTGATAACAACATTGCTGCTACCGTTCCTCCTGCTGCGAGGATCGTGGACAGCCAAATATTGACTCCAATGGAGTTGATCAGCCAAGTGAGATAAGCTCCTAAAGTCAGAAAGTCACCATGAGCAAAATTAGATAGACGTAAAATTCCATAGGTAAGTGTGAGTCCAACTGCGGCTAAAGCAATAATGCTCCCCACTGCAATTCCATTGACGATTAGTTGGGCGAATTGTGTATCCATAAGTCTGAAGTTGCTTTGAAAAAATTTTAGGTCAGTCTGCAAGAATTCAGAACTCAGAACTCAGAAGTCAGAATTTGTAAGGAGTTTAGTATGATTAGTATGTTCATTCATCATAAGTTATTGTAATTATTTAACTATTCTGGCTCCTGAATTCTGACTCCTGAATTCTTAGGTGAGTCTTTCATACAATAATTTTTTGTGGTTTAGGTGCTAAACCCGACACCATAAGTTATGGTTTATAAATAAAAAAGGATTGCCCGCCCACATACATAAAATCCTATTCGGATTTTTATGCAAAGCTAAACTTGTTCAGCGGTCTAGTTGACCATGCAGCAGTATTCAAGCTTACCAGAACAGAACTCACAGATAGATGCAACGCCAAAACTTTTGACAACAATTCAGCAACTTCGCGCCGACTTGTGGCTGGAGAAAAGCTTAAACCAGTTGCAAAGTCGCCTTAATAATTTCCTGCTTTCTGCTTGTAATACTGTCTCACAGCCACTAACCGCAGAAGCAGAAATTTTTCAAACTGTGGTCAATGAAATTAACACTGCTGTGGACACCAGTCATCTAGCGTTCGTCCAATTTGCCGTAGGCGTCGCTCTGCTTGAGCCACACAAAACATTTGCCAAAGTTTGCTATGTTTCTCGTTCCCCATTTTCCGGCTCAAAATCTCCACTGTTAGAAGTGACGCTGACACCGGGGAAAAAACTGCCGTTGAGATTGGAACAGACCATAGAACTCAAAGATTTGCAGCAGCTTGAGAATCAACCAACACCGAATGCTTGGCGGTTAGCTGATGATTCTGGCGGTGTCATTGGCTGGCTAGTTATTGCCACGGCATCGCTAGGGTCTGATTCTGAGCCACTCATAGGATCGCAAGCTCAGCTCGCATCGCAATTGATGGCCAGGTCTGCTAAGCAGTGTACTACAGCTTTGATCCAACTAAGGCACATAGTATCTTGGCAGCAACGGTATGAAAAGTTAAGTAGCTCTAATCAAGAACTAGAGCGTACTAATCAACTCAAAAATCAGTTTTTAGCAAACACCAGTCATGAAATTCGCACACCGCTGAGTTCGATTATTGGGTTTACTCACTTGCTGTTAGCTCAAGGCTACGAACCTAGTAGAGAACGTCAGCAAGAGTATTTAAATATCATTCAGTCTAGTGGCAAGCACTTGCTAGCTCTGATTAATGATATTTTAGATCTCTCTAAAATTGAAGCTAACCAGATGGAAGTACAGTGGGAAACAGTAGATCTACCACTGCTGTGTAGCAATGTTTTGGCGTTGGTGAAGGAGAAAGCCGCTAACAAAGGTTTGAAACTACTCCTAGAACTCGACCCTGACATCACGACTTTAGTAGCCGACCCCTTACGACTCAAGCAAATGCTGTTGAATTTACTCTTCAATGCTTTAAAGTTCACCAGCAAAGGAAGTGTTGGCTTACAGGTTGCTTGCGAAGGTGTATTTGTGCATTTTACAGTCTGGGATACTGGTGCTGGTATGTCCCAAGCAGACCAAGCTCAACTGTTTCATCCCTATTTCCAAATTGCCAACGCTGTAGCTGGTGTTGAAGGTACTGGTCTGGGTTTAGCTGTGACTCGCAAACTCGCCGAAATTCATGGTGGTTCGGTGAAAGTGGAATCTGAACTAAATCGTGGCTCACGTTTTACGCTGGTGCTTCCTTTGAGGGAAGCAGGGGAAGCAGGGGAAACAGGGGAAGTAGGGGAAGCAGGGGAACCAAAATATTTTTTATCTGATTTGGTTGTGACTCCTAGTCCGTCTCCTCAGATATTGCTGGTAGAAAATGACTTACCCAACGGTGATTTGATGCAAATTTATCTATCTAAATTGGGATATCAAGTGACTTGGGTCAAGAGCGCTGCAAAAATGTGGGAAGCTTTAAGACAGCTAGAGCCAGCAGTAATTTTAATGGATGTTTACCTGCCAGATGGAAATGGTCTGAAGTTGGTGCAGGAACTACAAGAAAATCCCCAGTATCAGAATATTCCAGTGATTGCTCAAACAGCAATGGCGATGAAAGGCGATCGCGAAACTTGTCTAGCAGCTGGAGTCAATGACTATATTTCTAAACCGATTGATTTACCACTTTTAGCTACTTTAGTGGCTAAGTATAGTAAACCGATTGATGGGGAGTAGGGAGTAGGGAGTGGAGGGGCAAAGGGGAAATAACTAATGCTCAATGCCCCATGCCCAATGCCCGGTAACTAATGACTACAATGGAATTTGTTTGGTGCTATCGGGTTTTGGCAGGGTTGATAAATGATGCTGACAGAAAAATTTGAGCAATTAAAAGCTTTATTTAGAGAAATAGACCAGGCGTTGATTGCCTACTCTGGGGGGGTTGATAGCACTTTGGTTGCCAAAATTGCTTATGATGTGTTGGGCGATCGCGCTTTGGCTGTAACTGCGGTTTCTCCTTCGCTATTACCAGAAGAGTTAGAAGACGCCAAAATTCAAGCCGCAACTATTGGGATTCGGCATCAAATTGTCCAAACTCACGAGATGGAAAATCCCAATTACACCTCTAACCCTGTCAACCGCTGTTATTTTTGCAAAAGTGAATTGCACGATACTCTCAAACCTTTGGCTCTAAAGTTGGGTTATCCCTATGTTGTGGATGGGGTAAATGCTGATGATTTGCATGATTATCGCCCAGGAATTCAGGCGGCAAAAGAAAGAGGTGCGCGATCGCCTTTAGCAGAAGCGGGTGTTACCAAAGTTGAAGTCCGGCAACTTTCGCAACAACTCGGTTTACCTTGGTGGGATAAACCTGCTCAACCTTGTCTGAGTTCCCGCTTTCCTTATGGTGAAGAAATTACTGTAGCTAAGTTGCAACGAGTTGGTAGAGCCGAAATTTTCTTAAGAAAGCTGGGTTGGCAGAATTTGCGCGTGCGTTCTGAAGGCGATACAGCACGTATTGAATTAGCACCAGAACAAATTAAAGAGTTTGTGTTGACTACGGATTTACAAACATTAGTTGGCGCATTTCAAAATTTTGGATTTATCTATGTAACCTTAGATTTAGAAGGTTACCGTAGCGGTAAGTTGAATCAAGTTTTAAATCGGGAAGCTTTGGGTGTTAAAGCATAGGATTTTAGATTTATCAAGGCAAAGTAAAAATCCCAAAGTAAAGAATAAATAAGAAGGGTTGTGAGTCACCTAAATTTATTGATGGGGATTTTCTTTTTACTTGTTTGCGATCGCTTAATTCTTGCGCTGAGTCAGCTTGTATTCTATCTGCTGTAGTGCCGATCGCCATACATCATAACCCTCTGGCGACAGATGCAACCCATCTGTAGTTAATTCTGGGCGCAAATTGCCTTCCATATCTGTAAACCAACTATAGATATTGAGATAATTCGCGCCTTCTTGTTTGGCAATTTGAGCTAGCTGGGTGTTGATGTGACGAATGCGACTATTGGAAATTTTTGGTAGGCGAGTCGGCAAAATGGATTGAACAATGATTTGAGCTTGGGGGTGAGTTTGTCGTAAGCGGCGGACAATTCGGCGATAATTACGCAAAATTGCTTGATCGGTATCGCCTTTTCGTAAGTCGTTAATCCCAGCCATGATGTAAATTACATCCGGCCGAGTTGTGGAAAATGCCCCCAATCTTCTTAAAACGCCGCCGGAAGTATCTCCAGATATACCTTGATTGAGCCATAACTTTCCAGCAGGCAATTTTTCTCGAGGAAACCACATGCTCAAAGAATCACCAACTAAGATACTCAGATGATTTGCACCTTGACCTTGGGCGATGGCTCTGGCTTCTAAAGCTAGTAAACTTTTCCAGTCTTCATAAGTTAGTTGACGTTTCTTGATTGACTCCCACAATGATTGCAGATTATCACTATCCCCACGTGTATAAATCTGACCTGTTTTCAGAGCTGCCAATCTTTGGTAGTAAAGTTGATTGCCAGATGTCAGTGAAATAGTAGCTGCTTGGGCTTTTGAGTTGAGTAATGACTCTGTTGGAGTCGGTAATCCCTGGCTACTGAGTTCTGGTGATGAGGAATCAACACTCTTGATGTTTTGCTCATCTGCTGTTGACTGCGAACTTTCTAAAGGTTGCAGCGCTTGGCCGCTGAGTTCTGGTAAGGAAAGATCGACGTTGTTGATAATTTTTGTACTGACTATTGTCTGCGAACCCTGTTTTAAATCCCACAGGAATCTAGAATTTTCTGGCAGGATAATCGACAGATGTGGAAGAGCCGATGCTGGTATTGCCAATCCTGTTAACAAGCCTGCTGCCAACAGATAAGGGTCCCTCATCGCTTTGTCTCTCCTCTACTCACTGCTTTTCCTTATGACAGCATTAGTTGCCTGTATTCAGGAAAATTTTACTTAGGTCAAATTATTATTCTTATTTACACTGTATAGTTCTGTAAAGCGTGTTCACGAGATTATATTGGACAATTTACGATCTCTTTAAAGTAGGGTTTTCCCGGTGGTACATAAGCGCAATTTGTGAGAATACTTTTACTCGCAGGGGTATTTTGACCAAAGGGTGACTTTCCATGAGTTTGTTGTGACAAATATTGCCAGTGACTGCAAACTTGCCCATTACTTGATGATTTTTGACGCTCCCAGGGTAGAGGTTTTTGCTTTTGACGTTGCTAATATAGGGGATAACCATTTGATTTCAGCTTTACAGATTTCAGTAAATTGTGGCGATACTCTTTCAGAGTCACTTCGTGAACGCATAAGAGTTTAATTAACCAAGAGGCGATCGCTTTTTTATCATAAAAATGCCGAAAACCCCGAAGTAAATCCCTAAAAATCCGTTGGTAGGGAAATTTTGGCTGTGCCATAGAGAGTTTTTCTCTAGAAGAATAACTCTAAAAAACGCACAACCACGGCTTTAGGCTTGTTCGGAGTAACAGTTTGAATCACCATGCCTCCATCTCGGTGAGAGTCAATTCTCATATGAAATTAAGCGGTGCAAATGCATCAGTTATCAAATATGGGATTAGTCAGATTGAAGATTCGAGAACTAGCACAAGAGAGGGGATGGACACTCAAGGAAGTTTCTGAGCGTTCTGGGGTAATTTATAGCACAGTTAGAAGTTATGCTCGTCGTTCAGCAATGACAACAGTTGACTTTACTGCTATCCATAAATTGGCTCGCACCTTTGAGGTGACCATTGAAGACTTAGTGGAAATTTTAGAGGAGTAGTCGAAAAGGTACTTGTTGATTCATACCTCAATCAGCCAGCTTCACTTAAAAATACTACAAGTTCGAGAACTCGCTCAAAAAAAGTTATACCCTCAAGTCGGTTTGGGATAGCTCTGGAGGGTTAAATACGCATGTCATAAAGTATACTTATAGTGTTCGTATAACAATAGTTAAATTTATGTTCATCCAAAAGTTGGTTTTTAGGTTTTATGGGATGATTGAGGGTTAGATGAAAATTTTCTTTCTACAGGAAGGATAATACTGTGTATTTCTGTTGTAGTTCTCTATGTACATAATTTCAAATTTATGTTTGCTCCTAGAAGTATGAGTTGAAACACATTTGAATTAAGTTTTAACTATAGAGAATAACTTCATTGGAAGTGCTAAGATTTAGGCTGAATCATTAGCGTTTTTTCTTCCGTGGCTAGAGCTAGTACAGCGATTGGTGTTAGTCCCATTATTAAGGAGATTGTGCAAAAACAGGCACATTCGACACGTTTGACCCTGAAAGAAGTTATTCTTATGGGGATGTTAGCGATTGATAAACTAGATGACCAGGGTCGTCAAGAGTTAGCAGATCAAGTTCATCAAATGCAAGTGAATGGAGAAATTTAAGTGAGTAGTTATTATTTATGAGTTATAAATCTTAACTCCTCACTTTTCATTCGCCACTCTTCAGGTAATCTGAATCTTGACTAAAACGATAACGGCTTTCCATTAGATAATCCTCATTAATTTCAAAACAAATCCATCGGCGTTGGAAAGTCTGAGCAACAAAACTAGTTGTATTAGAACCTGCAAATGGATCTAATGCTATATCAACTCGATCGGTTAAAAATCTGATGAATAATTCAGTGAACCCTTGAGAAAAACCTGCTGGATGAGGTCTAGTTTCTGCTGTTTTACAACGTTGTAAATAAGCGCTATTCGATTTAGTATGGGCAATTTCAATCAAATTTGCTGGAATTGCACCTTGGTTATCTTTTTGAAATTTGTCAAAAATTATCATGTCCACTGAGGACGTATTTTGGCCTTGTAGCCATTTTTAAGTAATTGCTTGATACTTTGGCTATGGGGTTTTAAAACTTTTTTGTTATTTGCTTTAGGATTTGGTGTTTTAGATAACCAACAAACTGTAGTTACTGAATTTTTGACACGAATACGCCTGATTTTCACCCACTCAGTAGGGGTTGGTAGTTGAGCCAGATTATAGTGGCAGCAGTGACTAGGCGGACATGGTGCTATGTTCGGCTAAAAACTTATCATTAAGGCAGCAGAGGGGCAGGGGAGCAGAGGAGAAGGGTTTTTGGGTTTCTGCATAGATTCGGGAATCATAACTAAATTAGCCGGACTTGATACGATATAGCAATCCTGAATCATTCGTGAGAAAGAAAATAGCTGAAAAGCTTATAAATAGGTGCTTTTAATCTCCGTATTTTCTGACGTTTCAATTCGGATTGCTTTGGAATAAATGTGCCAGGGGGTAAGTAGAGCATTCTGCCGCCATTTGTCAACCAGAGCAAATCGTTCCTGATTCAATTCGCTAGAGTCGTGACGTATGTTACCGAATATTAAAACTTTTGGTGTATTGACTTACACTGAAAATACCTCAGTTGTACGGCGATACCTGCGGCAACCCTTTTGGGGAACGCACCAACTCAACCCTCTTTAGAATGCACCATAACCACGTTAAGCTGGATTAAAGTGGTAATTTACTGCGCTCTTGAATAATAAAATCTCTGTTCCTGTCAAATTTTAATTTTTTCCTGCTTGAGAAACTTGGAATGCTAGACCGAATTTTTGATTACCTCCACTTTCATTTCAGCGTTGAAGCCCCGATAGTCCTGCTGATCTTGATATTTTTAGAGGCGGTGCTATCTGCTGACAATGCCATCGCCCTGGCTGCCATCGCCCAAGGGCTAGAAGACAAAGAACTTGAGCGTAAAGCTTTGAACTTTGGTTTAGTTGTTGCCTACGTGTTGCGAATCACCCTAATTCTTACCGCCACTTGGGTGCAACAATTCTGGCAGTTTGAATTACTGGGCGCTGCCTACTTGCTCTGGCTGGTATTCCAACACTTTACCTCAGAAGAAGCCAAGGACGATCATCATCACGGGCCGCGTTTTAACTCATTATTGCAAGCGATCCCCGTAATTGCATTTACAGATTTAGCATTTTCGTTGGATAGTGTGACAACTGCGATCGCTGTTTCTCAAGAAAGGTGGTTGGTACTGACGGGTGCCACAATCGGTATTATTACGCTGCGATTCATGGCGGGATTGTTTATCCGTTGGCTAGACGAATATGAAAATCTAGAAGATGCAGGCTATATAACTGTAGCTTTCGTAGGTCTGCGACTTTTGTTAAAAGTAGTCAACGATAATTTAGTCCCACCAGAATGGGTAATGATTACTGCCATCTTCCTAATTTTAGGCTGGGGATTTTCCAAGCGTGTTGGCACCGAATCACCTCAAGCAGAAATACCCCAACCAGAACCAGAAAAAACTGAAGTACCGAAGTGAGAAGAAGGGATGAGGGGGATGAGGGGAATGAGGGATAGGACTTACGCAAAAGTACACGCTGTAGGGGCAATTCATGAATTGCCCCTACGTGAAAATAAGGGTTTCGGCTATTGTTTGCGCAAGTCCTAAGGGAGAATAATTATAAAGAAACTTCGTCATCTTCTCCTAGTCTCTACTCCCTCATCTCCCCCTACTTCCTACTCGTGCAACCAGGGTGTTAAATGCGGTTGCCAATTGACTAATTCTTCATCCTTAAACCAGAGGGCTATTTCACGTTGGGCGGTTTCTTGAGCATCGGAACCGTGGATTAGGTTACGACCAATATTAATGCCAAAATCGCCGCGAATTGTTCCCGGTTCGGCTGTTAACGGGTTTGTTGCACCGATAATTTTTCTCGCAGCTGCAACGACGCCATCTCCTTCCCACACCATCGCCACCACTGGCGCAGAAGTGATAAATTCGACTAAGCTACCAAAAAAGGGACGTTCCTTGTGAACATCGTAATGTTGTTCAGCCAATTCCCGACTGACTTTCAGGAACTTTAAACCAACTAGGGTAAAACCTTTAGTTTCAAAGCGACGGATAATTTCACCGACTAATTTGCGTTGTACTCCGTCAGGCTTAATTGCTAAGAATGTGCGTTCCAAAACTATCTCCCAAAACTTAATAAAGTTTTTATCTAGCCAATTGTCCATTGTCGATTGTCCTTTGTCCAAGGGTTTTGCACTCATAACTGATGAGTAATGACCAATGACAAATAACACATGACTCTTGACCAATCAGAGTTTATCCCAGAAATTAACCTTGGGTGCATATCGGTTCTGAAACGAATGCGCTAAATTGTTAATTCGTGGGTGAAACACAGAGGTTAGGAAGAAATGGGTGTTGAGTCAACTGCTACATCTGACGAGGTGGTACTACTACCGTCCAATGGACAAAAATCTGACGTGAAAAATAATAAGCAAAAAAAGCTGTTACCACCGAGTACTACCACAGGAGATTTACCTCGCTCCTGGAAAATTGAGGATAGCGAATCTTTGTATCGCATTGAAGGTTGGGGACAACCTTATTTTTCCATTAATGCTGCCGGTCACATTACCGTTGCGCCCAAAGGCGATCGCGGGGGTTCTCTGGACTTGTTTGAATTAGTCAACGCCTTGAAGCAGCGCAATTTGGGATTACCCATGCTAATTCGCTTTTCCGATATTTTAGAAGATCGGATTGAGCGGTTGAACGCTTGTTTTGCCAAAGCGATCGCCCGTTACAACTACCCTGGTGTCTATCGTGGTGTGTTTCCTGTTAAGTGCAACCAAGAACGGCATTTGATTGAGGATTTAGTCAAATTTGGCAAGCCCCATCAATTTGGTTTAGAAGCCGGTTCCAAGCCAGAATTAATGATTGCTCTGGCTGTCTTGGATACACCAGGAGCATTGTTAGTTTGCAATGGCTACAAAGACCAGGAATACATTGAAACGGCAATGTTAGCCCAAAGATTAGGGCAAACACCAATCATCGTCTTAGAACAGATTGAAGAGGTGGATTTGGTGATTGCTGCCAACCGCCAGTTAGGTATTAAGCCGATTTTGGGAGTTCGGGCGAAACTCAGTACCCAAGGTATGGGACGTTGGGGAACTTCCAGTGGCGATCGCGCTAAATTTGGTTTGACTATGCCTGAGGTGATCGAGGCAGTTGACAAGCTACGGGATGCTAATCTGCTGGATTCTCTACAGTTGATGCACTTCCATATCGGCTCACAAATTTCTGCCATTAATGTGATTAAAGATGCCATCCAGGAAGCCAGCCGCATTTACGTGGAATTGGCAATGCTGGGGGCAGATATGAAATACCTGGATGTCGGCGGTGGCTTGGGTGTAGATTACGACGGTTCCCAAACCAACTTCTACGCATCGAAAAATTACAACATGCAGAACTATGCTAACGATATTGTGGCAGAGTTAAAAGATACTTGTGCTGAACGGCAAATTTCCGTACCAACACTGATTAGTGAAAGTGGACGAGCGATCGCTTCCCATCAGTCGGTGTTGATTTTCGATGTTCTCAGTACTAGTGACGTGCCATTGGACACGCCACAGCCACCACAAGAGGGAGAATCCCCAATCATTAATTACCTCTGGGAAAGCTACCAATCCATCAACAAGGAAAATTACCAAGAGCTATACCACGACGCGGCACAATTCAAAGAAGAAGCCATCAGCCGCTTTAACTTGGGAATTTTACGCCTCAGAGAACGAGCCAAAGCCGAACGGCTTTACTGGGCTTGTTGTCAAAAGATTTTAAACATTACTAGACAGCAAGAATACGTACCAGATGAATTGGAAGACCTAGAAAAAATCATGGCTTCCATCTATTACGTTAATATGTCAGTGTTTCAATCAGCACCAGATTGCTGGGCGATCGATCAGCTATTCCCCATCATGCCAATCCACCGTTTGGATGAAGAACCGACGCGCCGGGGGATTTTAGCAGACCTCACCTGCGACAGTGATGGTAAGATCGATCGCTTTATTGACCTACGCGATGTCAAATCGGTTTTAGAACTGCACCCTTACAAAGCAGGAGAACCCTATTATTTGGGCATGTTCCTCAATGGAGCTTACCAAGAAATCATGGGTAATTTGCACAATCTATTTGGCGATACCAACGCCGTTCACATCCAATTAACGCCCAAAGGCTACCAAATTGAACACGTAGTCAAAGGCGACACCATGAGTGAAGTAGTGAGTTACGTCCAGTATGACTCCGAAGATATGGTCGAAAACATCCGCCAGCGTTGTGAGAAAGCCTTAGAGGAAAAGCGCATTACTCTAGCAGAATCTCAGCGACTCCTACAAACCTACGAACAGAGTCTCAGAAGATATACGTATTTAAATAGTTAGGGACTGGGGATCAGGGATTGGGGATTAGGGACTGGGGATTAGAGATTAGGGATTGGGGATTAAAGAATTTATCACTACATCTCTTTTTGAGTACTCAGTCCCCAGTCCCCAATACCCAGTCCCCAATCCCTAATTCACGCTTGTCCCCAGCAATTCTTCTATTGCTTGTCGTTCAACAGGGGTATGGGATGGTACTGTCTGACGAGCATCGGTAATCAGCCAGTCTAAAGCTGCGGCTTGAACATCTATTGCAGCGCCAGTTTTATCGACGCAATAACGTCCAAACACCAGCTTATCCACTAAGCGGACTCCTGGTCCGAGGCGTGACCATTCAAAAATCACGCTATTTTCTACTGTTGCGCCACTACATATCCAACAATTGGGGCCAATCATCGCTGGTCCGACGATTTTAGCTCCGTCTTCTATTCTTGTCATCCCACCAATGTAAACTGGGCCTGTGATATCCACTTTGTCCCAATTGACAGCAACATTTAAGCCAGTGTAGATTCCAGGGGCGACTTCATGACCGGGAATTTGCACATTTTTGATTTCACCCAGCAGTACACCACGAATCGCCCGCCAATAGTCTGGTACTTTACCAATATCTACCCATTCAAAGTCCATAGGGATGGCATAAAACGGAGCTTTGATTTCCACTAGTTTGGGGAACAATTGGCTACCAATGTCATATTCTACACCAGAGGGGATATAATTGAATACCTCTGGTTCAAAGATATAAATACCAGTGTTAATGTTGGTACTGAGGGCTTCTTCAGTTGAAGGTTTTTCTTGGAAAGCTTTAACGCGGCCGTCTTCGTCGGTAACAACCACACCGTAGCTAGAAACTTCTTCCTTGGGGACAGATTTCGTAATAATAGTAGCGATCGACCCTTGAGCTCTATGCCATTTAACTGCGGCAGTTAAATCTAGGTCAATCAAAGCATCACCGCACAACACGACAAAAGTATCATCAAAAAACGGGGAAAAGTCTTGAATGCGCCGCATTCCTCCAGCGGAACCAATGGCTTCACCGACGAGTTTACCGTCGTCGTCTATTTTACCTTCAAAAGAATAGGCAATTTGTACACCAAACCGCTGACCGTCACGGAAATAGTTTTCTATTTCCTCAGCTAAATGACTAACGTTGACAAGAATCTGGTCAAATCCATGTTGGCGTAACAGTTCCAGCAAAAACTCCATCACTGGCTTTTGCAGGATGGGCATCATCGGTTTGGGCATAGTGTACGTAATTGGACGCACGCGAGTACCCTTGCCAGCCGCGAGAATCATCGCTTTCATAAAAGTTTATTCCTCAACCACAAGCCAGTTTACTTTCATTGAGTGATACTTAATCATCAGTTTTATTTCTGCTTTAAAATATCCCTCGAAACAGGGATAACAGTAATTTAGTGGTTATTGCAACCATAGGTACACTTAGATGACAAGCGATCGCTTATCTTTTCAGGGTAACTGAAAGTTTTCTATATTTTAAGACCCTTCATATAAATGAAGGGTCTCAACATCAGGTGAGAGTAATTTTACACAATTCTTGGAACAGTAAATTTACTACTTTGCTCATGAGCTTACCCTGAATGTGCTTACCACCTAAAAGCTTTTCACCTTGTTCGGTGACGTTAGCCTTGAGTAAGTCGCGGTAATCAATCAATTGTTTTGTTAGTTCATTTTTTGGTAGTCTGCCAGTTTCCACGCCGGTTAAAACATATTGCCACAGGCCAATTCGACACAGCTGGGAGCCGCTAGCCTTTTCAACAAGTCCATCGCCTGACTGTTCCAAAACAGTACCCATGCCTAACCTCATTTTAAAGGTGTCGCGGCTGCGGTTGCGTTTAATCCGTTTTGTCTCCCCAGCTAAGCGCTTGACGATGGTTTCTCCATTTTGACGATCGCGCTCTGTTTTTTTGACTTCCCGAACCTCATACTCAATCACGGGTTTACCGTTTACACCCAGGAATGACTCAAAGGGGTAAATTCTGGTGAGCAAACGCGATCGCACTCTCAACCCAAAACCGAAATTATTAAACACCTTCATGTAAGGCTTGAATGCTTCCTCAGAGAGCATTTCAGTGATTCTTGCTTCTAAGCGCTGCTCATAAAATGAGATATCGCACATCCAATCAGCGTGCAGTTCCAGAATGGAGTCAATTGTAATTCCATATTCGTGAGCAATGGATTTTTTGTACAGATTGTCAAGTCGAGTTTTGCCAGCGGGGGAAATTTCTAGTCTCTAGGACTTACGCATTGACGCAAAATACAAAGTATGCACAGTTTGAAAACCATATCTATCGTAGGGGCACAGCATTGCTGTGCCCCTACAACGCGGGTTTATGTATCATCAAAGAACGATTAATCAAAGCCTGAAACGAACTATTTTCGTGAACGCATACCATGATTAATTTGTACAGTGCGTAAGTCCTATAAGTTTGCCTCTCGCAAGACAAACGTATCAATGCAATACTCTCTGGGGATTCAGAGTAAAGGCGATCGCAATATACTGCCCAGCTAGCGGCAAATAAACCAGTGATAGATGTAGCGATAACTACTGTAACGCCCCATCCTACCGGGCCTAGCCAGTCTGCGATCTCAGAAGTGATGGCTGTGGTGGTTTTGCCAACAATATAAGCTGTGCCTGTGGCAGCCAGGGTAACTAAACCCAACTCCGCCAACATCTCCAAGATTCCCTTACTAGATAAATCATCATGAAAATAGATTTTCCAGATAGTGGTATACATCGCAACATCAGACGCCGTTAACACAATCTGTTTGGGAATTTCTATCCCAGGGGTTGGCGCAGCTGAAGCAGTACCATTACCAATAGAATAAGTGGCGATCGCCAAAACAGCTTCCAATCTTTTCTTACCCAGATTACTCACAGTCTCATCTCCTGTAAGGGTTGCATTTACATCATCAACTTTGTACAGTCGGCTCCCTAACTAGGTTAACTAAATCTTGGGCATGGGGAGGTGTGGGAGGTGTGGAAGGTTAGGAAGGTTTTTTTTAATCTTCCCACACCCCCCCATCTCCCCACACCCCCCATCCCCCCACACTCCCTCATGCCCAATGATTTCAGTTATTTTCACCTTTTGGGTAGAAGAATTTGCCGTAAAATTTATGTAAACATGACGCACTGAATCTTATATTTATTCACTTTAAATTTATTTAACTTTAATAAAATGCCAGACGCGGAAAAATCCCAAAACCAGCTGGCTAGTGACAAGCTGCTGTATCGGCAAGTTAGTAAAGAATTAAATTATTCGTTGGTAGCCACTAAAGAAGAAGGAATGATTCTTCTGTTACCTGATGGCAGGATTCAGGCTTGTAATGCCGCTGTTGAAAAGATTCTGGGACTGACAACTGAGGAGTTTGTGGGGCAAAATTTCCTCGATCCCAAATGGCAATTTCTTGATGAAAATGGCTCGCCTTTGCTCAGTGAAATTCACCCAGCTATGGTTGCCCTGAAAACGGGTAAACCTTGTTTGAATATGGTGTGTGGCTTTTATAAGCCGAATAGTCAGCTAATCTGGCTGTTGTTATCTTCACAACCCCTATTTCAGGTTACAGGAACTACTCCCTACGCGATCGCCACAACTTTTTCGGATATTACTGAATCTAAACGCCTTCAGGTTGAGGATAACTGTAGCTGTGCTGAAAATACTAGAGGACTTGAGGTAGATGATTTTCGGTCACTGATTTATTAATCAGTGATTTAGCAATGCCTGAGATGGATGGCTATGATTTGATGAAGGAGATCAGAGTAATGCCAAAAGAGCAGGGTGGAGAAATTCTGGCGATCGCTCTGACGGCTTATGTGGGAGAAAGCGATCGAGAACGAGTTTTGGCAGCTGGCTTTGAAAAACACGTTGCCAAACCAGTACAACCAAATCAACTACTAACCTCAATTGCAGATTTACTTGGAGAAAAGGTTATCAGGAATACACTATCAGAAGGCTTAAATCTTAATCGGCTCAACCATGACTGAAGGCTTTGAAGGCGGGGAAACCCGCTTTTATCTTCCCCGATACTATGAGGATTTATCTAATTTAGCCGTCATTCCAGTAACAGGCATGGCTTTGTGTTTTGTCCACGAACTAGTACATGAGGGCGCTGCTATTATCCAGGGACGGAAGTACGTGTTGCGATCGGATGTCATGTACAGTCGCCAGTAAAATCAGCCGATTTTTGACCGTAAATCTAATCTAATTCCCGGCGTCCTTCCAAGGCTCTTGCCAAAGTCACTTCGTCAGCGTACTCCAAATCACCACCCACAGGTAAACCAAAGGCAATTCGTGTCACCTTAGTAAATGGCTTCAGCAGGTGACCGAGATACAGTGTTGTTGTCTCCCCTTCCACACTCTGACTAATTGCTAAAATCACTTCTTGGGGTTGTTGCTTACTCACCCGGCGCACCAAAGCTTCAATGTTCAACTGTTCTGGGCCAATTCCATCAATGGGAGAAATCACCCCACCCAAAACGTGATACTTGCCCTTGTACTCGCGGGTTTTTTCCAGCGCAATTACATCACGAGAATCAGCTACTACACAAATAGTACTGTTATCACGGTTGACATTGCGGCAAATTTCACAAACTGGCTCAGCAGATAAGTGAAAGCAGACAGAACACAAACCGATCTGTTTTTTTGCCTCTACCAAGGCTTGTGCCAATGCTTCTACTTCTGCTTCTGGTCGCTTCAAAATATGCAAAGCCAGTCGCTGGGCAGATTTGGGGCCAACTCCCGGCAAGCGTTGCAATTGCTCAATTAACCGTGCTAAAGGACGTGCGTAAACCGTGGTTTTGTCTCCAGAATGTTTTCAGGGTAACTGAAAGTTTATTGAATTTTAAAACCCTTCATTTGTATGAAGGGTTAGTACATCAGATCATTTTACACAATTCACCAAACAATAGGTTTACAACCTTACTCATGAGCTTACCTTGGATGTGCTTACCACCCAGCAGCTTTTCACCTTGCTCAGTGACATTAGCTTTGAGTGAGTCACGGTAGTTAATCAATGGATCCGGGGCGGTGCATGAGGAAATATTTCATGTTTAATTCCCCAGTCTCCAGTTGATGATCTGGATCGTGACCGTAAGCGGCCATTGCTAAAGCGTCAGCAGGGTCACTTTTATTCGGAAGATTTTTACCACCCCGGTAACGTCTGAGTTCGACGTGACCAACCCAGAGAATTTTGATTTCTAACTTATTGAGGATAGATGCCCACAGCCTTGAATAGTGGTTTCCGGTTGGTTCTAGGATTGCGTAATCACTTGCTCGTCTGCAATTTCCTTATAAAGGATATGCTGAAAACCCTGTGGCTTTAGCCCAGGGATGAAAGCTATTTCGTAGGCTTTAGCCTACCAGTCAGCTTCGTTGTTGTGCAATGTAGTTTTTAACTGTCTGTGTAGAAATAT
>JAHHHB010000078.1 GCA_019359545.1 Desmonostoc geniculatum HA4340-LM1 | reverse complement strand
TGGAGTGAAAAGTCAACCTTAAAAGTTATCGCAAAGTGCCAAATTCCAGATTCCAATTCTACGACCCAAATAGACCTAGCGAACGCAGCTTAAATTCCGACCCTTTTTTGCGGCGACCTGTACTTAGGAATTACCTCCTTAGCAATGTCAGCAATCATCTGGATAGTTGGTGATGTTGGAATTTGCACAATAATAAATAGAACAATCACCATTAATGTCTGGGGTGCTTTATCCATCTTCATCCGTAGCCAATGCTGGTCATAATACTCCTTAAGACCTTTGGGTAATTTATCTATAGTTTTATCCTTATAATTCCCTTCAGGAATAGCAATATCTTGTAAGATATAGCGTAGATACATAAAATTATTCTCACTCTTGACCACTAATTCGCCTGTAAATTCCTCCTCCTGAAGTTTGTTACTTTTAATCCATTGTTGCAGCCCCTCTTTAAGCTCTGGATGATCTTTAATACAATAACGAATATATTCCTTGACATCGCTTTGATTAGAAGATTCATACTGCTCGTCTGTTAAATTTAATTCCTGATATCCAACTCCTTCAGTCAACAAGTATTTTTGATTTGATGCATAAGGTCGTCTAGTAAGCATAAAATATATGCCTTCTGGCAGATGATTGGGTAAATCTAAAAGATTTACTCCTTTTGATGTTTCTTGGACTTCATCGAGTGCATCAACTACAATTACTAAACGCTCGCCAGTAGCAAATTTTTGATTTACTTTGGTCAATAAACTAGATAAATTATCATTTTCCGCATTTTGTAACTGATAGCGGTTAATCAGTTGTTGTTTAATACTTTGTAGAAACTTCTCTGGCGTATTGCGATTTTCTGCCAAAATATTGAAGTAGCAAATAGCTTTGTATTCAGATACGTATTTTGCCGCGATCGCACTTTTCCCCATCCCCGCATCCCCAATCACAGTAAAATAACCCTTGGGATGCTTTTTCAGGAAATTCTCAAACTCATTAAATACAAATACCCGCCCGCAAAACGCCTTAGTTTTTTCTTCAATTAGTGCCTTAAACTCATCTGGGAGCAACTGTTGTAAAGGTTCTGTAGATTTATTCAGGAGTTGTTGAAGTAGTCTGTGAGTTATATGTTGCCCTGGATTGATAGAGCGTTTTGCTACATTGACAAAAGCTTGATAGAATTTCTCAACCTGCAAAACATCTATTCTGTCTTTTTGTGCTTCATCTCTTAATGGAGTCCATTCTTGGTAATTGAAATCTAATGTCTGTCCTGATGAAAAAGTTTGATAAAAAATCTTTCTTACTTCTTGATTGTCAAAAAACTTTAGGTTAAGCTCAAGCTGAGTTTTATCAAAATCATTCTTTATTTCAACACCATACTCGACTAAAGCGTGAGCATAAACATCGTCAAATTTTTCTGGAGGCTGTGGTGAATAAATTCCTAACTTTTTTTTAATTTCAATTACAGTTCTGTTACGCTGAGCTGCATTTATGATTGGAGAAGCACTAGCAGAAGCAATAGCTTTAATTAGAGATTCAATAGTACTCATCTTTGCTGTTGTGGGAGCAGGTTGTGATACCCCTACATTATCGCAGATTCACGTAGTACATGATTTTACAACTTCCCAGAGCGATCGCCATGATATATCCACACAACATCACATAGATATAGCAGTTATCGTTTACGTGAGTTACACCTGTAGGGGCACGGCACTGCCCATAGGTGTCAACTTAACGTGAAACCTTTGTCATGACGTAGTTTTGAATTCATTCAATATCACGGCGTTACCCCACCCCGATTTTGTCTAAAGCCAAAATCGCCCCTCCCCTTGGCAAGGGGAGGGGTTGGGGGTGGGGTAAAACGATTGTGGGATAAGCGTTTGAGCTTAAGTTGACACCAATGGGCAATGCCGTGCCCCTACACCTTGGGGTATAATGTTGTAACGCATCTGAATGGGAACCGTCATAAGCGATCGCCTTTACCAAAGTCATGTAAAGTTATCTGTAGTGGATGGCTCAACTTTATCGGCTCACCAGTCATCCTGAATGTAAAAGTTATTCTTAGCAAGATTGCAATATTTCTTCTTAACATCGTAATATTCATCACCAACATTACGATATTCATAAGCAATCTCGTAATATTTATCACCAACATTACAACATTCATTATTGATCGCGTAATATTCATCATCAACATTACGACATTCATAAGCAATCTTGTAATATTTATCACCAACATTACAACATTCATTATCGATCGCGTAATATTCATCATCAACATGACGATATTTCGCCATGACCTATTCTCTATTCGCCATTCCCTACTTTAGCAGACACACTTGCTGTACTCTTTGGGGAAGTTGCCGACACATCTGCTGGAATCCTTGAGGGTTAATTTGCCACCAAGCAAATAATCCCAGACTTGTACCCCCAAAAAGCAACGCCAACACTCCCCCCACCATTACCAAGCGTTTACCCCGCTTAGGTTTTTCGATTAAAGTTGGTGGAATTTCTGGGTTTATAGCTGGTTCCTCTGGAATATCCAAATCTAAATTTAAATCTAGCAGCGCTTGCGAACTTTCTGTGAAAGAGCTTGGTTCTTCTTCTAGTTCCTGTAATTCTTCTGGTTCTTCTATTTCTGCTTCTACAATTTCTACTGGCGGTGTGGGAGTAACAACTGCTAAATATTCTGGGGAGACACGGCAATAAGTCAGAACAACCGAAATATTATCACGTCCATTTTTTTCGTTTGCCAGATTAATCCAATTGCGGACAGCATCTTCAACTGTGACTTCACCCGCGAACACAGGTTTGGCATAATCCTGCCAAGATTGTTCTACCCAGTTGCGATCGCTTAAACCATCAGAACACAACAGCAATATACCATCTTCTTCGACAATAAAACGCTGAATCCTCACACGCAAAGATTCTGCATCTCTTGTCCCCAAAGCTTGAGTTAAGGCGGTAGCATCTGGTCTCAAAAGTGCCTTTCGATACAAGCTTTTAGCAAAACGTACTTCCCGCGTCACTACATCATCATCTATTGTTAATAGCTGACAATAGTTAGGAGTAATCCAATAAGCACGGCTATCACCAACATTAGCTAAATATAATTCATGGCTATTGTGCGATCGCCAACCAGAAATAGTCTGAATTTGTTGTGGAACTTGCACAGCCATGACAATAGTCGTCGCCATCCGTTCTCTGCCTTGGCGTTTTTGCTCATTATTGCGGGCAGAAATCACATTGTTTACCACCCGCAAGCTTGCTTCTAGTTGTTCTTGCAACAACTGTGGTGATACAACTTGACTTTGGGCTGCAACCTCCGCTAACAAAACGCGAATTTGCAACTTCACAGACTCCACTGCCAACCGGCTAGCAACTTCACCGCCTTCATGTCCGCCAATACCATCGCAAACAATCGACAAGTGGGGTATCAAGCGATCGTCTAAGTCACTAAAAGCATTAGGATAACAACTATCTTCATTTTGTGGCATTACTAAACCAACATCTGTGGAACCTGCCACCTTGAGACTTAAAGGCAACTCTGCCGCAGATGCTAGTAGTAAATTATTGAGTTGAGTAACAATAACATCTAACTCTACCTCAGTTTCACACATCTGCTGGACTACATTCTGCAACCCTTTGGCTATGGATGTTTGTGCAGATGTTACCCAAGGCTGCCAACACTGTCCTAACTTTTGTAGAGATGTTTCATCAAACTGTACAGACGTTTCATCAAACGTCTCTACCAGTTCCAACAGTCGCACACACCAACCTTGGACTCTCAAATTATCTTGCACCAATAAACTGCGGGCAAGTCCCAATTCTGATAAAGGTGTCCAAAGTTGGAGAATTTGCCACAGCCAATAAACTTGTCGTACCGCCGTTGCTTGCTCCCACGCCTGGGCAATAGTTGGGTAAATATGCCCTGTCTCATCTATCGGCACATTTTCTAATAAAAGAGTATCACCTGCATCCTCCTCAACGCCACGAGCAAACCCATAAACCTGGGGTAAATGCAACCGTTCTTGATATAACCGTAAATAAGGAATTACTGCTTTTGGCAATTCCTCAGGTACATCCGGCGGTAGTCCTGGTTGAGTATCCAGCCAAACTTGGTGTCTAATTACTTCATATCTATTTGCTACCTTAGTGCCTGGTGGTACTTTGGCAGACAATGAGCCAACAGCCCAGAGATAGCGGCGAACAAGGGGAGTTTGACAACTGGCACAAACAGTATTTTCCTCAAAATTAATTGGGTCATGACAGTTTGGATTTATACAATAAATTATCCGTTGAGTAAAAATCATAAAAGTATAAATTTAAGGAACAAATCAACTCATGAATTTCGGTTAAATTTAGCTGTCAACAACTTGAAGGCTAGAATAGACTGGACTTGTGTACCCCTGGCTACACCTTGTTACTGAAATTAATCAAAATTATTGGTAAAAAAACCAAATTTTGTTTTCCGTTAATAGCCTACGTCTGGGTGTATCTAATCTTATAAATGCATTTACGTCAATGTAGAGTCTTAGGATAGCGCTATGCCAAGTTTTACTTTAATTTGGCTTCTTGCAGGATCAGTTCTCTGTTTAATGGAACTGTTCTTACCATCGGCCTTCGTCGCCTTCATGATGGGAATTAGCGCTTTTGTCGTGGCGCTGCTGTCTGGAGTCGGTTTGACAAGTTTATGGTTGCAAATTGTAGTTTGGCTGTTACTTTCCACAACACTAATTCTGCTTTCCCGTCGCTTTTTGCAACCGCGACGACGCAAGTCAAAAATTCAAGATGCAGTCACAGCTGAAACCCTCACAGAAATTCCACCTGGTAAAACAGGGCGAGTGCTGTACGAGGGAAATTCTTGGCAAGCACGATGTGACGATGACAAATTCCGCATAGCGTCCAATCAAAGAGTTTATGTGGTGAGGAGAGAAGGCACCACCTTAATTGTGATACCAGAAAATTTGTTGAGTTCTTAATGGGAGTGCCGAGTAGAGACGCGATTAATCGCGTCTGTACAAGAGTTTGGAGTTATTCTCCGCAGTCCCCAGCCCCCACTCCCGCTCATTTCCCCTTTCAAGTGATATTTAATTAAAAAAAATCAGGAGATTTACAATGGAACAGTTATTTTTACTAGTCTTTTTAGCCCTTGGTGGTGGTGCCGTGGCAGGAACTGTGAAAGTCGTCAACCAAGGCAATGAAGCTTTGGTGGAAAGATTGGGTAGCTATAACAAAAAGCTAGAACCAGGTTTGAACTTTGTAATTCCTTTCCTAGATAAAATCGTTTATCAAGAAACCATCCGCGAAAAAGTCTTAGATATTCCTCCCCAAAAATGCATCACCCGCGACAACGTTGGCATTGAGGTAGATGCAGTGTTTTACTGGCGGATTGTGGATATGGAAAAAGCCTGGTATAAAGTAGAAAATCTCCAGTCGGCAATGGTAAACATGGTGCTGACTCAAATTCGCTCGGAAATGGGGCAATTGGAGTTAGATCAAACCTTTACTGCACGTTCCCAAATCAATGAACTTTTGTTAAGAGATTTGGACATTGCTACAGATCCTTGGGGGGTAAAAGTGACGCGGGTAGAACTGCGAGATATTATTCCTTCTCAAGCAGTGCGGGAATCAATGGAATTGCAAATGTCGGCAGAACGGCGCAGACGGGCAGCAATTCTCAATTCTGAGGGTGAACGCGAAGCTGCCGTCAATACTGCCAGAGGTAAAGCGGAGGCACAAATTTTAGATGCCGAAGCTCGTCAAAAAGCGACAATTTTGCAAGCAGAAGCCCAACAAAAAACCATTGTCTTGCAAGCCCAAGCTGAACGTCAGCAACAAGTTCTTAAAGCCCAAGCAACCGCAGAGGCAATGCAAATTATTACCAATACTCTCAAATCTGAAGCAAACGCACAACAAGCGTTGCAGTTTTTACTCGCCCAAAATTATCTAGAAATGGGTACAAAGATTGGCAGCAGCGACAGCAGCAAGGTCATGTTTATGGACCCCCGCAGTATTCCCGCGACTCTAGAAGGGATGCGTTCCATTGTTACGGACGCTACTAATGGAAACTCTAACCCCTTGTTTAGTGGGGAAATATCGACAGGGAATAATCGGCCTGGGTGAGGAGTGGGGGGATGGGGAAGTGTGGGGGGATGGGGGAGTGTGGGGGGATGGGGAAGTGTAGGGAGTGTGGGGAGATTAGAAAAAAGCTTCTTAACCTTCCTCTCCTCCCACACCTCCCACACCTCCCACACCTCCCCATACCCTTTACAAAGCCTGACATTGGCTACACAAGCCAAAAAACTCTAGGGTGTGGTAAAAAATTTTAAACTTATGGCTGGTTTCTAGCTGGTCTTCTAGGTTATGGACGGGGCACTGATTAATTTGAATTGAGGTACCACATTGCAAGCAAGTAAGGTGGTGTTTGTCTTGCTGCGCTAGACTGTAAAGGGCTTCACCGTTAGCCAAATTCCGCATTTGTACCATGCCTTCGAGTTTTAAGGCTTCTAAGGAGCGGTAAACCGTGGCTAAACCCATACCTTGATTTGTGTTACGTAGTTCTACATAAATATCCTGGGCCGAAATGCCTTTTTTGATGGTTTTTAGCAGGTTCAAAATACGCTCTTGACTGCGGGTGCGTATGACTGTCATAGACAATTATTTAAATATGCCACTGTAATTTGAAGCTGTTGGACTGGCTAATTAAAAAATTAACTTTAACTGCTTCGTAATCTTATTTTCACTCAGTTGGAACAGAAAGTTATAGTATAGCGATCGCAGCATTCACCAAAAAGCCCGTGCAAAGGAAGTATCTAGCTAAAATTCACGTGACACTTCGTCCCTCAGTCTTAGACCCTGCTGGTGTGGCTGTACAATCCGGTCTCCAGCAAATGGGATACGATAACGTTGAGCAAGTGCGGATTGGTAAGTACATTGAACTCACCATCGTCTCGCCGGATGAAAAAAAAGCGCGTCAAGACCTCAATAACATCTGTGACCAAATGCTAGCAAATCCGGTGATTGAAAATTATCGCTTTGATTTAATTGAGGTCGAATCACAGACAGGGGTCTTTTAGGGAGTGGGCATGGGGCATTGGGAATAGGGCATGGGGGCAGGGGAGGCAGGGGAGGCAGGGGAGGCAGGGGGAGAATAACTCCTAACTCCTAACTCCTCCATATCCTCAGCTTCCTTGTCTCCCTTGTCTCTCCCCTTCCCCTCTACCAATGCCCCATGCCCCATGCCCAATCCCCAATCCCCAATCCAATTGACAAATGACTAAATTCGGTGTTGTTGTTTTTCCGGGTTCTAATTGCGATCGCGATGTCGCTTATGTGACCAGAGACTTGTTGGGGCAACCGACTCGTATGGTTTGGCATCAAGACACAGACATTGCTGATTTGGATGTTGTTGTTATACCTGGTGGCTTTAGTTACGGGGATTATCTCCGCTGTGGTGCCATCGCCCGGTTTTCGCCTGTGATGCAGCAGGTTGTGGAACATGCCCAAAAGGGTAAATTTGTCCTCGGTATTTGTAACGGGTTTCAGGTATTAACTGAAGCTGGTCTGTTGCCGGGGGTGTTGACCAAAAATCGAGATTTGCATTTTATTTGCGATCGCGTTTCGATCAAAGTTGAGCGTACCAATCTACCTTGGACGCAAGCTTATAAGGATGACGAAATTATCACTTTGCCCATTGCCCACGGCGAAGGACGATTCTACGCTGACACAGATACTTTGGCAGCAATTGAAGATAACGGACAAGTCTTGTTCCGCTATGCAGGAGAGAATCCCAATGGTTCATTGAATAATATTGCGGGGATTTGCGATCGTCAAGGCAATGTCTTGGGTATGATGCCGCACCCAGAAAGGGCGTCTGATGCGATGTTGGGCAACAGCGATGGCTTACGCTTATTTCAAGGATTGTTAGAGAAGGTGGCAGCGTTGGTTTAAAAGTGAAAGTGTGGTAACTTCAGTCCGTAGGTGCTGGAGTTGCTATTTTACTTGATGTCGTCACAGATATGGCGAGTGTATTTATCTAATTAGAGTTCTGGCTGGGTATTGACTGTACTGGAGACTAGCTTTATTTTGTGCTACTTATTATATTTTTTAAAGCGAATTTCGCCATTAGGTGTGTTATTTAATAACTTGTTATTATTTTTTGTATTTTGAAGGGCAGCTGTATCAACTGCTTTTTCCTCAAATGCTAACTTGAATGGTAAATTTTTCGCTAACTCAGAATTCTTAAAAGTTTTTATAGAAATACCCTTATTCTTACCATAATAAGAAGTCAAAGGAGGACACTCTCTAAATACATACTGTTTTTTCTCTCTAAATGGCTTCCCTGGTTTGCCATGAATAGCTATAATCCTTCCTGCTACATCATAAACAGGACTCCCGCTCATACCAAGAATTGTGGGATTTGTATATTCTAAAGTATAGCTATCATCTTTGCTGAAATTTTTATCATCTGACAATATTTTTCCTTTATTAAATTCTTCTCTTCTTTTTCTTGAATTTTCATCACAATCCTTAAATCCATAAATATAAACATTTTGGTTCTTTGAAACAGGTAATGCCGCAAGCCTAGCGATGGGATATTTCTTTCCTTGACTTTGACTATCAAACTGAATAATTGCCAAATCTAATTTAGAATCTTTTTTCACTTCTTTGTAATTAATTACATATTCTTGGAATTGTTTTCCATCGTAGGCTACTACTTTGTATGGATCTTCATGTGGATCTGTAAATAATTTTTTTTCCTCATCACTCAAGTCAGGAGGAAGTGTTACATCTTGAGCAGGTTCAAAACCAACAACGTGCTTAGAAGTCAGAACATAGTGTTTATAACCGTCTTGTCCTATGATGAATCCTGTTCCTTTACCCTTACCAATTATCATCACTGTTTGTTGCGTGGCTTGCAATTTAATTTCATTTTCTGGTAGGGGACTACAGCAGGGTATTTCCACTCGTTTATCATCTTTCTGACAACTTATCAATAGGAAAAGAAACGATATTTTATATATAATTTTGATGAAATTATTCATAATTTTTTGAATTAGGTCTGCGAAAATGAACTGTACTGACTTTGATCCTTATTTGTCATTAGTGGGACTTAGACAAAAAGTAGCCAGAAAAAAGCCTCAAATCTATATACAGAAAGACTTTGACATCGATTTGCCTAGTTTCTTGATATATCTGGGTTTCAAGCATTTTTGAGCCTTTGGTGTATTTTCCTTGCCCTGTATAGGTTTGAGGCTTGTTTCTGCCTCAAAAATGTTTAAGTCCCGTTAGTAAAGGTTTGGGGCATATTTTACGTTCTGTAATTATGTAACAAATATCCGGAATATAGCAATCCTAAATGTATTTCTTTGTTTGACATTTTTTCATCAATTGATAGCGATATTTTCATGCTTGTGGTTTAGTTTGAACATCTGCTATTGATGATTCTGGTGTAAGATCGCTGCTATTATCTATAAAATTATTTTGATAAATTTTTATTAATAAATCCCTATTTTTAACAGATTCCTTCTGCTGATGTAACTGATTTATTAAATTGGTATCTATCTTATAAACTAATTGGTATATTTTTTTATATTGATCTGTAATATTTGGACTAATTGACTGTATACTACAATTTAATTCTTCAAAAGATTTTCCAGATAATTGATAATTAATTTGTAACAGATTAGTTAACTCATAAACACTATTTTTTAAGTTTTTTATTTCTTGTGCATTAGCTTCATTCATTTTTTTTAGCTGTTCCTCATACATTTTTTCACTGACCTTACTTTTTCTTAACCCAATCACTAAATACACTATTCCAAAACCCGATATAAATAACAAAAATGCAATCAAGATGTTTGTATTATTGAGCCAGCTATTCTCATTATTAATATTTTGAGGAATCGTTATATATTCTGCGATAGGAGACGAAGTTGGTAATTTAACTCGATCTAATGGTGCCTCCAATGAATATTTTTTATACGTATTAATTGGTATTCCCCAAGCAAAGTGTCGCATGAACTTGATTACTTCTGGAGATGGTTGTTGGTCATCTGCATAAAAATATTGTTCGTTTCCTAGCGGAGACTTAGCCTGTCCATTAATAGCTACTAATTCACCTTTTATATTTAAAACTGCGCCGCCACTAGTGCCAGGTTTTGTATTTGATGTAAAAGCCATTTGATAACGTCTCACTAAAGGCTTATCAAGTAGCAATGCTGTACCAGGTTCAAATATAAACTTGCTTTCTGTTTCACAATAAAGATCAGGACAAGCAAAACCACCTACAAAAACTTTTTCTTCGTTTTTGATATTCGACGAATTTCCTAATCGAGCTCTTTCGTAGGAAATCGTGCTAGAAAAATATAATAAATCTAAATCTATCTCATCCCCAAACTTAGTATTATACTCATAATACAAGGATGCTTTGTATATTCTACCATCTGATGTTTCCACCTTATAATTTGCTTTTCTGTCTCGAACTACATGATTGTTAGTAAGCACCAAATATAAGTAAACTGATTGCTCACCTACTTTTTTTTCTTGTTTATCAATTAATATTCCTGAAGAGGGTATATCATTATAGTTGGATGATATTTTGACAGTGATAGACCTAGCAATTTCTTTAATTTCCCACTCATCTATTTTGCTCAGTTCTTCTTGCTTAGTAAGTGTTTTGTTATTTACAAGTGATTCTAAAGTAAAAGCCTGCTGAGGCAATATTAACAAAAAGCTACTCATGCAGGCTATTGGGTATAGTAAATTACTACAAGCTTTCATCTGTTGTATTTATGCTGCATATTTTTAATCAGCTACAAGCTGTTGTGGCTTGTGGTTGACCATCGATCAAAGAATTCAAATTTAAGGATGTACGACAACTTCCCTCTACTAAAGGAGGTTCATTGGTGAAGCTGTTGACGTGCCTTATCAAAAGTTCTATAGCCTCTTCACCGTCTTGTCCAGGCTTCAGCGTATAAAGAAGACTCTTTTTTCCTGTATTTTCGTCTACAATGAAAATTACAGGCTGTCCGTTCATCTTTCCAGTAACTAGAGCATTTTCACTTTCAGCATTAAAGAAGCGATTTAATCTGTTTGTCACTTGATGACAACGCACTTGTGGAGGATAACCTGCTTTTTCAAAATATGGGTGTTGCCAATAAATCAGTCTTTTCTCACCATTAGCGGTTTTAACTACTGTGGTATAAATACCTTTTATAGTTTCACAAGAGAAATATTTTATTTCTTGAGCTTTAGCATCATTTATCGGACTTAAGCCAAAAGAAAACCCAGTAGTTATACCAACAACAGATGAAGCAAGAGCTACAAGTTTTTTGGGTTTAATTTTCATTGGTGTTTTTATAAGTAGTAGCAATCCATAAGTTTAGAATATCACACCTACAGTAAATTTTCTATAATTGCAAATTTACTTGTTATTTTTCGTTACTCTTATCTTTTAATCGGCGGAAAGTTGGTAATCCAGGTTGCGGTTCAATTGTCTTTTGTAATCGGTGGAATTTTGGGAAATTACTGGTTGTCTCTGTAGCAATCCCTGTTTTTTCAGGCTCCCAACGCCGGAACTTTGGTATATTTTCAGTTTTATTGACAGGAATCTGAGTGTCTTGCTGCTGTGGTTCTTTGGTTGGAAAAGTATCATATTTAGGTGTAGATGTAGGAATTTGTGAACCTTGCGGTGGCAAATCTATAGGATTTGTTTTTTGCATTTCTTTCAACTTCTGACATAGACTTTGTGTGAGAGCAATATCATATTTTTTACATAATTGTTCTGTAGAATCTGCAATTTTAGCTAGGTTTGCTAGTACCGTTATAAAACCCGCAAAAATTTGTACGCTGCATACAACGAATACCCAACCCCATATAGGCTTGTTTTGCTGAGGGTTATTACTATTCCGGTTGATATTTCCTAAACCTAAATTTGACATATTAAAAGTGCATCCACTCAAAATTGTGAAAATTTTAACTCAATCAATATGAAAACCAAATTCAGAAAAAAGTAATCCCTAATAATGTGAATTAGATACTAATTGAATCCTTTTATTTAGCCTCTTTAAAGCGAATCTGATTTTCTGATGCAAAACTTGGCTGTGTAGAATTAGGTTTAGGTTCTGGGTCTACAACAGACTTAACAGATGGGCTGATTTTCGCTCTTTTAAAGCGAATTGGCGGGAGAATGTATGAATCATTTGCATTTGAGTTAATGTTATCTTCTTTGCTGATATCAACATCCAAAGATAGATTTTTATTAGTGTCCTTCGTGGTTTTAACGCCAGAATTTAGATTAGTTTCTAAACCATTCGCTTTAACTGATTTTGGTGGGTTATCTATTTCTGAATTTTCTGGTATGGATGTTATTGGAGTAACTGTTGATTCTGGATTGTTATTAGTAACAGATGATTCTCGTAAAGAATTCACCAATGAGTTGGCAGCAAAAAATGAAGCACCTGCGACTACAGCAACGAGTACAGGTGCCAGAATTTCCAATTTAAAAAATGAGGGGAACCGATTTGAAACTAGATTAGTTTTTTGGATAGATGAACTTGTGTTTACAGGAGCAAGTAGCCAAGTCTGCGTAATTGTTCTAATTGCACCTAATACAAATTCTGCTGATTGATAGCGACTTTTACAGTTGTCATGAACAAGTTTTTCCAGAATTTTGACTAGCTCTGGTCTAATTTTGAGGTTAGTAGGCCAAAGAATCTCACCAGTGTTCCTATCCTTTATTTTATCTGGTGGTAAACCTGTTAACATTTCTAAGGCAGTCATTCCTAGAGCATACAGATCGCTATTTTTTTCTGGCTTACCTTGACATTGCTCTGGCGGGGCATAACCAACGGTGTAAATCACCGTTGGTTTTGACAGTTGTGTTTGATTAATTTTTGACTTTATTACAACTTCCTTTACAGTACCAAAGTCAATGAGGACTAACTTTCCATCTTCATTGCGTCTCATTAAGTTTTCCGGCTTAATGTCTCTGTGAATGATGTCTTGATTGTGGATAAAGCGAAGGATTTCTAGTGCATCAATTAGTAAATTGACAATTTCATCTTCTATGAGTGGACCATTATTTTGTAGTTCCTCGCAGAGTGTATGGCCATCAATCCATTCTTCTACTAAGTAAAATTCTTGATTGTCGGCAAAATAAGCGAAAAATTGAGGTATTTGCTGATTTTTGTGGAGATTACTTAAGTCAAATAGCACTCCTGCTTCTCTCTCAAACAGTTCCTTTGCCTTCAGTAATGCTACTTGATCGCTACTGGAAAAAGTCAGGTGCTTGACTACACATTTGCGATTTTTGGCTCGTAAATCTTCTGCTAAGTAAGTTGTTCCAAAACTTCCATAGCCTAACTGACGGATAATTTTGTACTGTCCACCTACTGTATTTTGCGGTGTTGACATTCGATTACCCACGGATAAATTACTTACATGTATATTTTAACTTGCAATAAAGTTATTGTGTAACTTTACCAGTATTGATCTATAAGGTGTGTTAGCCCCTCAGTTACGATACTTACACTAGAATTAACAATTCAAAATTTAGAAGTGAAACACCGTTGATACCTAACTTAGAGACTTAGGGTGTGAACTTCACCAACTTGATATGTGCTGTATTTATTGGAAATATTTCATTGTGAGGTCAGTAAGATACCCAAGCATAACCAAAGGCGGGCGATACGACCACTCCAGAAGATTAGATAATTTATTTTTTGAAAGTGTCTAACTTCCCAACATCTGCAAGTTATGTAATGTGGCATAAAGCCCACCTTGTTGCAGCAATTGTTCATGACTTCCTTGTTCGATTAATTCGCCGCGCTTCAAAACAAAAATCCGGTCTACATTGCGAATCGTAGACAAACGGTGAGCAATAATAATCGCAGTGCGTCTAAACAAAAGCTGGTCTAATGCTTCTTGGATTAAAGCTTCTGTGCCAACATCTAAACTAGCGGTGGCTTCGTCTAATACTAAAATTTGCGGATCTCGAATGGCAGCACGGGCAAAGGCTAAAAGTTGCTTTTGTCCACTAGAAATATTTGTACCTCTTTCTCGAAGTTGAGTGTCGTAACTTTGGGGCAACTCTTCTATAAACTGGGCAATGTTGGTTTTTTCTGCTGCTTGTTGAATCTGTTCGATTGTATAACCATCTCCTAAAGAAATGTTGCTTTTAACATCACCAGCAAACACAAAACCGTCTTGTAAAATTACTGCCATGTAACGCCGCAGTTCTGCTTGTGGCACTTCTTTAATATCTATGCCATCTATAAGAATGCGTCCTTGGGTGGGTTCGTAGAGGCGACACAAAAGCCGAATTATAGAAGTTTTACCAGCACCTGTGGGACCGACTAATGCCACCTTCTCACCAGGATGAATGGTGAAATCTAAGTCTTTAATTACGTAATCATCGTTTTTGTAAGCAAACCAAACGTGTTCAAAACGAATTTCTCCCAGTTCGGGTGGAATAGTTATATCTGGAGATTCTAAATTTGCAACTATCTCGTCTATGTAGCCAAATTTAGCATCTAGAATTGAATAGCGCACATTAGCCCGATCGCGTATTTCTATCGGTTCATCTAAGATATCGCTGACGCGTTCAATGGCAGTGAAACCAGATTGAATTACCGTAAATTTTTCGGCAAAATTCTTTAATGGATCAAATAATCGCTGGGCATATAAAATAAATGCCGATAAAGTCCCAAAAGTCAAGGCTTTATCTAATAGCATCCAACCACCCAACCATAAAACAGCTGCGATCGCCACTAGTCCAATCCATTCCAAAGTTGCCGAAACAGCTGCATCATAAAAGATGTTTTTATCTACTTGCTGAGTGTAGCGCCTGTTGGTGGCACGAAATAATTCGGCATTAAATTTTTCTCGACGGAACAACTGCACTACATTAATGCCAACTACATTTTCTTGTAGCTGTGAACTTAGTATAGAAAGTTCTTCCCGCCCTTTGTAATTGGCTTTGCGATACTGTTTCTGTAAGTAAACGATCACCCAGGTAATCGGTAACAGCATCAATAGTAACAAGCTAGCAAGTTCCCATTGAATAGAAAACATTAAAGCCACAATCACCAGCATGGAAAAGAAATCTGACAAAATACCGATCGCCCCAGTAGAAAAGACATCACCTAACACTTCTACATCACTGGTAATTCTGGTTATTAATTTACCTACGGGTGTCCTGTCAAAAAAACGTACTGCTAGAGATGTTACATGATGAAATAAGTCTTGGCGAATTGCTGTGGTGATTTCTTGACCTAATTTTTGTACGAGATAACCCTGGTAGCCTGTCAAAAACAATCGAATGGCGATCGCAATTAGCAATAATCCTTCTAAGATATTTAGCGCTTGCGAAAAGGGGCGATTCCTTAAAAATTCGTAAGCACTCGATTCATTGCGAATCAGGGAAATAATTTGTCCAATTAACAGCGGTTGTACGGCATTAGCGATGGCAAGGGGTACGAGTAGGAACATGGACAGCGCCAACAGTCCCCCACTGCGACGGGCATAGGGCACTAAACGCAAAAACAACCGCCAGTCATTTTCACCCCGACCGTGTTGTGTGTATGATTTTTTGTTGAGAGATTGGTAGATGCTCATAATAAGAGCATTATATTCATGTTTGCCAAAAACAAACTTTTTAATACTTGTCAGTGCGATCGCCTAGCCAAATAATACGCAATATTAAGTTATCTGTTGGCGATCGCCTAGATTATGGAAACATTCGTCAGTTTAGAATAAAAGTGCAGTCAAGCGAGCTTGTAAAATGCCTTCCCCGTTCCCCGGTATGGACCCATATCTTGAAGGCTACCTGTGGAGTGACGTACACAATGCCCTTGCTAGTAAAATTCGTACCTTCCTCGTCCCACAACTGCGTCCTAAATATGCTGCACGCCTAGAAGTATATGTTGTGGAAGATATTTCTCCTACAAGTGAAATTGGTATTTTATACCCAGATGTCGAGATATTGCAGGTAAGACAACGCCGCAACGTAACTCCTCCTACCCCCACATCCAATATTGCAACAACCCCTCCACCACTGACGCTTCCAGTTATCCAACCCGTTGCAGTCCGCATCCCCACAGTGGAAATTCGGGATACAGCCAACAACGTACTAATAAGCTGTATCGAAATTCTTTCCCCTGTAAACAAACGCGAACCTGGTCTAGCAGACTACCGTAAAAAACGCCAGCGTTTATATAATGCCAACGTCCATCTAATTGAAATTGACTTACTGCGTCGGGGAAGTAGACCATTTAACCACCCCCGTCTTCCAGATGTTCCCTACTTGATAACCCTAACGCGAGCTGGGTCTGGAATAATCGACGTGTGGCCTGTGATGTTACAAGATACCCTCCCGACGATACCTGTTCCCCTTTGTGAAGGCGACTCAGATGCCGTACTAGAGTTGCAAGCCGCGCTGAATGCTATCTATGACGAAGCGGGATATGATTTATCGATAGATTACACCCAAATTTCCCCACCACCAGCATTGAGCGATACAGATATTGAGTGGATGTACAAACGCTTGGGTAAATCTTTTCTAGACCTATAAATAAGGTTTACAGACCATTTTGCCGAAAATTATATCAAGCCCGCTACGTATCAAGCTTGATATCACACGTATTTCGGCTTAATACTCGCTAGGCTGTTTGTATTAATCGCTTCATGGGTATGCTTTTAAGTATGAAATACTACCACACTTCTCCCTTTACGTCTTATATCTAAAGGTAGAAGATAAAGGTTAACTCAAATTTGGGAAACCTAAGAGGAGTTCATCCCAAGAGATATCTTGTCTACTTATCGCAGAGTGCAACTGAGGTCAGATGACGCAATCTTTAAATCCAGTCAAAGAGTGGGAACAACGCCGACATGAAGCAAACCGCTATTACCAGGGGGGAAAATTTCAAGAGTATCTCGATCTTGTGACTAAGAATTTACAGCTAGCAAGAGCAATTCCAGACCGAGTTAGGGAAGGTTATACATTAAACGACCTTGGTTTAGCTTATCTGGGTTGCTGGCAACCTCAAAGGGCATTAGAGCGGTTTCAACAAGCGCTTTGTGTTGCTATTGAAATCGGTAACGCGCCCGCACAAGCAACTGCACTGAGTAATCTGGGTTCTACCTACAGCCGTCTTGGACGGTTTTCCCAAGCATTGGAGTATTTTAACAAAGCACTTCCCATCTTCAGGGAATTGCAAGATTCTCAAGGAGAAGTTTCTACTCTCAATGATGTAGCCCTCATTTATACCCGATTAGGAGAACCAAAACGCGCACTGTTGCTACAAAACCAAATTTTGACAATGCGTCGATTGCTGGGTGACTTTTCTGGTGAAGCAACAACCCTAAATGGGATTGGATTTGCCTACAGCGTTTTAGGCAAGTTCCATCAAGCTCTAGAATTTTTTCAAGCAGCACTGCCGATTCAGCGTGCTATGAAGAATTTAGGTGCTGAAGCAACCACCTTGAATAACGTTGCTTCAGTTTATAGTGATTTAGGAGAACCGAAACAAGCGCTGTTGCTTTATCATCAAGTTCTTTTGACACGTCGAGCCATTGGCGATCGCTCTGGCGAAGCAACAACCTTGCACAACATTGGTTTTACCCACAGTATCCTCGCCCAGCATCGCCAAGCCATGAAGTTCTACAAACAAGCCATTGTCATTTACCAACAACTGGGCGATTCTCTGGGAGAAATTTCCACTTTGCTGAATATGGGAAGCCTTTACGCCACAACCAAACGCAAAAAAATGGCGCGATTGTGCTATGCAAATGCTCAAGAATTAGCTGAGAAAATTGAACATCAGCCACTCTTGGAAAAAGTAGAGCAGTTCATCGATTCTCTATAGCCTGAGAAATCCGGGTTAAAAACCGCAATTACACAAACAAAACCTGGCGATTTAGGGTAGCACCCAATACGGTTCGGTTAAAGGGGAAAGGGGAAAGGGGAAAGGGGAAAGGTTTCAAATACATCCAAATCCCCTTACCCCAAAACCTTTTCCCAGACCACAAGGGAAGTTCATACTGCTTATCCGAACCGTATTGGGGTAGCACCGCTGTGCTACCCTATTCTTTAACAATAAAGAATAGAGGCGTCAGTCGTCAGAATGGGCCAAACCTTAGCTATCCGTTAACAGAATTGAATTCTGAACGAAAAAGCGGATAGCGCAGCGTTAGCGAGTCCTCGATAGCGGAGCGTTAGCGAGTACTCGAACATCGCGTCTGAATAAACGGGTTTAAGTCCCCCACTGATTGCATTCTGAATTCTGAATTCTGAATTCTGAGTTCTTCTTTAAGTTTAATCTCGTGAAAATTGCTGTAATGTAGGCAATTATTGAGCAAATGAGTGTTTCTATTAGGTTACTCCAAGAGAGTGAATTAGCTGCTGCTGACCACATTTTTCGGTTGGCATTTGGTACTTTTATCGGACTACCTGAACCAACCGAGTTTTATGGGGATGCTGCTTATATACACCATCGCTGGAAAACCGATCCGAGTGCGGCGTTTGCTGCTGAAATTGATGGAAAGTTAATCGGGTCTAACCTAGCAGTAAATTGGGGAAGCTTCGGCTATTTTGGACCGTTAAGCGTTCATCCTGACTTTTGGAACCAAGGAGTAGGTCAACATCTCGTTGAAGCTGCGATCGCCTACTTTACTGAATCTCATACCTCACTGATAGGACTATTTACTTTTGCTCAAAGTCCTAAGCATCACATACTATATCAAAAATTTGGCTTTCGTCTGCGTTTTCTGACCGCAATTTTGGCAAAACAAGTACAGCAATTACAGCCAATATCCCAAGTTACTAGATATTCACAGTTGAGTGAGAATGAACGCGCCGAAAATCTCAAAGCAATCGACCAACTCACTAATTCTATTTATGAAGGACTAGATTTATCACGAGAAATTCAGACAGTTCAAGCTCAAGGACTGGGTGATACAGTCTTGTTATGGGATGATGCAGACTTGGCAGGATTCGCAGTTTGTCACTATGGGGCAGGTACTGAGGCTGGTAGTAATACTTGCTTTGTCAGATTTGGTGCAGTACATTCTGGGAACGACGCAGGACAACGTTTCGAGCAGTTATTAGATTTGTGTGAAGCATTGACTGTGGCTCAAGGAATGTCACGTTTGGTGGCTGGCGTTAATACCAGCCGAGACGAAGCTTATCGTCGGATGCTGACTCGTGGTTTTCGCAGTGAAATCATCGGAGTTGCAATGCATAGACCTAATGAACCGGGATTCAATCGCCCAGATGTTTTTGCACTAGATGATTGGCGGTAGCATTGGGCATTGGGCATGGGGAGACGAGGGGGATGAGGGGGATGTGGTTCGACTTCGCTCATCCCCTCATGCCCCATGCCCCATGCCCTATTCCCCATTCCCCATTCCCCATTCTCAATTAGCAATGAAAGCTTACGAAATTCAAAACAATGCTGGAATTGATGCTCTTGCATTAGTCGATCGCCCCGAACCAAAACCCGCAGCCGGTCAAGTTCTGATTCAAGTCAAAGCAACGTCTTTAAATTACCGTGATTTGCTTGTCGTTGAAGGAGCCTACGGTGCTGGACAGAAATATCCGTTAATTCCCATGTCTGATGGTGCGGGGGAAGTTGTAGCGGTGGGAGAAGGTGTGACGCGAGTAAAAGTAGGCGATCGCGTGGCTGCTACTTTCTTCCAAGACTGGATTTATGGCTCTTTAACCAAAGAGAAAATGAAATCCGATCTCGGAGGCGGTATCGATGGGATGTTGGCTGAGTATGTCGTTTTACACCAAGACGGTTTAGTAGTTTTACCAGAACATCTGTCCTATGCTGAAGGTGCAACATTGCCCTGTGCAGCAGTCACAGCTTGGCATGGGTTGGTAACAAAGGGCAATATTGGCGCAGGTGATAGTGTTTTATTACTTGGTACTGGGGGAGTTTCAATTTTTGCTCTCCAGTTTGCCAAGATACATGGTGCTAGAGCGATCGCTACTTCCAGCAGTGATGAAAAATTGGCACGAATCAAACAGCTTGGTGCTGACGAAACAATCAATTACAAAACAACACCAGATTGGGAAAAACAAGTTTACCAATTAACTAATCGCACAGGTGTAGATCATGTAGTTGAAGTAGGCGGCGCAGGAACTCTACCAAAATCACTACAAGCAGTCCGTATTGGCGGACGTGTTAGTTTGATTGGTGTATTGTCAGGCAGAGGAAACGAAATTGATCCCATGCCAATACTTTTTAAAAGTTTAACAGTTCAGGGAATTTATGTTGGCAGTCGGGAAATGTTTGAGGCAATGAATCAGACAATACAACAACATCAAATCAAACCGATTATTGACCGAGTTTTCTCTTTTAGTCAAGCACGAGAAGCGTATCATTACCTCAAAAGTGCTGCTCACTTCGGGAAAGTTGTTATTAACGTCAATTCATAAAATTACATTGGTATAAATTATAGCAATAGTAAGATAAAATGGAGTCAGAATTCAGAATTCTGAATTCTGAATATTCTACCCATGTACCCTTACAGGGAAGCAAGCTACGCGCAGCGTCCCGTAGGGAAAGTATAGAGTTTTAAATGAGTGAAAAAAATTTCATACTAGTTTAGCCCACAAGGAGCGAGGTTTTAAACCAATATTCATTTCATACTGAATTCTGACTCCTGAATTCTGAATTCTTTTTCAATCTAGAGTCTCTTCTTGTGGCTTCTGATCTTTTTGTGGTTGATTCTCAGTCGGTGAATTTCGCTTTTCCACTGTTGGTACTACTACAGCAGAAGGATCTGGGGGTCTGAAGTCCCGTGGCAGTGGTTGTGGTGGTATAACTACAGAATTTGTAGGAGTTACAGGTTTGAGAGGAGCAGAATTTTGATTAGAAGTTGGTGAGTTATTATCTGGTACTGTTGCGGGGGAAGCATTACGAGATGACCGAATTGCCCGTAGTTTTTCAACTAGTGAGGGTGTGGGGGAAACGCTAGGGGAAGGTGCTGATTGTTGAGAATTACCGCTTTGTGATTCTTTTGTAGGGCTGCTGCTGGAAGATTCTTCTTGAGATGAACGACGATTACGCCGACGCTGCCGGGAATTAGAGACGGGTGCAGATTCGGTTTTTGAGGTGGGGTTAGTCTCTGGAGTTGGAGATGAAGATGTATTGCCTAAGTTAGGTGCTTTGGCCGCTGGTTCTTGAGTAGGCTGTTGAAAAAGTGGCTTGGCAGTTGGCTGCGGCTGAGATTTGGGCAACATGCTAGTGATGCCAAAACCTGCTGTCGCTGCAACTACAGCGACACCAATACCAAGAAATATTTTAGATGAAGGCTGTTTTTTGGCGTGTGAAGTTTTCTTGGCGTTGGCGGTAGCCTTGCCTGGAGGCATGGCCTTTTTGCCAGCTTTACTGATGAGGTTTTCTGCCTGTTGGGCAGATAAATTAACAGTTTGCACTGCGTAAGTGGGTAAAGCTTGGGCTGTGAGATTTACGCCACTTCCCGGTAGTAATTGCAGCCACTCGGCAACAGTCGCCGGACGAAAACGAGATTCCACCGCCATACCACGCATTACGGCTTGGTTGACAGCAGCACTCAAATGTGGTTGCAGTTCGCGGGGGGATGGCATTTGCTCGCGATCGCGCAATAATGCTGGCATGGGAACTTGGGCTGTTAACAGCGCATACAAGGTTGCTGCTAAACCATAAACATCGGTGGCGGGTGTCCGTGCTGCTTGGGTTAAGTACTGCTCAATGGGAGAATAACCCTCAGAAACCAAACCTGTATGAGTCTGTCTCACACCGCCATTAAATTCCCTGGCAATGCCAAAATCAATCAGTATTACTTCCTGAGTTCCTTGGCGCAGGATAATATTATCTGGTTTGACATCTCTGTGCAGCAAACCGTTATTGTGTACTACCTGCAACGCTGCACCAATTTGCTGAATATAATGAATTGCTGTAGCTTCTGGCAGAGGTATTCCTGGTAATACAAAGGCGTCGCCTAAAGTTTCCCCAGGAATGTATTCCATCACCATGTAAGGCAACCCAGCTTCCACAAAAAAATCGCTGACTCGGACTATATTTGGGTGGATACAAGTAGCTAATCGTCTGGCTTCATCTTGGAATTGGCGCTCGAACTTGGCAAAATCAGGATGTTGACGCAGCCGTTCATTGATGGTTTTCATCACCACCTCCTGACCCAAATAGTGATGCTTAGCTTTGTACGTAATGCCAAAGCCACCCCGCCCTATTTCTTGGATTAGGGTATATTTTCCATCCTGTAAAGTTGTGCCTGCTAACATAGAGAGTCCTGAGTCTTGAGTGAGCAGATAACTAGCTAGTCCTGATTTTTAAGAGATTTCCTCAAATTTTCCCATATTTTTGGAGATGGCACGGTTTTTGCCTGTCTATCTACGGGATGATTTTGTTTTTGGAATTCCCTGGGCGGGAAAAACCTCCCCAGCGATCGCAACAGTTTTATCTTTTTCATAGGATAACGCGATAGTCAAGAAATCTTGAAGTAGAAAACAGACTCAAGCTGGTTTCCACCTTTGCGAGGTTAGGGAGGAATTACGACTTGACAAGCAGCTTCCTACAACCTTGAACAACTCAGGGACTGAGATTGGGAACAGGAATTTTAAAAAGGAGATGAAGAAGATGAGGGAGAATTGTTGAGCAAGTTTATTGGCATCAACGAATAATTAATTATTGTTTAGTATACAAAAAGTGATTTTTGAGAATGTTCATATCATTTTTTGTATAAAATTAATCATTGGTAATCTGATATGTTTGGAACAATTGAGTGAAACGCGACTCAATTTATTATCAAATTTTTAAGCGATTTCCTTGGTTAATTTTTGAACTCGTTGATTACCAGATTGAACAGGCGCAGAACTATCGATTTGAGTCTGTGGAAGTGAAAGAAACAGGCTTTCGTATTGATGGAGTATTTTTGCCTCCAGAGACTGCAAGACCTAGAATTATCTTTTTTTGCGGAAGTTCAATTTCAGAAAGACGAAGCTCTCTATCATCGCTTCTTTACTGAGTCGATGATCTATTTGAACCGAAATCAGTCTCAATATGATGACTGGTATTGTGTGGTAATCTTCCCGAATCGCAGTTTAGAACCAAGCGATACAATAACTCATCGAATGTTTTTAAACAGCGACCAAGTGCAGCGAATTTATTTGGATGAGTTAGATACTCAGAATCAGCAGACGATAGGCATAAATTTAATGCAATTGACAATTGCATCAGAGAAAGCGATCGCACAGCAAGCAAAACAATTAATTCGGCGGGTACAATTAGAGTCAACAGAGGCACTGCCGAAAAACGAAATCATCGATATCATTACCACGATCGCTGTTTACAAGTTTTCATCTTTGACTAGAGAGGAAGTGGAAGCTATGCTAGGACTGACTTTAGAGCAAACAAGGGTTTATCAGGATGCTAAAGCTGAGGGTCGCAAAGAACGCGAAGCTGAAATGTTGTTAGAGCAAACAAGGGTTTATCAGGATGCTAAAGCTGAGGGACGGGAAGAACGTCAAGCTGAAATTTTGAAAGTTACCGTACCCCTATTATTAAAAACGGGAATGAGCGTCGAGCAGATTGCTCAACAGCTCAATGTTGATTTAGAATCTGTTCAGAGCGCCGCACAACAGAGCGCCTAGAAGAACGTACACGCAAGAGCGCTGTTTATAAGTAGCGCTCATCTTCTTAAAACCGCTGCCCTATACCTAGATGTATTTTGCTTTCTCCCTGGTCATTAAAGCCATAGTCAGCCCGAATTAAGCCCAAGGGTGAATCGATTCGCACTCCAGCGCCATAACCAAAACCAAAACCTGGTTTGTCCCGCACACCCGCCGGATTTCCCAACACAGTATCACCAGAACCCAAGTCGGAACCGAAGTCAGCAAACAATACACCGCCGACGATTGGTATAACGGGGAAGCGATATTCCGCCGAAGCTAAGACATAACTGCGACCACTCCCAACTTCTCCAGAATCGTAACCGCGCACTGAATTGGAACCACCCAAGTTAAAGCTTTCGTAGGGTGGTAAATCGCCAATGACGGTACCAGCTTGGACATTGACTGCAAATACTTGTGGCTGTTTGCTGTTAAATAACTGAACTGGTAAATATTGGCTGTAATTGGCTTTGAGGCGATTGAGGGAAATATTACCTTCACCAACAGGTATAGATTGTTCTGTACTCAGACTCAAAACGGAACCTTTAGTAGGATTAAGGGGGTTATCTCGTTGGTCTTTGGTGGCCGTAAAGGATACGGTAGTTAGGTCATCTACACCTGTACCACTGGCAGATAGGGCATTGCCTTGAGCGTCTGTTGGGGTAACATTACCTTGGCGATCGCGGATACTAGTTCGGGTATAGTTGACTCCTAATGAGGTATTCCAGCCGTCAATTGGTTGCTGTAAACTTATGCCGCCACCAATATGACCTTCTTGGACTTTATCGCCATTAGCTAACCTAATCTTGTCATCAAAAGTTTCAGAAACTTCCCGATTCCGGAAAACATTTACAGTGTAACCTAAGCGATCGGGGTTAGTTATCCGATAAGGACTGATAAATTTAGTATTAAACTGTAAATCCCGGCTACTTACCCCAACATTCGCCGCGAAAGTATCGTTAATACCGCCCACATTCCGGTCTTGATAGCTGATTGTCCCGATTAATCCTTGGTCGGCGTTGTAACTACCACCCAAGTTAACACCACGCGCCCCGGTTTCTTTGAGTTGATAAACCACATCGACTTTTGTCGCATCTCCTTCTAAAGCAACATTTACACTTTGAAATAAACCGGTGCCATATAGCTGTTCTATGTCTTGTTTAACTACATTTTCTTGGAAGATTTGACCGGGTTTAAGTTTGAGTTGCTGTTGGAGAAAATCTGGTTTGGTACGTCCTCCCACGGGATTACCTTTACTATCAACGGTTTTCCCGTCGTCACCGACAAAGCGAAACTTGATATCACCCACCAAGCCTTCAGCAACATTCACAGTCAGAATTCCTTGAGGGCTGGGTTTAATTGATAGCACCCGTGCCAAGTTATAACCATTGTCAGCGTACCACTTGTTAATTTGTGCCACTGTTTGCTGGAGTCCAGCCGGACTGATGGCGGTGCCAATTTGAGATTGCAAACTTTGTTGGGCTACTTGGTAAGTCAGTACTTTGGCACCAGATAATTGCAGCGATCGCACAATCACAGGTTGCACTTGGTAAACTACATTCAATCCAGCAGATGTACTTTGGCTATTTACACTGGCATTGCTAAATAAGCCTGTATCTAAAATTGCTGCAACATCTCTTTGTAGCTGGCTTTGACTGGTTTCTCCCCCCGCCTGAGTTTTAATCACTTTGCGAATGATTTCCTGCAATTCCTGATTAGCTCCCACTATCTGTACATTTGTAGCTGTGACTACTAAATCGTTTTTAGTAGTAGGGGATGAGGGAGATGAGGGGATGAGAAGGGGTTTTACATTTTGGTTTTGTGTTAGTGTGGTTGCTGGCTTTAAGATTACTGTGGAATTTTTGTTTGCAGTTGTTGGCGCTGGCAGGGGATTTTGGGAAAATTGTTGTGCAACTATAGTTTCTGGGGAAGCGATTGTTTCTACCCGTGCCGGAGTTTCTTCAATTACTGGCACTACCAAATTACCAGTTTTTGCGGTTGGAGTGACGGTTTTAGCAGGTGCAGCCGTCGCTTGCTGACTAACATTGCCACCAGCTAACGTCGCTAAAGTAAAAATTGCAGTGGTAGAAATTTTCATAATATTTAACCTAATTTAGTGGGAGTTATATCAATTTTGGATTTTAGATTTGGGATTTTGGATTCAAATTTTCGGTCAAAAGGCTATTCCAGAAATTTCAAATAATGCATCCTTGGTGAATTTAGTGTTAGTTGTAGAGAAGTAAAGAAATAGGCATCATAATAACTTCCAGCAACTTTGCTGAATTTCCTATTTATACCTCTTACACAAACAGACAGTTAATTTTGATTTTTTGTTTCACGCCAGCACTGCTGTTGTCCGGGATATTAGCAGCGTTAGCAGAGATAGTTGAAAATTTAGAGAGATGCAAAAATTTTGATTGATGATTTTTTTACCACAAATAAACACAGATAATTGATCGGATAAATTATCTGTGTTTATTTGTGATTTAATTTTCACAAAATTAAATTTTGGGCATTTAAAAGGTCTCGAATCCCTTGCAGTACCTTATAATACCAATTCTGTATGAAAATGCGCCTTATGAACCCCCCTGTAGTCCCCCCAAAGCATCGGTTACGGTGTACACACAAGTCTGAAATAGGTGATTAACCAAGGTTTTACCCCACCCTAACCCTCCCCTTATAAAGGGGAGGGAACTAGATTTCCTGTTTCCCCCCAATATATCGGGGGGATTAAGGGGGGTAATTCGACTTGTGTATACACGCTTGGTAAGGGGGGACGGCGTTAGCCGGGGGGTAAATATATTGCAGCTTCATAAAGAAACGGGATAAAAAAATTAAGTGTAGCGACTGTCTTAAAGTATTTCTTTAACTTTTAGTAATTTAATAAGCAAAAACAGATATTGCTTTCTCAAACTGGAGTTTGCTTTCTCATTTCAGTAGATCGCGTATTTATTTTAATAAATTCAGTAAGCTGATATTACACAGTTACATCGCGCGACTGTGCTAACTTTTATCTCAGACATCTCCCAAAACTCTTTCTTTTTTACCTTTTGACTGCGCGATAGAAAAGTTAATACTTTAGGCGTTCAAAACTTGAAGTAGTTTGTTATACTACTGCTCATAGCGATAGAACCTTGAAAACTTAATATCAAGTATCAAAAGTAAAACTAAAAGTGCTTAGTTTTACTTTTGATACGCAAGTTTTTAGCGGGGGTAGAGCGATCGCCAAAACCCTTATGATTTCGTTGACCCCCGCTAATCGCTTACTGCCTAAGAGTTTGACAAGGGTAGATGATTCATCAATTGTCAATAATTTCTGCTTGTTGACAGCTAAATTCTACCCCCCGCTAAAATGCGTATCTCTAACCCTCTCTGGATAAGGCTTCTGGAAGGGTAGGGTTTTAATTCCTTTACCCCTCACGGGGATGGAAACTGTTTCTTTATCTACGTAAAAACCTTTTAGAAAACGGTTTTAATTCCTTTACCCCTCACGGGGATGGAAACCTCATTAACAGCGTGTATGACAATAGGAAATCCCGCACGTTTTAATTCCTTTACCCCTCACGGGGATGGAAACTCGTGGGTTCGTGCCAATTTGCTGGTTGACTGCACCTTGTTTTAATTCCTTTACCCCTCACGGGGATGGGAAAATTGAGCAAATGCGATCGCATTGACTAGTGGCGATCCAATACTGTTCGGTTAAGGCATCAGACGCGATAAATCGCCGTCTCTACAACAATCAATTCTTTGTAGAGACGGCGATTTATCGCGTCTTTGCGTCTTTGCGTCTTTGCGTGTTTGTGATTGTAATTTGGTTTAAACTCCAGAATAATAAAAATCAATTTTGCGGCATGATATCAGCATCACTTGATAGTCACAATAGTTACTGCAAGATTCTATGAGTAATGCATCTCGGTTATCGCTAAACTCTAACCCACAAACTGCAACTTCTCCTTTGCGGTTACTTGTATTAAGCAACGGACATGGGGAAGATATAATTGCAGTCCGAATTTTGCAAGAACTCCTGCGACAATCAAACCCACCAGAAATCTTTGCTTTACCTCTGGTGGGTGAAGGACGCGCTTACGAACAGTTGGATATTCCCTTCATCGGTTCAGTACACACTATGCCTTCTGGTGGCTTTATTTATATGGATGGGCGCCAATTGGCGCGGGATGTACGCGGTGGTTTATTGCAACTTACCCTCAACCAAATTAAAGCGATTCGCCGCTGGGTAAATTCCCAAAAAAAATTAGGTAACAAGAGAGCAATTTTAGCTGTGGGAGATATTGTCCCGCTGTTGTTTGCAACTTTTAGTGGTGCTAATTATGCTTTTGTTGGCACAGCAAAATCAGAATATCATGTGCGAGATGAAGCTGGATTGTTACCAAAAAAATCCAAAGGTGTGAGTTGGGAAAACTTTTCTGGTTCAGTGTATCATCCTTGGGAACGTTGGTTGATGAGTCGTCACCGTTGTAAGGCGGTGTTCCTCAGAGATGAACTGACGACGGAAATATTAAAACAATGGCGAATTCCAGCTTTGAATCTGGGTAATCCAATGATGGATGCTTTAGAACCAACTTTTTCATCCGCACAATTTTATAGCCAAGCAAGCCAACAGCAAGAGACAGTTCGACCTTTTGTAGTGACTCTTTTGCCTGGTTCCCGTCCCCCAGAGGCCTATAAAAACTGGGAAACAATTATGATTGCGGTATCTGCATTGCTGACAAGTTTCCAAGAGCGAAATTCGGTTTTTCACACTTCTGGCACAGTGGTGTTTTTAGGTGCGATCGCTCCTAGTCTAGACTCCAATCTCTTATCTCAAAGTGTACAATCCCAAGGCTGGCGAACCGCATCAGAATCTCCTATCCGAATTTCTGATGCAAATCTGTTGACATTTAAGCAAAGAAATGCATATTTACTATTAACACAAAAAGCTTATAATGACTGTTTGCATTTAGGAGATTTGGCGATCGCCATGGCAGGTACAGCCACAGAACAGTTTGTTGGTTTAGGCAAACCTGCGATCGCTATTCCTGGCAATGGGCCTCAATATAACCGTGTCTTTGCTGAAGCTCAAAGTCGGCTTTTAGGCTCATCTTTGATTTTAGTTGAGCAGCCAGCAGAAGTTGCAAAGATTGTACAGTCCTTATTCAAAGATCCTGATAATTTGCAAATAATCGCCGAAAATGGCGTGCGCCGTATGGGAAAACCAGGTGCAGCACTACGCATTGCCGAATGTTTACAAGAACGGTTGGGATGAGAGGGCATTGGGCATTGGGCACAAGAGGCAGAGGTGCGGAGGGGCAGAGGGGCAGAGGGGAAAAACTTACTGCTCCCCTGCTCCCCTGCTCCCCTGCTCCCCTGCTCCCCTGCTCCCCTGCTCCCTCATCTCCCTCATCTCCCCCATCTCCCCCCTCACGCCACCAACCCAGAACGCAAAGCCCTAACAGCAGCTTGGGTACGATCGTCAGCGCAAAGTTTATTGAGAATATTGCGAACATGGGTTTTGACAGTACCAACTGTAATGTAGAGTTTTTCGGCAATTTGCCCGTTGCTACACCCAGCCACAATCAACTCCAGAATTTCTAATTCTCGTTGAGTTAGGGGGTATGTTTCCAAAACTTGCTCGTATTCTGTGGCTAGCGCTTCGATTTTTACAGTCTTTGGCTTATCAGAGGTTTGGGTTTCGCCAGGAATTCCTTGCCGCATCTTCCGTAATACCACATTGGCGATCGCCGGATCGATCCACGAGTTACCGCCATAAGTTGCTTGTATAGCCTCAGTTAATTTACTGATACTTGTTTCTTTCATGTAATAAGAATCTGCTCCTGCCGCAAAAGCCGCAAGTACAGCATCCTCTGTGTGATCCATTGTCAGGATAAGAATCTTCGTTGCTGTTTGCCCAGTTTCAGCTTGGTAGCGTCTGAATTTACGGGTGAGTTCGATGCCATCCATATCAGGTAAGCCAATATCCACAACGGCTACATCTGGCTTCGCTGTTTCCAAAAGTTTTAATCCCTGAGTAGCATTTGCCGCTTCACCAATCACTTTCAATGCACTGTGAGACTGTAATGCAGCCCGTAGTCCCATCCGTGTTAAGTCGTGATCTTCAATTAAAATAATGCTAATTTCACTCATCGCTACACTCGCTCTTACACTGTTTGCATCTTTCAAAGTATTACCTTTTGTAATGACTTTTTTTGTTAGAAATTCAGGAGTCAGAATACTTCAAGAATCAAAAGAAAATTAAATGAATCAATATACTAATCATATTAGATTCCTTCTAATTTATAGCTTCTGAACGGCAGTTGCTTCGAGTCGATAAACCCGTCTATGGCACTGCCTCATCTTGAGCGCCGAATTCTTACTTATATTTTATTTTCCCAAACCAAAGATAGATGATCTTTTGACCACTCTGCATCCACCGATAGAAATAATAAATATCCTATTTTTTGATATTTAGATAGAGTACAAATCTAGCTGGAGATATATGGTTACTTGCACAAAAAGGATGAAATATTGATACGAATGCTAAATTAGTCGTTTTTACTCAAAATTCAGCTTTCAGTTGCGATGATCCCTTAGCTATTTACTATTATCTTGCACAAAGCTTGAAAAAAGCTTAAGAAAGGACTGACGACTGCGAACTGGATTAACTTTCAATTACCAATGCCCAATGCCTTGTTTGGCCAATGCTTAATTGACGATAGTTGCAATAACAAGTTTATACTTGTAATTTTCCAAACTTTCAAAGTTTGCGATCGCCGGGAAAACACTAATATTTGTCTAGCGATCGCTAAGAAAGTTGTCCAAATTCAAGGAGGTAAGATTGCTGAAAATTTACAAACAAGTACACCCAGTACTTGTTTATTTACCTGGTCTGAACAATCTGATGGCTAAAACCGCTCAAGCTTATGGTACACAATAACGGCGTGCAACTCTCACCAATGACTGACGACGGTCGTTGACTCACTCATTTACAATTGTTTTAAGCTCTATAAAGTATTTTATTTTACTTTATATCAGCCTTGTCTGCTGTGTTCAGTTTGTTAATTGCTAATTGTTTTAGAGGCATTGGCCATCAGCTAGCAGTTTAGTCCCAATACCTGCTAGATTAACCACACTCAAGATACAACAAACTCAATTAACCCTCAGCAAACGCCTGCAACAGTGATTAACATACTACCAACGGAGGACAAGGAAATTGATGTTATGAATGTCAAGTCTACATTCATAAAAATTAATATTACTAACCTGGCTCACCTTACAGGTGATGAACTAGAGGCACTTAGAATGTTAGGCGGCGATCGCAGCCAGCCTGCTAAAGATATGCCAAATGACACTTGCTTTTCCTGATTTGGTGTCATAAATTAGCACCCACTATGAGGCAGTCTGTTCCTTTGGTCAAGAGAATTATGGCAACTGCCATTCAGAATTCAGAAACGATCGTAAGTCTAGTATGATTGATATACTGATTTAGTCAATATTGTCTCGATCCTTTAATTATTCTGAATTTTTGAATTTTGAACATATTGGCTCTGGTGCAAAATGCCTTAGTTAATTAAGTTACAGATTTTAGATGTCATAAAATCTTACATTCTTTAATAAGATAATCTGAAAAGAGAAATGTTATACATCAACCTATATTTTACGGCGAAAATAAAAACCGATGGAAGAGACGCTGAAAATTTTGGTTGTAGACGATGACGAAGTAGACCGGATGGCAGTACGCCGTGCCCTGATTAAAGCAGGTGTGCAAATGAATCTGTCTGAGGTCGGCGATGGCAATGACGCATTCTCTGTCTTAAGCAGTACTACCTATGATTGTGTTTTCCTCGACTATCGCTTACCAGACCAGGATGGATTAACTCTCATCCAACAGATACGCGCTTCGGAAATTCAAGTTCCTCTAGTAGTCCTAACTGGCCAAGGAGATGAACAAATCGCTGTTGAATTGATGAAAGCTGGCGCTACAGACTATCTTTCCAAGTCTAGAATATCTTCGGAAATCTTAGCACACGTTTTGCGGAACGCTATTCGGGTTTATCGTGCTGAAATGCAGGCAGCTTTGGCAAACCAGCAGCTGAGAGAAAGTCACGAACAGCTGATTCGTAAGAACCAAGAATTGGAAAGACAACAGCAACAGATTCAAATGCAAAACTTCAAGTTATTGGAGGCATCGCGGCTAAAATCACATTTTTTGGCTACCATGTCCCATGAACTGAGAACACCAATGAATGCGATTATTGGTTTTTCGCAAATACTGTTGCGTCCCAAGTTCGGTCAACTAACGCACCAACAAGCGGATATGGTTGAACGCATCTTGAATAATGGTAAACATTTGTTGATGCTGCTAAATGAAGTTCTGGATTTTTCTAAGTTGGAGGCGGGACGATTAGACTTAAAACCAGAAATATTTGATGTTTCCAAGGTCATAAATGCCGCTGTAGCAGAAATGCGTTCTCTAGCTGAGGCAAAAAATCTATCATTGCTGGTACAAACAGATTTACAAAATCCTTTGGGATTTAACGATCCATTTCGTGTGAAACAGATTTTAATTAACTTGCTCTCCAACGCAATTAAGTTTACAGAGTCTGGCGAAATTTCCATTGAGGTTAAAGAACTACCTACAAACCGAGTGGCAATTATCGTTAGAGATACAGGTATTGGGATTGCGCCGAGAGATTTCAAACATATTTTTGAAGCATTTCGCCAAGTCGATCAAACTATTAGTCGGAAATATCCAGGTACAGGTCTGGGTCTGGCAATTGTAGATTCGCTGGTACAAATGATGGGTGGCAAAATTTTTCTTGAGAGCCAATTGGGAGTTGGTTCAATGTTTAGAATTGAATTGCCGCGTCAAGTAACATTAGAAACTGTAGGGGTCGAAGCTCCGATTTTACAGTTGGATCAGAATAACATTTTTTGTTCTACTCAAAATCCACATCAATCATCTTCTCCAGCTAGAAAAACACCAATAGTATCTCCTAAATTTAAAATATAAATTACTCCTAAAAAAACTGATAAAAGTTGATACATCATGTCTATAGTTGAAAATTATAAAATCGATCGCATTCTCGCAGTTGACGATACACGAGATAATCTAATTTTGGTGCAAACAATTTTAGAAAGTGAAGGTTATGAAGTTGATTTGGCTCCAGATGGGATAACGGCTTTGGGGAAAATTGAACAATCTCCACCGGATTTGATTTTGCTAGATGTAATGATGCCGGGGATGGATGGTTATGAAGTTACACGTCGTATTCGTAATAACCGAGCAATTAGTAGTTATATTCCAATTCTGCTGATTACTGCTTTTCATGAATCTAGCGTCGTTGAAGGTTTGGATGCTGGTGCTGACGATTTTATTCGCAAACCATTTGATACCGACGAACTCTTGGCAAGAGTGCGATCGCTGTTGCGTCTCAAGCACAGTCTCGACGAACAACAAAAAATGGCACGCCAACGAGAAGACTTCGTTTCTCGTCTGACTCATGATTTGCGAACTCCCTTGGTAGCCGCCGATCGCATGTTAAATCTGTTCGAGATGGAAACATTCTGCAAAATTTCACCGGAAATGAAAACAGCGATCGCAGTGATGATTCGCAGTAACGAAAATTTAATGCAGATGGTGAACACCCTGCTAGAAGTTTATCGCTTTGAAGCAGGTAAAAAAACTTTGAATTGGGAGGTGTGCGATTTGCCAGAAGTCGCTCAAGAAGTGGTGAGTGAAATCATACCTCTAACTAATGAAAAAGGTTTGACTTTAAAAGTCGATACCAGTAAATTAGACCCACTAGATAAAAATGCTGGCATAGTTATGGGCGATCGACTCGAACTCAGGCGCGTACTATACAACTTAATTGCAAATGCCATCAAATTTACAGACACAGGAGGCATAACAGTCCGCATTTTTGAAAAATCACCACATCCTAAACATCAAAATTGGATAACAATTGAGGTAGAAGATACAGGATATGGAATTGCACCTGAAGACCAAGTAACAATTTTCGAGCGATTTCGCCAAGGTAGAAACAAACGCTCAGGTAGTGGCTTAGGACTACATCTATCCCACCGAATTGTAGAAGCGCATACAGGAAAAATCCAAGTCGCCTCTGAAGTAGGAAAAGGCAGCTTATTCACTGTCCAACTACCCAAGAATATTTGAGATTATTTTTACTTAATATTGCTTGTAAAAAAAAACTCAAAAATTTTCTGCTGGAGTATTAATCTTGGCAAACCTCAAAAGCTGAGTGAAGACTGAATTTTCCCTGAAGCAGGCGACGAATTACAGCCTCCAAATCTTCGAGCATGTAGGGTTTGCTGATGTAATCATTAAAGCCAGCCTTCAGAATACGCTCTCGATCCTCCTTACTGGCTAAAGCTGTGACTGCAACCACTGGAATTTTGTAAGTTAGGGGTTCTTGCTTCAAATGGCGCACAACATCGATACCGCTCAGACCTGGTAACAAAATATCCAACAAGATTAAATCAGGTTGATATTCTTTAGCCACCAGCACCGTTGCAGAACAATCTGTTTGACAAATGAATCTACAACCAATTGATTCAAGAGCATAACTAATTAGCAGAAGACTATCATCATGGTCTTCCACTACCAAAATCAAAGGCTGGTGAGAGTTTTGTTTCTTTTCACCACTCATGAATGAATGTGCCAAATACATCTCTTCTCCAGAAGATTTTATTAGGATTCATTGTCTTTCTTGAGAGATACAGACGAGGCTTCCTGGAAACGATAAGATAGTGGTCAGTGAGGATTAGGTTTTTTTGCTTTAGCTTAGCTGAGTAATCCTTGCCTATGCAAAAAACGCTGAGGATAAGAAAGCCTCAAGCTCATACCTTTAGCAGATACTTTTCGATTATACGCAAAATTACAAAATATTTTCTTAATGGGTTCATAATAACTTTATAAAGGATATGCTGAAAACCCTGTGGCTTTAGCCCAGGGATGAAAGCTATTTCGTAGGCTTTAGCCTACCAGTCAGCTTCGTTGTTGTGCAATGTAGTTTTTAACTGTCTGTGTAGAAATAT
>JAHHHB010000077.1 GCA_019359545.1 Desmonostoc geniculatum HA4340-LM1 | reverse complement strand
ATCTCAACGCAACTCGGTACAAGGGTTTCTACCTATTTTATCCTTTTTACTTGCACTTTATTCTCTTTTATCCTCCCGAATCTCTTGATTTATCTAGGTTTTTCGTTTATTCTGCAAACCCTAAGTAACGCACCAAAGCCTTAAGAATGGTGCGTTACGCTGTCGCTAACGCACCCTACATATCTTTTAAAAAATCAAATAATAGTAATTTAATACCATCTAGTTATAGTCCCCAATCTCTTCCCATATCACCTCAATCAGCTATAGCTACAACCAGTTCTAATCCATAACAATTAATAATTTTTGAATACTTCAAAATCAGTCATAAACCTCGATTCAGAAGGGAGCGATCGCTCCCTTCTGGATAAGATAAGAATTACCTACATTTTCACATTACCAGATTCCTATATTAGAGACTTTAGCGAACAAATCTACTCATATAGTCTCTCCAAACTTGAGCAGCTAAAGCACTAGTACCGCTAGTAGGGGTGTTTTCATCATTGCCTAACCAAACCCCTGTAACTAATTCATTAGGCATATAGCCGACAAACCAAAGGTCTCTTGCACCATTAGTTGTGCCAGTTTTACCTGCTACTTGTACCCCAGGGAGATTAGTTTTGTTTCCTGTGCCGTCTTTTCTTTCTACCACACCTGTAAGGAGTCTAGTCATTGTTTTTGCTACTTCTGGCTTGAGTACACGACTTTCTGTTTCTGTATCATCAGAATAAATTACTCGACAAGTGTTGAAATTTTGAATATCTTTACAGCTACTGCTATCAAAGATACGCTTAATGGCGTGAGGACGAGTTTTTATTCCCTCATTTGCCAGTACTGCATAGGCTCCAGTTAACTCTAATAGATTTACTTCACTATGACCTAAAATCAATCGAGGAACAGCCTTTTCTTTCCCCTGAATAGTTACCCTGAGTTTAGATTTAATCCCCATTTTTGTGGCAGTTTTCACCACATTATCAAGTCCAACATCTCCAGCTATCCGCAAAGCAATCACGTTCTCTGATAGTGCTATGCTGTCATACATATCCAAGTTGTTTTTGTTAGTGTGTTCGCAAGGTTTAAATGGTTCCTGCTCTCCTTCCCAATCTAGTTTGTCACAAGAGTAAGTTTTTTCTGGTCGTATCCCCTGTTCAAGTGCAGTAGTATAGGCAAATACCTTGAAAGTTGAGCCTGGTTGCCGTTGGGCTTGTGTGGCTCGGTTTAATTGGCTCTTTTGATAATCTACTCCACCTACTAGAGCTAAAATTCTACCTGTGTTAGGGTCGATAGTAGTAACTGCTCCTTGGGAAAAACCTTGAGAAATTCCCTCTTGATTAATGATCTTTTCTAAGGCTATCTCTGCTTGCTTTTGCATTTCCAGGTTGAGATTTGTTTCAATGAAAAAATTCCCTTGTTTCGCTACTTCCTCTCCTAGTAAAATTTTAATCTCTTGATTTACATAATCTGCCAAATAAGGAGCATTTCTAGTTTTCAGATTTTGACAAAATGATGGAGCAGCTTGAATAGTAGAACGCAATGCTAATGTGGCATCGTCAGATTTAATTTGGTGGTTAGCTAGTAATAGCTTAATAACTCTGTTTCGTCTGTCTACCAACTCTTTATGACTAGCATTATCTTTATTTTTACATAAGTCAAAGCCATTTGGTCCAGGTAACATTGCTACTAAAGTTGCGATTTCTGATGGCTCTAATTTCTTAACAGATTTGCCGAAATAAACTTTAGCAGCATCTTGAAAACCATATACACCTTCACCCAAATAGATAGTGTTCAAATAACTCAGCAGAATCACATCTTTGCTGTATTGTGTTTCTAGCTTCAAGGCAATTCCAGCTTCCTTGAATTTCCGAAAAAAGGAGCGATCTTCCCCTACATAACTAGGGAACAAAGTACGAGCAACTTGTTGGCTTAAAGTACTACCACCTTCACTAAGTTTTCTGTTTTTAAGGTTAATTAATATAGCCCTAACTATACCCAGAGTATCAATACCTTGATGCCAGTAATAACGACTATCTTCGGAAGCGATTACAGCCTGCGGCAACAAAACTGGAAACTCGGATACATCCTTTGCTTCTTTATGAACAAAGTTACGCGGCTTGTACAGGGGAGTTAGATTACTTGCATAGATAATTGAAGGTTGACTGTTCCGTATTGGCAGGGGGTTCACCGGGGGACAGATTAGCCATGCCAATCCACTCAAAACGAAGAACAGAATAGGTATAGAGATAATAGCGTAACCGCTATAAAGGGCAGCACTGATGTGCAATGGGGGTGGGTTGAGAAACTTGATGCGGACAGAGTTTGCGAGTTCTGGCTTTCCTAAAGTCAAGACATCGCCATCCCTTAGGACAAATTCTCTGTCAATTTTTTTATTACCCTGATATATGCCGTGTTGTGAACGCCTGTCCTGAATTACAAAGGGTTTATCTGGTAGAGAATTCTTGCGTTCTATGGAAAGGTGTTCTTTACTTACCAAGGGATTATCTACAATAATATCGGATACTCGGCGATCGCGACCAAGTATAAATCTATCGTGCAACAAGGGATATTCTTTTGGTTTTCTAGCAACCGGATTTCGCACTACAAGTTTAGGTACTCTTGCAAATCGCTTCAGTTGAGGAAAGGTTTCCACAAGAGTTGTTACTATTCGTGAGATATTATTCCCTATAGTTCGAGATGTCTGTTGTATTGGATGAGGAAGTCGAGAGTCAATCCACCTAAGCAAGGCTTCCACCAACTCAGCAAATAAAGCCACATTCCCCTCCCCGATCCGTTACATCATTAATTAATCTATTAGGAGACAGATTACTATAGAATTAGTCATTTTTTATACTGTTTTAACGTTTTCATGTCAGATAAGTAGCCGTCATGAACTGCGTACATTAGAACATATGAAAGCCTCCGAGGAAAGCGATGTCTGAGGACAAGCCGCTTTGCGTCTAGGCATTCCCAATGGATGTAAAGAAGTATTGCTGTTTCTGAGAAGGGGGACTGGGATTGGGGACTGAAGTCCCCACTACAAACCGCTTTTTATGGGTGATTTGGCGGATATGATATCACTTAGCGATCGCTCCTGCATCATTCTGATGACCCTCCGTTGCGTCGTCCCAGTTCAAAAATGCTACAACTAATAGACGCAAGTATACCTAAGCTGATTCCCCAGCTACGTCCTAAACTAATTTCTACGCCCCAATTAAATAAAGCGCCAACAACCAAAAAGGGCACAATACTAAACAATGAGGCGTAAAAAGCGTTTTGGGATTCTCTAGCTTTACGAGTCTTTTCAAATTCTGACTGGCTAGTATAAAGCGATCGCTCGGCAAAGTTAAACCAGCGGTTGAGTTGCTCAATTACCCATTCGCTGGCTTTTGAAAAACCTAGATATAACGCCAATGACCACAAACTCGCTCCAGCGATGGCGATCGTGTCTAATTCAAAGCGGAAAGGCAAAATTTCAGTCAGCATGTCTTGGGGGAGTCCTGCAAGGGTCAACTTTAGCTTTTAGTAGATGCTAAACAAACCTCTTGTGCAATTTTAAGCATAAACGTTAACAATATTTCAACTCCTTGGCAACTCTTTCACTGTTAAGCCTACTCCAGCCCCGTCAACTAGCTTAGTGCAGAATTCTATCGTTTAAGACTTTTTTCACAATTACTATGTATTGATTTTATATCAGTAATCAAAAGCAGAATCATTCAATACTCAAAATAAGTAATAACTATTAGCAAAATCAGCCAAAGAAAGTAGCGACAGCTAATAGTTGGCTAGCAGCTTCTTTCCCTGTAGAAAATTTTCAAGCTTACACATCTGGTTTTGGTTACCGCTCCTCAGCTACTGGCGGTTCTAATTGGGAATTTCATGGCGGCTTAGACATAGCTGCTCCACAAGGTAGTTATATTCGTAATTGGTGGGTAGGTACAGTAATTAAAGTTGGCGATGGCGACGCTTGCGGTTCCCATATCGTAATTAAATCAGGTGAATGGGAACACACTTATTGCCATATGGAAGGAAACGTGGAAACTGCATCTGGTCGCCGTTATTTGATTGACCGCGCAGGTGGAATTCAAATTTTGGAAGGTCAGCAAATACCAACTGGAGCCAGAATTGGTAGGGTAGGAATGACTGGACGTACCACTGGCCCACATCTCCACTGGGGACTAAAATATAGTAATAACTATGTAGACCCAGCACTTGTTTTGCAAGCAATGTTTTCTCAGCACAAAGTTTCCAGCAGAGGGACTTCAAGAGTAAGTCCTCAGCAATCAAAAGTCGTAATTCAAGAGTCAAAAGTTATTCGGGATTCTGGTTATTAGTGAATACGCCTCTCGTAGAGAAGCCTCTGTTTCTGACTCCAAAATAATAATCAGACGATAGAGAAAATTGCCAAAGCATTAGGCTATCAAGATGTATAGCAAAAGCCTTGGTTGTTAGGACATTAACAGATGATAAAACTTAGACACAAAAAGACTTTTCACCCAGTCCCCAGTCCCTTGCTATATCTCATTTTTACCGTAAGTTTTGCCAACATCACGGTTTATCTCCTCAGGCTTGGCGTCAAGAGCATCAGGTTGTATCGGAAAAACAGTTGCAGGTGTCTCAATCAGAGTCACTTTCCCATACTTAGGTTAATGGATTATCAACATCTTCCTGTTTCAGTGTTGCAGCCTGTTCTAGTTGTGCAGACATGATTTCTTTTTGCTGTTCTTGTAGCCAAATTTCAAACATTTCATTCAGTAGGCGGGCTTTCATGAATTCATCCAATTGTGCGGGGATAAATTTTTCTAGCCGCAAAATCACAAACCATTCAGCAATGCGGGTAGGGGGTAATATTTGACCTGGCTGACTGCTAGAGAGCATTTGCACCATCACCGGATGTAGTGCATTGAGTTCAACTGGGCCTACTAAACCCCCAGTTTGGGCTTCTGGTCCGAGTGAATATTCCCGCGCCAAGTCAGCAAAAGAGTTTTCTTTTGCTTGAATACGAAAGTAAAGTTCTTGAGCAATTCCCACATCCTGGGTTCGCAGCAGGGAATAAATTACTTTGTCAAGTTTTGACTTGGACTGAAAAAAGTAGGATTCCAGTTTGTTGCCCCAAGTCGCTTGCTTAAATTTTTCAATTTTCAGCTTTCGAGTGGTAATTGCTTCTAGTTGTTCATAAGTCAGACCTTGACGTGCCATCCACGCTTGGATGTCTTCTTCATTTTTCAACTGTTTTTCGGCGTAAAACTGCTGTTTAGCTTGGGCTACTTCTTCAGGTGTAAACTCTATTGTCACATTAGCAGAGCGTGAGCTTTGCTCGATCGCCTCATCGATGATCAATTCCCGCTGCAATTGTGGCAGCATTTGGTAACTTGCCAGTAAAGAAATCAGTTCACTAGCTGTGATTGTACGATTACCGATTTGGAGCGCTTCAGTCATTAGCTTTGGTGCATCTCAAGAATATCTGGTGTGTCAGAGAAGCTATACCGTAGCCCATTCACTGGAAACTTTTATTTTAGTCCCACCGAGTTAGGTACGCTAACCGCTGCCACTTAAAATATACAGTTTATATGTGTTTTTATAAAAGATTTTACTTAAAAACGACCACATATGAAAACAGAGTTAAAAAAGATTAAGGATTGGGAACAGTTCAATCCCCAATCCCTTAAGTAAGTGCCTAGAAACTAGTGTTTGATACTACAGTTGTTTCCAACAACGTCGCTGCATACCGATACCGCAAGCAAACACCATCAACGCTCCCACAAGAGTTGCTGGTTCAGGAACTCGCTTGATGGCGGCGTTTTTCACCTCCAAAGCTGATGTAATTCCATAATCATCCACATCCACCACCCCAAAAGCTACGCTGTAGGTTCCAGGAGTACTGAAGGTATAGGAACGAATCCCTGTTTGTTGAAGGAAGGGACTGTCAGCTTGGGTTGCATCAGTGAAGTCAGCTAACTTAATCAATGTGCTGTCCACCAACAAAAACGCGAAATCCTTGTTCACTGTCTCGTTCGTCCGGAAGTTCCAGTCGAAGCTTAAAGCATCACCAGCCGCCACAGTAATTGTATTTTTTATTGCAGACCCCTCAAATGCAAATCCTTCAATATCTAAGGCAGAGGAATCAGTTAAGCCGAGAAAGTCTTGTAAATCTGGGAAAAAACCTGCCTCACCTGCGGCTATACCGGAATAGTTGAAAGCACCAGCAGCAGCAGCAGGAGCGTCATCTGGAAATTCTAAGCTGGCAGTGGACAGATTAGCTCCAGCACCTGAAGTAATGACATCGCCAAATTGTTGCCAACTGCCCAAGTTTAACCCAACAGCTAAGGCGGAGGTGGTAGTGATTGCCAAGCCCCCCAAGCTAACAAGGCTGACAAAACCGAATTTGAAAGTTGAATGTTTGATGAATGTAGAAATGTTCATGAAATTTTTTGATGAAATAGGTTTGAATTGAGTGTTTTGACAAATTTGAATAAACTCTGGGCAAGAGTGCGTACCAATTCGTAATTTTTAATGAGGTTCGATAACTCACTTTGGGCAAGTAGCGAGTGGAAATTTTGAAATTACGCTTTTTTTGGGATCATTTGTCCTTTCTCATTGGTAAATACAAATGACAAAGGACAAATGACTAATGACATTTCTTGCCACTGCCACTTAAAACACGAAGTTATCAGACTGAGCTAAGGTGCTTGCAGATACACCAACAACAGTCAATAACGGTGTTGGCCGACCGCGACCTGCTGTACCATCTATGTCAATCAGCACAGTACTATTACTTAAGTGAGTACCAAAGCTCAAGTAGCCTTGGGTAGTTGCACTTTCATAGTCGAGGCTGCCCAGGTTCAAACTCTGGAATAGTTGACTCAAGTCAATCTTGTCAGTACCAGCCACAAAATCAGTAATTGTATCTCCGGCATCACGGATACTTGTATAAAGAAATCGATCGCTGCCGGCACCGCCAGTGAGAGTGTCTGCCCCTTGCAAACCAATAATCAGGTTGTTGCGATCGTCACCAGTCAGGGTGTCACGAGCAGATGTGCCTTTGAAAATTTGGTCTTCGGCATACAGGCTAATTGCTACAGCCCGAACGTTATTGTCCCTGATCGTTTCGCCTTGATTGTTAATTTCCGTATAGTACTTATAAACGTAGTCATCTGCAACAAACAACAGGTAGACATCGCCTGTGCCTCCCCAGACAGGAACAGTGATGTCCTGGGTGGTTGTATAGCTAGCCCCTGCCGCTAGGCTGCCCCCTGAGCGAGTGCTGACAAAGATATCGCCTTCGTCTAAATATTGGTCTTTGGAAATGTAAACAGAATCATTCCAGCTACCGAGGGCAGGAGTTGTACCTTGCTTAGTAACTGTCCAAGACACAGAAATCGTCTCGCCCAAGGTAGCAGTATTTGGGGCTTGGGCAGCAGAAACGACTAAATCTACGGCTTTTTTGACGGTAATGGGTAGAACAAATGAATTGTTCAATTCATTTGTCTCACTTTGTTCGCGGCTTTCATCGGCCGCAAATAATAGGTACTGTTGTCCTAATATACTGATTGTTGCTCCATCTGCATAGGGGTAAGGTCTGGTAGGTTGGACAGGAAGAAAAATGTCCAGGGTAATTGTATGGCTGCTACCTCCGGCTATGCTAGTGCGTACAGAGCGTTCGCTTAAAAGGAGACTGTCAGCCTCAACATCTGGGTAATTGTTGTCGGAAATGTAAACTTTGTCAAACCAGTTAGAGAAGGTAGTATCTGTACCTTGGTTTGTAACTGTCCAAGACACGGAAATTCTTTCACCTAAGCCAGCAGTGGTTGGGGCTTGGGCACTAGTCACCACTAAATCTACATCATTCCCTCCATCATCTTCTGGGGCATTGATGGTGATGGCTTTGGCAAAGACATTGTTGGTTTCATTTGTTTCACCTTGCTCATTACCTCCGTCTGTGACAAATAACAGGTAGCGTTGGCCTGTCCTTAGATCGGAAGGAAGTTCAACGCCCAAGTTGGTTGTATAACTACCCCCAGCTGCTAAAGGCGTAATTTCTCGTGCCTCAAAGCCGTCGAGATAGGTATCATTAGAATCCAAGAACTGGTCATCAGAAATGTAAACTGCGTCGTACCAGTCAGCAAAGGCAGTATCTGTACCAAGGTTTTTGACTGTCCAAGACACAGAGATTTCGTCATATAAGATACCAGTGCTTGGGGCTTGGACATCAGTAATGACTAAATCTACATCTCCTGGGCTTTTTATGGTAATGGCTTTGGCAAAGACATTGTTGGTTTCATTTGTTTCATCCTGGTAGTTGTTTCTATCAGTAACAAATAACAAGTAGCGATTCCCTGTTGCTAGGTTATTGGGAATATCAATATCCAAGGTGGTTGTATAACTACCCCCAGATGCTAAAGGCGTTTGTCCTGAGAGACTGGTGAGATAGGTATCGTTGGAGTCAAAGAACTGGTCATTGGATATGTAAACATAGTCGTTATACCAGTAAGAAAAGGCAGTATCTGTACCTTGGTTTGTAACTGTCCAAGACACAGAAATTCTCTCATTTAAGGTAGCACTGGTTGGGGCATTGGCAGCAGTAACAACTAAATCTACACCATCTCCTGGAGCCTTGAGAGTGATGGCTTTGGCAAAGACATTGTTGGTTTCATTTGTTTCATCCTGGCTGTTGCTTCCATCAGCAACAAATAACAGGTAGCGATGGCCTCTTGCTAGATTGGTGGGAAGATCAATGTCTAAGGTGGCTGTATAATTATCACCAGGTGCTAAAAGCGTTTCTCCTGGGCGACTGCTGAGATAGGTATCGTTGGAGTCGAAAAACTGGTCATCGGAAATATAAATATAGTCAACCCAGTTAGAGAAAGCACTATCTGCACCAATACTTGTAACTGTCCAAGACACAGAAATCGTCTCACCCAAGGTAGCAATAGTTGGGGCGTTGGCAGCAGTAACAAGTAAATCTACACCATTTTCCGGACTTCCAGTGATAGTGATGGCTTTAGCAAAGATATTGTTGGTTTCATTGGTTTCAGGCTGGTTGTTATCTCTATCAGCAACAAATAGCAGGTAGACATCTCCTGTTGCTATGTAGGGAATAAGATCAATGTCCAGGGTGGCTGTATAACTACCTCCGCCTGATAGAGACGCATTCCTTTCTACAAAACTTGCAAGGAGAAGGGTGTCGCTGGAATCGAAAAACTGGTCATCGGAAATATAGATATAGTCATACCAGTTAGCGAAGGCACGATTTGTGCCAAGGTTTTGGACTGTCCAAGACACAGAAATCGTCTCACCTAATGCAGCAGTGATTGGGGCTTGGGCATCAGTAATGACTAAATCTACATCTCCTATATCTTCATTGATGGTGATGGCTTGGGCAAAGACGTTGTTCGTTTGATTTATTTCAAGCTGGTTGTATCCACCCGTGACAATTAACAGGTAGCGATCGCCTGGTGTGATATCGATAGGAAATAAGCTTCCTACAAACCTGGGAACCAAGAGGTCTTGGGTAACTGTATAGCTGCTACCAGGTGCTAGAGGGATATTCTCTCCAGCATCAAAGCTAGTGATCAAGACCTCGCTTCCGCCGAGAAACGGGTCATCGGAAATGTAAATTCTGTCAGACCAGTCAGCAAAGGCATAACCTGTACCAAGGTTTTTGACTGTCCAAGACAGGGAAATTATGTCATCGAAGGTGGCAGTAGTTGGGGCTTGGCCAGTAATAACTAAATCTACATTTGGGGGATCGATGGTGATGGCTTGGGCAAAGATATTATTGGTTTCATTTGTTTCACCCTGGTTGTTGTTTCTATCCGTGACGAATAACAGGTAGCGATCGCCTACTTCGGTGGTGGGAATGAAGACGTTTTTGAGAATCGTATAGCTGCCGAGAGATCCTAGTCCATCATTTGCCCTGATCGAGTCTACGGTAATATATCTATCGCCCTCGTCTAAAAACTGGTCATCAGAAATGTAAACTATGTCACTCCATTCGTTACGTAATGTAGAAACTGTACCTTGGTTAGTAACTGTCCAAGACAACGTAATCGCCTCGCCGATAGCAACAGTCGTTGGGGCTTCGACACCAGTAACTTCTAAATCTACATCCAAGCGATTGATGGTGATGGCTTGGGCAAATACATTATTATCATCATTGCTTTCACCCTGGTCGTTGCTTCTATCTGTCACAAATAACAGGTAGCGATCGCCTGTTGCTATGTTGGAGTCAATATAAATATTTTGGGTAGCTGTATAACTACCCCCAGATGCTAAAGGGGTATTGTTTCCTTGTGTGAAGCGAATCGTTAAGTAAGTATCGCCCTCGTCTAAAAACTGGTCGTCGGAAACGTAAACTTCGTCATACCAGCCATTGAAGGTAGTATCTGTACCTTGGTTTTTAACTATCCAAGAAACGGAAATTGTCTGATTTAAGAAAGCACTGGTTGGGGCATTGGCTGCTGTAACAACTAAATCTACATCAGGACCACTGATGGTGATGGGTTGGGCAAATACATTGTTAGTTTCATTTGTTTCACTCTGGTAGTTGTATCGATCAGCAACAAATAATAGGTAGCGATCGCCTACTTTGGTGGTGGGAAAGAAAACATCTCGGTTAATGGTATAGCTGCTACCTGGTGCTAGATTTGTATTTCCTGCTACCCACTCCTGAGTAATATAAGTATCACTGTTGTCCAAAAACTGGTCATCGGAAGCGTAAACTCCGTCAAACCAGTCACCGAAAGTACTATCTGTACCTTGGTTAGTAACCTTCCAAGATATGGGAATTATTTGACCCAAACTCACAGATAGTGGAGCTGTGATAAAAGATACTATTAGGTCAGCGTCGCTCATAAATTATCTCCGAATTGTTTAACACATGGTCTTTGGTTTCCCAAAAAAACCAACTGCTCTTAGTGTTCTCGATAAAAACTCAACATTGAGAATAGACAAGGTAGGTTTAAGACTTCGGGGTTTGGTGAGCGATCGCTTGATCGCTCTGGCAAATGTTAAGAAAGATCCGGGTAATGGATAGCCTATCAGGGAAGGGGAACAAGAATCAAAGCCACTTAAAACACGAAGTTATCAGACTGAGCTAAGGTGCTTGCAGATACACCAGCAACAGTCAATAACGGTGTTGCCCGACCGCGACCTGCTGTACCATCTATGTCAATCAAAGCAGTACTATTACTTAAGTGAGTACCAAAACTCAAGTAGCCTTGGGTAGTTGCACTTTCATAGTCGAGGCTGCCCAGGTTCAAACTCTGGAATAGTTGACTCAAGTCAATCTTGTCAGTACCAGCCACAAAATCAGTAATTGTATCTCCGGCATCACGGATACTTGTATAAAGAAATCGATCGCTGCCAGCACCACCAGTGAGAGTGTCTGCCCCTTGCAAACCAACGATCAGATTATTGCGATCGTCACCAGTTAGGGTGTCACGAGCAGATGTGCCTTTGAAAATTTGGTCTTCGGCATACAGGCTAATTGCTACAGCCCGAACGTTATTGTATCTGTTGGTTTCGCCTTGATTGCCAATGCCCGTAACCTCATTGTCGTAGTAGTAGTTATCTGCGACAAATAACAAATAGCGTTGGCGCAGCCCGTCGTAGACATCGCCCGTGTCCTCCCCAATAGGAATAGTAATGTCCTGGGTCGCTGTATAGCTAGATCCTACCGCTAGGGGTGTATCTCCGGCTACAGAGCGGCTGCCCACAAAAGTATCGCTCTTGTCTAAAAACTGGTCCTTGGAAATATAAACATAGTCATCCCACTTAGCGAGGGCAGAACCTGTACCTTGGTTTGTGACCGTCCAAGATACAGAAATCGTCTCACCTGAAGTAGTAGTGGTTGGGGCTTGGGCAGCAGAAACGACTAAATCTGGAGCATTTATGGTGATGGGTACGAACAATTCATTATTTACAGGACGTGTTTCGTCGTAGTATCCACCTGTTTCAATCTGGGCGTTGTCTGAATTGGTGACAAATAGTAAGTAGACATCTCCTATTAGGTTTTCTTCTGCATAAGTGTCTGCGTAGGAGGATCTGACAAAATCATACAGGGGAATGCCAATGTCTAGGGTAATTGTATAGCTGCTGCCTGGGGCTAGGGGGGTATTTTCTTCTACCGGGACTTGAGCGATCCTGCTACTTTTGAAGGGATAAAATTGATAATTAATGCTACTGAAAATATAAACTTCGTCAAACCAGTCAGCGAAGGCAGTATCTGTACCAAGGTTTTTGACTGTCCAACTCACAGAAATTGTCTCACCTAGAGTAGCAGAAGTTGGGGCACTGGCGGTAGTGATTTTTAATTCTACATCTGGTATGGTGAGGGTGATAGCTTGGGCAAATACATTATTGCTTTCATTTGTTTCACTTTGGTTGTTGCCTTCATCTGTGACAAATAACAGGTAGCGTTGGCGCAGACCGTCGTAGACATCGCCTGTTGCTATGTATCTGGGAATAGTAATGTCTCGGGTGGCTGTATAGCTACTACCTGCTGCCAAGGGCGTATAACCTCCTGCCCAGTCATAGGTAATAGATCTATCGGTGTAGTCCAAAAACTGGTCATCGGAAAAGTAAACATAGTCATACCAGTAACCTAAAGCAGTATCTGTACCAAGGTTTTTTACTGTCCAAGACAGCGAAATCTTCTCACCGACAGCAGCAGTGGTTGGGGCATTAGCATCAAAAACAACTAAATCTACATCTGGTACATCTGGTACATCTGGGGCATTTATGGTAATGGCTTTGGCAAATACATTATTGTCATCATTAGTTTCACCTTGGGTGTTACGTGTATCCGTGACAAACAACAGGTAGTAATCACCTACTGCTAGGTTAGACTGAAGCTGAATGTCCCGAGTAATTGTATAGCTATTACCTGCCGTCAAAGGCGTATAAAATTGTTCCGCGTCGGTAAGATACCTATCGGTGGAATCGAAAAACTGGTCTTTGGAAAGGTAAACAATATCGCGCCAGTTAGAGAAAGCAGTATCTACACCTTGGTTTGTGACTGTCCAAGACAGAGTAATTGTCTCACCTAAACTAGCAGCAGTTGGGGCATTGGCATCAGAAACAACTAAATCTATCTCTAGTGGGTCATTTATTATGGTGATAGCTTGGGCAAAGACGTTGTTGGTTTCATTTGTTTCAGCCTGCCAGTCGTATATATCCGCCACAAATAAAAGGTAGACATCGCCTGTTACTACGTTCTCGGAAAGATAAATTTGCTCGGTGGCTGTATAGCTACTACCTCCTGCCAACGGCACATAATCATCTACTGAGCGGCTGGTAAGAGAGACATCATTCTCATCGAAAAACTCGTCATTGGAAACGTAAACAAGGTCATACCAGTTAGCGAAGGCAGTATCTGTACCTTGGTTTTTGACTGTCCAAGATACAGAAATTCCCTCATTTAAGCGAGCAGCTGTTGGGGCATTGGCAGCAGTAACTACCAAATCTAAATCTGGGGGATTTATGGTGATAGCTTGGACGAATATATTGTTGGTTTGATTGGTGTCTGCGTAGCTGCTCGTCACAAAGAACAGGTAGTAATCTCCTGGTGTGATTCCGCTAAGCGGTACATCTCGGATAATTGTATAGCTGCTACCTACGGCTAAAGGAGTATTCCCTGTACCGTCAAACCTGGTGAGTAAGGTATCACCCTCAATACCATAATAACTATCGCCGTAGTCTAAAAACTGGTCATCGGAAATATAAACGCTATCGCGCCAGCCACGGAAGGCAGAACCTGTACCAAGGTTTGTGACTGTCCAAGATAGGGTAATCGTCTGACCAAAGCGAGAAATGATTGGGGCATTGACATCAGTAATTGCCAAATCTGAGGCAGTTATGGTGATTGGTTGGGCGAAGACATTGTTGGTTTCATTTGTTTCACTCTGCTGATTAGTACTGTCTGCCACAAATAACAGGTAGCGATCGCCTATTTCTGCCTGATAGAAGTAAATATCAGTCTCTTGGGTGACTGTGTAGCTACTACCTGCTGCCAAGGGCGTATAATTTTCTGCTGAAGGCTCGCTAAGAACGCGATCGCTGTAGTCGAAGAACTGGTCGTCGGAAATGTAAACTGCGTCATACCAGTCAGCGAAGGCAATATTTGTACCTTGGTTATTAACCGTCCAAGACAGCGAAATCTTCTCACCGATAGCAGCAGTAGTTGGGGCTTGGGCGCTAGTAACGACTAAATCTACATCTGGGGCACTTATGGTAATGGCTTTGGCAAATACATTGTTAGTTTCATTTGCTTCATCCTGGTAGGTGGATGCATCCGCTACAAATAATAGGTAGCGTTGGCGCAGCCCGTCGTAGACATCGCCTGTTGCTAGGTCAGAGGAAAGCTGAATGTCCTCGGTGATTGTATAGCTGCTACCTGCTGCCAAGGGCGTATAATTTTCTGCTGAACGCCCGGTAAGAAAGCGATCGCTGTAGTCGAAGAACTGGTCGTCGGAAATGTAAACGGAGTCATACCAGTCAGCGAAGGCAGTAGATGTACCAAGGTTTTTGACTGTCCAAGAAACGAAAATTGTCTCATTTAACAAAGCAGTACTTGGGGCATTAACATCAGTAATTGCCAAATCTGGGGCATTTATGGTGATTGGTTGGACGAATATATTATTATCATCATTGGTTTCAGCCTGGATATTGTCTAGATTCACCAGAAATAACAGGTAGCGATTGCCTATTGCTAGGTCAGACGGAAGATCAATGTCTAAGGTGGCTGTATAACTACCCCCAGAAGCTAGAGGAGTTTCGTTTTGTTCTGTCCAGCGAAACTTTAAGTAAGTGTCGCTATCGTCCAAAAACTGGTCATCGGAAATGGCAACTGTGTCAAACCAGTTAGAGAAGGCAGTCTCTGTACCAACGTTTTTGACTGTCCAAGAAACGGAAATTGTCTCATTTAACAAAGCAGTAGTTGGGGCATTGGCTGCTGTAACAACTAAATCTACATCTGGACCAGTGATGGTGATGGGTTGGGCAAATACATTGTTAGTTTCATTGGTTTCACTCTGGTTGTTGCTTGAATCAGCAACAAATAGCAGGTAGCGATCGCCTACTTTGGTACGAGGGTAAACATATTGGCTAATGGTATAGCTGCCAAGAGAGGCTAGAGGGGTATTTTCTCCTACCCAGATCCCGACGATAGACGTATCACTGTTGTCTAAAAACTGGTCATCTGAAATGTAAACTGCGTCAAACCAGTCACTTGAAGCAGTATTTATACCAAGGTTTGTGACTGTCCAAGATAAAAGTATTCCGTCATATATAAATACATCTGGTGGAGCTGTCACAGAAGACACTATTAGGTCAACGTCATTCATAAATAATCTCCGAATTATTTAATAGATGGTCTTTGCTTTCCAAAACAAATATCAATTCCCCCGCAGATTGCGATGAAATCTCCAGTAGGAAGGATTTTTAAATAGCCTACCTACTTTACAAGGAGAACATTTTGTGGTATGTGAAACCATTAATTATCTATTCGTCCTCACACAGCGATCAGAAAGTTGTTGTTTTTGGGATGACTGAATCATTTGGTACTAGATTTATCTGATATGGGAAGTTAAGAAACTTGGTGTTCACAAGTTCTTTGTAAGTCTCTAAATCTGTCTGCCAGTTGCTAATTACTTGGGATAGTGCAGCTAAACGCCGATTTTGTTCTTGTTCGATAATCTGGTGATTAAAACTCGCTGTGAACAGTACGATGGGGCGCACTGTTTTATCTGGCAGTTGTAATCCTCCTTCGTTGATATCCAAACTCAACTGCCTTCCTTCTAGGGTGTAACCAAATCGCATTGCAGCTTGCACAGCAGATTTGCCAAATTCATGCCAAGGGCCAGGATTGAGCAACGTTTTTAAGATATAGTTGCGTGCTGTGTTCTTTTCTTGGTCAAAAAGTACATGTCCCCGGAAGTTAATGGACAGATCCTGATAGTCTACTTGGGGCAGTGTCTCCAGATATTTGCGAGCGATCGCTGGAATTTCCACTTCTTGGTATGCTTTAGTGGCAATCACCTCTGAGAAAATAACTCTATTGAGTTGTGCAGTGATGCTGATCCCTTTTTGGAAAACCACTTGAGCCGCAGAATTTGTCAAAATCGCTTCTTGAGCCAATTCCCAGTCACTAGGCACAATGCCACTATATTTGAGAAAATCTGGAGTTAAGATCGTGGGATTATGCTGCTTAGCTGCGATCGCAATGGCAATTTCCTGAATATTTAAACTTTGACTCATCTGCTTTTCAGATCTCCGTAAATTTAATTTGTATAGAAAAAATCAAGTTAAAGTTCTGTAAAAATATTTAGTCTTATGCATTTATTGAGAAAAATCACTTAAGTAGTCTATAGGCAAATTGAGTGTCTTCGGATCGCACTCAGCGTAAATTTACTCATTTCTTTAAATAAAAGAGCATTTTAGAAAAAGCTCCCAAGAAAGATAAAGATTGAGTAAAGTCAAACTTACATAACAACGCCTGATTGACGATTTTATGGGTAGTCCAAAAAACGCTCAAAGGCGATATCTGGGAACAAACTGCCCTTCTCTTACAAATCTACAAATTTTTTTATTTTGTTAAGATTTATTAAAATTTTTCAGATATAGAAAAAGGCAGCACATTGAATGCTGCCTTTTTCTATGAGGGATTTACGTATGGAGCAAGTAAAGAATCTAAAGTCTACAACGACTCTAAGTAGCTCAAAAGGTCTGCCATTTCTTGGGCACTAGGCTGGAACTTTGGCATTGGCGGCGTTTCGCCACTAATAACTTGATGAATCAGTCCATACCGAGATTTGTGCTTGGAGACAGCTTGCAAACTAGGCCCCACTCGTCCATCTGCTTCCAAGCCATGACAACCAGCACAATTAATTTGAAAGATAGCGTGTCCTTGAATTGGGTTTCCTGTTAGGGATAAAACACTCTTGACATAAGGATCAGAGGCTTGAACCAAGTGGACACCAAAAAAGCCCAAAGGAACTGCTAGCAGGATAGCCAGCGTCAATAGAACGATGCGCTGAATCAAAATTTCGGGTTTGGGAATCTGATTATCCAAAAGGTTTGCTGTAAAAGTCTAGGTGTGCTAAAAAGTTTTCATTTCCTACACATAGCTTAAAAGTTCTTGATTGTGTCTGCAAGCACAGAAGACTATTTTAATATGGACAGTCGTCCTTGCAAAGGTTTGTAGGACGCAGGATTCATACCAAATTTGGTAAAATCAAAAACGGGAAACAAATATTGAATAATTGCATAGGAGATTTACAGTGGTTGAACCCCTGCTCTCAGGTATTGTCCTTGGTCTAGTTTTCGTCACCCTCGGCGGACTATTTTACGCTGCCTATAAGCAATACAAGCGCCCCAACCAGCTGGGAGGGTAAAGACTGGGGACTGGGGACTGGAGACTGGGGAGTGGGGAGTGGGGAATGGGGAGTTAGGAGTTAGAATTTTTCCCCTGCTTCCCCTGCTCCCCCTGCTCCCCCATCTCCCTCATCTCCCTCATCTCCCTCATCCCCGTCACTCCCAATTCTGTAAAAAGTAAGTGATGTGTTGCCGTAAACTTTCTGGCGGCAAATCTCCCAAGTGGGAATCTCTGGGTATGTCCAACCCTGTGAAGCGTGTTCAACTGCGATTTCGCCGCTAGGATCTAAAAGTTGATGGTGAGCGATCGCTTCTAAAACTGGCTCATACAATCCACTAGCATAAGGCGGATCGAAGTAGATTCTGTGAAATTGTTTGCCTGATAACGTCTTTAACTGCCCAACAATATCTCCCCGCAATAACCGAAATTTTTGTTCGGCATTAGCTACCTGCTGCCAATTTTGCTCAATAGTGGCACAGGCTCGGCTCGATTTTTCGATTCCAACTACTAAACTGGCTCCTCTACACAAAGCCTCTGCGCCCATTGAACCAGTACCGGCGCACAAATCTAGCCAGTGGCAACCTGGAATTTTTCCCTGCCAAATATTAAAGACTGCCTCCCTGACTCTAGCACTGGTAGGTCTAGTCTCTTTACCTGGTAAAGTTTTTAGCTGGCGATTCCCGTAAATTCTCAGACTCATTGGGCATTAGTCATTAGTCGTTGGTCGTTAGTCATTAATCATTAGTCAGTCTTTAATGGTGGGCGGTGATTTTCATTTATTCACAAAGGACAAAGGACAAAGGACAAATGACAAATGACAAAGGATAAAAATAGTATTAGGCAGGAATTTTTTCCCGTACTTGAGCAACAAAATTAGACAGGATTTGCAATCCAATATTAGAAGATTTTTCGGGGTGAAATTGTACAGCCATCAGGTTTTCATGGGCGATGGCAGCTGTTACAGTTTGAGTACCGTGGGTGATGGTTGCTGCACAAATTTGGTCTTCTATTGGATCGACATAGTAGGAATGGACAAAATACACCCAAGGATCTGAGGGCAAATGCTCCCACAAAAGACTTTTTGGCTGAGTCACTTGCAGTTGATTCCAACCCATGTGAGGAATAGTAATGTCAGGTTCTGGACGAAACCGCCGGACTTTTCCTTTGATAATTCCCAGTCCTGGTTGGATACCTTCTGCACTTGATTCAAAAAGAATTTGCAGTCCTAAACAAATCCCTAAGAAAGGTTTGCCAGATGCGATCGCATCTTTGATCGGCTGTTCCAAACCACGCGATCGCAAATGTTGGACTGCCGGATCAAATGCTCCCACTCCCGGCAGAACTATTGCATCTGCTCGCTCTAATTCCTTGGCAGAATAAGTAACATTAGGAGTTGCCCCGGCTTTTTCCAAACCTTTGCAGACTGAGTGCAAATTTCCCATCTCGTAATCTACGACCGCAATCACTGGCATTTACCTGCTCCTTGTAAAATTATTATGGAGGGTTTTTCTATTCTAAATAATATTCCTATTTTAAATAATATTTGTTATGCAGAAAAGAATTCTATTAACTTCTTTTGACACTTGGCTGGCCGATCAACTGTCAAATTCATCTGACGATCTATTAATAGAAGTCACGAAACTTCAGTTGACTACCCATGATTTAACTTTTTTGCGCTCCTTACCCGTAGATGTGCAACAGGCCAGTTCTCAGGTAATTCAAAAAATCAATGCAATCGAACCCGATTACATCATCTGTTGTGGACAGGCTGCAAGTCGTACACGATTGAGTGTAGAATTAGCCGCTAGCTCTGGTGAAACTGTTTTGCAGACAGACGTTGATTTAGAAAAATTAGTCGCGGGAGCAGCGGCAATTGACATTAGCCATGACTGCGGTAAATTTGTCTGTGAAGGTCTTTACTATTGTGTGTTGGACTACTTAAACCAAAGTCAACTGTCGGTGCGTTGTATCTTTGTTCACGTTCCGCTTCTCAATCCAGAAAATTTGAGTGCCATTCTTGCCGATTTATTATTAATTATTAACAATCTGGCACTTTCATCAAGTTGTTATACCAATTCACTAAAATAAAGAGACAGATACAAACCCTGAAAGCCTTACTAATTCAGACTTTCTTAATTTTGAATTTTGAATTTTGAATTTTGAATTGGTATTAGTGTCTGTATGTTCAAAGTGTTACCTAAGTATATGTTGCCATTGTTACTAATTTTTCCCATAGCCCAATCTACACCTGTTACACCACCGCCTCAAGAAGTGGTGCAATCACAACAAGTGCGTCCTTTACCAGGTAAGTTGGATAGAGTGCCAACATTTAACAGCAATAGTCCAGAATTAGTTTTAAAAGAAGGAATTTTACTTTCAACTTTTCCACCAGATAAGAAAAAAGTACCAACAGCGCATTTGAATTTTCCCTTTCGAGGAAGATTTGATATTTTTGCTCACCATGTTGCAAAAGCTGAACCACCAGAAAATTTACGTTCTCTTTATCTGGGGATAATGTTGCATAACCCTGGTTCGGAATCTGTGAAAGTAAATATTTTCCAGGCGGCGAGTTATTTGAGTCAACCTGATGCACCATTTATTGAGTTACCATCTTTGACGCAAAATCCTTTAGGGAAAATTTTTGCCGGGCCTGGCGATCGCGTTATGACTGATATATTAAGAGGACAACGCCAAGAAATTTTCCCTGCCCAAATTGAAATTCCACCAGGGCAAAGTCGGATATTACTAAATTTACCAATTCCGGTACAGGGATTGACACCACCTCTCAACGGTCGGTCAACATTAATGCGACTATGGAGTAATGGCACTGTCTACGCAGCTAGCCTAGCCATGTTCGCCCCTGCAAATCCCGATGGTAGTGAACGTGCGCCTAGTTTGGAAGAGTGGGAAAATTTACTAGATAATGGTGACTTGGCTAGTCCACGGGATAAAACCCCCACTCCCTTAGAAGACACTGACAAGCCAAGAATTTATGGGCGTGTTGCGGGAGTGGTTGCTGGTTCACAGTGGAGAGCTTTTTTAATAGATAATCCTAAAGCCAGGTATCTAACCATTCCCCAACCTGGTGAAATGTTTTCCTATGCTCTGAGTACCCTGCATGGTGGTACCTTAGGAACTAATCAAATTCAAAGTGGTAATATGCTGGTGCGCTATCCTGACACTGCGTATCGCGCTCATGGCAACTATGGAATTCAATATAGTTTAAAGTTGCCGTTATATAACAATACCCAAAATCCTCAAACTGTGAGTGTATCGATCCAAACTCCACTCAAAGAGGATCGGTTAGTTAAACCAGGGTTACGCTTTTTGAGTACACCAGCCCGTCAAGTATTCTTTCGCGGGACAGTGCGGGTACGTTACAAAGACGAGCAAAATCAGCCAAAAACAGAATTTGTGCATTTAGTACAAAAGCGAGGTCAACCAGGAGAACCCTTAGTTTCATTAAACATGAAAGCTGGCGAGCGCTCTTTAGTAGAAGTAGACTTTCTCTATCCACCCGATGCTACACCACCGCAAGTATTAACAGTGTCAACTCAGGCTGAAACTCGTTAATGAGTCACTCTAGCGTGCTAGCATAACAGCAGATTAACTTTATTCTTTATTATGGAAACCCGAATTAACAAACGCACCCACAGTGATTACACCCAGAGTGCCGCCTACTTACCCAAGGATTTAGTGAAAAATTTTAAACAGCTAGCTCTGGAATTAGACGTTGGTCACAGCGAGGCAATGGAGCAAGCTATCAGGATGTGGTGTGATGCGGCTATCAAAAAAGTAAGTCAACGTTGATGAGATATCACTATCCCACAGTCGAACAAAACCTGACTTGTTTCATTCTCTGCCAAAACCTAACAACATTTCTATTATCTATATTCATAGTGCGGCTGGATGAAAGAATGAGAAACATTTATATCTTGGCTGGTGAAGAAACTGGAATTGTCATTACCCCTGATGGTAAATGGAGATACGACGAATGACTAAGCCTAACTTTGTAGAAATGAGTAAAACTGAGCTTAAACATTATTTATTAGAACATCGTAACGATACTGAAGCTTTTCACGCTCTAATGGACAAAATTAACGCTGAACCTAACCCCAAATTTTATACCATAGATGAAATTGGTGAACTACAAAAACTGATAGAAGCGAAACGGACAAGAGAAAATCCGTAGATGTGGAACAAGTCTAAATAATAAGTATTCAACCGGACATGATATCCACTCGGAAGTTGTCTTTCACAAGCAGTACCAGGTAAGCAGCAGGCAGTTGCTACAATCGCTAAAATTCTAGCAGGGCACTGCCTCTGATATTCTACAGAATCCAAAACAACTATATAATCCTGGCCAGATAGTGAGCGTTTTTCTAGAAATCTACTAACCTTTTTGAAAACCCTTTGCTGGCTTTTGTTGTCCCTTACCCTTGGGTTTAGATTTATTTACCTCTCCTAACGCTTCTTGAAATAAGTTGTGCAGATGTATGGGTACACTAGCAATTTCTGGTAACTCTGGCTCAATAGGTTTATTGAATTCTTGCAAAAGTGCGTCCAAGTCACTTTCAATGCGAAACTCTGGACGTTGCAGAAGTGTTTGCAACACATTTTCTAATTGAGTTGGGTACTGTTGTGCTAATCGGTGCCAAATAAAAGCATTAATACTTTTGTCTTCGAGGTAGTAGCGAATTAACTTTTGGGCACCTTCAATACTTTGCCAATCTTCTGCTGATAAAATTGTTTGTACCTTACTATATGTTGGTAAAAACATTTGTCCCCAACGAGGGTGAGAAAGAGCCGTTACCTGTTCGGCTTTCTTGAGTTCCGGCGGTAAATCAACTTTGGGCATCACCATTTTGCTATTGCCCTTTTTGCTGTTAAATATCTGAGACACTGCGTTGGAGTCAGCACCCAATTCTGCTGCTGCTGCTTTGATTTCCTCATCGTCAATGCCAGCTTCTTCTGCCACTTCTGCCAAGGATTTAGAAGTATCTATTCCGGCTGCTGCCAAGGTTTTCTCAGTAATTATTTCTTGAAATTCGGCTATTTTTTTATTCAACTGGTAACCAGGTAATGTAATTTCATCAGTGCCAAAAAAGTCTACAAACTGTTGATGATATTGTGCTACTGATTGCCAAGCTTCCTCTAGCAATTCGGGAGCATCACTGTAAAGATTACTTTTATAGTTTTCTTTGAAATTACCAATTGCAACAGCAAGTTTTGGTTTACCCAATTTCCCCATGAGTGTGTAGGGGCCAGAGAATATCCAATAGCTATCGGTAACAGGAGAAATGCGAGTTAGTAAGATTTCTCCGACTTTCAAACGAGATATTGCCTGTAATGTTTGAGGATCGTTTTGCTTGACAATGTAGCGTTTATCTGTTAGCCAGTTGGTTAATTCAAAGCCATCAGGTAGGATGTTAGTAATGGCAAATAAGCCAATAAAACTGCGATGCCAACTATAGATTAAATTGCGATCGCTCTCGTCTAAGTCTGGATGGCTGGCGATAAACAAGGCTAATGGTGAGTCTTCGCCCACTTTTCCTTCTGTGAGAAAGCGATCGATGATTAAGTCTTGCTGTGTACTATCGCCACTTCCACGGCGCAACTGGAAAGCTGCGTAAGTTTCCAGTGCTTGTGCGAGTTCGCCTTCTGCGTCGAGGACGAAATCAACCAAGGCTTGTTTTAATTCGTGCGATCGTTCTAAAATGGCATCCACAAGTTAATCTCTCGGTGCAACAGATGTAGATTATAGCTTTTAACAAAATTGGAACATCTAACAATAGCTAGATTTATTAATATACAAGTGCTATGAATCCAGCAACTGTAGAGACGTTGCAATGCAACGTCTCTACAAGGATTTTGGGCGTTGCATAATAGAGGGATGAATTGAGGTCATCTACTGTGCAATGTCCATACTGTAAGTCTACGGAGGTTCGGAAAAATGGGAAGCGAAGAGGTAAACAAAATCACATTTGTATCAAATGCGATCGCCAATTTATAGATGTGTACAATCCGCCAAAAGGATATTCAGAACAACTGAAACAAGAATGCTTAAAAATGTATCTTAATGGCATGGGTTTTCGTGGTATTGAACGAGTTAAAGGCGTACACCATACTACGATCATTTATTGGGTCAAACAACTAGGAGAAAAGCTGCCAGATGTACCAAAAGAAGATATCGTACCAGAGGTCGGAGAACTGGATGAATTAGAAACATTCATCGGTTCAAAAAAAACAAAATTTGGCTGTGGACAGCAGTAAATCACTTTACTCAAGGTATTTTAGCTTGGGTTTTAGGAGACCATAGTGCTGAAACATTTGAGCCATTGTGGGAAATTGTTGAACAGTGGAAGAGCTACTTTTATGTGACCGATGGCTGGAAAGTTTACCCAGGTTTTATCCCTGATGGAGACCAAATTGTGAGTAAAACATATATGACACGGGTGGAAAATGAAAATACTCGTTTACGTCATTATCTTGCACGCCTCCACCGCAAAACTTTATGCTATTCCAAATCAGAACAAATGCTGAGATACTCAATTAAATTATTACTTCATTACTTGAAGTATCAAGTTGTACCCACATAAATTAATTCATCCCTTCATTCAGCAACGCCAAACCAGAAATATTAGAAACTTACAACTTCGTTTTAGCTTCCTCCAATGACAACTTTGCTAACCGAATCGTACTTTCTGGTAACTCAGGCAGTAGTACAGGCAATAATGTAGGAGCCACAGGTGAATCAGGCGAGCCAATTCAATCAGGAACCACCAACTCAATTTGGTGGAGTTGGACTGCTCCCGCTTCTGGAAACGTTGTTTTTGATACTATACTACCTTTTCTAACTGGGCGATCGCCAGTGGAAATCTAGACATTGACTTCAATAGCAGTGCAACACGTATTGCTATCGAAGCTTTACTGCATAATATTACTTACGTTAATGTTTCTGAAAACCCATCAATCACTCCTCGTACTATTGAAGTTGTCCTCACAGATGGTGATGGTGGTACTAGTACTCCGGTGACTAGAACAATTAATGTTATGGCTGTGAATGATGCTGCTGTGATTACCGCAGGTCAAAGCTTTAGCATTAATGAAAGCATTGCTAATGGTACGGTGGTTGGCACCGTAGCTGCAACAGATGTCGATGGCAGCACATTTTCCAACTGGACAATTATTAATGGTAACTTGGATAGCGATCGCGATGGTCAGGTTGGCTTTAACATCAACTCCACCACTGGAGAAATTACTGTCAACGATAGCGACGAACTTGACTTTGAAATTAATCCCACGTTTGAATTGCAAGTCACTGTCAGCGACGGCATTAATGCTAGCAGTGTACAAAGTGTCACAGTTAGACTTCAAGATGTCATTGAAAATACTCTATATGGTACGCGTTCAGCTGACAGCCTGACGGGAAGCCTAGCTGATGATATTATCTACGGCTACGAAGGCAGCGATCGCCTTTATGGAGAAACAGGCAAAGATACCATCTATGGTGGTATCAGCAATGACTCTCTCTATGGTGGTACAGGTAATGATATCCTCGACGGTGGTGATGGCAATGACTACTTGTATGGACAAGATGATAGCGTTCGCCAATTTCATCTAGTCGTTCTAAAAAAATAAAATCACTTGTACTGACTTGAGGTAACCAGCCTAAAATACCTTTCTTTTTTGCTAAATCAACATAAATTGTCTCATCATCTCCATTGCCTTCGCCAGTTCGATTATCTCCTGAATGTGTTAAGTAACCATCTAGCGATCGCAAATTATTATAAAATACAAAATATTTTTCATCAGGTATTTTACCATCTGCACCTAACATAAATACGGAAGCATCAATATCATAGGTTTGCCCCGCTTGATTTACTTGCCAACCCAAGCCAATAGCTACCTTTTTTAAATTGGGAGCTTCTTGAGAAAGATTAAATCTACCACCTTTACTTAATTCAATTTCCATTTCAGATACATCCTCAAAATTTCTTTTTTTGTTAACTTAATAAAGTTAGAGTTCTGAATTCTGATTTTTGAACTTCTGGCGGTACTTTTTTGAGATTAACTTTGATAACTTCATCATCTCCCTCACCTACACCTGTGAGATTATCTCCCAGATGTTGAAGGGATTTATCGGGGTCAGGACTTGTGAGATTATTGTAAAAAATAAAGTGATTGTCGGAAAGAAGTTTTTCATCAATACCCAACATAAATACTGATGAATCCAGATCAAAATCGTGACCTGTGTCTGTAGCTTTAACGTCCCATCCGAGTCCAATAAAAACATCTGTTAAGCCGGGAGCAACTTTTTCAAGTGAAACTCGTTGTCCTTTAGCTAGTGAAACTGCCATAATTTTTTCCTGTTTATAGCAAATGGATGCAGAAATTAAGCAAGTTTTTTTAAGTTGTTGTCTGCAAACAAATGAAACCTTTGAAAATCGCAACAAAATTAATCAGCTAGAGTGCTGACTGCTTAAAAAATACTTCAACAGTAATTATTTAATTCTTGACGTAGCTATTTTTTAAGCTTGAGTGCATTTATTTTTCAAAAGCTAGCTTTCATCTAATAATGCCAATCATGCTATTAAGTTTTATTGTATAAATCTGGTTTTTTACCAGAATTAATCAATGAGTTTAACTATTTCTAGTTAAGAAATAATATGCCATAAAATTGATCGCATAATTATGCGCTCTATCCTATTCATCTCTAACGAGTGCTGTAATCAGGAAAAATACCTAAACTCTAAAATTTTGGTCTTTGTGGTACATCGTTTCCTGATAATAGTATTGTTATGATATTCAATGACAAACAGGCTGTAGACTGTAGGGCGATCGCTTTACCAAATTAAACATACCGAAGCAAAATTTACAATCTATCAATATTTATTAACAACGCTGTAACTGAGCTAACAACACGACAATTTCATCAATTGCTTGGCGCACAACTGTTGTAGGTTGTTCCGATTGATTGACGATAATACTAAAAACCAACGGTTCATATTTAGGTGCATTCACATATCCAGATAAAGAAACTACACCAGTTAACGTACCTGTTTTAGCTTGCACAATACCTTCAGCTGGTGTGTTTTGAAAACGATATTTTAGGGTTCCAGTTTTGCCAGCCACAGGTAAAGAAGCGCGATATATGGATGCTGCTGGCGTTCTTGCGATTAAGCGCAAAGTTTGGACAAAAGCTTCTGGTGTTACTAAGTTACGACGTGATAAACCTGAACCATCTATTAAAACATAATTTGCTGGATCGACTCCCAATTGAGTTAAACTCGCTTTCACAACCTCTAAACCTACATTAGCGCTAGTCTGATTTTTCAGTTTGGGTTTTTCCACAGCCAATGCTCTTAATAGTGCTTCAGCATAAAGATTATTACTATTGATGTTTGTCTCTGCTAATAATTCCGATAAAGGTGGTGACTCTACAAACGCTATTTCTTTTTGATTAATACCACCAGATACTACTAATGTTTTTTCCAAAGAAATTTTTTGTTTTGCCAAAGCAGTACGGAAGCGGCGTAAGAAGTAATAATCAGGATCAACTACGGGTAAATCTAGTGAGTAAGGTTCAGAATTTGCTGTTAACTGTCCTTGAATTCGCAATGCTGTTCCTGATAATTCTCGGTTAACATTGATGTAAATTGGTTGATTTTGGTCAACGGTTACTGACTGATTAATTGTCCGCCACTGTCTTGCTTCGCTAACATCAGTCCAGACTATTTGTAAAGGTTTACCTACAGCCTGGGGTACAAGTTTTAAACTAAAAATATTTTGATTGATAATAAAACTGTTGACTGGTGCGCCGTAGTCTGATTGGACATCTTCCCATTGCCAGGTAGGGTTAACAATATCTCCTTGAATATAACTATCATCGGCAATTAACTCTGGAATTTGAGTAATACCTTTTTGTTTCAACTGTTGTGCTAATGATTGCAATTGAGTATCAGTTAAACTGGGATCTCCCCTACCGACAATACGTAAAACACCATTGCCGTTTTGATAAATAGAAGTGCGAATCCGAAAATTAGCACCCAACTGCTGCAATGCGGCTGCTGTTGTCAGCAACTTCATGTTAGACGCTGGAGTAAAGTATTTATCAGCATCTCGATTGTAAAGAGTTAACCCCACTGACAAAGGTTGCACCAAAATTCCCCAACGCATCCGACGAAATAGGGGACGATTGATAACAGCGTCTATAGCTGTTCCCAATTGGGTAGAGCAAATTGCTTTTGTAGTAGTTGTGGGTGCGGTTGGGGTCTGTGCCTTACCAATTCTAGAACTAAATGCTATCTGGGTAGTTAAAAACATTAACAAAATACCCAGTGGTCGATTGAAAGTCTTAAGTCTCACCAATATACCTGATCGCAATGATAAATAATCTTACCTTGCCAATTATTATTTGTTGAGAGAATAATTTAAATAGTAAAGTTCCTTAACAAGAAACAAGAAAGCCGTCAGTCGTCAGAAAAATAAATTGAATTCTATGCGGCTGATGAGTGAATAAACGGGTTTAAGTCCTCGACAAAATTGAAAATTTAGTGGTATTCAATCAAAGCGGAGGTTTTCTCCCTAGAGACTTTTTGGCTTGCCGCAGTATCTGAACTTCGTAAGAAATTGGCGGGTGTAAATACCCCAATGATTGCATTCTGACTTCTGGCTTCTGAATTCTGAATAGCGACTTATATTTTAAATAAAATGTTCCAATTTTTGATAAAAAAGCTTTTTTTGATAATGAGATTTACATCATAAATCTGGGAATAATAATCATGTTGAGAAACATTTGAAATGAATCTCAGCCGACTAGGTGTGTCTTTTTATCGGCGATTACAGGAGCAAATTGTTCATGAAAGTAAGTTCATCAGGGGCTAAGCTGGGTAGTGCAATTGTTAGCAGTAGTTGTTTAGCCGCAGCAATTATTGGTTTCAGTAGTTCTGGTGCTTTTGCCGCTCAATTCATCACAATTCAAACCACTGGTACAATATCAGGAACTATCGAACTTCCCAGAAATAATCCGAATTTCAATAACAGTATTACTCGTATTGATACGGATGACACTGGAACTTATTACCGGAATTTAGGTACTCAAAATAATCCTAATTATGTTCCTGTTTATCAATCAGACTATTTGCAGGTAGGAACACGTTCTGATGGAAGTCTGCATTACTTCGTTGACTTTAAAGGTATTCCTTTTGTTTCCTTCGATGGTGCTTTGACATCGCCGGTTCTTTCTGGTGGTCAGTTGACTCCCTTCCTTTACCAAGGACAATTGCCAGGAACTTTGTTTCAAGGAGTTGTTCAAGATGAATTTAATTTTATCAAAGCCCTCTATACTGGTACTGTCACCGACCCAGACACCGGAAAACAGTATCAGGGAACTTTTGAAGTCAGTGGCTATGGAGAACGATATAGCGATCGCAATGGTAATTCAACTCCCACAGTTTTTGATTTCCAGTCCGATATTCCTGGGGCGCCAACCATAACATCTTTAACTTTGACTAACACTCCCTTGGCGAATTTGAGTATTAAAGTACCTATACCTGTGGATGAAACTTCTATTCCAGAACCTGCTAGCATTTTCGGAACCTTGATGGCTGCTGCTTTTGGTATCATCCTCAAAAGGAAAAAAGATCTGACCGCTAAAGATTTAGGTTAGTCACACATTTGCCACAACTAATAATCTAATCAGAGACGTTGCAATGCAACGTCTCTACAAACAATTTTCGACTGAATTGGATAGATAAATTAACTGCTTCTGAGTCTAAAGTACAGGTGTAATGGATATTGTCAACGAAATTATTTTTGCAAAAATTATGTTAAATCCGTAAATAAGAATTCAGCATTCAGAATTCAGACGTAGGGTGTGTTAGCGCGCAGCGTAACGCACCCATCATCTATTGGGCGGTGCAGGCTAACTAAATTGCTGAGCATAAAATCGCCCATAACGATTCTCTAGGGCTAATAATTCTTCATGGGTTCCTGATTCGACAATTTGTCCTTGTTCAAGAACTAAAATACGATCGCACTTTCTAAGTGTTGATAAACGATGGGCAATAATAAACACTGTGCGGTTTTGCATCAGTCTTTCTAAGGCTTCCTGCACCAAGGCTTCTGACTCAGAATCTAATGCAAATGTCGCTTCATCGAGAATCAAAATTTGCGGGTTGAGGTGAACAACACGAGCGATCGCAATTCTTTGTCTTTGTCCACTAGATAAGTTTACCCCACCTTCGCCCACCCAAGTACGATAACCTTCTGGCAATTCGCTAATAAATTCATGGGCGTTGGCAATTTTCGCCGCTGCTGTCACTTCTTGCATATCAAAAAAGTCTTGTCCAAAGGCAATATTTTGGGCGATTGTTCCAGAAAACATGATGCTTTGTTGGGGAACAATGCCAATTTGTCGCCGCAGACTATGTAACTTGACATCCCGAATATCAATACCGTCAATTAAGATTTGACCAGTTTTGGGGTTGTAGAAACGGGGTAAGAGATTGACAAATGTGGTTTTTCCAGCATCAGAAGCACCGACAAGAGCGATCGCTTCACCCGGTGATACCAACAAATTGATATCCTTTAATAAGGATTCACCCGGTTGATAGCCAAAAGAAACATGAACATATTCTACTTGGCCTGCAACTGGAGGTAGGGTAATGGCATTTGGTTTTTCTATTACCGTCGGTTTAATTGCCATCAACTCAAAAACCCGGTGAACACATGCTTTACCCTGTTTAAATTCGTTGTAGTTGTTAATCGTGTGACTAATGGGGTCAATTAACAGCGCCACCGCAGCCAGATAACTAAAAAAATTAGCTACTGTCAAATTATCTTGGGAAAATTGCCACGTCCCCACTATGAGTAAAGATAATGCACTTAAAGCTTCCAAAAAAGCCACGATGGGAATTTGAATTGCTTTTAGCCGTTGTGCTGAATATTTTGGTTTCAGACTGCGTTCTGCTTCATAGCCAAACCGGGCAATTTGGTAGTTTTCCGCTGCAAAAGCTTGTACCAAACGGATACCGTTAAAAATTTCCGAGATAATGGCAGATAAACCCGACGCCGGATTTTGACTTTTTAAAGAATACTTGCGTGACCGTTTACCAAACCAGCGGATTAAAATACCCATTACTGGTGCAACTATCACCGTTGCTAGTGTCAATTGCCAATTCAGATAAATCATATAAATCGGAATTGCCACTAACTGCAAAACACAGGGGATAAAGTCGTGAAATATTTTATTTACCACTTCACCAACTTGGTCAACATCTTCCGTGAGGCGGTAAGATAAATCACCTGCTTTTGCCGTTTCAAAATAACTGAGATTTAGCTTTTGGAGATGGGAATATACTTGATGGCGGAGATGAAAAGCAACTTTTAAAGCAACTTTCGCCATGTACATATCTTGTATAGACTGGAACAAGCTTCTGACAAGAAAGATTAAGGCACAAATTCCAGTTATTTGGACGATCGCTACTACATTACCTTGTGCAAAGGGAATTGCCAATTTACCAGCAAGATTTATTAATACTAATGTCGCCAGCACATATCCGAAAATGCCAATAAATCCCTTAGTGATGGTTCGCCACTGGGGTCGGATATAAGGTAGCAGTAGCCAGTAATTAGAACGGGTTTTCAAGCTCTAACGTCCAGAAGAATATTTTCCTTTGTTTGACGCTATCAAATTTTCGGGAGTTTCTCAGCAGTTAAATTAAACTAACTGAGGGAGTAGGGAGTAGGGAGTGGGGAGTGGCGACGCGGGGAATCACAAATGACCAATGACCAATGACCAATGACAAATGACCTCACCTATTTTTGTTCACTTGGAATAACTTCCCAGCGAAATAGCCGTGGCAATTGTGATACATCTATAGCGTAATTGACAATCCACAGCACTAGTTGAAAAATTAAGAAATATCGCACCCACAGTAACTTAGTTTCAGAGCCTAAGATTGTTAAACCCTCATATAACTGCCAGAAACGGTACGGTAAGTATATGTAAGGAACCATCACCCACACTACATTTTGTAACTCTCTCAGGGCGACTCTCTCGGAAATGATTTGCAACACTAATACGATAAAGTACCAACCAAGCACAGTTAAGACAGTGCCATCGCTCCACCACACACCCCACAATAGCATCACTACTAATGGGAGTAGTATTCCTAATACTTGCACTGAGCCAAACCAAATTTTATACCAGCCGGGAAATGGTAAAGGCAAAGTGTAGGTTTTGGTGTTTTTCCAGCCCCAGTTGACAACCACAATAAAAAGTGTGGCAATGACGAAAAAAATCAGGTTTTCTAGAAATAGGTAGAGGTTGATGTTTAAGGAAGTCATAAAATCTTGCCAGTAGCTTAACAAAACAGAATTCAGTAGTCAGAATTCAGTATGAATTCTGAGCGAAAAAGCAGATAAATAAACGGTGAAGCACCACACCAAATTGAAAAATTGGTGGTCTACAATTAGTTGCGGGTCTAAATCCCCAACTAATTGCATTCTGACTGCTGAATTCTGACTCCTGAATTCTTTTTTAATTCTGACTGCTGAATTCTAAATTCTTTTTCAACGACCTAGCCAAGTCTTGATGATATCAAGCAGACTGGAACCACCCCAAATCAATGCCAACAGAATTGAAGTAGTCAAAATTGCCCCCATCAAACACATAACTAAACCACCCAAGCTAATGGCACCATCATCTTCTGATAAGCCAAAGCTAGTGACGAAAATTCCCATTGCTGGTAGGGTATTAGTTCCCGGAATTGGAATCATCATGGAAATTGCCATCAAGGCGATCGCACTGCCAATTGTTACTCTACCTGGTAAAGTAGTACAAATATAGCTCAAACGAGGACGGGCGATCGCTTCAATTCTTTTTAACCAAGGAATCCCTGCCTTTAGAAAACCCTGGACTGTTTCAAGTTTGATGGCATGATTCATCATTTTATTTGGTAACCAGGGGGTTTTAGCACCAGCAATCAGCTGTATCGCAAGTAAAAAAATCAAGATGCCGAAAGGAGTTGAGTATCCCGGTGCTGGAACTGGCAAAGCCGAAGGTAGAGATAAAATAATCAGCAAAAATCCAAAAATTCTTTCTTTTGCTAGTAGGAGAATATCTGCCAAAGTTACAGTTGGGGGTCGTTCTTCTTCAAAAAAATAGCGTTGCAACTCGTTAGATAGTTTAGCCATATTTATTTCACCGCAAATTATCCTAGATTTTGAGTTTCGGGAGATGGAAAATAGAAATTTATAAATTACGCAAATGACATATCTGAATTCTGACTTCTGAATTCAGAATTATTACACATTTTCAACCTTTATTTGCTCTATTTTCTTGGATGAGATGAATAATTGATGGTACTAAAGAAATAACTATAATTAATCCAATAATCGGTAACAAGTACTTATCTACCTGTTCAGGTGGTAAGGTTTTTCCTAAGAAAAACCCTAACAGAGTGATTCCAAATGTCCAAACGAAGCCGCCAATTAAGTTGTAAGACATAAATGTGCGGTGATGCATAGCACCAATACCCGCCACAATGGGCGCGAAAGTCCGTACAATTGGCAAAAAACGCGCTAAAACAATAGTTTTTTTCCCGTGTTCTGCATAAAAATTTTGGGTTTTCACAATGTGTTTTTTATGAAAAAACCACGAATCTTCCTTCTGAAATAGTCTTCTGCCAAATTTATGCCCAGTAAAATAGCCAACATTGTCACCTAAGACTGCACAAACAAAAGCACCAAAAATTAGAACCCAAATGTTGAGTAAATTCTGAGATGCAATAAATCCAGCGGTGAATAATAAACTATCCCCAGGGAGAAAAAAACCAATTAATAAGCCAAATTCAGCAAAAACAATTGCCCACACCCCAAAGTAGCCAAGTGATTTAATCAATTGTGGTAAATCCAGATGCATAAAATTTCTGAGCTTTGAATAGATAGATCCACAACATCTTAACGTTCTGCAATTTTCTTGAATAAAAAGTAATATTAAATTTATGTAAAGTTGTTTTGTAATTTTTAAAGTCTATATCAACTTAGGGGTGCAAGATGCAAAGATATTGGAAAGTACTAAGACTATTTTGGAGTGCGGCGATCGCAGCTGAGTTGGAGTATCGCATCAACTTTGTCATAGCTACCTTCAGCAGCCTGGGTAACCTTGCTGGCAGTCTCTTTGGGCTATTCTTGTTTTACCGCACCGGCTACACTTTTGCTGGCTGGTCATGGGAAGCAGCTTTAGTAGTTCTGGGAATTTTTACCTTACTGCAAGGATTTTCCGCCACATTTCTCGCGCCGAACCTAAATCGCATTGTCCGCCATGTGCAAGAAGGCACTCTTGACTTTATATTATTGAAACCTATTCGCAGTCAGTTTTGGCTTTCCACCAACACCATTTCACCTTGGGGACTACCCGATTTAATCTTTGGCTGCATCATCATTGGCTACGCAGGTCAACGCCTTGGTGTAGGGATAGACAAATATTTACTCAGTGTAGTGCCCTTATTGTTTGGCTTGGTAATTCTATACAGCCTGTGGTTTATGCTGGGGTCTATGACTATATGGTTCGTTAAAATATACAATGTTACTGAGGTATTGCGTAGTTTATTAGAAGCAGGAAGATATCCAATCACGGCTTATCCAACTGTTTACCGTTTTTTCTTTACCTTTGTAGTGCCAGTAACTTTTTTAACAACAATACCAGCCCAAGCAATGCTAGGTCGGGGTGAAATTAGCTGGTTGATGGGTGCAGGAGTATTGGCAGCGGCGTTATTTTTCCTTTCTACTTGGTTTTGGCGGTTTGCGTTGCAGTTTTATACCAGTGCTTCGAGTTAGTGAGGATTGGGTAGATTTTGACGTAAATCAACTTTTGTGACTTGAAAAGTAGCTTTTACGACTGTAAACCTGCCAATTTCATTAGACCTCTTGCAAAAGTCCTTCTTTGCGTTCTCTTCTGGAGCGCCTCAGCGCCTCTGCGTGATACAAATTCATATTTATGCAAGAAGTCTAATATGTTTGAGCAAATATAGCTTTATTGAAAGCTGCGGGAAACTCATCCCGTTGTGGGTGTGTACGGTGTATACCCCGTCGCATTGGTCATTGGAAGTTTTTTCCCCATACCCGAAAACTATAGATACTGGTCGGATATAAGTAAAACTAATGACTGACACCAGCTTTGTGAATGTGCCAGTACTTGCTTAAATTTTGTAAAGCAGTGTAAAGTACATTCACAGGCAAAAACAAAACCGCCTGATTCATACACATAACTCAAACGCAATCATAAAACAATGACAGCAACCATTCAACGCCGCGAAAGCGCCAACGTCTGGGAACGCTTCGCCAACTGGATCACCAGCACCAACAACCGCTTATACATCGGCT
>JAHHHB010000075.1 GCA_019359545.1 Desmonostoc geniculatum HA4340-LM1 | reverse complement strand
ATATCACGTCTAAAATCTAGTATTATGTAACTTAGCTGTACTTAATAGTTCTCCTTCATCTACCGTCACATTTTTGTACTTCTTATTTGCCTTCTACGGGTTTGTTCGGCTAGGTGCAAGATGTGAGCTAGGGCACTTTTTAACAGCAAAAGGTGTCTAGTGGGATATGCCCGTTTAGGGAAGAATAATCAAAAAAATCCGAGTGTTGCCAAGGTCATACCTCAAGGTTTGCTGTATGACTTTGACGATGTGGTGATTAGACTGATAACCGAAATTCGACTTGCTTGGGGAATTCTGTTAAATGAAAGTAACATTTTAAACATTTTTTCAGAATTCCCCTGGGGAATTGTCAAATTATTTTTGTTAGATTCGGTAAATCGATAGTACGAGGTGTATTTAGAATAACCAGTCCGAATTTTAATGCTATCCATCTAGAGAGAGACGTGCCATGCGGGAAAAACTTATACAAGCCGCCATCATCACCTTCTTGCTCCACCTGATAGCAGGACTTAGCCCAAATACTATAGCTCAGACAAAAACAGCATCACCAGCGCCGCAAACGCCAACAAATATCATCGTCAGTTTGCTATTGCGTACTTTTCAGGAAAAATAATTTACAAATTGGACAGGTGTAGGTGATATTCAAAACTTACCTTAACCTACTAGCGTAACAAGACTTTGCGTTGTGCATTATTGGTGGTTGCCCGAATTCAATAAACGGCAGCCCGAATTCAATGAACGGTAGCCCGAATTCAATGAACAGCAGCCCGAATTCAATGAATAAGAGAGAATGCATGTTAAAGGCGAAAGGGGTGCATGTTTGAAATTACCCTTTTCCCTTTAACCGAACCGTATTGCATAGCAATCTAGGCTAACACTCCTGGCAACACGGTAGACTGAGCAAAGAAGGCAACTATTTGCATTTGATCATGACTAATCGCCTTGCTGAAGCTAAGAGCCTGTACCTCCGGAAACACGCCGAGAACCCGATTGACTGGTGGTCTTGGTGTGACGAAGCACTTGCAACTGCAAGGGCGCAAGATAAACCGATTTTTCTCTCCATTGGTTACTCTAGTTGCCACTGGTGTACTGTTATGGAAGGCGAAGCTTTTTCTGATTTAGCGATCGCCGATTACATGAATGCCAACTTTCTTCCCATCAAAGTAGACCGAGAAGAAAGACCTGACCTCGATAGCATCTATATGCAAGCCTTGCAGATGATGAGTGGTCAAGGGGGTTGGCCTTTGAATGTCTTTCTTTCACCTGAGGATTTAGTGCCGTTTTACGCTGGTACTTATTTTCCTGTAGACCAACGCTATGGTCGTCCTGGCTTTTTACAAGTTTTACAAGCGTTACGTCGTTACTACGATACAGAAAAACAAGATTTACAGCAACGCAAAGCCATAATTATTGAGTCGCTCCTGACATCTGCGATATTGCAAGACGCTACAACCAATGAGCTAGAAGACCATGAATTACTCCGCCAAGGTTGGGAAACCAGCACAGGCATAATTACTCCTAATCAAGCTGGCAATAGCTTTCCGATGATCCCCTACGCAGAATTAGCACTGCGGGGAAGTCGATTTAATTTTGAATCTCGGTATGATGGCGAGCAAGTTTGTAGCCAGCGGGGACTAGACTTAGCACTGGGAGGGATTTATGACCATGTGGGCGGTGGATTTCATCGCTATACTGTTGATCCCACTTGGACAGTACCCCACTTTGAAAAGATGCTCTACGACAATGGACAAATTGTTGAGTATCTAGCTGGTTTGTGGAGTGCAGGAATACAAGAGCCAGCTTTTGAAAGAGCGATCGCTGGTACCATACAATGGCTCAAGCGAGAAATGACCGCGCCTGAAGGTTACTTCTATGCCTCTCAAGATGCCGACAGTTTCACTGAACCCACAGCAGTAGAACCAGAAGAAGGAGCCTTTTACGTCTGGAGTTACAGCGAACTACAACAACTGTTAACGCCTGAAGAAGTCACGGAATTACAACAACAGTTTACAGTAAGTTCTAACGGTAACTTTGAAGGTAAGAATGTTTTACAAAGACGCCATGTCGGCCAACTGAGTGCAACACTGGAAACAGCACTGAGCAAATTATTTACAGTCCGCTATGGTGCTAGTCCTGAGTCACTTGAAACTTTTCCCCCTGCTCGTAACAACCAGGAAGCAAAAACCGTTAACTGGCCAGGTCGCATTCCGTCGGTGACAGATACGAAAATGATTGTGGCCTGGAATAGCTTGATGATTTCTGGTTTAGCTAGGGCTGCGGGGGTGTTGGGACAACCGCCATACCTGGAACTAGCAGCACAAGCAGCAAATTTCATTTTAGATAATCAATTTGTTGATGGGCGTTTCCATCGGCTGAACTATCAAGGAGAACCAACGGTTTTAGCTCAGTCTGAAGACTACGCCTTTTTTATTAAAGCTCTCCTGGATTTACAAGCTGTCAGCCCTGAGCATCAACAATGGTTAGAAAAAGCGATCGCCATTCAAGATGAATTTAACGAATTTCTCTGGAGCGTAGAATTAGGCGGTTATTATAACGCATCGAGCAATTCTAGTCAAGATTTAATTGTGCGAGAGCGGAGTTATGCCGATAACGCCACAGCATCAGCCAATGGAATTGCGATCGCTAACCTTGTGCGTCTCGCCCTACTCACCGATAATTTACATTATTTAGATTTAGCGGAACTTGGTTTGAAAGCTTTTAGAAGTGTGATGCATCGCGCTCCCCAAGCTTGTCCCAGCTTGTTTACAGCCTTGGATTGGTATCGTAATTCTACGTTGATTCGCAGCACAACTGAGCAATTAAACTCTCTCGTCCCCAAGTTTCTGCCGAGTGCTGTCTTTGCTGTAGTCTCTGATTTACCAGAGGGAAGCGTTGGTTTAGTTTGCCAAGGTTTAAAGTGTCTGGCGCCAGCAGAAAGTTTAGAACGATTATTGCAGCAAGTTCAGGAAAGTCAGAATAGAGGGTAATTTTTAATTCGTAGCGGTTTTTAAACGCAGAGGGACGCTGAGGAAAGCGTAGAGGTACGCAGAGTTTTTTAAGAGAATTTGCTACGAACTTACAAAATTATGACGAACCGAAGCGAATTAACAGCAATTGTGTTAGCTGGCGGGAAGAGTTCTCGCATGGGTGAGGATAAAGCCTTGATTCCCATTGAAGGAGTACCGTTATTGCAGCGAGTTTGTAGCATTGCTCAAAGCTGTGCTGATGTTGTTTATGTAGTAACTCCCTGGACAGAACGCTATCAAGATTTGCTTTTGCCTGGTTGTGAGTTTATTCGGGAAGTACCTTTGTTTGGAGAATCTCTAGCCCAGGGACCTCTAGTTGGTTTTGCCCAAGGACTAGCCGAAGTACACACAGAATGGGTGCTGTTGTTGGCTTGCGATTTGCCGAGGTTGCGGGTTGAAGTTTTGCAAGAATGGGTAACTAGGCTTGATAGCGTGGGAGATAATGCGATCGCAGCTTTAGCTCATCATCCCAAAGGCTGGGAACCTCTTTGTGGTTTCTATCGCCGTCGCTGTTTGCCACAACTCCTGGATTTTATCAACCAAGGGGGGCGATCGTTTCAGCAGTGGTTGCGACAACATCCTGTGGAAGTTTTGCCTTTAGCAGAACCCGAAATGCTGTTTAACTGTAATACACCAGAGGACTTGGCTTTAAGTTAATTCCAGCGAAAAATCCAAAATTTAGCAGAAATATAGCAGAATTCAGTTGTAAGGGCACAACAATACACCCTTAGCTGGTGAGCGTAGCTTGGTGCGTACTTTCACAGCTATGGTGGAAAATGAGATTAAACCTTTAGTTGACAGAGGTATCCCGTTCGATACTGAGTTACTATTGTGCTTATTTCGCCGGACTGCGGCTGATATTGCCAAAGTGCGTGACTTTTGTGGCGATCGCTATGGCTTAACTAATAATAGACTGGCATTATTCGGCGTCAGTATGGGAGTTTTGCAAGCCGCCTATGCCTTTACTGCTGACGGTATTGGCGAACGGCTATTAGAGACAATCGGTCATGCCAATCTCCAGTCTTTTGCCAAAAGTTGGGGCTACTTGGTTTTGCCAGATTTAGCAGCTTCACCCTTGGGTGGACTAACAGAAGCACTGCTGGAACGAGTACAACCTAATCTGAAACCCGTAGTTAAGCTTTTACAATTAGCTAAAAATTTGAAATACCCTGATGAATATGCTCAGGCGTGCAACCCCATGAGTTATATTCAGCGGGTACAACCTCCGCGTCGAGTTCGCTTTTTGGTGGGTGCAAACGATCTCATTGTTAGTGTTAAAGATGCCCGCGCTTGTGCTGGGCGCTTTTTTGATGGCGATTGTTATATTGTTCCTGGTATGGGACATGGGACGCACAAATGGGGTCCGTTATTTGTGGACTATGTGCGTTATTTTCTGGCGACACAATTGGGGGATTGGGGATTGGGGAGATGAGGGAGATGAGGGAGACGGGGAAGATGAGGGATAAGAATTAATAACCAGTCCCCAGTCACCAGTCCCCAGTCCCCAATCCTCAATCCCCTTAGCGATTACGACAAAATTTGCGATCGCTATCATTCTGAGGATATTGCCAAGAATAGGCAAAATGGCTAATTCCTTTGAGTTGGGGGGCAAATTGGCGAAGTGCTTGCATTTGCAATTCTAACGGTGGACGATTACTGATAGGTTTGCCCCACCGACCAGCTAAAGCAGGGATGATCTGGGTACCCGGTTTTGCCATACTCAAAACCCGCTGCACTTGGGAGACAATACAACTGGCATTACCGCAAGTTGCGTAAGACATGGGATGCCATTCCAGTGTGGTGGGAAATCTATCCCAAGGTTGCAAACGGGAATCATAGCCTTGTCCTACAGTTTGGTTACCATCAGGAAAAAATACCACACCTGTGGGAATACCTTGCTGTTTTGCTGGATAACTGGCGATGGTGACAAAATCGAGAATTCCTTGCATAGCGTGGGCAACAGCGAGTTGCCACAATTCCCATTGTAAAAGTGGTTGTCTATCAGTTGCTGGCTGAATTGATTTTTGAGCTGACGGGGGAATGCGTCCTTGCCAAAGGGGTTCGCCTTCTTGAGGATAAAGTTTATCAACTTCTGCTACGTCTCCAGCTGTGACATATCCCTTGCCCAAAAAGCGGCGAATTAAGTCCAGTCCTTTGTAATTCTGTGCCCGTTTAAATAAAGCTTCTTGAGTTGCGGGACTAAATAGCCATAAATCTGAGACTTTGGTGGCGATGGAATCACTTCCTGCTTGACGGGGATAGCGGATGTAGTCCAATAACAAGCCATCTGGACGGCGGCGTAAAACTTCTTGTACTAATTGGTAGTAGTCGCGTTTTGCTTGGGGATTGTAGGGGTCGATAAATAGTTGAGAGCCATTATCTACAACATATAAGCTCGTTTGACCTTTGCCATTGCGAGCGATCGCCGCTTCTCTGTCTTTTCGCTGGGCATAAGTGTAACCGAAATTGGTAGTAAACATCCAGGCGTAGACTTTCAAACCCCGTTGCCGAGCTTTTTGAATCGCTACAGACAGTAAATCGATGTTTTCTGCTCCAGGAGTACGAATCACAGAAGGCCAAACCGTCGGGTTAGCAGTTGCTGGTAATAATACCTGCCCGTCGTAAAATACTTCTATATAAACTTGGTTATAACCACCGTTAACAATCCGATCCATAACGCGATCGATTGTTCCTGGCTGAATATCACAGGGATACAGGCGCAACCAAAGGGCTTGGATTTCTGGCCAAGTCCGAGTACGGCACTCCCGTAATTTCTGCGCTTGTTCTTGTAATATTTTTTGATATTGAGCCTGGGCATTTTGATTGCCTTTGAGGGCTGACAAACGTAAGTTTTCTTTTTCTTGCGCCGCCCCTGTTGATAACTGACAATACTGGGTTACTTGCGCCCTTGCTGGTTGGCTCCCAAAGCTGGAAACTAACGAGCTACTACTGAAAACTACAGCGAATAGGCGTCGCCAAAATAATGTTGATTTTGCAACGTTCAAAGGACTATTAAACATACCTGCTAGTAGATGGACACAAAAATCAATTACTCTAACTCAAATCGATTTTAGATTTTGAATTTTGAATTTTGGATTCAAAGCCTTTGCTAGAAAGGTGTTCCAAGAATTTAAAACAATACTTCCTATGCAATTTTGTCTCAGATCGTGATGAGCGACTGGTATCAAATTATATAGTTGAGTAATCCGGGTTTCAAAACCTAATTTTTCAAGACTGGCAAACATTTATTTCTGTTGCCGTATTTTTTTGTAAACACATAAATACATAAACTTGGATATAAAATATATGAATACAAAGCAAGTTTACCCTGATATTACGGAAAATCCACCTCTACCTGAGTTATGGAATATTTGCCGAAATCAATAGGATTTTTCAAACTTAATATTAAAATTTTTAACTCAGACTAAGATTCAAGTTGAGTAGGTAGTCAAGAGTGGAGGCGGAGTGTCTCCGACTCCACTCAGGATTGAAGAATCAAAACTTGAGACTGCTGACTCTTAATCATGGAATAGGTAGTAATTAAGAGTTAACCGCCACGCTTCAGCGCTGTTTCTACCAGCTCTAATTCCTTCTCTAAGCGATTTTTGAGTTTTTCGGGTACAGGACGATTAGGGTAAGAACTGTAGTGTCCAGCCAGGGAGTTGAGGGCTGTTCGCATAGTTGTAAACGAGCCAAGACCAGAAACAGAGTTAGCCCGCTGGTAGCGAGCTGAAAAGTCATTAATTTTTTGACGCACTTCTGCTTGAATTGCTGCTTTGTTTGGTGAATCTTGTGATAGTTCTATGGCTTGTCTCATGATATTGACCACAGCTAAAGTGTCTTGGCGATAATCGCCAGTCAAACTATCTGGACTGCCAGAACAACCCATCAAGCCGATAGATACAACCAAAAGGAGTGCAAGCAGACGCGACCAATAGCGCTTCATATGCATTAACTAAAAGAATACGTAAATCAACGTCCATCGTATCCTGGATTGGTATCTTGGGGATCAATTTTAGTGGGGAGTAGGGAGTGTGGGGACACGGAGACACGGGGACACGGGGACGCGGAGAAAAACTAATGACAAATGCCCAATGACTAATGACTAATGACTTTTCGATAAAGAGTATCCCGTTGTTGGTAAGGTCGTCCTATAGAAGCGATCGCACTTTGTAATGTTTCCACTTCCATACACGTACCGCCCAAGGCACCTGCCATTGTGGTGATGTGTTCTTCCATTAAGGTGCCGCCGATATCGTTGCAGCCCCAAACTAAGGCTTCTGTTGCACCTGCAAGTCCCAGTTTTACCCAACTCTGCTGATGGTTGGGAATCCAATTACCTAAGTAAATCCGCGCCACAGCCCCTAGCAGTAGTGCATCTTGTAAAACTGGTTGATCGCGTCCGACACGGCGACGTAAGGGTTTGGGTGCTTCTTGGCCAACGAATGGTAGTAAAATAAACTCTGTAATCCGTGCTGGATATCCCTGATTGATGGCAGTTTTTTGGAGCGATCGCAGTTTTTCTAAATGCCCAATTTGCTGTTCGTGGCTTTCAATATGCCCAGATAACATGGTACTGGTGGTATGCAAGCCTAATTTATGAGCGGTGCTGACAATTTCTAACCAAGTGGCTGTATCAATCTTTTCTGGACACAATATCCGCCTGACTGTATCATCTAACACTTCTGCTGCCGTTCCTGGCATTGAGCCAACACCAGCATCTCGCAAAGCAGCAATCACATCAGAATATTCAAGTCCGTCAAGTCTGGCGATAAATTGTACTTCCTGGGGTGAGAAAGCGTGTAAATGTATCTGGGGAAATTCCTGTTTGATGGTTTCTACTAGTTTGAGGTAGTAGGGCAAAGATTTGCCGTTGATTTGTGCTTGTGGATTTAATCCCCCCTGCATACAGATTTCTGTCGCACCCCGTTGTACTCCATCTGTAGCCTTTTCTAAAATTTGCGCCCAATCTAACCAATATGCACCCGCATCGCCATCATTTCGACGGAAAGCACAAAAACTACAGTGCTGCTCGCAAATATTAGTAAAGTTAATATTACGATTAATTACGTAGGTAACTGTATCACCTGCTTGTGCGTGACGCAGTGTATCAGATATAGCACGTATTATGGCGATCGCCTCTGGATCGGTTTGTTGTAACAATACCACCCCCTCTTCGGGAGATAAATCGTACCCCATCAAGGCACGTTCAATAATTTTTTCAACAGTAATTTTTGTCAGCATTACTTTCTTGATTTCTCAGTAAATCTTAATTTTATGATCTGGAAAATCTTGAAGAAGAATTCAGAAGTCAGAATTCAGGAGTCAGCAATCTTGACGCGACGCTCCAGTACTCGCTAACGCTCCGCTATCCGCCAGTCGTACAGAATACCCAACTGAATTCTGACGACTGACTCCTGAATTCTGTTCGATAAAATTCTACTTAATAAATACACTAAGTTCTGGAGAATCCCAAGGAAACACTATATAAAATTTAGCTGCTTTTTTGTTCTAGCCGCCACAGCCTACTATACTGAAAAACATCGACTAGTTTGTATTTATTCTCAAGCTCAGATCTAAATTTTTTAGAAGGATTATACAAAAATAGTTCGCTGAAACTATCAGGAATGTTTGGTATGCTTGGTTCAGTTACCAATTGCATTTGCACTTTTTCATCTAGGAGATGACTGAGAGACATGAGATCGCCAATATTTAGGGAATAATTACTACTAATTAATAGTGGCTCATTAGTTTGATTGATGATGCGAGCTATTTTGGGGTTGGCATGGCTGCTTTTATTCCACCATGTCTCGGCTTGAGAACTGACGGCACAGGATACAACTCCACTGGAAATTACTACTACCATTACTAATTGCCAAAATTTGCGGGCTATTAACTTAGAAGAAATAATTTGAGTCGCCAGTAAGTAAGCAACAGCTAGCTGAATGTTTACATAACAGGGAGTGACATATCTAGGTCGTAGACTGACCTTACCTCCAATAATTAAATCAGGCAATATGAGAGCTAAAGCAGGTACTGCACTTAAGATAAAAACAAATAACCAAACTTCTTTCCCTGTTTGACGATAAACAAAGAAGTATGAATATAGTACCAAGATTAGTATTAAGGGAATTAAAAATCGGCCCCCTCGCAAAACTGGCAAATTTAAATCTGGAAAAAATGGTTCGTAGCGCCAAAAATCAGCAAATAAATAGCTAATATTACTAATCCAACCAGAAACCAAAACTGACAGAGATTGTTTGGTTTGAGCGCTGGCTGTTGTGCGCTCAATTTCAGACAAGCTATTAATAATAGTTAAAATCCAAGGAACAAAAGCTAAAAAGCCGGCGCTAGTTGCTATTAGATAAGCTTTAACGGTTTTAGTGAATCGAAAGCGTTCAACGGCAAATACATAAATTCCGTGGGCGATCGCCAGCAACCCAGAAAACAAAAAGGTGTACAATCCTAGTGCTACTGTTACTGCATAAATTCCCCAAAACTGCTTGCTACCCAGCCTGATTGCACGCAGCAGTGCAGCACTCCCTAGCAAAATAGTCACCATCCACAAACCGAACTCTCTTGCCTCTTGGGCGTACAGCACATGGAAGGGCGAGACTGTTAGAAGAGCTACGCTTATCCATGCCGTTAGAGGTGACTGAAATAATTCTAAGGACAGCCAATAAATGCCAGGAAAAGCTAGCACGCTAATTATGGCTGACAAGCTTCTTATAGTCGCTACTGAATTGCCAAAAAATTGCATCCATAATCTAACCATCACATAATAAAGTGGAGGATGTTGAGCATCCTCCACCGCCAAAGAGTTGATTGTATTGATTAAACCTTTTTCAGAATTAGGCTGTTGATATTTTTGTATATCTCTAACAGCAAACACCTGCCCATTAAACATTTGTTGAACAAATTCTGTCTTCGTGTAACCAGAAACTCTTAATGAGGTATGAGCTTCATCGTGGGAATAGACTTTTCGATCCAAATAGGCTAAGCGAAAAAATATCCCTATTATTAACAAAATAATGATTAAAAATCGTAGCCAAATCGGAGGAAAATATTTTGCAAGTACTGATTGTCTGTTAAACATAAATATTAAGAATCAGAAGGAGTTATACCATTTCACGAAAATTCGCAAAAAGATATATGATAACCTTTATACTTTACAAGTGTGTGTCAAATGTATTAAATATTGTGGCTTTAGTTAGGGACTTCCAAATAAAAAAATACTCAACTACTTCTTGTGGGGCGGGCGAGACACCCGCCCCAAAAAATTGGATAATTTATTTCTTGGAGTTCCCTTACTAAAAGTGAGGAAACACGTGCAATATTCTTTGTCGTAGGCGTTCTAAAACTGGTTCTTCTGCCGCTATTCCTTCAGCAAATAGCATCTCATATATCAGTGGTACTCCTAGCTGTAAATCTTCCAGAACTTCGCGTTGCGTAAACACATCTTGGGGTTTTCCTTCCATCACGAGTTGTCCCCCATCCATAACAAAGATCCAATCTGCCCAACGATAAACTAAATCAAGGTCATGAGTTGCCATGACTATAGTTGTACCATCTGCATGAATTTTTTTCAGGGTTGCCATTAAGTTACGAGTATGCAACCTATCAAGATATGCCGTAGGTTCGTCTAACAATAGCAGTTCTGGTTTTAGCACCATGACATCAGCGATGGAAACTCGCTTTTTTTGCCCTAAGCTGAGATGATGAACAGGTTTTTGTGCTAGTTCAGCAAGTTCAAATTCCACTAAGGCTTGTTCAACTCGCTGTTGAATTTCTGGTGTTGGTAATCCTAAATTACACAAGCCGTAAGAAATATCCTCTTCAACGGTGGAAGCTACTATTTGTTGCTCTGGATCTTGAAAAACTAAACCTACTTTTTGACGTAATTTGATTAGTGAATTCCGGTCGTATTGTAGAGGTTTTCCTTGCCAATATACATTACCTTTTTGGGGTTTATATAATCCGTTAGCTAATAAAAATAATGTAGTCTTGCCACAACCATTTTGACCGATTAAGGCACATTTTTTATGAACTGGGATTCTCAAGCTTAAATCATTCAAAGCTGATTGCTGTGCGTTTGGATAAGTATAATGTAATCGCTCAAATTCCAGCAAAAAATTTTGCATGATTGTACCAATCCAATGTTATTAAAAACGCACATCCGATAATTGCTTCGATGGCATATCGTTTGGATAAATAATACCGATGAGGATGCCAAACTTTGAATTCTCCATTAAAGCCTCGTGATTCCAAACTCAAGGATACTTGACGATAGTTTTCTAGAGTTCGCTTGAGTAATTGTCCAATTAATAGAGCTAAACTTTTCATCCCAATGCTAAAGGTGCAATAGCCACCACGAGCTTGTTGAGCAGTCCATAATTCTGTTGCTGTGTTTAATAGAACAAAAATGAAGCGGTACATTAGTAGTAATAAATCAGTCAACAGCACAGGACAACCCACCCGACGCAGAACTTGTAAAATCTCGGTGAAGGGGATGGTTAACATGATGAAATATAAGCAGGAAAGAGAAGCGATCGCTCGTGTTAAAATCGTCAATCCTTGGTCAACACCGTGAATACTAATGTACACATAATAAGAGCCTAAATATAACCCCGTTACTGAATCAGTTTGCACTAAATGTAAATCATCAATATTTACGCCATTGATAACTAAAGCTGGTAAACTTGTTAACCAAAACAAAGTCGCAACATACACTAATTTAAAATAAATTTTGCTAGGTATCCTTGCATATACAATTGTCCAAATACTCATCCAAACTGCAATCAAAATTTGAACTAGGGGATGGGTAAAGGCAGCAACGATCAACAGAGCGATCGCAAACAATAATTTCTGTTCTGGTGCTAGCCATCGCAACCGATTAGTATAAGCAAGGGTATCTATTTGCAAACTCATTCTTTATTCCTTTGATGTTGCGATCGCCCTTTATATAATCCTATTACATAACCAATTGCTCCGGCTCCCGCAGCAGCTTGCACGGAAAACAATAAACTTTCAATTTCTTTGCTGGGCAACTCAATTAATGGATTAAACCAAGGTTTATAATCTGGCTGAATTTCTTTGATTGCATCTTCAGCTTGACCATCTGCACCGCTAAATTCTGCTCCTTTAATTAGTACTAGTGGTGCCACTGCTAATACAACTACTCCTAATAGCAATAGCCAGTTACTCAATCCATTCTTAGACTGTTTCATTTTGTCGGGGTTCCCCTTTAATTAATTTTAGAAATTCTAGTTCTTGAGGCGTATAAGATTCTAGCCAATTCCAGACTAATACAGTGAGTAAACCTTCACTAATTGCTAAAGGAATTTGAGTAATGGCAAAAATTCCGGCAAACTTGGTAAATGAAGCGATAAACCCACCTACGGGTGCGGGAAAAGCTAGAGCGAGTTGCAGTGAAGTAATAATGTAGGTAAGTATATCTCCCAAGGCGGCTGCTAAAAAGACGGCTATTTTTTGTTTATTAGTTAGCCGCATTGTCAAATGATATATCCAGTAAGCAGCAAATGGGCCAGCGATCGCCATTGAAAAAGCATTTGCTCCCAATGTTGTCAAACCACCATGAGCTAGTAGCAATGCTTGAAACAATAAAACTAGACCCCCCAGCACCGACATCGCTAAAGGGCCAAATAGCACAGCACCTAACCCTGTACCTGTGGGATGGGAACAACTACCCGTAACTGAAGGAAGTTTCAAGGCTGACAACACAAACGTAAAGGCTCCCGCCAAGGCCAAGAGTAATTTTAGCTGTGGGTTAGCTTGGGTAATGCGAGTTAGCGATCGCAATCCTAAAACAAAAAATGGTAACGCTACAACCCACCAAAAAATTGCCCAATTTCCTGGTAAATAGCCTTCCATAATGTGCATAGCATAGGCTGGTCTAGATGCTCCAACAACTAGATAAAAGCTCAAAACCCCTATTATAATTAGCGATACGCCTTTTGACTTCAAAAAAATCCTTGGCACGCTTCATACCTCGCAAATACATTTTAAAGACCCAGTTTAAATCGGCGGACGCTCTAAATAAAGGATTTAAAATTAAAATTAAAAATATCAAGTATCGTTCTGAATTTTGAATTCTCTTTTAATATTCTTGATACACAAAAATCAGAACAAACACTGAAATTTCTTGTCATATTTAGCTGAAATTTTCACAGATTGATTCTAATTGAAGTTGAATAACTTTTAGAAATCCTAAAAATTATTGACAATAATTATTAATTCCATTAATATCTAAAAGCAATTGAAAATCTTTTGCAATTTTATTGGCGCAAACCGTAATAAAATGTCATGCCCAACAACTTTGCTCTAGGTAATCCAAAACCTTGGAGCCGCCGTCAATTATTGAAACTGGGCTTAGCAGGTGCTGGAGTAACTGGTACAGCTGCACTTTGGCAAATGCTAAATTTACAAAGTCAGTCAATTGTCAAAGTCCCACCACTGGAGATGGAAGCATCAGGCAACGTTGCTAATCCGATGAAGATGCTGAGGGATTTTGACTATGGGACGCTCAAGCAAGAAAATGGGCGGACTATCAGGGAATTTCAGTTAACAGCGGGTACCTCCATCATTCAGCTCAATAGTGCTGTATCTTACAACATTTGGGATTTAAACGGTCGCATACCAGGGCCAACGCTACGGGCAAAACAAGGCGAACGCGTGCGAGTACTCTTTCTCAATAAGGCTGGACATTCTCACTCTTTGCATTTTCATGGCGTTCATCCGGCAGAAATGGATGGTATTCGTCCAGTCAGCAACGGCAAAGCCACAATTTATGAATTTGATGCCGAAGCATATGGTGTTCACTTATACCACTGCCATATAGAACCAGTCACCCGTCACATCGCTAAGGGACTGTACGGCATGTTCATCATCGATCCTCCTACTCCCCGTCCCCCGGCTGATGAAATTGTGCTAGTGATGGCTGGGTATGACGTGAATGATGATAGCCATAATGATTATTACGCCTTTAACGGCTTGCCTCATCACTACATGCATCATCCCATTCCGATTTATCAAAATCAATTGATTCGCCTGTATGTCCTCAACATCATTGAATACGATCCGGCGGTCACCTTTCACCTCCACGCCAATTTTTTTGATGTTTATCGCTATGGGATGAGCATGACTGCTAGCGAGAAAACTGATGTAATTACGATGGGTGTAGCAGAAAGGCACATCTTGGAATTTGCTTTTCGCTATCCAGGCAAGTATATGTTTCATCCCCATCAAGATGCGATCGCCGAAAACGGCTGCATGGGTCAATTTGAAGTAGTTACTGATAGTAACTCTCAAAAAAATGTTAACATTTCCTGACAAAATAATATTATTCCTTGTAAAACAAAGTACAAACTACGTAATTAATAATTAATTCCGGAAAATTTTAAATCAGTTAGTTGATAAAAAATATCATCATATGGGAAAGTTAAATCTATGACAATGCGTCAAACAAACCACCTTTTGATAGCAGTTTGTAACGCGGCAATTAATACATTTAAATTCTGCTAGGAGCAAAAATGATAAAATTTCGTTATATCTGTTTAACAGTGGCAGCTGCGGCAATAGTTACCTTGAGTTCCTGTAGCAGTACGCCAACGGCAGAAAATCCCTCAGCACCGGCTGCTAGTCCTCAAGCTACAGAGGCAGTCAGTAATAACAGCCATAGCGGTCATGGCGGCAAAGATAAAATTAACATTAATACTGCTATATTGTCAGAATTAGATAAATTTGAAGCAAAACTAGGCGTTCCGGCTTTATCTAACAAAATTCAGGCGAATCGCCCCTACGGCAGTCCAGAAGATTTAGTGACAAAAAAAGTGATTACTCAAGAGCAGTTCAACCAAATTAAAGACCAGGTTGGTGTTCAAGATGTGGTACTTACAGGTGAAGCAAAAGATGTTGACTACATGTCTAAATTAGGCTTAATGAAAGGGCATCTTTTAGTAGCAAAAGAACTGCTAGATCAAAATCAGCCAAAACAGGCAGAACCTCATATTGGGCATCCAGTTGAGGAGATTTATGTTGATGTAGAAGACCAACTTAATGAGCGCAAAGTTAAAGAATTTAAGACAACTTTGGTGAGTTTGCAAGATTTAGTGAAATCTAGTCCCAAGGATAGCAAAGTTAAAACTAATTTTACATCTTCAGTGCAAGCAGTTGACACAGCGATCGCAGCTTTACCAGCAGCCGAACGTGCAAAACCAGGATTTGTATTACAAGTAATTAACGAATTATTGGATGCAGCTAATTCCGAATATGGCGCGGCGATCGCCAATGGTAAAATATCCGCAGCAATTGAGTATCAAGACTCTCGTGGATTCGTATTTTACGCTAATGAATTATACAAAGGAATTTCGAGCCAAGTAGTTCAACAAGATGCCGAAGCAGATAAAGCGATTAATGCTAGTTTCACTGAATTAGTAAAAGTTTGGCCTGCCGCCGTTCCACCAGCTAAACCCGTAAAGACTCCAGAGGATGTTACCAAGTTGGTGAAAACTATTGAGGAAAACTCTCAAAAAGTGATTGATAAATCCAGTTCCCAAATATAATAACACTTTGATTTAATGGGAAGCACAGGGTAAGGAGTTTAAAATTAGGAAATAGTTAAAAGTGAGGAGTCAAAAGTTAAGAACTTAGGAATTATAAACTTTCAACTCCTCACTCCTAACTCCTCACTCCTAACTCATTACACTCTATTTGTCACTTCAATTAATAACTGATGCAAGAACTTGACCATAAAAAGACCATTGACCTGCTGAACGCCATCATGGAATTTGAACTAGCAGGAGTAGTCCGCTATACACATTATTCGTTGATGGTGACTGGCCCAAACCGCATTCCCATCGTGGGTTTCTTCAAAGCACAGGCAAGTGAATCTCTACTTCACGCCCAACAAGTCGGAGAAATTCTCACAGGTTTAGATGGGCATCCGTCCTTAAAAATTGCCCCAATGGAAGAAACCTATAAGCATACGGTCAAAGATATCTTGGCAGAAAGCTTATCCCATGAAAAGAAGGCATTAGATTTGTATAAAAGTCTCCTTGAAACCGTCACCAATGCCAGCATTTATCTAGAAGAATTTGCTCGCGGCATGATAGGGCAAGAAGAGATGCATAATCTCGAACTGAAAAAGATGTTACGCGATTTTAGTTAATAGTCATTAATCATTAGTCATTGGTCATTAGTCAAAAATAAATAACAACTGACTAAGGACAAATGACTAATGACAAAAAGACAAAAGATAAAGGACAAAAGATGAATTTCAGTACTGCTCTACCTACTTTTGTAATTACACTCCGAGAAGGAGTAGAAGCTGCCCTTGTTGTTGGAATTGTGCTAGCTTTGCTGAAAAAAGCTAAAAAATCCCGACTGAATTCTTGGGTATATGCTGGCGTTGGCATTGGGATTGCGATTAGTGCCTTGATAGGCGTGCTATTCAGTTGGATAATTCAAGTAGTGGGAGCTGCGAATCCTCAATACACTTCGGTAGTTGAGCCACTGTTGGAAGGTGTATTTAGCGTGTTAGCGATCGCAATGCTCAGTTGGATGCTAATCTGGATGACTCAACAAGCCAAATTTATGAAAGCGCAAGTTGAGGGAGCAGTTACACAAGCACTGACACAAAACTCAAATGTAGGTTGGGGTGTTTTTAGTCTAGTTTTTATTGCCGTTGTTCGTGAAGGCTTTGAAACTGTTCTATTCATCGCTGCTAACTTTCAACAAGGATTAGTACCAAGCATCGGCGCACTTGCAGGTTTAGGAGTGGCGATCGCCATAGGTGTGCTTTTATTTAAATGGGGCATCAAAATTAACATCCGCCAATTTTTCCAGGTAATGGGCGTTTTATTAGTATTGATTGTCGCTGGGTTAGTAGTTTCAGCCTTGAAAAATTTTGACGAGGCTGTAGGTAACTTTGCCCTTAGCAGTCGTGCCACACAAAGCATTTGCTTCTATTACGAACGCTTTACTAAAATCCACTCTTGTATTTTGGGACCAATGGTTTCAAATACTTCCACAATTTTACCTGACGAACAATTTCCTGGCATTATTCTCAAATCTTTATTTGGCTACAGCGACAATATTTATCTAGTCCAAGCCGTAGCATACGCAGGATTTTTGCTCACCATTGGAGGACTATATTTCCGCAGTCTTGGAGGGAGCTTTTTTCAAGGCAAAAAAAATATCACATCTCCTCAAAAACCAATTAGTCCTGCAAAAGATTAAAAATAAATTTGTGAACACTCAATATTTATCTTAACTCTCCCTCTGCGTCTCTGCGTGAGACAAATCCAGACTACTATATTATTCCGCTAACTACCCTCCGATCCAAACAAATCTTGCTTCAGTTGCTGACAAGCCTTTTCTATAGCATCTATACTACCTGGATTAACCAAACCATAATAATCAAACACATAAATTCGGTTCTTTTGAGTCGCTTGCAATTGCTTCCAGAAAGCCTCCTTTTTCAAAGAATCTAAAAGCCCTGCTTCCGAATTACCTTGTGGAGGATTAACCAAAATTATCACCTCTGGATTTGCCTCCAAAACTTTCTCAGCCGAAAGAGTCACATAGCCACCCACTGGGCTTTTTCCTTGTAATTCTGCTGCCAGATTTTTCACCTGAAATTTAGTTAGTACATCCCCCGCCCAACTATTTTTATTCGGTGCTAAAATTGGTTGACGACTAACCAGCACCAAAGCCTTAATACCCTGAGTAGGCTGAACTGACAAAAAACTTTTGTAACGATTTAACAAAGGCTGAGGATCGGCATCAATTAACTGGGCTAGTGTTTTAGTCAACTCTTCTAAAGATTCCCAGTTATTAACCTGAGTAAGCAAAGTTGGAATTCCTAATTGCTTGATTTTTTGAATTGGAATAGTAGAAAAACCTTCCGCACCAATAACTAAATCTGGTTTGAGAGCCACTACTTTTTCTAAATTAGGAGAATTTTGTCCTTCACTAACACGAGGAACATTTTTAAACCGAGGGTCATCATTAAATAATTTACTACCAGTAATTCCGACAATTTTTGTTTTGTCAAGTTGAGCGATAATATCAGCTGATAGAGAAGAAAGAGCAACAACTCTTTTTATCGATTGTTTTGGTAATTGCTGCGAATTTGCGTTAGTTATTTCAGTAGTATTTGCTACTTTTGTTGGTAGCTGTTGAGTATTTGCAGTGTTACAAGCAACTAAGGTTATACTCAAAAAAAATGCTAAAGCAGATAACAGCCAACGATGACGCATAATAAAATTCCTTGTGCAGTCCATTCCTCATATAGTTTGGCGCATTTTTATACAGAATTGCTATAAGAATTGCAGAACAAACCAACTCAGCACTAGATTCAAAAATAGCCAACGCACTTTCTATTTAACTTTTCATTATTTGAGATTTACCTTGCTTGATTTCTCACACAACTCAAAAATAAGAAAGCATCTACGACAAAAATTTATAGATGTTGCTGCAAAAATTCGTTAATTCTCTCAACACTCAAAACTGGAAACGCGGACTTTTGTTTAGCCCACAGCCACTGCGGATATAAAAAAAGGCGAGTAAAAGCGCAGTTCCAAATTCCCAAAGAATTTTGTGACTGTGCTACCCGCCAGGATCTATACAAGGCTTATTTAGAAAAGTTTTTTTGAATATGGATTTATAACAGTCTCAGTGATTATTCGCTCAATAACAAACATTTTTAACTATTTCGATCACTATCTTAGTATGTTTGACTACAAAAAGCAAGATTTAACCAAACCTTTAACTTTAGCTCGGTATCATTAGATTAAGTACCTTTACCCAAGGTAATATGCACTTACCGCATGGATAAAATACAGAAAAAATAATTAACCACAGATGAATGTACAGCGTATTTCAGGTAAATGAAGTACACGGGTAGGGACACAGCTATGTTCCCTACGATTATCTGTACCTCACGCCTGTTGTAATCTGCTGTAGTAGCCTAGCACCGCTGTGCCACCCTACCCGTGTACTTCTAAATTTTGGAACGCTTAGCCATTCACCAGCCCGTTATAATCCCGCAATTCAACTTACTTCGTCTCCATCCAATTTTCACCTGCACGCGCATCCACCACCAACGGCACACTCAACTGTACTGCGTTCTCCATCACCGACTTAATTTGCGGTTGTAATTCTTCCCACTCATCAGGAGAGATTTCAAATACTAATTCATCGTGAACTTGTAACAACAAACGCGCCTGATATTTTTTCAAAACCTGATGCAGTCGCACCATCGCAATTTTGATAATATCAGCGTTGGAACCTTGAATTGGTGCATTAGCAGCGGAGCGTAATAAACCCGCATCATAAGCACCCAAATTCTTCAATTTACTCAGGTCAATATCTTCTGGGTTAGTGCCTTTTAATCTGAGTAAACTGTTCTTGGTAAATTCAAAATAACGACGACGACCGAGAATAGTTTCTACATAACCTTTAGCGATCGCTTCTTTTTTGACTCGCTCCAAATAAGCAAAAACTTTGGGATATCGTTCATTAAACCGCTTAATGAACTCGTTGGCAACATTCTTATCTATCCCAGTTGAACGGGAAAACCTTAGAGAACCCATTCCATAAATCACACCAAAATTAATAGTTTTTGCTACCGATCGTTCTTCTGATGTGATATTTTCTTTTTCAAACACTAATCGCGCCGTCACAGTGTGAACATCTTCATTTTGCTGATATGCTTGCACTAATATCGGCTCTTGACTCAGATGAGCTAAAATTCGTAATTCAATTTGTGAGTAATCAGCAGCCACCATTAACCAGCCAGCTTCCGGCAAAAATGCCTTGCGAATTTGCCGACTAAAAGCTGTACCAATTGGAATATTTTGTAAATTCGGATTAGAAGAAGATAAACGTCCGGTATCTGTAACAGTTTGATTGAAATCTGTATGCACCCGTTGCGTATCTGGGCGTACTAGTTTCGGTATTGCTTTGACGTATGTAGAATAAAGCTTATGTAGAGTGCGGTACTCTAAAAGTGCATCAACAAAAGGATGATCTCCTTGTAAATTTTCTAGCGTTGCCGCGTCAGTGGAATAAAAGCCCGTGGGAGTTTTACGAGATTTTTTACGGTCTAAATTTAGCTTGTTAAACAGTATTTCACTTAACTGCTTAGGTGAATTCAAATTGAAGGTTTCACCAGGAACAGCAGCATAGGCTTTTTCTTCGATTCCTGCCAAATCTTTTTCTAACTGTTCTGAAAGTTTTTCAAGGTAAGGAACGTCAATGCGGACACCTGTATATTCCATTTCTGCTAAAACCGTTTCTACAGGCTGTTCCACTTCCACTAATAGCTTGTACAAAGCCGGAATTTCCTCCAGTTCTGCACGCATTTTCGGCACTAGACCAAAGGTAGAATAAACATCCATGCCGCAGTAATCTGCTACTGCTGGAATATCTATATCAGCAATGGTTTTACCTTTTGGAACTAAATCTAAATAACTTTTCGCTGTTAATCCCAAGTATCGTTGTGCCAAATCCATCAAATTATGACTAGAATCTGGATTTAGCAGGTAACTTGCCAACATTGGATCGAATACCACTCCATTCAAATTAATTCCTTGACACTTGAAAATTAAGCGGTCAAACTTGGCATTTTGTAAAGTTTTGGGGTAATCAGCACTTTCAAGAATTGGGCGTAGTGCTTCTAACACCACATCCTTATTTAAATTTTCTCCGCTTTTGTGACCAACAGGAATATAAGCTATTTCATCTAATTTTCTTCCCCAGCAGCAACCAATCCCTACTAAATCAGCATCTCTTGGTTCTAAATCTGTGGTTTCAGTGTCCCAAGCAACGGGTATTTCAGAACTAGTGAATTTCTGCAAAGTTTCTACTAATTCAGTCAGTTTGTCTTCGGTATTAATGATGCGTGGTTGAATTACTGATGCGGGCTTTTGTTGTACAGCTTGTGTTTCAGCAAAACTAAAAAATGAAAGGTCTGGGTCTTCAAATTCGGGTTCTGTATCTGATATTTCTGTTTTTGCTTCTTCTTCAACTTGGCCACCAAAACGTTGCTGTAGGTCGTTGATTTTACCTAAAAACAATTTAAATTCTAATTTCTCTAAAATTGGTGATAAGACGCTTGTATCAAATCCTTTTAATTTACAATCTTCTAAATCAAGCTCTAGAGGAACATCCAAAACTATAGTTGCCAAATATCGAGACTTCTGGGCGTCTTCTTTACCTGCTGCCAATTTTTTCTGATTCGCGCCTGGAATTTCATCTAAGGCAGCATAAATATTGTCAAGGGAACCATAGGTATTTAGCAACTGTACTGCTGTCTTTTCTCCAATTCCTTTAACTCCAGGAATATTATCTGATTTATCACCACAAAGTGCTTTGAAATCAACAATTTGCGAAGGTAAAACGCCCAGCTTTTCTTTAACTTGTTCTGCCTCAAATTCAGTGATGCTATTTGTAGAACGCTTTAACGCATCTGGACTAAAATTTAGAACAGTGATTTCTTTCTGGGCATCTATCAATTGAAATAAATCGCGATCGCCAGTGAGAATCTTCACCCTATACCCAGCAGCCGTTACTCGTTGTGCTAAGGTTCCCAAAACATCATCTGCCTCGTAGCCAGGAGCAGTGTAAATTGGTAGATTCAAACCATTGAGTAACTCGTGTAGATTTTCTAAGTCCGGGATAAAGTCTTCTGGTGTTTCTTTGCGATCGGCTTTATATGTATCATCCGCTTCGTGCCGGAAGGTTGGCAAACCCAAATCAAAGGCTACAGCCATTGCCTGGGGCTGTTGTGTTCCCATTACCTCCAGTAGACACTTAAGAAAACCAAAACATACACTCGTGGGAATCCCCGCTTTTGTACGTAGTCCTCCATCTCGCCCTTTGGCAAAAGCAAAGTATGAACGATAAGCCAGGGAGTGTCCATCTACGAGGATGAACGTCGGACGTGTTGGGGTTGCAGTAGCAGTAGTTTCAGACATAGCCCTATTCTAGCCAGAAGGTTCGTTATTTAGATATTGCATCAGTTCTTGTATTAAAATTTGTCTCACCTGGAATTGCTTTTTTAATAAAACTTCATACACACTGCTAAAAAGGTACATTTGTCAAAGGAACTTGGACATAAAAACTTTACATAAATTTACGTGTATTTATCAAGCCTGGAAGCAAAATTTCAGAGTTAAAAATAAGTTAGTAATCCCGTAATGATTCGTTTCAGAAAAGCATCTTCCATCATGACAACAAAACTATTCAAGACTCTAGGCGCTGCCACAACTTTGGCAGGAATTGTTGCAACTTCTGGAGTGGCTAATGCAGCTTCTCTCTCGTACACAAGCTCTAGTAATTACGAGTTTACAGATATTATTGATGCACCTTTGAGCGTCCAAAAATTTGACTCATCTTTAGGCACACTTCAAGGTGTAACAATAGAATTTACTGGCGACTTACTTGGAAATGCAGGTTTTGAAAATAGGAGTCCAACTGCGAGTCAGGTGACGGTAAATCTTGCTAGTCAATTCAGCTTACAACTAAATAATCAGTCTTTGTTGGCGCTGAATCCACAATATACTTCCAGTTACCAAGTTGCTAAATACGATAACATTACCGACTATAGTGGCACATCTGGCAAGACTCTTTCTAACTTAACTGCCACACAATATGCGACCCAATCTTCCACCAATACCCAATTCTTGCAGTCTTTTATTGGTAATGGCAACGTAGACTTTTTGTTCTCAGCTATAGCTAATTCATTAGTTACAGGATCTGGCAACATGAGATCCTACATTGATACATATGCCAAAGCAGGTATCAATGTAACTTATGACTACGAAGAAATTAAGTCTGTACCTGAAGCATCAACTACTCTTGGAATTGGTTTAGTTGCCGGGCTTTGTTTGTTGTCACAACGCAAAAAAAGCTGGCTCAAGGTGCTAAATTCAGAGAATTTAGTTGAATAGGTAGATTTTTTATTCTATCTATCAGTCAAGTTATCTAACTTAAATGTAAATCCCCGATTCTTTCGAGAATCGGTTTTTTTGTTGTGACTAGGGAGTGGGGACTGGGAAATAAGATTAAAAATACTATTTTCCAATACCCAATCCCCAATCTAAAATCCAAAATCTAAAATCTAAAATCCAAAATGGTATAACCTCTAACTGGAACTTTAAATCTAGGGGATTTATGCAGAAAGCATCTGCCAAAGATATTAAACTACTGGTTGTAGACATAGATGGCACGATCGCCGGACACTCTAACACCATCAGCGAACCTGTAAAGCAAGCGCTGATTGCAACACAAGCACAAGGCATTCCAGTGGCGATCGCTACAGGTCGTATGTATCGTTCAGCCTTACGCTTTCACCAAGAAATCGGCTCTACATTGCCATTAATGGCTTATCAAGGAGCTTGGATTCAAGACCCCACTAGCCAAAAAATTCATCGCCATTTAGTGGTTTCTAGAGAAATTGCCCATCAGCTAATCGATTATTTTGAACAGCCTCAATTGCGGCAGCTTTTATCTGTCCACTTTTACATCAATGACCAACTCTACGTCCGGGAAATAACTACAGAAAGCGAAATTTATGCTGGGCGTTCTGGTATTATTCCGATTCCCGTCGGTGACTTGCGCCAAGTCTTAACGAATGAACCGACAAAAATTCTTGCTTTGTGTGATGACACAAATTTTATCAGCGAAGTATTGGGGAATTTGCGCCGCCAGTACACACCCGCTGAACTTTATTTAACAACATCTGTTGCTACCTTCCTAGAAGCAACTAACCCTTCTGTAAATAAGGGGACGGCTGTAAGTTACCTAGCCGAAGAATTCCTGGGATTACAATTAGCCAACGTCATGGCTATTGGTGATAACTTCAACGATCTGGAAATGCTAGAGTGTGTTGGTTTTGGTGTAGCTATGGGAAATGCACCAGAACCAGTGCAAGCGATCGCTCAGTGGGTAGCTCCTAGCGTAGAGGAAGATGGAGTAGCTGTGGCGATCGAAAAATTTTTGCTTCAATAACGGCACTTTTTCAAACCTAACCCATATCAATCAGAAAGGACACCGACGACTGGCCGTGTTTCGTCTCGGTGCCCCTGCTGGTTCGCTCCTCACACAAGAGCTAATGTAGCCGAGGTGATGCATTGAGTCAATACCTGTAATGAAAGTTTTTATAACTCCAATGGGGCAAAACTTCCCAGGCTTTCCTCTAGCACAAATTTTAATACTGATTGAGTAGCCATAAGCAATCCCAGCCTAGCTTGGGCTAACTCTGGTGACATAATTTTTACTTCACCCCAAATGCGACAATTACACCAGAAGTTTTCAAAAGCTTGGCTTAAATTCAACGCTGCTTTTTCCCATTTCACAGAACCCCTAACATCAGGACACTCTATGTTGTCCACCACCCCCACTAACTCGCTAATTAGACGACGTTCATCTGGGTGATTTAGGCGCAATTTTCCATCGCAGTTCAGCCAAGGTATGGGGTTGGGGGAAATAACACTCCAAAAATTTGGACTACTATCTGCAAGCAGTTCTCTAAGTTGAATCAATCCCTCCCGGTGAGCCAGCAGTACTAGCGAACAGCAACGCGCATGGGCATATTGAACAGGGAATAGGGCATTGGGCACAAGAGGCAGAGGTGCAGAAGGGCAGAGGGGCAGAGGGGAAAAACTTACTGCTCCCCTGCTCCCCTGCTCCCCTGCTCCCCTGCTCCCCTGCTCCCCTGCTCCCCTGCTCCCCTGCTCCCTCATCTCCCTCACTCCCCACTCACCACTCCCTACCTCCCCCTTCCCCTCTACCAAACTTTGTAACCAAGTTGCCAAGCTTGAGTCAGTCAATTCAAAATTTATCCAACCAGGGGGAACTATTTGCACGTTAAAAACGCCTCCATAGGTTGCTGATAAATTAAGGGCGATCGCGTTGGCAACCTCCATTGCTTTTCGATTCTGAGAGTTTGACACTCGCAACGCCACACCAGAGGTATACAAAATTTTGCGATTATTTCTATCTTTGTGTAGAGTAATTTTTTTCTTTTCTATGTATTCATATTTTTGATTTTCAGTATTAATACTTAATAATTCGCTTAAATATTTATCTAGTAGCCGCTTAAATGATATATACTTGAATGATTGTATTTTGTGGTACACGAAATTTTACGTAAATAAGTTTGTAAAGTATATTTGTTAATTTGCTGTCACCTGTCTCCGGATATAGGTTTAATGTAGATGAAGAAAAATGAGAGTAGGATAAAATTTGATGAATATTCGATGAATAGTGAGTAAATTTTACTACCATCATTGTACAGTAGGAAGTATAACAAAAGAGTAGAGAGTAATTCTTTGCTTTCTATTCTTTAGATGGCTGGCGCTGTTAGGCGTTAAGCCTCCATCGCCAACACAAAGACACTCCTTGCACCTTTTGATCACGTCTTTGTCTTCAGCCGAACGCTCTTTGTTACCTATGCAATCTCCATCTTCTTTTTCTGAGGCATCACGGCCTTTTTTGACTTGGCAACGGATTCTTGACTGGGCTCAGGAACACTACCGGTGTCGCACCTTTAGCAAAGATGAGCGCATTCCAGCCCGACCTGGATTGCTATATTTGGTGCAAAGGGGTGCAATCCGTATGGTAGGAACCGCCCAGGTTAGTGCGACTGCGAGCCAGCTAACATCTCGACGAATCAACAGAACTCCAGAAGAAGCGTTCTTGGGTTTTGTTGGAGCGGGACAGCCATTTGAAATTGTTGCTCAGTCACCATTCACACTCCAGGCTTACGCCCATGTTGACCAAACTGCGGTCCTGTGGATGTACTGGCACGACTTAGACAACTGGCCTCACTTCCGCCGGGAAGTTATGGATGCCTTTAGATACCAGCACCAGCGTAAGCTGCTGTGGCTGAGTGCCTTGGGACAACGCCGCACAATTGACCGACTCTTAGGATTTCTCACATTGTTGATTGAGGAATATGGAGAGCCGGCGATGAGCGACACCGATCCGGATGTAATTCGCGGCTATTGTCTACCTTTTCCCCTTACTCATGCCCAAATTGGTAGCGCAATTGGTTCAACTCGTGTTACCGTTACCCGCTTAATGGGCAAGCTGCGTCAACGTGGCTTAATCCTCACCCAAGGCGATAATCTTATTTGCTTACCAGCAGAGTCGATTAATAGAGCCGGCTAAAGCACAGTTCAGAGGGGCGATTTCCGCCACTCTGTCTGAGTGCAAGTCGCTCCACCTCACGATCGGCGATCGCAGTGTCAGCGAATTTTGACAAACCCAGCTTGGGTAATCAATTCCTGCCCCTGCTCAGTCAGCAGTAAGTTGGCGTAAGCGACACCTGCTTGCTGCTCAGTCTGACCATTCTGTTTGACCACCACAAACAGATTGCGGGTAATTGGGTACTTTCCTGATTGAAAAGCCTCAATGTTCAACTTGTTCCGTTTACCAGGACATTCAGACGGGAGGACAAATGGTTCTTGGTAGGGAGCAATGTACTGCCCTTGTGTGCGCCCCAACGGCAAGGCTCTAATGGAACATTGAGGAATCACCTCTGGGGCAGAAGCGTAGTAAATGCCACCAGGACTACCGGCCAATTTTTGCAAGGCTTGGGTGGTTGTGGAGATAAATTCCACATCGGAGCTGAAAGCTTGACCACCCAAGATGTCTTGGACAAAAAGTTCTACTGTGCCGCCATCAACAATCCGGCGAGAATAAGGCTTGATTGGGATATTGGAACCGCCCACCTGGCTCCAATTATTAATTTTTCCAGTGTAAATTGACTTTAACTGGTCTACCGTCAGTCCTGGGATGTTGAGGTTTGGGTTAACTGCGACTGCCAAACCATCAATTCCCACAGGAATTTGTTTCAAAGTGAACCCACGCTGTTGGGCGCGGCTAAATTCCGGATCTAAGATTGGTCGAGAAGACTGGGCAAAAGCTAATTGACCATCTATTAGCGACTGGATGCCAGTACCAGAACCAGGAGATGCATTGCTAGGTTCTACATAACGCAGCCTAAATTCTCCTCGCGCTGCTTGAACTGCTGGGTCAACTATTAATCGAATTGGTGCCCAAGATGTACTGCCTCCGTAATTGAATAATCCTGTAGGAACATCCTGGACTGAGGCGAAAGTCGTGCCACTAGGTTGTCCTGATGTGGGTTGGGGTGTGTTGGTGCTACGAGAATTAATTTGATTTAGGTCAACACCAGATTTTCTGCTGAACCACCAAAAACCGCCAGCTATTAACCCAACCGTAATTAGGATAGATAAAACAAGAATAGGTATTTCATTTTTTTGGGACATGACAAATTTCCCCCGCGTCCATTTAATATAAATGCTTGATAGGTGCTTGCTACTTGAGATTGTATTTGGACAACGGGTATTTTATGAGTAAATACTGACCGAATTTTAGATTTTAGATTAAAAAGACAAAATGCCAAAAAGCGCTGTCATTAGTCATTTTTCAAAAGTCTTTACAAACGACAAATGACTAATGACATTCTGGCGATTATTTTACTGGTTCAAAATCATACCCAGTACGAGAGCGAGAGCCAGGAACGATTTTTACAAGTTGGACTGGGGCAGTGCGATCGCCTGATGCTAAAAACCGAATTGTACCAGAAGCACCAGTGGCAGAAAAGTCAGAGGATAAGAGTGCTTTTTGGACTCCAGACCGTGTGGGATTGCGTTCTAAGGCGGCAATCAGAGCTACTGTAGCATCATAACTCAGGGCAGTTCGCCAACTTACGTCACCACCCCATAACTGCCGGGATTTCTGAGGAAAATCTGACATTGGATTGCCTTCAATATGCCAGGGAACTGCTACTATCATGCCCACAGCTTGATCCCTGCCAATTTCTAAAGTTTTAACGGTGTAAATATTATCTCCCCCCAGAAGTGTTAGCTGTTTCTGGTTAACCTGAACCACCTGCAACGCTTTATCTTGAGTATTAGTGTTGGGAACTAACATCAACACTTCTGCACCTTGTTTAATAGCTTGTTCTACACTTTTAGCTGCACTAAAATCTGCTTGGGATAAGTCAAATTCACTTGATACTTGTCCACCCTCCAGCGAAACAGATGAAACAAATTCAGACTTTAAAGACTGGCTATAGTTACTTTCAGAATTAAAGAAAACCACAGCATTTTTTTTCTGTAAAGTTTTCACCATGTAATTGGCTAATGTTCTCGCAGCCATAAAATCACTGGGAACTGTCCGAAAAACATAGCGACTAAAGTTAGAAATTTTCACAGAAGTACTGGTAGGAGAAATGGCTACCAGTTGTCCGGCATTGTAGACTGTGCCTGCGGCTAAGGTGGTATCGCTGGCATTAGGACCGACTACACCCAATACTTGGGGATTGTTAACTAAGTTGGAAGCGATTTTTTTAGAGATTTCTGGATTATTATCATCATTAGCTATCCCTACTTTCAATGGCACATTCTTAATTCCCCCAGAGGTATTAATAGTATTTTGGGCTTGTGCAATGCCACGTAAAATTTCTAGGGAAGTATTGGGATCAGTCCCCATTGGTACTGAGGCAACAATGGTATAGCTTCGAGAAGTGCCAATCCGGGCATTATTCAGATATATCAGTGCCTCTGGATCGTTGGGTCGCAGTTTGAGAAATGCTTGTAAACTAGCGATCGCCTTATCATAACTTTTAGCCGCGATCGCTTGCACTCCCTCTTTTTTTGCCAGAACAATTTCACCTGGAATTAAAGTTTTTTCGCCAAAACTAATGCGGTCTTCTAATGGTAGATTACTCGCTGGTTCGGCCGTTTTTTGAGTGATGGTATTACTAATATTGACTCCATTTTTAGTAAACCACCAAACACCAGCACTGACTATTCCAACTGTCAGCAACAGAGCCAATACTAAAACTACGGTTTCATTCTTTTGTGACATGAATAAAGTTTAATAAAAATGTTTTTTATTTGATTGTTTGCTAGAATTCAGGTGCGAAGGGAAAGACGCTCGACCGACCGTCAGAATGGGCTATGCCCCTCTGCGCTAACAGAATCCAGAATAATTATAGAATTAAGAGCGCTATATATTTTTTATTTTTTAATTGTCTTCAAATCACCAAATTTGAGTATCTAAGTCTCCTGAATTTTGAGTGTTGAATTTTACCTTTTGAATTCTGACTTTTGACAATAATTATTTGATTCTGACAAATCCAGATTTTTCAATCAGTTCTTGACCTTGAGGTGTCAGCAGCCAATTTGCATAAGCTTCTCCAGCTTGCTGGTCTGTTTGATTATTCTGTTTAACGATGACAAATAAATTGCGGGTAATGGCATATTCTCCACTACGAAACGCCTGACTGTTTAAGTTATTGCGTTTCTTGGGACATTCAGATAAAGGCACAAAAGGTTGTTGATAGGGAGGTACAAATTTATCACTTGTGCTTGCTATTGGTAAGGACTTAATCATACACTGGGGTACAATTTCTGGGGCTGAACCATAGTAAATTCCACCAGGACTTGCAGCCACTTTTCGCAGCGCTTCAGTGGTCGTGCCAATATTAGTTATATTGGCACCAAAATCTTCTTTATTGAGAACATTTTCTACAAAAAACTCTACTGTACCTCCAGCTTCTTTGCTGCGAGTGTAGACTGTAATTGGTAAATTTATTCCACCTACTTCTTGCCAGTTAATAATTTTACCTGTATAAATATCTTTGAGTTGGGCGACAGTTAAACCAGGAATATTGAGATTGTGATTAACTGCGATCGCAATTCCATCAATCGCCACCGGAATTTCTTTTAAACTAAATCCTTTTTGTTGAGCTTCTATATTTTCTTGGGCTTTAACTGAGCGGGAAGACTGGGAAAAAGCTAGTTGATTAGCTATTAACATTTTAATCCCAGTGCCAGATCCTGGTTTTTCATTAATTGGTTGAATGTAACGTAAACTAAATTGAGGGCATAGCCTTAGCAATTGGGAATCTACATCTTTACGAATAGGCGCCCAGGTTGTGCTACCACCATAATTGAATGTCCCCTGTGGGAGGTTTGACACTTCACATTTGCTATTAACAGGAGTGGGATTGCTAGTATTGCCATTCATCGACTGGTTGGGAGCAGGAATAGGATTGCGCTGATTGCTATTCGCCGATTGATTACCAATATTTAATTGCGCCCACCGTTCCATAAAAAACCATAAGCCACCAAAGATTAAGCCAATGGTGATGATAACGGCTAAGAAAAGACTAAGCGTTTCGTTTTTCTGAGACATAGATAGGTGTTAGCACCAGGAGTTTTTTAAAGTATGAGAGATAGTAATTTATAAACGAGTCGAAATATCGCTGTCAGGGAAATAGCTACTAAGCTGCCTGCAACTGCTAAAACAACTACTGACTGAATATCAAGACTTCCTTGTAAAAAGGGTAGAAAAAAAATAATAGCAAAAGTAATTGCCGGAATAATTAATAAATCGAACTTTTCAATCCACCGTCTGGTTTGGGCAAATATCAGTATCCCCAAAATTAGGGATGCAACAGTTAAAGTGATGATTGGTGATTTTACTAAACTGAAGAGGGCGATCGCTATCAATGCACCCTCAAATCCACTGAAAGCGGCTCCACCCAATAATTCCAATGTCGAAAACGTTGGTTTAGTTGCTGGAGTACGGCGAACAGGAGGACTAGAACTTTGAGGTGATTGTGGCGGAAGTGTTGCGGAGGGTGAATTAATTTGTGTCGCGGCTAGAGGCGGTGAGTTAAGTGCATCTAGGACTTCTTGGGCTGATTGGAAACGTTGATTTGCAGCAGGTAGAAGCATGTTGTCTAAAATGCTAGCAAGGCGAGGGTTGACATTCACTTGCATTCGCCATTTCCACTGGTTGCTATAGGCATCAAACAACTGAGTTGCTTCTTTATCCGTCAATAAGGTAATCACAGTTACAGCCAAGGCGTATAAATCCGTAGATGGAAATACTTGACCACCAGTCATTTGTTCCGGTGGTGCAAATCCCATAGAATAAATTCCTGTGGAAGAAGCTGCACCTGATGCAACATTTGCTACTTGCTTGACTGCGCCAAAATCTAGGAGGAAGAGTTTGCCATCACGACGACGCATGATATTAGAAGGTTTGATATCTCTGTGGATGATGCCTTTTTCATGGACAAACTTGAGTACCTTCAAGATTTCTTGCAACAGTTCTAAGACTTGTTGTTCAGAAAACTTTCCCTGTTGAGCTAATTCTTCTTCTAAGTTTTGCCCATCAATATATTCTTGTACTAAGTAAAAAAATTGGTCTTGCTGTCCTGGTTGCAAGCTATTAACTATTACTGGAAAAAAGGCAAATAAATCAGGAATTTGCTCGTGTTCGTTGCCTATTTGGGCTAAAACTTCTGCCTCTCTCTCAAACATTATCTGTGCTTGGTGCAGTTGAGTCGAGGTTAAATTTCCCGCTGGTTGAAACTGCTTAACTACGCATTGACGCATTCCAGGAATTCGGCGATCGCGTGCCAAAAATGCTGCTCCAAATCCACCTCTACCCAACAACTTGATGGTCACATATCGACCATCAAGTAACAGTGGCATACCACAACTAGTACAGTACTTTTGCTGCGTTGTTTTCAGGGTTGTAATATCATCTAAATCGGCAAAATAGTTTTGTGGGCGTGGGCAACGTGGGCGAGTACAGTAAACTTCCATTTTCGTGATTAGTCATTAGTCAAAATAATTCGTAATTGATAATTCGTAGTTCGTTCAGCTTACAGAGAAACTAAACTTCTTTATCAAGAACAGGAAACTTAGGACTTACGCATTGACATAAAAGCAAAAATGGCAGATAGAGTTTTCAAAGCTTTTATCTAGGTTTTTCAATCATATTTTGGCGATCGCCAGCAATCAAAAGCAACCTCCAAAAGCCTGGAACAACGTATTTACGTTGATACACAAAATAGTTCTTTTGTACAGTGCGTAAGTCCTAAAACTTTTTCTTTATGTTAAATCCCTAGCTTGTCTACAGCACTTGGGGTAATAATTACGAATTACGAATTACGAATTATTTGGTCATTTACAAAAAACAAATGACATGGACGCTGGAAGGGCGATTTTTCCTACTCCTGAGTGGAAGGAGGCTACGCCTTGGCGCAGCGTGTCGCAGACAAGCGTCCTGTAGGTAAGGTTAGGACTAATGACCAGATTTTAGTCTTCGCCGCCAGAGGTGGGCGTTGCTATATCCAATGTAGTTAGGACTATGTTTTTTTGTGTCAATGTTAACACATCTTGGTTCCATCCAGGGTTAGCAAACTGGGGCAAAATTTCTTGACTAAAGGCTTCTGCGGCTTTGGATCTATAGCGATTGGGATTAAAAATCAGCCATAGCGTCCGTTTGACGACGACGCTTTCAATGTCGGCACAGTGGAGAACGCCCATTTGTAGTTCCTTGGCGATGGCGCTAGTGGAGACAAATGCAGCTCCCAAACCAGATTGCACAGCATTTTTAATTGCTTCAATGGAATTGAGTTCCATTTCAACTTTAAAACGCCTGGTATCAATTTCACAACGTGCTAAAACTTGGTCAATTACTTTGCGGATTGTCGATTGGGAATCTAAAGCAATGAATTGTAATTTATATAGGTCTTCTTTTTGGATTTTTTCAAGTTTGGCTAAGGGATGAAAGACGGGTAAAATCAGTGCTAGTTCATCTTCAGCGTAAGGAATAACTTCCAAAGATTCTCCTAGTTCACTGGGAATCTCACCACCGATGATGGCGAGATCGACTTGTCCGTTAGCGACACTCCAAGCAGTGCGTCGAGTTGAGTGGACGTGCAATTGCACTGCCACATCTGGATATCTTTGTCGGAACATACCGATCATTCTGGGCAAAAGATAAGTGCCGGTGGTTTGAGAAGCACCGACAATTAAAGTACCGCCTTGGAGATTTTGCAAATCCTCGATGGCGCGGCAGGTTTCCTGACACAAACTGAGGATTTTTTCACCGTAGCTTAAGAGTAGATGCCCAGCTTCGGTTAATTGGGCGCGTCGTCCTCCACGATCGAATAAAGGAACATCGAGCTGCCGTTCGAGATTTTGCACTTGCAAGCTGACGGCAGGTTGGGAGACATAAAGACTATCAGCAGCGCGCTTGAAGCTCCCTTCTACAGCGATCGCTTTGAGGATACGTAACTGATCTAAAGTGAAAGGAAGGTCAGACATAAGGCTCAACCCACAAACTTTGAAAGGAGCGGATGTAAGCAATAAATCACCTTTGCCAGCAATCGGCTGGGTGTGATTTGTTGCATCTTAAACTTTAAGGCTTGACTCGAAAAAGACAGTAGCACAACATCTTGACTAAAGTCCCCTTTTGAATACTTTGTGGTATTGGTTGTACTGAATTCAATTTTCTTTAAATTACTTCACCCGTGTATTATGATGCCGATTTCATGGTTGACACCCAGTCATTTTGTCATACTGGGGTTAGAAATAGTTTTTGCGATCGCTCACAGTGGAGGCGCTGCTTTGCGCCCAAGGGCAGAAAAATACATTGGCCCGAGGCTTTATCGTATTCTTTTTGCATTAGTCAGCCTACCATTGGCTGTAATCTTAATTATTTACTTTTTTGGGCATCGCTATGATGGTTTGCAACTTTGGCAGGTACAGGGAGTGCCGGGAGTGCGAGAAGTTGTTTGGGTACTCTCAGCAATCTCGTTTTTGTTTTTATATCCTGCTACCTTCAATCTACTAGAAATTGCTGCCATTCAAAAGCCTGAAGTTCATCTCTACGAAACAGGAATTATTCGGATTACTCGTCATCCCCAGATGGTAGGACAAATAATTTGGTGTATTGCCCACACTCTCTGGCTGGGTACTACTTTTACCCTTGTAACCTCCATTGGCTTGGTATTACATCACTTGTTTGGGGTTTGGCACGGCGATCGACGCTTGAGGTTACGCTATGGATCTGCCTTTGAAATCGTCAAAGAACGGACTTCAATTATTCCCTTCAAAGCAATTATTGACGGCCGTCAATCTATCAAATGGCAGGAATTTTTCCGGCCTGCCTATTTAGGAGTTGCGATTTTTGTGGCTTTGCTTTGGTGGTCGCACCCTCTATTGCTGGAAGCAACTGGTACGATAAGATGGGGATTTTAACCGATCCCCATTGTCAGCAGAAAATTCCAAGTCGATGAAAATTTCACCTTATCAATTGCCCCCGAATCAATGTACGATAAATTCAAAGATTTATCAGTGGGGGTACATTCAGTAAACTTGAAATTTTATATTGGTAGGTGTTGATCAGTTGCCAATCCTGGGGAGTAAATGGCCAATTTAGTCTCAATTCCCAGGTGGCGACGGCAATCAAGAATTTAACGTCCCAAAAAGCCACCATGAAAGTTGTCCTGGCTTTTCGATCCCAGACACTAAAACGCACTAAATTTATGTCTAAATTATTCTGTGTCCTCAAATTTCTGTCCTGAAAGCAGCTATGACTAGGTTGGGCTTTCCTTCGGAACGCTGCGCGTAGCTTGCTTCGACCTAGTAGTACGCCAACACAATTTACTGGCTTACTAATCTTTCGCCGAACCACTGCTGGGCAATGAATTCGGGTTACTGAGTCAAATCAATTACACTCTTGCTCATTGTTTGGCAAGTAGTCATCAGTCCCCACTTGAGTCCTCAAGAAAAACAAACGATTTCCTTATAAGGGATACTATGTTGAAAACCCTGTGACTTCAGTCCAGGGATGAAAACTATTTGGTGGCTTTTAAGCTACCAGTGTGTGGTAAAATTAGAGAAACACGAGTAGGAATAACCGCAGCGCGTTG
>JAHHHB010000076.1 GCA_019359545.1 Desmonostoc geniculatum HA4340-LM1 | reverse complement strand
GCAAGCTGGATCGATGCGGCAACTGGGGGCTAAGAAGCGTCAAAAATCTATAGAAGCTTCTACTAGTAACGAACTATGGGATGTAGAAACCCATAGTTCAGGCGAAGCCAACTATGGGTAGTTCATCTAGAACTTGCGAAATTAATCGCGGTCTTCCTCTTCGTCTTCGTCACGATATGTGTACTCAGTGTTTTCGTCTTCATTGCGGCGATATCTGTACCCATAGTCTTCGTCCTCGTCATCTTCGCCGCGATATCTGTAGTCGCGGTGTTCATCGTCGTCTTCGGGGCGATAACTGTATAGAGTGCGATCGCCATTATCCCACTCTTCATCACGTCGTTTCTGGATGCCACCGACTAGATTTCTAAACAAATCGCCTATTCCCATAATTTTCCTCCTGAGGAAAGCGAATCCCCCGATCTAGGATCTCTTTAGTAGTTTGTCTAATGCTTGTAGTAGATAAATCTTCCAGCAGGTGTAGATAAAAATAAAATTGCCCCTGTCTTTAGAAGTGTAATAGGCTAATCATAAAGGTTTTCTTAAATTCTAATTTCTGGATTCTGAATTCTTACTTACTTATGTCTAATCTGCCACCACTCAATACAGACACAATTTGGGCAATTCTCAACGAAGAACTAGATGATGCCACAGTTAATCAGTTGCTATGGCATTATTTAGGCTATCGCTATAATTCATCAACTGGACAATGGGATACTAGCCAAGTTGCACCAGAATGGCAGGATGAGTACCCACAACCACCAGATTTTATTGATTCTCGCCCCGCAACAGTCAAGTTAACTCGTTCCATTCCTACTGAAAATAAACAATCACTCAAACAAAAACTGGGCTTCAAAGGTTACAAAATTGGTGAATTCGGCCCTCGACAAACTCGCAGGGCTACAGCTGCGAATTGGTTGTTAAGTTATCTCCAACAAAATAGCGGCAAAATTAATTAAAATAAAATTCAGAATTCTCAGTTCAGCAATGCTTAAAGTGGATAATTTAGAACCGCTACTGATTGATTCAGAATCCTGAATTCTGAATCAATTTTGGCCTTGTTGAAAGTAATTTTATGTTTACTATCTCCATGATGTTTTAATTGCTAAATACTATAAAAAGTCAAAATTCAATAAAAACAGCTAAATTCCCGAAAAAATATTTATCAATTATTCCTGAAGATAGAAGCACTACTTATTCAATTCATTCTCAAGAGCGATTTGCAAATGTAATTAACCATCAGAGAATACTTCTATCAACCCTTGATATTACAAACACTTCTATGGCAAAGCCAATTGAATTTAATTTATTTGCACCCTACAACAAAGGAGCCGCATTAATTGGTTCTTTTTCTGATTGGCAAGAAATTCCTATGGAAAAAGGTGATGATGGCTATTTCCGCACAAGTGTTGAATTAGAAGATGGCGCTTATCAATATAAATTCCGTGTCCAAACAAATTCATGGTTTTTTGAACCAGAACAATGGGTTGATGTCACAGATCCCTATGCAACTGATATAGATGAAGTGGGTGGAGAAGATAATGGTATTATCCGCATCAAAGATGGGGAAAGAATTGTTGATACCTATGTTTGGCGACATGATGATAAACCTTTACCTGCTGACCATGAATTAGTAATTTATGAACTGCATGTTGGTGATTTTTCTGGTGGTGAAGATGACCCTTATGCACGAGGCAAATACAAACATATTGTTGAAAAGTTAGATTATTTGTGTGAATTAGGAATCAATGCTATTGAGTTGATGCCAATAAAAGAATATCCTGGCGATCATAGCTGGGGTTATAATCCCCGCCACTTCTTTGCAACAGAATCTAGTTATGGTACTACTGCTGAGTTGAAAAACTTGATTGATGAGTGTCATGCTAGAGGCATTCGTGTAATTAATGATGGAATTTATAACCACTCGGAAGCATCCAGTCCGTTAACACAAATTGACCACGATTATTGGTATCATCACTCGCCTCGTGACCCTGATAATAACTGGGGTCCTGAGTTTAATTATGAACATTACGACGAAAATTTAGATACTTTTCCAGCGCGAAAATTTATTGGTGAAACAATCCGTTATTGGATTACGGAATTTCATCTTGATGGTATTCGCTATGATGCAGCGCGGCAAATTGCTAACTATGATTTCATGCACTGGATTGTGCAAGAAGCTAAAAATACTGCTGGTGCAAAACCTTTTTATAACGTTGCCGAACACATTCCTGAAACTACCAGCATAACCAATGTCGATGGGCCGATGGATGGTTGCTGGCATGATAGTTTTTATCACTGCATTTTAGAGCATATCTGCGGCGATACATTTGATTTAGAGCGTCTTAAAGATGTTATTGACTGCAAACGTCAAGGTTTCTTGGGTGCTACTAATGTGGTAAATTATCTCACTAACCATGACCATAATCATCTCATGGTAGAACTGGGTAACCGTGAGATTTTTGATCAAGAAGCTTTTAGGCGGATTAAATTAGGAGTAGCTATCCTGATGACTGCTATTGGTGTGCCTTTGATTTGGATGGGAGAGGAATTTGGCGAGTACAAACCTAAGCAACCTGAGTCAGCTAAAATCGATTGGACACTGTTGGGTAATGATTTAAATCGTGGTTTATTTGAATATTACAAAGGTTTAACTAATCTGCGTAAAAGTAATCATGCTCTCTACACAGAAAATATTGATTTTATCCACGAAAATCCAGAGGCAAAAGTATTAGCTTATAGCCGTTGGAACGAACAAGGTTCTCGCGTAGTCGTGGTAGCGAATTTCTCAGAAAATTTCCTAGCTGGCTATCATGTTCCTAACTTTCCTAGCGGTGGAACATGGCACGAATGGACTGCGAATTATGATGTGGAAGGTGGTGACGATGGCATCATCACTGATTTGGGACCATACGAAGCTAAAGTGTTTGTTTGGCAGTAATTAAAGATACTAGTTTTCTGGCAGCATCTCAATAACGGAGAACAGGGGGGAATATCGCCCCCTTTACAGCAATTTTCATCTATTTGAACCACAATCCTTTGTAGGGTAGCACAGCGGTCATTGGTGTCAACTTAAGCTCAAATGCTTGTTCCACATACGTTTTACCCCACCCCCAACCCCTCCCCTTAGCAAGGGGAGGGGCGGTTTTGGCTTTAGACAAAACCGGGGTGGGGTGACGGGGTGAGTAATGGGAAGTGAATGAACTCAATATCAGGTCTTGATAAGGGTTTCACGTTAAGTTGACACCTATGCACAGCGGTGCTACCGTACCATATGGTTTAATTACCTGAAAATGATATGGTGGGCGATCGCTAATGATATGCTTCTCTTAAAAAATTTGCATAATTTGCCCGAACCGTCATAGTTGTGGGATGACTGACACCTAAAGTCCGTTCACAAATTTTCAAAGCTTGCTCAAACAAGGGTTTGGCTTTCCTGTAGCGTCTTGTATGACGATAGAGTGCTGCGAGATTGTTCAAACTAATGGCGACATCGGGATGGTTGTTTCCCAGCAAGCGTTTACTCAGTTCCAAACCTTGCTGATACAAAGGTTCGGCTTGATTATAGCGTCCTGTAGATTCGTAGAGTTGTCCTAAATTGTTCAGGCTAGTGGCGACATCGATATGTTGTTCTCCCAGCAGGCGTCTTCTCAGTTTTAAAGCCTGTTTAAGCAACGGTTCGGCTTCGCTGTAGCGTCCTGTATAACAGTACAATGCTGCTAAATTGTTCAGGCTAGTGGCGACATGGGGATGTTCTTCTCCCACTAAGCGTTTCCACAGTTCTAAAGCTTGCTGATATAAAGATTCGGCTTCGCTATAGCGTCCTGTAGATTCGTAGACTAATGCTAAATAACTCAAGTTAGTGGCGACATCGGGATGTTCTTCTCCCAACAAGCGTTTTCTCAGTTCTAAAGCTTCCTCAAGCAACGGTTCGGCTTCGCTATAGCGTCCTGTCGATTCGTAGAGTAATGCTAAATTGTTCAAACTAGCAGCGACATCAAGATGGTTGTCTCCCAGCAAGCGTTTTCTCAGTTCTAAAGCTTGCTGATATAAAGGTTCAGCTTCACTGTCGCGTCCTGTAAATTCGTAGAGTTTTGCTAAATTGTTGAGGCTAGCAGCGATATAGGAATGTTCTAAATCAGGATGATTTTGAGTCAGTTCTACACACCGTTGCAACCAAGATTCTGCTTGCTGATAAATTTCTTGACCTTGATAAAACCAGGCCAATTTAGTAAACAGAGTAATTAGATTTTCATCACTGAGATACTGGGATAGATGAATTGCAACTTCTTTAATGTGCGGGATATGTGGAGTGAAATTGAGAACATCTTCAGGGTTAGGCTGTTGCGGAATTAGCTTTGCAACCTCTAACATCATCACTGCAAATTTAGTTTTTGCTTCATCCGCCTCAGTTGAATTATTCAACTTCATTTGCAGAAGTTGCCGAATTAGGGGATTTAGACGATAAATTCCTTGACTTTTTTGTTGTAAAAAATGCAATTCTAGTAAATCGGCGATCGCTTTTTCATTGAGTTGTTGTTTTTTGTCATCTTCTATCGTCTCCACAGATAAAGGAATGTCAGCCAAGGGACACAAACTTAATAAACAGCCAAAGCTTTGTGCATTTTCATCTAACTGTTCCCAACTCAATTCAAAAGCTTCAGCTACGCCGTATTCATAATCCATCAATGAGTTAGCATTGACTACTGATTGATGTTCTACTCGTTTTTTCTCTAGCCGCTTCAGCAGTATTTCTAGAGATAAATCTGGCATTTTATCCAGATATCGCCCTACTAACTCTAAGGCTAAAGGTAAATATCCCAAAAATTTACAAATTCTTCTCGCAACCCAAGCTTCTTGTTGCAGTCGTTCCCGAACCACCAGCGATTTTAATAATTTCATCGCCGCCAATGGTTTGAGGACATCCAATTCGCTATTATATTTTGCCCTTAGGTAAGCTTGTAACTTTTCTAGTTTGCTCCGACTGTTGGCAATAGCTAACTCAGGATAATTCTGGGCGAACTTGTCATATAGCTCACCCATCCACTTTTTGAAAGCAGGAATATCAACATTTAATTCGCTGGCAAGTTGAGTTTCATTTTTTCCTAAGTTTTCAGTCTTAAAATAGGTTACAAATGCTGCCGTTTGCTCTAGGGATAAGCGATTAGTAGCGGCTTCTTTGGCTAGAAAATTAGCCCATTGCATAAACAGTTTGTGAAGTTTATTTTTGATTCTACTTTGTCTCGATTTGCAAATCTCCTTTTTTTGAGGTAAAGATACATTTGCATAGAAGCATTTTAAAGCAGTGGCTGACTTTAGCGATCGCCATTTGAAGGTAGAATTAATGGGCGATCTCGCTATTCCCCTGCTTGTTGTTTGAGTAAATTGACCAAAGTATCAGATAACCACAAACCAGCGTCACGCAAAGCTTGAATTCCAGGAGATATGCTTGGGATTAGTCCACGTCTTTTTGCTAATATCAGCAAACCTCCTGTTCCGATAGTGGTAATATCTAAAGCTTGATCACAACGCCGTGCTGCCCTATCGTCAACAATAGCCGCACAGTCTGAATTTTTTAGTGCCAAACTCAATACTTGTGATTCTCCCTTTCCCAAAGCTTGGTGATACAGGGGTTCGGCTTCACTGTAGCGTGCTGTAGAACGGTAGAGTTCTGCGGCGTTGTATTAAATGCAGTTTCCGCAAATCTGTCCAGACAGGATATTGAGTTCATTTACTCACCACGTTACCCCACCCTAACCCTCCCCGTATGTATTGGGGAGGGAACTGGATTTCTTTTTCCCCCCAATCCATCGGGGGGATTAAGGGGGGTAAAGCGTATGTGGGACAAGCATTTGAGTTTAAGTTGACACCTATGCACAGCTGTGCTATCGTCCGTTCGGGGAGCGTCCCGCAGGAATGGGATATTTTTTTCATTGGAAGTCCCTAAATATTCAATCGGACATAATATCAAGTGCCGATAACAAAATAACGCACCGTCTTTATTTAATTCTGACGATGCGTTAGCTTACTACTAAAATATTAGAGATTTTTTTAATTGGAAGTTCCTCAGCACTGGGAATTCCTGAATTCTCCCCAAAATGCCCGGTGTGCTTGGGCTTTTGGCTTCAGCACACCATAGTATCTAAATAGCCAGCAGATGATTTTGGGGATTTTAAGGGCTACTTGGGGCGTTCAAGATATCCTTGAAAAATTAATTTAGGCTGGAACGACTTGAGCAACCAATGAGCGTTTATCAAGGGTGTGGACTTTACCTACTTCGCTCAGAGCAATTACAACCCGCTCTAGCATTTCTCCAGCCTGTTCGCGGTATTGATTTTCGCGGCCTCGTAAACGAATAACAAACTTCACTGAATCGCCTTTACTCAACCAACGAATCGCTTGCTCGATGCGTAAATTGTAATCAGCCGCTCCCACGTTGGGACGCAACCGAACTTCTTTTACCGTTGGTCTAGCACTCTGTGTCTGACGCTTTTTCTTTTGATACTGAAACTTGCCATAGTTGAGGATCTTCGCTACTGGAGCTTCTTTGCCTTCGGAGACTACAACTAAGTCAAGTTCTACGCTCTGCGCTAGCTGTAGAGCCTCACGTGTGTCGATCAAACCACGATTGTTATTTTCATGGTCGATAAGGAACACTTGAGGTGACTTGATTTGCGAGTTAATTTGTTGCTTTTGGATTGCGATAATGTTTTTCCCTTTATTGTTCAATACTTTGCTTTGCAAGCAATCAAATTCTAACACAAGCTTGATGTGATACCAATCTGCGTTCTAAATTGTAACTTTCACTTTGGGGGAGTAGGGAGTAGAAATTTATAAATTACGCTTTTGAATAGGAATCGGTATGAAGAGATCACAACTTGTTCCAAACCTTTCACAGGACTGGATTTACACTCCCTAAAATGCCGCATTTGCTTCCGTATCATTAATCTTAATTAGACTTTACAACTACCCATTGCGTCACATGCGCCATTGCTCGCCAGCCCAAAAATTTACCAATAGGTTCTGCCCGCTGGATGGCAATACGAGTCAAATCACCACCAACTCGTTCACGCCACTGAAATAAAGTTTGCTCACCTTCTACTGTGACAACATTTGCCACTAAACATCCACCTGGCGGCAGTGCTTCCCAGCAAACATCAAAAAGTCCCGTTGCTGTTACCCCACCACCAATAAAAATGGCATCTGGTGTAGCCAAGTCTTTGAGGGCATGGGGCGCTTTACCTTCAATGATTTGCAGATTTGGAGTACCGAGAGTGGCGGCATTATCAGCAATATATAGTAGTCTAGATGAATTTTGCTCGATCGCCATTGCTCGGCACCGAGGATGAGTTCGCATCCATTCAATAGAAATTGAACCGCAACCCGCGCCCACATCCCACAATAGTTGTCCCGGTGTCGGTGCTAAAGCTGCTAGGGTGATTGCCCTAACTTCACGCTTTGTTAACTGTCCATCGTGGTGATAGGCGTTATCTGGTAATCCTGGTAATCTTGGTAAAGGGATAACCCCAGCATCGGCAATACAATGAACTGCGATCGCATTCAAGGCGGCAATTTCAGTTGGACTCCAAGATGCGGCGGTACCTTCGACAATTCTTTCATGAGCGCCGCCCATACGCTCCAAGACGGTGATTTTGCTGCCACCGTAGCCGCGATTTGTCAAAATTTCAGCAACAATGGCGGGTGTGTCCTTTCCTTCACTCAAAATCAATAGCCTAGCTCCCGGATAAATGTAAGATTGGAGCAGGGAGGATGGGCGACCATTCAAACTCAAGGTTTCCACCTCAGTTAAAGACCATCCCACCCTGGCACAGGCGAGGCTGAAGGTTGAAGGTGCGGGGATAATTGTCATTTCCGAAATGGGAATTCGCCGCCCTAAGGTGACACCAATGCCATAACACATGGGATCGCCGCTGGCAAGTACACAGATTGATTCACCCCGCCGCTTGATAATTTCTTCTACAGAAATGCTGATAGGAGATGCCCAGACTATTTTCTCACGTTGGTCATCTGAAGGCAGCATTGCTAAATGGCGATCGCCTCCTACAATTACTTTAGCTTGAGCGACTAGGGAAAGAGCGATCGCACTTAATCCCTCTAACCCATCTTCTCCAATACCGACGATGGAAAGCCATTTCTCTGTCATGCTAATTCATGATTATTAATTATTACTTTATAACTAATACCTGATGACTGAAGTCAAAGTGATTGATAATTAAAATTGGTGAAATCAGGAAGAAAAAAAATGAATCTGTTTAGTCAAAACAAGTTTTTTCGGGGTAGTATTAGTTGCACTGCATCAATTTTGGGAACAGTAGGGTTGAGTGCGATCGCGTTTATCGGTGTTCTCAAGCCTGTCGAAGCTGCCTCAATAAGTTTTATTCCTCCAGGCTCTCAGCTTGATGGAGATCATATATTAGATATAGAAACAAAACCTGGTGATTCACAAAACTTTGAGATATATCTTGAATTTGGAGCTAACGAATTTGTAGATAATTTTAATGATGTTACTGTTAGATTTAGTTGGGATACTAAAGAGCTTGAAAAAATTTCTGCTATCAGAAACGCCAATTTTGCTGGGGGATATCTACTAGGAGATAGTGAAGGATTTTTAACGTTAAACAATCTCAATTTAAATAAAATTTTTCCGATTGTTCACTGCCAAACTGAAACGACGCAAGCTAACAACCAGTCAATTGTGCAAACACTCCAACGGTTAGTTTACTATAATAATGTCCCGATCCATCTAGAGTAAGCGGTTAGGAATTATGCAAACGAAGATGGTTTCGCTCAAAGTTATCTTAATTCAGACGGGTTTTGTTTTAAGTATTGTGGGGGCTGCCCTGACCTTCAGCCTTACTTTATTGGCCTGTACAAAATCTTCTTCAACTCAATCACCTACTATGTCCTCCGAACGCCCTCCCCAATCTAGTGTTGCTTTGGAAAATTCTTCTTGGCGACTTGAGCGTTGGGAGCGTCAAGGCTCTGCTGTTGCACTTGTACCGCAAACAGAGATATCTCTGTATTTTAAAGACAATCAGGTGAATGGGTCTGGGGGGTGTAATCGTTTCGGTGGCTCCTTTAAGCAGGTTGGTGAACAACTTTCCTTAGGAACATTAGATAGTACTCAAAAGGGTTGCGATCCAGCTGTGATGAATCAGGAAGCCCAATTTTTATCTGCCCTCCAATCAGTATCTCGCATTAGCTCAGATGCTTCGGGTCGTCTGCTATTGTTTTATGCCCTGAATGCAGATGGGGGAGTGCTGTACTTTGTTCCAACGAAGTAGACTTGCGACACTTTAACTTGCATTTGTCACCGAAAAAGTGCTGAGTAAAAAAGTAAAATTAAACGGATGCTTGCTAATGAATGTTTGAGAGCAACTACATCCGGTATGGAAAAATAACAAAAGATTTATTTTTCGGAAAGTGCAACAAAAAATTTAGAATCAACAAACTGGAGGCATACAAGCGGCTGTTGATTCCCGAAGTGTGGTTCTGGGAAGATGGCGTGTTAGAAGTTTATCACCTGCGTCAAGAGGGCAACGCGCTTCACTATGAAAAGGTTTCCAGTAGTGAGGAGGTCAAAGGAATCGATTTGGATTTGTTATTGCGCTGCATTAATATGGTGAATCATGTTGATGCCATTAAAACTTTTCAGCAAGCGCTTCAGAAATAGCTGGCGATTTCTGCTAAAGGATTTCCAAGAAATAAATTATCAAAACAGAATAGAGGCGTCAGTCGCCAGAATTCAGCAATGTTTTTTGTGCGACTGGTGGATAGCGCAGCCTAAACCCGCATTTCTCACAAGCTTAGATGTGCAGAGGGGCAGAGGGGAAAGAACAAGGCACATTGAACTCTCCTCTGCTCCCCTGCTCAAGATCTCAAGGTTTTGAGAGATGTGGTGAGAAATCCGGGGTAAAGCCTTCTCTACGAGACGCACTCGCGTTCACTTAGAGCGAGTACTCGATAGCGGAGCGTAAAGCCTTCGGCAGTTTATAAAGATAATGTTGATTTATTGTTAATTTTGAACAATAAACCTCTGAAGTCATTTTTACCACAAATCCAAGGCGATGCCTGGGTTGGGCTTTGCCTACGCACTTTAGTACGGATGTCTCCTGGGATTTATCGCCTCTTGCAATTGCAAGAGTCTTCTGAACCATTCCAAGAGCTTAATTTGCAACAGCCGTCAATCCAAACACGGTACAATCCAGAGGCACTTTTATTGTTACCAACGCGGGTTAAGGATGGAAGCAAATTTTCTGACGGCTGTTTTTCTGCCCCTAGCTCTATTTATTATCATGTTAGGCATGGGGTTAACTTTGACCCTAGAGGACTTCAAGCGAGTTGTCATCTATCCCAAAGCGGTGGTGATTGGCTTGGTGGCGCAGTTGGTGGTGTTGCCGATTGTGGGCTTTGGCATTGCGTCAGTGTTTCCCCTTAGCCCACAATTAGCAGTAGGCTTGATGATTTTAGCAGCGTGTCCTGGTGGCGCTACTTCTAATATGATTACGTTTTTGGCTGGGGGCGATGTTGCTCTTTCTGTGACGCTAACAGCTATTAGTAGTTTTATTACGGTTTTTACGATTCCTTTGGTAATCAATTTGTCAATGCAGACATTTTTGGGACAAGGAACAACCCTACAGTTACCTTTCTTAAGTACTGTTTTGCAGATTGCGGTGATTACACTTCTACCTATAGCAATTGGGATGATAGCCAAGCAGTATGCACCCGGACTAGCAGATAAGGCAGATAAACCTGTGAAGTGGCTGTCTTTATTTTTCCTGGCGGTGGTAATTACTGGAGTGCTATTGCGAGAACGGAATAATTTTGTTTCTTATGTCATAGATGTGGGTTGGGCTACTCTGGTTTTGAATGTGGTAACAATGGCTTTAGGTTTTGCGATCGCAACCTTAACCCGATTAGGAGAAAAAAGCGTTACGGCAATTACCATAGAAGTAGGAATTCAAAATGGAACTCTAGCGATAGCGATCGCTTCTACGCCTACATTGCTAAATACTCCCACAATGGCCATTCCTGGGGCAATTTATAGTCTGCTAATGTTTGTGACTGGTGCTGGATTTGCTTGGTGGGCTAGTCGTCACCAAGGCATGTTGAAAGCATAAATAGATGCTTGCTAACGAGTATTTGACAGCAACTACATCGGTTCTGGGAAGATGGCGTTTTAGAAGTTTATCACCTGCGTCAAGAGGGCAACGCATTTCACTATGAAAAGGTTTCTATTAGTGAAGAAGTCAAAGGAATCGATCTAGATTTGTTGTTACGCTGCATTAATATGGTGAATCATGTTGATGCCATCAAGACTTTTCAGCAAGCGCTTCAGAAATAGCTGACGATTTCTTCTAGACCTCCAATGGCGAATCTGCTTTGTTTGGACGGATAAGAACAATGCTTCGGAAGTTGAAATACTAGATTATCACTGATGCATAAAAATAATTGTGAATAATGACCGTCTAGCAAATATTCACCCTGGATAAATCTTACAAAGGGAATTTTTAGAGCCATTAAATATCACCCCTGATCGATTAAGCAAAGATATAGGTGTAGGTCAGACACGAATTAGTGAGATTTTATCTGGAAAGCTTAGTATTACAGCAGACACAGCCTTGCGTTTATCTCGCTACTTTGGTAATAGCGCTCAGTTTTGGTTGAATTTACAAACCCAATACGATATACGCCAAGCTCTCGAAGAAAATACAGAAGTTTACAATCAAATACCTAAGTTTCCCTTCAATGATGTAGCCTGAGTTTGTCAAATACATGGAGGTTTCGTCGATGTCTCTTGCTTCTTCTGCTAAACCAATTGATGATAAACTGAAAAAATTGGTAGAGGAAATTGAAGCACAAAGTCCTAATTTATCAGTTTTAGCAGCACGCCAATTTCGCTATAGCTTGCGTCAAACTCCTGTAGAAGTAAATATTAAGGAACCACGCCAATTTAACGTACTCGAAGAATTTATTATTCGCGCTGCTATTGAATTTCAACCCCCGCCAACCGAAGATGAATTAGCCTCTGTACTTGGGCTTGATTCTGTATTTATCCGCAGTACGACAGCAAATCTTCGGTCATTACAAACTCTGTCAGCAACATCACCAATTACAGTTACTCCGGAAGGACGTTCATTTTATGAAAAAGGGTCTGTACCACAGCCCCCATATCCTCTACAGCTTAATGCTATTACAGAGCCTTTCAGCAACAAAATAGCTTTTCAATTTGAATCTTTAAACGAAACAGTAATAAATTTCCCTGACTTAGCAGACTTTATAACTCTTGATAATACAATTGATATTTCGTCGTTACCACTTGAGGAAATCCAAAAAAGTATTCAGATCTCAGATTTAGCGCTTCATGTACCAGAACAAGGAAAAATCGTTACTTCCTTCAAGGTAGTAGGTTCGACTCAAAAAATTTGGCAAAAGATATCACTTTTGGTTATTTTCGATGTTATTGAAGATAAGTTAAGTATTCAAATCAGAAGTGGCAAACAAATTTTAGAATCAGCATCAAACTATTTAGAAATGCTACACAATGAAGGTAAAATAACCTTGGAAGCATTATCTAATTTGTCAACTGAAACCATCAATTTGGAACGTGAAGCGATTCTCAACCAGAAAAACATCGAAAAATTTACCAGATGATTCAACAACTTTTAAAGTTCCATCCCACAACAAATTTCATCTTCTAGATATCAAATACCAATTTAGCCTGTGATTCTTCATTTTTGAATTAGCTATTTTCTAAATATTAACCTAACAAAATAAATTTGGTTTAACTTCTGAAATTGAATTTAGAGCTTCAATAAATTCCTCGACACCCCTTCCTCTATTTACATTAATGTATTCAAATTTTGGCAAACCTTGGGATGATATGTTGGGAAATATAAATATATTATTTTTATTTATTTTTGAGAGAATAAAATCTTTAAAATAGTTTAAAAAGTCATCTTTAGCAATGTTTGACTTAAAGTAAATATTTTCTACATAATTAACAGGAATTTGCTCCGGTATCAATACTTCTGCACATCGGAAATTTTTGGATTTTCACATTGGGTTCTAATTACATATGAAACTGGAATTTTAATAGCGCAAGAGTTTAAATTACCAAATTCATCTTGAACAATATTTTCCATAAAAATTCGACTGCATCCTTCCATCAATACATGGTCATTGCACAAACAAAATTTTTCTACGTGCCATTCAGAACCTGACCAACAAGCCTCGAGATAAGAATTAACAAAACAGATTGTAGTTCCAGTTTCTAGGTCTTCTTTAAAACAGAAATAAAGTAAATAAGGCTCAAACTCTTTCTCCCCCTGCTCCCTGCTCCCTGCCTTACCCCAACAATAATTATTTACGCCGACTTACTTATTTTTTGGATCTCGCTCAAATCCTTGCTGTACCGGATCAAAGGGAACTCCAACAAATAACCCTCTTTTGTCAGAGTGGGAAAATCCAATCGCCCAAATGCTTACAGGGCTTTAATTTCCACTTTTATCTATAAATTTCAGTTTCTGTTAGAAAATAAAGCCTCAAACCTTGATGAAATCAAAGTCTCAGAATCAGGCTGAGATTATTGTTTTCCGAGAGTGACAAAAGAGGGATAAATTACTACTACTTGTGGGGTGGATCGGAAAGCCAGCCCAGTCTATGAGGAGTGCTTTCCAACCCACCCCACCAGAGTTAGTTGGATATTTTTTTGTTTGGAAATCCCTAAAACGAGCGCGGCAGGGTTCGAACCTGCGACCGATTGCTTAGAAGGCAATTGCTCTATCCACTGAGCTACGCGCCCAAAATAATATAGCGGCTCCCAAAAGAGTCACCTATAATATTATATCGCTTTACCCGACTAAGAAGCAATGGAAAATTGCAGATCGATCGCTAGCAAGGCTAAGATCCTAGTCGCTAGTTATCAATCTACATTAAAAACGAAGTACATGGGGTATTGGTTAGATATATTGTGTTGTCAAGGGGTTGTTTACCCTGGGCCGAGTCCTTCTGGGCAGCTTACTCTGGTGAAGTATTTAGCGATCGCTCGGCTTAGTCCATTTTTACAGCACGCTAGGTAATTTCAGCCTTGGCGATGCTGCCAAATGCCATTATATATTCCATATTAAGAATGCCCCTGTGAGGAGTTATTTGCTAGTGCCATGTTTATTCTCAAACGGCAGGATGTTGAAATATCAAGCATTCAGCACCCAAAACGGGATCAGCAGGTGCCGATCCTAGATTATCAAGGGCAGACTTTTCGCTTGATTAGTGTCTTTAAAGCTAGTCAAGAAGAAGAAGCTAGAGCCTTATGGAGAGAATTAACGGATAACCGGGGTAAAGCCTGTGTTTTACTGGAGGAACCGGAACGCTTTAGCGTTTGGGGGAAAATCCGTTTAGAACAGTTGGGTAATGACACAGGTGGTAGTCATGGCAAAACCGGGATTTTGATCCAAGGGTGTATTTTACTGTTGCAAGGTGTTTATATCGACATTGAAGAGTTTTTGGGTGCTAGGCAAGCTGCATTATTTGAGAAAGATATTGCGGAGGTATTTCAGCAAAAGCAATTTCCCCAAGCATCTCCTCCAGAAACAGTTAAATCTTTGGTATCTACCAATCCTTTGATTGCACCGAAACTGCCTCCGTGGCAAGAAAATCACGTAGTTATCCTTTTGCAAGAATTGCATCGACTAGGCAAGTCGTATTTTGGTAACGCTAACTTTACCAAACAAGTGATTTATAAGTTAGAAGATATGCCAGAAGCAGAGCGATCGCTGTTTATCACTTGGCTAAATCAATCAGCACTGGGTAAACTATGGCAATAGTCTGGAAATTTTTTCCAAAAGTTCCTACTACTGGCACTTGTTTTTTGTGTCCAATTGTGTATCGTTTAGCAGACAAACTGCTAATTATACGATCCTTTAACTCAAAATACTGCCAGAGTGCATCTACATAGTCAAGCCTTATGAATAACTCTTACGACAATTCCTTGGTTCCTAAATCGATTTTCACCACTCAGAACATTGTTTTGGCTAATGTTGGTTGGGGCGTACTGGCACTGTTATACTTTTTGTTGTTTAGTGCCAAAATTCCCGCAGCCGATGGCATAGAAACCCGAGCCGAGTGGTATGTGATTGGCACAAATATTTTTGAAGCCTTAGCTTATTTGGGCGCTGGTATCTTATGCTTGAGGAACTGGCTTAGTCCGCAAATCGTCAGTGGTCGGAATGTTTGGCTCTCTATTGGCTTGGGTATGCTTTCGTATTTCGTTGGAGGAATAATTTTCGGCTATACCGAAATAGTTTTAAAACAAGAACCGGATGTGTCTTTAGGCGATATATTTTTTGTATTGAGTTATCTGTTACTTGGCACAGGCATGATTTTAGCTGTGGCTTCCAGGCGAATCAATCTGGAAAAATGGCAGTGGCTAATTGTGTTAGCAATTGCTTTATTCGGTAGTTTGTTAGCATGGTGGATTTCTATGCAACAGGAAGCACCCTCGGAACTGTTAGTCGCTATTTTGAATTGGTTTTACGTAGTTAGCGACGTAGTTCTGTTAATTATTGCTACCACTCTGCTGTTAGCCTTTTGGGGAGGAAGAGTTTCCCAGTCTTGGCGAATGATTGCCGCGGCGGCCTTTTCACTCTACATTGCAGATATGTGGTTCAAATACGCTGACGGCTTGAGTAATTATCAAAGTGGAGAGATATTAGAAGTGTTTTGGGTGTTTAGTGGAGTGTTATTTGGCATGGGCGCCGCCCTAGAATATGACGCATCACTCAGACGAACGCGGCGTACCAGCACACGAAAACGAGCTTAGCAAAGATTTTTGGTATCTACCGTGAGAAAATTAACAGACTCTGACAAACAAGAAATTCTGAAGTTATATCGAGAAAGTGCCGAAACAACCTCAACTTTAGCAGACCGCTATGGTGTAAGTAACTCGACAATTAGTCGTCTGCTCAAAAGCACTTTGCCAGAAGACGAGTATGAATACTTAGTCTCTTTAAAGCGGGCTGCCAGGACTCCTGAGGGTAGGGCACAGGTAAACTATGAGCAGTTACCGCTGCTGAGTCTACCACAGCCAGAAATCGAAGTTCCACCTAGCGACAGCCAGCCCAAAGTGGTAGAGGTTGAACCGCAGGTGCGTCGCATAGTAGTTGAGGAGGAACCATACTCAGAAGATACTGACGATGATTCAACTGCTGCTAGCAGACGGGTGCGGCGACGCCCCTCAGCAACGGAAAAACCGAAGCTAAGAATCACAGAAAAATTAGAAACTCCAGAACCAAAACCTCTGGAAATAGCAAGTGTCCCTAGCCCCAGACTCAAGGATGAACGTCCAGAAGCAACTGTCATAGCACAGATGCTGGGAGAAGACTTGCTAGACGAATCAGAGGATTTGGAAGATTTGGAAGATGACGATTTAGAAGATGATGACTTTGAGGAGGAAGATGACTTCGAGGAAGATGACTTTGATGAGTTAAAACCTCTAGTCACAAAACGCAGACCAGGTGAAGCATCAGTTCAAGTTTTACCACTATCGGCAGCCCATTTGCCAAAAACTTGCTATTTGGTGATTGACCGTTCTTCGGAATTAATTACGCGGCCTCTCAAGGACTTTGGCGACTTGGGGCAAATTCCCAACCTGGAAACCCAGCAAAGAACTCTGCCAGTGTTTGATAACCATCGGGTAGCCAAGCGCTTTTCTACCAAACGCGATCGCGTGATTAAAGTCCCCGATAGTAAAATGCTCCATAAGGCTCGTACTCATCTCCAAGCCAAGGGAATCACGCGACTGTTGATTGATGGTCAAGTCTACTCTTTGTCTACGGTTTAAAAGTGGGGAGTTAGGAGTTAGGAGTTGGGAGTTAGGAGTTAGGAGTTAGGAGTTAGGAGTTAGGAGTTAGGGGTTGGAAATTTCATAATTCTTAACTCTCTTAAGTATTAACTCTTAACTATGAACTCCTAACTTTTAACTCCTAACTTTAAGCGTAAACAGCCCTGGCAAAACGTTCTGCCAGGTAGATAATGTCTTGTTTACGGGCAATTTGGTTTATCCATTGTCGGGGAATACTTTCCACGCCGTAGTAAATTCCCGCTAAACCACCGGTGACGGCGGCGGTAGTATCTGTATCCCCACCTAAGTTAACAGCTTTCAGTACCGCTTCCGAATAAGATGAGCTATTTAATAAACACCACAGGGATGATTCTAGGGTATCAATCACATAGCCACCAGAATTAATCTCTTCTACTGGTAACTTGGCAATCTCACCACTGAAAACTCTGCCAAAATGCGGCTTTTCCAACAAAAATTCCCGCACCGAATAAATTGTTTGGATATCTTGTAATCCTTGGATATAGGCGGTTTGCAGGTCAGCGCCTTCGAGTAAGGACACTGCAATACTAATATAAATGCCACAGGCCATTTGCGATCGCGTATGGGCATGAGTAATCCCTGAAACATCATGCACCCGCGCTATCAATTCGCCTAAAGTTAAGCTTCTATGACAATAAGCCATAGGCAAGATTCTCATTAAGGAACCATTGCCATTACTATTTTCAACTTTACCGCCTGCCTGGTGGGCTACAACTCCCTGTTTCAGCCGCATCAATGCTGTATGAGTCGTTTGACCAATATCAAAGACATCGCCACGGGGAGTCCAGTAAGCTTCCTTGTACCAGCGCCAGAAGGAATTAGCTATAGCTTCCAGCGAATACCCTCTACAAAGACTTTCTGCCAAGCAAAAGCTTAGGGAACTGTCATCTGACCAAGTTCCTGGCGGTTGATTCCATGTGCCATAACCCAACATTGTCGTCACTGGAGATTTGACTCGTTCTGCACGGCTAGTAAACTCCACTGGCACACCCAATGCATCACCGACACATAAACCCATCAAACCAGACAACGTTTTTGCAGCGGTTAGCATTATTTAATCTCCAATAATTGCTAAAAATTAACTTTATAGATTTACTCTTTAGTTTGTTGCCACACATGCTACAGGCTACTTTTTCATCATCTGTGAAAATCTCAGATAAAGTCTATTGACTGGCTATTGCTCGACTGAATTGCGGTTAATTTTTAGTTCCCATAAATATGCCACTTTTAAAAGCGTCTGTTTTGAAGATAGGAAATTCGGAATCTCAGAAAGAGCAAGTGTAATTATAGCATTTCACTCAAAATCATTCAGCTAATTGTTCTTAAATCTGGTGCATCAATCCCAACAGGTACTTAAGAAAATTCCAGAATTATCTGGAACATTTTTACTGGGTTTTCGACTGGAAATATAACAGTAAAAAATACAAAATTTGGTCACAATTATGAAACGCTTGCTCAAGTCTTTACTAACAATTTCTGCATTATCTTCTTTAGTAATTGCTCCTGTTCTTCTATCACCTGGTCAAGCTTCTGCGGAAACCAAAAAGGGCACTGATGCTAGCTACGTCGGCGCTGGTATTGCAGCTGGCGTTACCAGCGGCGGACAAAGTACCAATGATGATGCCACATTTGGTGGTAATGTCGCAGCTCGGGTGAAATTAGGAAATACGCCGTTTTCTGCACGAGGTAATGTTCTCTGGAGTGATAAAACTAGTGCCATTATCCCAGAAGTTTCTGTGGATGTACCCATTGCTAATAGAACTAATGCCTATTTCACTGGTGGTTATTCTTTTGTAGAGAAAGATGGTTCACCAACTCCTATAGGCAACAAAGATGCAGTGGTGTTAGGTGCTGGTGTTGAATCGGAAGTTGCTAACAATTTCCTCCTCTATACTAATGCCAAAGTAGGAATTAATGCTTATCAAAATAGCGATACTCCTGCTGTTAGCATCAACGCTGGCATTGGCTATAGCTTCAAATAAAAGATGACTAAAACAGTCAGCAAGCCTGAGCTAGGATTTCTGGCTGAGTGCTGAATGAAAAAAAAACGTCATCAGTATCACCTGAGTGAAGATAAATTTTGAGAGTAGGGTAGCACAGCTGTGCTACCCTACTTATTGTGCGTATTTCAGGCAATGGAAAACCGCTACAGTTATCGAGAAAAAACTCTTTTTTCGTTAAATCGAACTCAGGAGTCTTTAATCACTCTATACTTTACTCAGCACTAGGCACTCTCAAGAACTGGTTTTGTTAAGTGTTACATCACTGAGAAAGCCGACTTTTGCCGTGTTAAAATCAGAATATTCCTCATTATTCCGGCCGGATTACCGGGGATAAACTAGCCGAAAGGATACTTACAGCCGATTTAAAGGAAAGTGAAGTACACAATCGAAGTCTCAAACCCTGGCGTCAAGCCTGTTTTACTTCTGAATTCTGAATTCTGACTCCTGAATTATGCTGTATATCTTGCTACTTCGGCATCTACAAATGCTTTATTGAGAATACTATACAACTCTCATGGTTAAATCTGCTCCTTCCCCCGTCGCTAGCCGTAAGCCTTCTAAAGTAGAAGTCATTAAGGAAAATAGTAATTTTTTACGCGAACCTGTAGCAACTGAGATTCTTGAAGACACTACTCATTTTACGGAAAATGCAGTGCAGCTGTTGAAGTTTCACGGGTCTTATCAACAGGATAACCGCGACAACCGCACTAAGGGACAGGAAAAAGATTACCAGTTTATGCTGCGGACAAAAAACCCCGGTGGTTTAGTACCGCCCCAGCTGTATCTGGCTTTAGATAAACTGGCTGATGAGTATGGTAACCACTCTTTACGAGCCACTACCCGTCAAGGTTTCCAACTGCACGGAATTTTAAAGAAGAATCTTAAAACAGCAATTGCCACTATTGTCAACAACCTGGGTTCAACTTTGGGAGCTTGCGGCGACATCAACCGCAATGTGATGGCATCACCAGCCCCGTTTAAAAATCGCCCAGAGTACCAGTATGCTTGGGATTATGCCCAAAATATTGCTGATTTGCTGTCACCACAAACAGGCGCTTATTACGAAATTTGGTTAGATGGGGAAAAAGTAATTAGCGGGGAAGAAAATCCAGAGGTGACGGCGGCACGATCGCGCAATGGCAATGGCACAATTATTCATGACAACGAAGAACCGATTTACGGCACCCACTATATGCCCCGCAAGTTCAAAGCTTGCGTGACGGTACCAGGAGATAATTCGGTTGATTTATATTCCCAAGACCTGACGTTGGTGGTAATTACCAATAAGAAGGGAGAATTAGAAGGATTTAATATCTTTGCTGGTGGTGGCTTAGGCAGAACACACAATAAAGAAGAAACTTTTGCTAGGTTAGCAGATCCAATTTGCTATGTAGCCAAAGAAGACGTTTACGATATAGTGAAAGCGATTGTAGCCACGCAAAGAGATTATGGCGATCGCACCGACCGCCGTCACGCCAGATTAAAATATTTAATCAACGATTGGGGTGTAGATAAATTCCGCGCCCAAGTTGAAGAATACTTTGGTAAATCACTTACACCCTTCAAATCATTACCAGAGTGGAAATATCACGACTTCCTCGGCTGGAACGAACAAGGCGATGGCAAGCTATTCTTAGGAATTTCAATTGACAATGGTCGAATCAAGGATGACGGATCGTTTCAATTGAAAACCGCTTTGCGGCAAATTGTCCAGCAATTTAATTTGTCCATCCGCCTGACGCCCAACCATAACCTGATTTTTTACGATATTGAACCAGATAAGAAAGAAGCCATTCAAGAGATTCTAGATAGCCACGGTGTCGTTTCTGACCCTGGTAAAATCGAACCTTTAGAACGCTATGCGATGGCTTGCCCTGCTTTGCCTACCTGCGGCTTGGCAATTACCGAATCAGAACGGGCAATACCGGGGATTTTAGAGCGAATTCGCGCTCTATTAAATAAACTAGGTTTACAAAAAGAACATTTTGTGGTAAGGATGACCGGTTGTCCTAACGGCTGCGCTCGTCCCTACATGGCAGAATTGGCCTTTGTGGGTAGCGCCCCAGAAAGTTACCAATTGTGGTTAGGGGGTTCACCAAATCAGACACGATTGGCGCAACCTTACACAGAAAAGCTGCACCATAATGACTTGGAAAGCTTCCTAGAGCCAATTTTTGTTTACTTTAAGAAATCACGGAAATCGAAAGAAAGCTTTGGTGATTTTTGCGATCGCGTTGGTTTTGATGCCATCCGCGAATTTAGCGCCACCTACGAACCAGACACGGCTAATGGGGCGAATAAGTCACGCCATCGGGTAAATCTGAAGGCTGATATTTATGGCAAATTGAAGGAAGTATCCGAAAGCCAAGGTAAGCCAATGACTCAGTTGGTGAGTGAAGCGCTAGAGGCTTATTTTCAGAATCTTTCCTAAGTGGAAAAATTGAAGATAATAAAATCAAAGAGAGGCATAGTTAAATCCATCTGTGTCTCTCTTGCATTAGTCCTACTCCCAATAAGGTTCGGTTAAGGCAAGAGACGCGATAAATCGCCGTCTCTACAAAGGATTGATTATCTCTGTTTTCTTTCTCTGTGCCTCTGCGCCACCCTGCGGGAAGCCGCAAAGCATCTACTGCGTCAGATTAAAAAGGACATCCAAAGGAAAACTGAACTATGGTAACCACAGCAAAATTTGCAGAAACTAGGGATGTGCTGCAAAACATTAGCTGGCAAACATTCAAAGCTATGCTGGCAGATATGGGATCTGAGCGGAATAAAAGGCTAGCTTATGACAACGGAATAGTAGAAATTATGACCCCCCTGATGCCACACGAGAACTCAAACCGTCTGATTGAGGGTTTTGTTCTTGTGTTGTGTGAAGAATTTGGTTTAGAAGTTAAAAGCGCTGGCTCGTTGACTATGATGCGGGATGATTTGGAGCAAGGAGCCGAGCCTGACAGTAGTTACTATATTCAAAACGAATTCTTAGTCCGCAACAAAGAAAATATTGACCTGAATATAGATCCACCACCAGACTTGGTATTAGAAGTAGAATATTCTAGATCCAAAATAAACAAGTTAATCCTTTATGCTGCAATGGGAGTCCCAGAATTCTGGCGGTATAACGGAACTGCGTTGAGAATTTACACACTTAACAATGGGCAATATTCCCAGAGCGATCGCAGTTTAACTTTTGCCTCTGTACTGGTGACAGAAATTCCGCGATTTATCCAAGAAAGCAAGAAAATAGGACAAATAGCAGCAAATCGTGCTTTCCGTACCTGGATTAGACAGCAGATGTCTACAGCAGAGTAGTTTATTCAGAAAAATGTCTCAACTCCAAAGAATTGCGATCGCCCCCTCTCAACTCCAACAACAGCAAATTTTGCTCACCAAAGAACAGCAACATTACTTGGGGCGGGTGTTGCGCTTGCGTGAAGGCGATCGCTTTATTGCAATGGATGGGAAAGGAAAATCCTGGTTGGCGCAACTAGCTGGGGAACAAGCACAAGTTTTAGAATTACTGACAGTAGAAACTGAATTAGCTGTATTAATTACACTAATGATTGCGTTGCCCAAAGGCAATGGATTCGATGAAGTCGTGCGGAGTTGTACGGAATTAGGAGTAACTTGTATTGCACCAGTGTTGAGCGATCGCACTTTGCTTCATCCCAGTCCCCAAAAACTCGAACGCTGGCGGCGCATCGCAGCGGAAGCCGCCGAGCAATCAGAGCGATCGTTCGTACCGACAATATTAGAACCTGTTGCTTTTAGCACTGGTTTGTCATTAGTCATTGGTCATTTGTCATTGGTAAACAGCCAACAATATATTTGTGTGGCTCGTGGTGACTTTCCCCATTTAAAAGATTGCTTACATCACAAAGGACAAACGACAAATGACAAAGGACAAGAGACAATTGTCATTGCAACTGGGCCAGAAGGCGGATGGACAAAGCAAGAAGTTAAAAATGCGATCGCACTTGGATTTCAACCTGTTTCCCTTGGTCGTCGCATTCTCAGAGCAGTGACAGCGCCAGTAGTAGCATTATCCTTGATTACCGCAGCTTGTGAAGTATAAATGAGTTATAGCTCACGCAGAGACCGAGAGGCGCCCAGAAAAGCTTTGCGCCTTTGCGCCTTTGCGTGAGACTTTACTCTAGTGTGTATTGAAACATGATTGAGCAAGTTGCGATCGCCTTTGACAATAAAGACTATCAAACAGCTGCTAAATTACTCAAACAGCTGCAAAAAGAATCGCCGGAACATCCTTGGGTGCAATTTTATCTCGGTCGGTTGCATGAAGTATCTGGAAATTACCAGGATGGGGAAAAAATTTATCGGCAACTGCTGCGAGATACGACGAATACTAGAATAGTGACGCTAGCGTCAAAATTTAGATTTGTTGGTAAAGAAACTTGGTAATCACAGCTAGGTGGAACAGTTCTACTCCGCTGCATTTCCATAGCAGGTGCTGGCGCATAAGCTAGCTGCTCACTTATTTCAAGTCTAGGTAAAACCCAACTTTTCAGCACCCAAATATTATGAAATAAAAATTTAGCATTTTTCAAAAAAGCAACCTGATTGCCAATATTACGGACTTTCAAATCAATCACACAAGAATTAACAGAACCTTCAAGTGAAATATCAACAATTTTGATTAACGAATCATTGTTTGCCAAAGACAGATGAGAAAAACTAGTTTTATAGTTAGCTTTTGCTAGCCAGTCAGTAACTTCTCTCCAGTCTTTTAAAGTATTAGAAGGTCGCTTAGTTAGTACTTCGATGTAGCGATACAATCCTCTAGATAAATCAACTCTTAAGCCTCTAACTTCCCGATTGATTGCAGCAGCTATTTCACTAGGACTATAACCACAAAGCAATCCCTTCAGACAAGTTATTTCCAATGGTGTAAGTTGTTTGGATTTACCAGAAATTTGCTGTTTTGCAGAGGCGAGATCTTGGTACAAGCTTGCTAAATTCCAGTCATTTTCAGCTTGTGTAAACGGTTGGGGAACTGGTGTCATTGTTGGATGTATCAGCTTCTACTCCATATCCTAACAAAACTCCTAAGAGTGGTTAGGTTACAGTTACTTGTTGCTTTGGCTACTCTAGGGTTATGTTCCACACAAAGGATCAAACCGATGAATACAGTAAGTGCTAAAAACCAACAGTTAGGGGGTTTGTACGTCCAATCCCCTGAAGGAGAACAGCTAGTTTTTCCCCTCAAGCATACGGAAGTTCTAGCAAAAATTGCAGGTAATTTGTCACGAGTTGAGGTGATTCAAAGCTTTGAAAATCCCTTCACACAGCCTTTAGAAGCGGTGTATATCTTTCCGTTACCCGATGAGGCGGCGGTGGATGACATGGAAATCAAAATAGGCGATCGCACCATCAAAGGTAATATTAAAAAACGTGAAGAAGCGCAACAAATCTATGAAAAGGCAAAACAAGAAGGACGCACCGCAGGGCTTCTAGAACAGGAACGAGACAACATCTTTACCCAATCTCTGGCTAACATCAAACCTCGGGAACAAATTGATGTCACAATTCGTTACACTGAAAGTTTAAAATTTGAGGCGGGAAACTACGAGTTTGTTTTCCCGATGGTGGTGGGGCCAAGATATATTCCCGGAACAACCATAGATAATAGCGGTGACACAGATAGAGTTCCTGATGCTTCTCGGATTACACCGCCTGTAGTTCCAGAAGGAATGCGTAGTCGTCACGATATTCATGTCACAGTGGAAATTGATGCGGCGATTTATTAATGGGTTGAATCCCAATGATACTTTTACAATTCTCGATTTTTCCGATAGAGTCAGACAGTTATCAAAGAAACCTCTACCGAATACAGCAGAAAATCGTACTAAGGCGATCGCCTACATTAACAATTTACAAGCTGCTGGCAGTACAGAAATGCTCAGTGGCATTCGTACAGCCATCAATTTCCCCACGCCAACCGGAAGATTACGCAGTGTTGTACTTCTCACCGATGGCTATATCGGCAATGAAAATGAGATTTTAGCAGAGGTACAACAGCACCTCCAAGTGGGAAATCGCCTTTATAGTTTCGGTGCTGGTAGTTCAGTGAACCGTTTTTTACTGAATCGCATCGCCGAAATCGGCCGGGGAATATCTAGAATTATTCGTCATGATGAACCCACAGAAGAAGTTGCTGAAAAGTTCTACAAACAAATCAACAATCCTGTACTTACGAATATTCAAATCTCTTGGCAAGGTGACACAGAATCACCTGTAATTTACCCAAAGATAGCCCCTGATTTATTCTGCGAACAACCATTAGTTTTGTTTGGTCGCCAACAGGATAAAGCCAGCGGTAATCTGCAAATCTCCGGCATTGCTGCGGGCGGTAAGCAATATCAAAAAACGTTTCACCTCATATTTGAAGAAACAGGAAATCTTGCTGTAGCGCAGTTATGGGGACGTGCTTGCATTAAAGACTTGATGAATCAAATGGTGAGTTTTGAAACGAAAGCTGGTGTGGAAGCAGTTACAGAAACAGCTTTAACTTATCAACTGCTTTCTCAATACACCGCTTTTGTGGCTGTCAGCGATGACGTGCGGGTTGAACCAGGAAGCGAATATGTGTCTATGCAAGTCCCCGTAGAAATGCCGGAAGCAGTGAGTTACGAAGGAGTGTTTGGCAGTCCTCCTGGTAGTGGTTTTGCGCGTCAAATAACATTCCCAATGGCAGCAGCGCCAGCAGAAGCACCAGATTTTCTCCGGCAAAGGCGATCGCCACAATCTCCAGTAGCCAAAAAAGCGGATATTTCCGTGAACTACACCTTTGATTTCCAAGAAATGGAAAAAGGTGAAATATCAGATGCACCCATCAATCACCAGCTAGAAGTCGTCAGCGTTACTGGTTTGGATGAAGCGGCAATTGCTGATTTAACCCAACACTTAGAACAAATAAATTTACCCCCAGGTTTTGGTGGTGAAATCGTCTTTGAGTTCACTGTCAAAAAAGGTCGGGTAACGGGGATAATGTTGGATGAACAAGCATCAACCGAAAAAGATGCAGCTGTAGTGGAGAAAATTAAGCGATCGCTCCTCACTTGGAGAGTTCCCCAATCTACAACTGCTAAAGTTATCTTAACCTTACGTATTCACGTTTAATAAGTAGAGACGCCAAATTTGGCGTCTCTACTTATTAGCAGGGGTTTTAACCTGACGCGCTAGTTCTAGGTAAGAATTCATGTTCGCCCCTGGACGCCGACGACCATTAGAACCACCAGCCGAAGGAGCTAGGTACTTAGGCGCAAAGGTAGTTTCAGTTGGTGTCTTTGTTGCTGCTGCTGGTGCCTTAGCGGGTTCAGCTTTAGCAGCTTTGCCATTTTGAGAAGCTTCTACTTTTGTTGTTTGGGCAACTTTGGTAGTTGTTGCAGTACCAGCTTCAGGGCTTTTCGCTGGCTCGGATTCTGCTGTTGGTGTAGGTGCTGATTTGGCAGCCTTTTTACCGTTGGATGCTGGTGCTTGAGGCGCTGGTTTGGAACCACTAGCGGCTTCCTCCAGTTCTAAAAAGTAACCGCTGCTTGTTTTCTTCCCTTTCCCTGGTAGCAAGCCCGTCACAAAACCCAAAATACCGCCTAGCAAACCCAGAATACCTGAAATCAAATTTTTGATAAAACCCATTACAATTACTCCTGCCTTTTATATTTGAAACTTGAACGTAATTGTTAAAAATTACGACAAAATGTTACATTTTCTGCTTTGCGTCACCCTATCCTGGTGACAACCTTTATAGGTTTGTGTTTAATGAACATTGTAGTAAAACTACAGGATAAATGCTTCGTTGCAAGCACTTGCCAGCTATATACACCGAGAACTAATTATTAAATTTTACTGTAACTAAGAGCAAGATTCTGAAAGCAAGCTTCATAAAAATTAACATTTCTTTGTTCAATAGTCAGCCAGCTGCTTTATTTGCACACTGAGTTATATTTTTTACGAATATCATTCTTGAGGATCTTAATATTTTGCTAAATATCTTTTCAAGAATCCGAAAACCAACGACTTTAGTTTGTAGAACACTATGTACCTACAAAAGTGAAATTTAACCCTTAATTCAGCCAGATTTTCTCAATGAGTATTCAAAATCAGCAGCGCAATCCGGTTTTATTAATCCACGGAATTAGCGACACAGAAATAGTTTTCCAGAAAATGAGGGTGTACTTAATACAACAGGGTTGGTCTGTACATACTGTGAATTTAGTGCCCAACAACGGTGATTTGGGTCTTGATGAATTGGCAGAGCAGATAGCCGATTATGTGACGACTAACTTTCCACCAGAACAACCACTAGATTTGATAGGTTTCAGCATGGGAGGAATTGTCAGCCGTTACTATGTCCAGCGGCTGGGAGGAATTAAGCAGGTACAACGGTTTATCACGATTTCTTCACCGCATAATGGAACTGTGCTTGCTTATGCTTCCCTGCGTCCTGGCTGCGTACAAATGCGTCCAAACAGCGTTTTTCTCCAGGATTTGAACTCTGATGTTGATATGTTAAAGCAGTTAAACTTTACATCTATCTGGACACCTTATGATTTAATGATCGTACCAGCGAAAAGTTCACAAATGCTGGTGGGAAAAGAAATGGTTCTGCCAGTTGTTCTCCACTCTTGGATGCTGACAAACTCCAAGACATTAGCAGTCGTATCACAAATATTGGCAAACCCCATTAACTAATTCGTAATGATTAATCTATAAAACTAAGCTGTTACGCATTCTAAGTTGTATATTTACTCTTGAGGTTGTCATTGGTCATTTGTCATTAGTCATTTGTATTTCAAAGGACAGATGACCAATTGAGTTAGGATTGTTTTAACGCTTGCAATGTATAATCTAGACGCCCATCATCTGAGTATTTGATTTTTGAAAAAGCTCCGTAGATCTGGAGAGACATTTACCAATTCTGAATTATTCACTTCTATCCCCAATTTGTGTATGTTCTGAACTTTCAAAAATCGCTTCTGGGTAGCGATAATACTTAAACTCCATTAGGTTATAAAAGGGATCTTCTAAAAAGAAAGTACGATGCTCAAGAGGAGAACCAACAAAGCGATTTTTGCTTTCTTCACGAAAAATTAACTGCTGCTGGTGTGCCCTTTCTAGTAAGTTCTCCCAGTGATGTTCTTCGGTAAAAATTAGTCCAAAATGTCTGGGGTAAATAGTCTGCTGGGGTGTCAGAAGTTCTTTGGTGACATGAGCTACTAGTTGATGTCCGTGGAGATTGAGAATTAGAGCGTGGCGGTTCTCACGACCAGGAATACAGCCCAAGCCATCTACATAATATGTTTTTGTCTTGGCAATGTCAGTCACAGGGAAAGCAAGATGGAATATAGTTTGACTCATAGCTTGTATGCAAAACACTAATAGTTGATATTATCTACAGCAATCCTATTTGAATTGTGAAAATTTTTATTATGGTCGTCCTTGGTCATTTGTCCTTTGTCATTTGTGATTACAAAGGACAAATAACTTATGACTAATGACAGCCAACAGAAAAATATTTCACAAATGATTTAGGACTGCTATAGCAATCCGATTTGATTTGGAGAATGACTCATAGAGGTAAGGGACTGGGGATTGGGGACTCTTTACTGGGAAGGAGGAATAAAGGTGTACCTAGCTTCCTAAAAATCAAATATGAGTCCTATATACAATTTATGCCGTTTAGTCTTGATTGTAGTCAACTGGAACACACTTTGAATTGACATTAACTTATATCCTTGTATATGTAGAACATTGTCTGCATTTCTACATCGAGCTTTGAGAGCAATGTCCGTGACATTCACTAAATAATACAAAAATATTACTTGGCTGAAAAAGTGTCATAAATTAAGCACTAAGCATGATAAATTCGCTATTCTATTGATATTCAGATAAAATTACTCCTGACTAATTACCGATGTCACCCTTAGTTGATTCTGTAAATCCCTGGCTGGTGGGAGTAGGATTAAACACAATTTTATTGGGTTTAGCGGCGATCGCTCCTAAAAAGCTGCTCACTCCAGCTGGATTATTCCACGCCTGGTTACTAGCCATACTAATTTGGGGAACTTTAGGCTGGCAAGGTTATGCAGTGGTAATGTTCTATTTTCTAGTTGGTTCTGGCGTTACGCGCATTGGGATGGCACAAAAAGAAGCAGAAGGAATTGCCGAAAAGCGTTCTGGGGCAAGAGGCCCAGAAAACGTCTGGGGTTCGGCTTTAACAGGGGCATTGTGTGCCTTGGGAGTAGGACTACTCAATTCGGGATTTATTCTACCCAATCCCCAATCCCTAGTCCCCAATCCCCAGTCCCTATTATTATTAGGCTATGTAGCCAGTTTCAGTACCAAGCTTGCTGACACCACTGCCAGCGAAGTTGGGAAAGCATACGGTAAAAGCACCTTTCTCATTACCACCCTTCAGCCAGTACCCCGTGGCACTGAAGGAGCAATCAGCTTAGAAGGAACTTTAGCTGGTGTTGTGGGTTCGGTGGCGATCGCACTCGTTGGTTGGGGAGTTGGTTTAATTGATATATTGGGCGTAGTTTGGTGTGTGCTGGCAGCATTTATTGCCACCAATTTAGAAAGTGTAATTGGGGCAACACTGCAATCAAAATATACTTGGCTGACCAATGAAGTAGTGAACATTTTTAATACATTAATCGGTGCGATCGCAGCTGTAATATTTGCTTGGGTATGGGGTATCGGGCATTAGTTAGCCAGTGATTTGGCCAATTGAAGCAACTAGCCCAAACAATCAGCAATGAATTATTTTTAACCTGTTTTAGTTGATTCTGCTTAGTTAACTGATTATTTGCTGAAATTTATACAACGTTTTTCAGAGAATTCACTTTGGCTGGCTTCTGGGCGATCGCTAATCTTTTCAATCCTGTTCTGTCTTCCCAAGAGCGTATAACTAAGTTATGAAAAAATATATTATCAAGAAGGCGTTCTCACGCCAAGAGAATTTCCGATCGATTCCTCACCTGAAAGCATTAGAGCGTCAAAACTTCTCTTCTTGAATTAGCTGTTATATATTTTTTTGACAATTTTCACGTAATGAGTTTATGAAATCTTTATCATAATAATTCATCCATGACAAGATGATTTCTATATGATTTAATTTAAAAGTCCTATGAGTGTTTAACCATTTTTACATAATTAGTTCATGGAATCTTTACCATTTTTGACAGTCAATGACGAACCTATTTCTATTGAAGAAGCAGTAAAATACCTGCAAGCCTCTGGAAAATTGGGACAATTTATTGGGGATATTCTCCGGCAGCACGTCATTGAGCAAGAAATACGAACGCGAGACGATATCGAAATTGGCACAGCAATAACTGAGCAAGCAATTATTGATTTTAGACTCAGCAATCAATTGACTGACCCCCAAAGTTTTCAAGAATGGTTAAAGAGGAATAACACAGATTACACAGCCTTTCATACATCAGTTAGTTTTACCTACAAGCTAGAAAAACTCAAAGCTGTAGTCACGGAGCCAAAACTTCAAGAATATTTTATTGAACGCAAGATTTTTTTAGACCGGGTGGTACTTTCTCGGATTGTTGTTGATAATCGCGAACTAGCAGATGAACTACAAATCCAAATGGAAGAAGGAGGTAACTTTGAGCAACTAGCTAAAGAGTATTCAATTACAGACGACCGAATTGTGAACGGCATGATGGGACTCATTAGCCGAGGAAGTCTGCCGGACACACTACGGGCGGCTATTGATGTAGCAAGTCCTGGACAAGTGGTAGGACCAATAGAAATGGTTGGCGGAGCCTCTTTGCAAAAAGAAGGACCTTATGGTTTGTTTCGAGTAGAACAATTTTTGCCAGCATCTTTGGAAGATACTCAACTAAAGCAAGCACTACAAAATGAATTATTTGAGAAATGGCTAGCAGAGAAAATTCAAAAACTGACAGTCAAATTACAAGTGAGTTAAAAATTCTGGATAATGAATCTCTACGATTAGAAGTGCTAGCTTCTTTGCCTTGGAATCAACCACCGCTGTGTTGGTTGACTCCCGAACAACAATCCCGATTGCAAGATCAATCCCAAGCCCGTCAATATCGTCTGGGAGATAAAATCTGGTCAAGCGATATTGGCGGTTACCAATTCTTCATTGTGGCTGGTAAAGTGCGTTTGCGAGATGGCAGGGCAAACCCATCCAGAGGGCTATCTCAAGAACGCGTTGGCAAACCCATAGCCGCCCTCGATGCAGGAGATTGGTTTGGCGATTTACAAAAGCTATCTGGGGATTTTAAAGCTGTAGCTGCCAGTAAACAAGTGATAGTACTGTGTTGGGATGCAGCACTGTGGGCAGAATTTTCTCACCCACAGATTCAGGAATTTTGGCAAGCGTTACCAGTGGAGAGAGAACCAGAAAAGGAGACATTTTCCTTTTCTCCCACAGTTCCACTACCTCCGCCTTCCGAAGGAACTCTCCCCCTCCAACCCCAAAAAGGACTCCCAGCCGCCAACCTCATCGTCCCAAATTATCCTTTTGTTGCCAGTTGGAACACTGCTGCTGCATGTTTAACAATGGTGGCGCAACAATTAGAAAATTCTGTGCAACTGGAATGGGTGCAACGCCAACTCAGAGGACAACGCCCAAAACATGTTGTGGAAGCAGCAGAAAAAATGGGTTTAGTGTTGCGGCGGTTGCAAGTCAGTTGGGGTGACTTGCGGCAAATATCGTTTCCAGCTTTATTGTTGTGGAATTCTGACTTACCCCAGAGTCCCTCCTGGGTGGTAGTCTATGGAGTTAGAGGCGATCGCGCCATCGTCGCTAATCCTCTAAATCCGGATCATGCTTGTGAAAGTTTGCCCCAATCAGTAGTTGAGGCATGTTGGGATGGACAACTCTGGCAAGTAGAACTCGTATCCCAGCAAGAACAATTTAACCTCAGTTGGTTTACCCCAGCAGTTTGGAAGTATAAGGGATTGCTAGGCGAAGTATTGCTAGCATCTTTTACCTTGCAGCTTTTGGGCTTAACAACACCACTGATTACCCAAGTTGTGATTGATAAAGTGATGGTGCAGGAGAGTTTGCCGACTCTCGATGTCATGGCGATCGCTCTGCTTTTTGTCGCCGTATTTGAGTCCATACTCGGCATTCTGCGCTTATTTATCTTTACTCACACAGCTCGGCGTCTGGATTTGAGTTTATCAGCACAGCTGTTTCGCCATCTGATGCGTTTGCCTTTGGCTTATTTTGAGTCACGGCGTGTGGGAGACACAGTAGCACGAGTCCAAGAACTCGAACAAATTCGGCAATTTCTTACAGGTACAGCATTAACTGTAATTTTAGATAGCATCTTTGCTGTGGTGTACCTGGCATTGATGTTTTATTATAACGTCCCACTCACCTTTGTAGCTTTAGCAGTATTGCCGCTGTTTGCTACATTAACAATAGTTGCAACACCAATTCTGCGTAACTGGCTCAACGAAACTTTTAACCGTTCCGCTGATAGCCAATCGTTTTTAGTCGAGACAGTCACCGGAATTCACTCCGTTAAAGCCCATGCAGCCGAACCAGTAGCACGCGATCGCTGGGAAGGCTTATTTGCTCGCTTCATCCGCACAGGTTTTAAAGCCTCCACCACCTCCAACATCAGCAGCAATATTGGTGACTTTCTCACCAATTTTTCCACCATGCTGATTCTCTGGTTTGGAGCCAAATTAGTCATCGAGCAAAAGCTGACAGTCGGACAGCTTGTCGCCTTTCAGATGCTATCTGGTAGAGTCACAGGCCCACTTTTGCGCCTAGTACAATTGTGGCAAACCCTCCAACAAGTCCTACTTTCCGTAGACCGCATTGGTGATATACTTAATGTCTCTCCAGAAGCCGAACAGGGAACTGGGTTAGTTTTACCACCCCTGAAAGGTCAAGTCACCTTCGAGCAAGTATTTTTCCGCTACCGACCAAACTTTGAAGCAGTTCTGCGGGGAATATCTTTCAATGCCGAACCAGGACAATTTGTTGGCATTGTTGGACGCAGTGGTTCTGGTAAAAGTACCCTTTCTAAATTATTGCAACGCCTCTATCAAATTGAATCAGGACGCATCCTGATTGATGGTTTTGATATTAAAAGTGCCGACTTAGCATCACTGCGGCAACAAATTAGTGTAGTTCTCCAAGAAGACTTTTTATTTAACGGTTCTATTTTGGAAAATATCACTCTCGGCAATCCCGACATTAGCGCAGAGCAAGTGGTAGAAGCAGCAAGACTAGCCGTAGCACACGACTTCATCAGTCAATTACCCTACGGTTACGAAACCAATGTCGGCGAACGCGGCACTGCTTTATCTGGTGGACAGAGACAACGCATTGCCCTAGCAAGGTTATTTCTTTCCCAAGCGCCGATTTTAGTTTTGGATGAAGCTACCAGCGCTTTGGATAGTGAAACTGAACAACAAGTACTACAAAATCTGCAAAAAGTTTCCGCTAACCGTACCGTCTTTCTGATTGCTCATCGCTTTGCTCCCCTCAAACGTGCTGATTTGATTTTGGTGTTAGAGCAAGGCGTGGTTGCCGAACGTGGTACTCACTCACAGTTATTGCAACAAAAAGGTCTGTACTGGTCGCTATATCAACGGCAGCAAGCAAATGTATAGCAGATTTGACTAGCTTAAAGCATTCCCAATCATGTGAGGTACAGAAATTTTCAGGGGTGCCAAGCTTGACGCCCCTACCTTAGACTTCTTGCAAAAGTCTTTCTTTGCGTTCTATTCTCTGCGCCTCTGCGCCTCTGCGTGTTAGCGAACGCGAGTGCGTCTCGTAGAGAAGCGGGGCGTAGCCCGACAAAAAAATATTTATGCAAGAGGTCTCTTGTACCCACCAAAGGAAGAAATGCTATAAACATCTGGGAAAGAGGCTTTAGGGTACTCTTTGGCGAATGGAGCATAATTCCATTCGCCTTTTAAATTTGGTTGCAAACTTTAAATATCAACAAAAAATTTAGTATTACAAATTTATATGAATATACAAGATAAATTTTGTAATACAAAAAACTGTAAGATTACTAACTAAAGTATGTTATTTTCTAGTCAATTGTATTTGTAGTGCCTGTCTTATATTAAGATGTTTTTCAGGCTCAAGTCCTTATCCAAAAGGTTTTTGAGCGACTACATAGTGCAAATTTACTTGAACATGTGGGGTGAAACTACTCATGCTTCTTACCAAAGATCGTAATTCTAATAATGAAAATATTGGTATAAAAACTAGTAATGCATCTATCAAAACACCTGATATTTTTGATGATTCTAATAATTACTTTAGCTCCAGTGTGACTGGTGTAAATAGTTTTAGAGCTAGCGATCGCAGTAGTTACACTCCTAGAGAAGTTTATACTTCGGCAGGAGAAAGGGTAGTGCAGGTTATAACTACACCTACTTTTACCTATCCAAAGATCAAACCCTCAGTTCTGAAGATAGCTACTTAGGTTATGACTTCATCAGCAGTCTAAACGGTGGTAGTTACAGTTCCGAGTCCACCACACTCACCATCAGCAATACCATCGCCACAGGTAGTTATTACCTGCTGTATCAAGCTGATGGCGATGTTGATATTGCCGAAAGTAATGAAAATAATAACGTCCTTGCCAAAGCCATTAGCATTAGCAAAGCTGATTTAGTCATTCAAAATGCCGTCAATCCCAGTGTTGGGTCAGTGGGTGGTAGCATTCAAATCAGCTATCAAGTCAAAAATCAAGGCGCGGGTAGTGCAGGTTATAACTACACCTACTTTTACCTATCCAAAGATCAAACCCTCAGTTCTGAAGATAGCTACTTAGGTTATGACTTCATCAGCAGTCTAAACGGTGGTAGTTACAGTTCCGAGTCC
>JAHHHB010000073.1 GCA_019359545.1 Desmonostoc geniculatum HA4340-LM1 | reverse complement strand
CTCATGGTTATTCAGTTATCATCTGAGAGAGATTAAAGTGCGAACTCAACCCAATAGGATTATCTCTCAAATGTCACTCATCCCTGAGCATTTCTACTCATTTCGAGTGAACGAATCGCACCCCCTGAACTAAAGGCGAAGGGATTCTAAACTGTTGCTACGAGGTGCGTATCGGTGTCGCACCTCGTAGCTTTTTAGTCCCAATGGGCGTTCTTGCAGCGTCTTACCCCACCGAGGGATTAAAACTTTTCTGATGTTGCAAAGTTTCCATCCCTGTGAGGGGAAGTTGATGAAAAAGTGTGTCAGTATTCGTTGGAGTTTTAACGTTTATCAACAGGTTTTCATCCCCGTTAGGGGAAGTTGATGAAAAAGAAAGTTTTCACATCTGCTGAGGTAGGATCAACACAAGGTTTCCATCCCCGTTATAAGTATTCAACCGGACATGATATCACTCCATCATCGCCTTCTACGCCGTTGCCATTTTGGTCAAATTGTGTTTATTACTTCCCAGCGTTTCATCGATCGCTATCATCAACAACTCTGTTAGAGGGATTCCTGCTGCTTTGGCCATAGAAGAAATCACGCTTTTGGGGGCAAAAGAACAATACAACCCAGCTTCTAAAAACCAAGGTTGTCCCTGTGGATCGATGCGGAAATCAAATAAACTGTAGTGGCGACAGCCTAAAGCTTGATGACACTTCTTAGCCACTTGCTGAACCTTTTCGGCGATCGCATCATTAGGGTCTACAATCCAAGACTTGATATTATCTTTAGCGGCGAAACCCAAGTTGCCATCGTCTGTTTGTCGGAGTTTATCAGCATAGGTGCGGATGGGTTTTTCGTGAGGATCTACCAAATACTCTTCAAGGGGTAAACCGATTAACTCCCCGTCTTTAACAATGATACCGCATCTGACTTCTCGACCAAGTTCGATGAATGCTTCTACAATCACCTCCGAAGCATATTCAAATGCTTTTTTCAGCGCCGTGTCATACTCGGCAGCATCTTTAACTAAAGTCACCCCTAGAGAGTTGTCGGAACTTGCGGGTTTAATAACTACTGGAGGTGTGATTGTCGGAACATCTCCCTGACGCAGCAGTTCCCCACGAGGCACTTTCACCCCTGCTGCTTCCACAATTGCTTTAGCTTTTGCTTTGTGAGCTGCTATTGCCATGAGATCCGGAGTATTGCCTATGTAAGGGATCTTGAGCAGGTCGAATAGGGCGCGGTAGTGAGTCATCCCAGGGATACAAAACATCTGTGGTAACATAACGTCAATGTTTTGTGCTGCGATCGCCTCTATGGCATCAGACACAGAAATCGGTTTAGCCTGAGCAATATCTTCAGGGCTGAGAGAGCGAGGAAATCGCCACTGGCGATCGGGCGTGATGTATGCAATCTCAAAGTCATAGCGCGATCGCTCTGCCGTTGCAGCCAAACAATCTTCGGCGTAAAGGCGTGACAAATCACAGTAAAAATCATTCTGTGCAGAGCCAACTAAATGAAGGATACGAAGTACTGACATGATTCATGTTCCTATTTAAAACATTGCACAGAAAGCGGGATAATTTATCTCACGCAGAGACGCTCCAGGCGCAGAGAGAATCAGGAGTTTTAGATAAATTTCACCCCTTGTTTGTGCAACACCAAAAAATCATTAATTCAAGCTCTTATTCTTTGCGCCTTTGCGCCTTTGCGTGACACTAAATCATACTTTCACTCAGCCTCAGTCCTAATCTCCCCCCAATTCTACTAATTTACCGATATTGAAGTCTATGCGCGTCCAGCCTTTGAACCGACGTAAATTATCGATCAAGAGTAAAGGAATTTGCCAATGATGCACCATTAAAAACGGTAAAGGATCGTCTGATTTATAAATTGCATCAGTTCCCCGCCAAATATTTGCAATCCATTTTTTCAATTGTGTGAAAGAACGGATGCCAGTCAAACGCCAGACTTCATGATAAGTCCAATAAGTTGGTTGACTCGTTGGTAATGGCTGTAATGTTTCAGCCATTGGTTCTTTATCAAGGTAGGCTTGGGCAACTTTGGGATGGTCGTAAAAAGTAGTAATTGCAGAGTGTGTGCGGGGATTACACTCAATGGCGTAAACTCTGCCATCCTCAGCTTGAATGAAGTCAAAGGAAATCTGTCCTGTAAGTTTCAGTTCTTTGACAAAATGCCTTACCCATTCCCTGATTTGGGAATTTTCAACGTTTTCATAGTTGACTTGAAAGGCTGAAGATTCACAGCAGCAGTGCAATCGTAATTCACCATCCCGGACAGTGCTATGGGTACAAAATTCCTTCCCAGGAATAAATTCTTGCATAATCCAAGGCTTTTCCGGACTGATTGGCAAGCTTCTAACGAATGCATCTGTTTCTTCAGGGGTGGCGCAGGGAAGCTTGGTTAAGTCTAAACGTCGTACTGAATCGTAAGGAATACTCTTGAGGATATATTTGCGAGATTCCTGGGAGAAGTCGAAATTTAGAACTTGTTCGGCAGAGGTAATTTTGAAAGATTTAGGTGCTGATAAACCAAGCGATCGCGCTGTTTCGGCAAAGGCAAATTTATCATCCAATTTCTGGGTAACATCTGCATCAAAGTGAAATACTTCACAGTATTCTGACAGCAATGGTTTAGCCAGAGAATCGTAGTAGCTACCCAATGGACTGGTGACAGGAATATAGACATCTATATTCTCTTGTTTGATGATGTCTATCAAAGCCTGAGTATAGCGTTCTGGGTTTTCTTGGGGCGCAGGAACAGTATAAAACCTATCCACTGCTTCGGAAAATCGATGCCCAGACAGCCAATATTTGTGGGTTTCTAGCAGCACAACTCTGTGTCCAGCAGCATGGAATGACCGCGCTAGTTGTAAAGCTTTGGTCATTTTGCCCCCACTAATTAATATATTTTTGGGGTTTGCGGCTTTGGTAGCTGAATGTTGGAAAGGATGGGATATATTATACCACAACAAAGTTACTATAACGATGGTGGCATTGATTGGCAGTGCTAATAACAGCAACGCCAAAGTCAAAATGTTTTGGATAATTACGGCTATTTTTGTCTCTACAGCAAGAGACGGTATAGCAGGTGAAGAAGGAACAGAAATAGATTGTGCCATAGTCAATCAGGCAGTTCTGCGGATAATCGTCAAGCCATCTCGTAGGGGTAGTATTACCTGTTCTACGCGGGGGTCGAGTGCTACGGTACGATTAAATTGAGCGATCGCTTCGCCGTTGGCACTGCGTTGTGGTCCGGGTAAATAAACCTCTCCTTGCAGGAGTGTGTTATCTACACAAATAAATCCTGATGGTGCTAGCAAATTAGTATCTAGCAATGTTTGGAAGTAGGTTATGTACTCCTTTTTATCTGCGTCAATAAACACTAGATCGAATGATTCTCCAGCGGCTACCAACTTATCTAAGGTTTGCAGAGCTGACCCTAATTCCACCCGGATTTTTTGACCATCAGGAGATTGATTAAAAGCTACTTGTCCAACTTCTGCGGCAAAGGGATCTACTTCGCAGGCAACTAGCACTCCGTCTTTCGGTAGTGCCTCTGCCATTGCTAGTGCAGAATAACCTGTGAACATTCCTATTTCCAGTACTCTTTTAGCTTTGGTCATATGAACAAACATTTTCAGGGTTTGTCCTTCTACATGACCAGACAACATTTCTTGTTCTAGAGGTCGTACTGTTGTGCCTTCACTAAAGTGTTCTTGCCACGCTTCTGTGGATGTTTTTTCGGCAAGTGCAGTTAAAGCGGCTGATTCAGGGGTCGTATATTCTTCCAAGTAAGGATCTAAACCAGCTGCCAAACGCCATGCTTCATTGAGGTTAGCGACTAACTCCGCAGGTAAATCTGTGCGTTGGTTAATCTCTTGAACAACAGCTTCTAACTTCTTGGCTAAGATTCCTACCGGTGTGACTGGTCTAGCTGTGGGCTTGGTAATAGTAGTAGACATTATTTTGCACTCCCAACTAGTTCTGTCTGATAAACGGGGTACATATCTACACCCTCACCACGACGAGGATAGGTAGCGCAAAGTTGTTTATGGTCTGCTAAAGCTTGTGCCAATTCTTCCCGTGTCAAATCATTCACAAAGAAGCAGGTACCAATCGGTTTAGGCATAGCAGCTCTTAACAAACCATCTCGTGTGAGGGTGATAGATTCAGTAGCGTCCCATAATAGTTCTTCATCCAATAAAGGATGGTCGAGAGCCAGCCCCAAACGACTGATTAATCCTATAATGCGATCGCGTTCTTCAATGGTGATATAGCCTCTATTGCCTGCGATGGTTGCAGATAAAGCCATATCGATGCTCACTGCATGTCCATGAAACATCGGTATCCGTGGTGCCAGTTCTAAAGTCGGACTCCAGGTATGTCCATAAGCAATTGCTCTGTCCAAATCTAGTTCGCGGAGGTTAGGTACTTCTAACTCCAACATCTTTTTGATCGCTTCGTAAGTCACACGGTGAGCTATTTCTTTAATATCTGGAGTTGCATCAATATTCCCAAAGTGAGTGTCAAGCAGTTCTTCGCCATACTTTTCTAACCACTCAAACACACCCCCATGAGCAACTACCGCAATTTTGACTAATTCTGCCATTCCATTACGCACTTGATTTGTTGGTAATGTCCCCAGCAGAGAAAAGTCCAAAAACACTTTTTGAGAAGCGTGGTAAGCACCCAAACGATTTTTCAGCTTCCGATGGTTAACTGCTACCTTGATAGCGACGCTAGCATCAATCAAACCAATTAAAGAAGTAGGAATCCGGATGTAATTACTACTACGGCGATAGGTAGAGCAAGCAAACCCTACAACGTCTGTAATTAAACCACCACCTATTACTAAGACTGGCTCTTTTCGTACTAATTTGAAGTCTGCGAACACATCTATGATTTTCTCAAAGGTTTGCATAGACTTGTTTGGTTCGCTAATCGTTAGAGCAAAAATCCTCAAATTGATACCGTAATACCGGAAATATTTCTCAATTTGACTGCCGTAAAAATGGTTGACATTAGTATCGACAACGGCCAAGCATCTTCCAAAACTTTTATATGTTTCTGCAAGTTCTGGATTGGCGATATCAAAAATACCGTCTACATAAACTAAGTCATACTCAATCTTTTCATAAGCTTCTACGTGAAATGTATTTTCAGTAGCTTGAAGTTTTGTTTGAACGATGCTCACAGATTTTACCCTCTAGTTGAAAGAAATTGTAAGTTTGATTTCGATGCCATTATGAAGTGTAAGCACTTCTCAAAGATGGTGATTTAACTTGCTAAACTGATGTTGCAAGTTAATTGCCCGTGATTCATGAGGAAAAACAGGTATATCTCAATGAAGTTTCGTTGGATTGCAGATTTAGAAACGACAAAATATAGCACTAGAAATCAAGTGCATTTACTGTCATTTCATCGGCACAGCAAAAGGACTTAAGTCTTTGCTGAACCTTAAGAATCTGGCAAATGTACGCAACAAAACTTCATAGATTTTTTCAGATTATCGGACTGTTAATGCTATGTCTAGCCTCAAGGATTACGGACTTAAAGTAGCTGAATAACGGTTTACAAGCAAGATAGAAGAATGGTTTTACTTGCTTAAAAAGCTTAAACGCTCGTTTACATTAGTTAACATATCACTATTTTTCAAATATTGCACCTACACCAAAGGTAGATTTGCAATAAAAAAGTAAATTTAGAGGATTTGGCGATTTGAGGGACATTTAGTAGATCAATCTTTGGGTAGCGAGAAAAGACGACATCATCCATGTGATAAGGTTGCCAAAACTCTGATTTTCAGGTAGGGGCAATTCATGAATTGCCCCTACAGCGTCTAGTTTTGCGTAAGTCCTAAAAGAAAAAAAAATTTTCTTGTTAGTGCCTGTGCGGCTAATTTCAGGTGTTCTGATGAGAAATCCCTATTTTTAAGCCATCAGCTTCTCTTTACCTGTCTGTTTCCCCCCTTCCCCTTTTATGGATTTTATAGATAGGCTCTAATTGGGATGCTTCGCTATTATTTTTTTTCAGTACTAGATTTATGGATTTTGTTCCGGTTGAAACAGGCGCACCTGTTTCTGTAGAAATCGCCGAGGTTGCTTCACCATCAACACTTTCTCCTAGTTCAATACCCAGTTCTGGTATTTCTAAAGATGCTATTCGCACCAGTTTGAGGGCTTCCACTGCCGATGGTGTTTTCGCAGCAGTTTTCGCTGTTGCCACTGGCGGAGTTTTGCTGGGTAATTTTTTGGTCGAATTGGATGCCAGTCCGGTGGTCTTTGGCCTGGTGTCCTCTATCCCTATGTTGGCACATCTGTTTCAGCCGATAGGTGCTTACTTATCGGAACGTAGCACCAGCCGCTTTCAGTATTCATTGCGGACACACGGCATTGCTCGATTACTCTGGCTAATTTTAGTCATTGGCATTGTTAGCTTTAGCTGGGGAGCGCTGAATTCTAACCAATTGGTGATATTGTCGCTTTCGATTCTTCTAGGTAGCCATCTTTTAGGGGGACTAGCAATTGCATCATGCTTGAGTTGGATAGCAATGTTAGTCCCACGACAGTTGCGAGGTAGATATTTCGGGCTACGCAATAGCCTTGGTAATCTTACCGAGTTAGTTAGCTTGCCCTTAGCTGGTTTAGCCATATCACATTGGTATGGGGGGACTATCCAAGGTTATGGAATGATTTTGTTAGTAGGCATTTTCTTTGGGATTGTGAGCTTGGGATGTCAGTATTTCCTGGTAGATATGAATCCCCAATTACAAAATACTTATTATGGTAGCTCATCTCAAACTACTGAGATTGAGCTAGACTCGTCACCAAATGAACTTGGGGAGACATCTGGTGCAATCTCTTTATCGCAAATACTGACACCACAAAACGATTTAGTTAGCAGCATCTGGGAAAACTCTAATTATTTGGTGTTCTTGCTTTATTTTGGCTCATGGACGCTTGCTGTTAACCTCAGTGCCCCATTTTTTAACCTCTACTTACTAGATACGCTAAATCTAGATGTGAGTTGGGTAACTTTCTACAACAGCTTGCGGGCCGGGGCACATATGCTGATGCTGATTCTCTGGGGTAAATTAGCAGATAAAATTGGCAATCGTCCGATTTTAATTTCTACAGGAATTCTCATTGCAGTCATACCGTGGCTATGGCTACTGATTGGTTCTAGTCTCGTGGATCTCTGGCTGTGGTTACCTTTGTTACACATTTTCATTGGTGCTAATTGGGGAGGAGTTGATTTGTGTAACAACAATCTCCAGATAGAAATTGCACCAGTAAAAAATCAGTCTATCTATTTTGCGATCGCAGCTGCTATTGCTGGGGTAAGTGGTGCTTTAGGAGCAACTATAGGCGGCTTTATCGCTCAATTTGCTGGGTCTTTTGGCATAATGGAAGTTTTCATTGTGTCTGGTATATTGCGTCTAGCGTCACTCATACCACTCATTATTAAAAAGGATATCGGTAGTTAGAGCGAAATTATTTAACTAGGAATATCAAAAAATAGTCCATCCACAGAAAGAATTACTCACTGAATATCTACTTTATACTGGAAAAACTTTGTCATATCATCAAAAACTTGATCCCAGTAAAATCAATTCCAGAAATATTTGGTGAGATCGACTGATATGCATTTAGCAGTTGCTATCCAAAACAGTTTAATTTCAAAATCTGAAAAAAGCTAAAATGTTCAAAGTAGACACACGAAAAATTAGCCCTCAACAAGTTGAAGCTTTCGAGCGAGATGGTGTTATCTGCGTCAAAAATGCTGTGGATGATATCTGGGTAGAACGGATACGAACAGCAGTTGACAAGAATGTATTAATTCCTGGCCTTATGGAAGAGAAGAATGCCCCGAAACAAGAAGCCAGTGCGGAGCATACCAGTAATTTATGGCTTGTTGATGCTGATTTCCGTGCTTTGGCTTTTGAATCTCCATTACCAACACTCGCAGCTCAAGTTTTAAAGTCGAAAAAATTAAACTTTTTGGCTGACGGCTTTTTTGTGAAGAAGCCGAAAGCTAATAGCCGTATTGGGTGGCATAACGACCTACCTTACTGGCCTATACAAGGCTGGCAGTGTTGTAAAATTTGGCTGGCTCTAGATACTGTCAACCAAGAAAATGGTCGATTAGAGTATATCAAAGGTTCTCATCGATGGGGCAGAGAGTTACGCGAGCGATCGAATCCCTCGTGGTTTGTAGAACCACAAGCTCAGGAAATCGTTTCCTGGGATATGGAGGCTGGAGATTGCTTGATTCATCATTTTCTGACAATTCATCATTCAGTAACTAACATATCTTCTAGACAACGACGTGCAGTAGTGACTAATTGGACTGGTGATGATGTTACTTATTATCATCGCCCCAAAGCGTGGCCTTTCAAACCTCTTGAAGAAATTGATTTACCACAATTTAATTCATTCAAAACCAAAAAATCTGGTGAGCCGCTAGACTGTGATATATTTCCTAGAATTGAAGTGCATCGCTGATTCATTTTGCTGGTCATTATATGTTTGTAGTGAGGACTTTATTCCTTGATTTTTGAAGCACTAAAGTACTGACTACGAACTTCTCAAAGTTTTTGCGCTAGACTACTAGTCCTACATAGGACTCATATTTGATTATTGAAATATAGGTAGGGTGCGTTATACCACAATACGGTTTAGTTAAGGCTAAAACTCTTGGTCAAATTCAATTTTTTAACGTAGACCCGAAGGGGCTTGCCGCAGGCTACCGCCAAGGACGCATTCGCGCAGCGTCTCGTCAGAGAAGGACGCAAAGAGAAGAAAGAAAGAAAGGCTTAACTGAACTGTATTCCGTTATACCAAAGCCTAACGCGCCACACAAAGCTTAGGGTGCGTTAGGCTACGCCGTAACACACCCCACATACTACTTAGATTTTTTCAGAAATCAAATCATAGTCCTATAGAAGATTTGCATTATACAATTTAGCTAGCAATGGCGTGGTTAGACGTCCACTTGCAGTATTTGATCAATCATATCTAATATATCTGGGTCTATAGTTAGATCAAACTTCCTAGCGAATAATTTTTCTGATTCCCTAATTTTTTCAAAATCTTTTTTCTCTAAAATCCTGGGATGGAGTGCGTTAACATTTCCCCAATCTAAATATCTTAAGTGATTGTTAATTATTTTGTCCTTAAAAGGTGAATTTAAAATCACTATTTGGTAAAAAAGTTCATCTGCTATAAAAGTATAATTAAAACTATTAATCAGCTTGGGATTTTGTTTTACAAAATCATCTATATACTTTACGCATTCTCCGCTTAAGCACCAAAATGCAGAACCTCCATAAAGAGCAAAGCCTTCAAGAAATTTACGTTTTTTAGGTAAAAATGAAATCAAAAATGAATATAATAAAGAATTGATAGCCGATTTAAACTCACGCTTTTCAGGAATACAAATATACTCATCTTTCCAACGGATATGCCAATAATCTACTCTTCTTAAGCCACCACCTTTCCATTTACTACAAGGTAGTGGGAAATACTCTAGAAATTCTTTGCCTTTACTATGTTCTAGAAACCTCTTGATCTGTGCATTTGATTTAATTGGATAGTCTTGACCCGATAAGTGTATAACATAATCAAAGTAAATACCTGTTTTGACTATTGACTTTATTCCCTCAAGAGTAGCTTTTACAGCATCAAAACTTCCCCATCCTGAGTTGAATCTCTTGAGAAAAGAAACATTTGGAAAATCATTGAGTAGAGTAATTACCCGGTCATAAATTTTCCGATCTCCTTTTTTATCTATGTGTATAAAAAATGAAACATCTTCTGTATTAAGTTGATGAATAAGACGCGCTAATTGCTCAGGATATTTATGTGCTAGGATGATGTATGCAATTTTCACTGTAGGATTATTAAATAGACAATTATTATTAGCTTTATATTAACAGGACTAGGATTTTATGTCTACTGTCTTGAGTCTTTGTGGTTCTCTGTGATGCTAATAAAATAAAAGCTATAGATGAACTGCTATAATTGTGAATTTTTTGAAGTCGTAATGCATAATTTTTATACTATTTCTTCCGCCCTAGTTAATATTTTACTCATCTTGGTAACTGGAACAACTACCCCATTTCTTAAGTAATGAGGCGCTCTTTCGATGGCAGTAAACCCCAGTCTTAAATAAAATCCTTCGGCATAAAGGCTAGCAGTTGTAATTACCTTATCTATACCTCGATCGCTTGCTCGATGGCAAAAATGTTCAACTAAAGCGCGCCCAATACCTTTACCTTGATATCTAGGATGGACGTATAGCCCAATCAGCTCATCAACAACGAAACTGGCAAAACCCATAACAAGATCTCCCTCCACTGCAACCCACAAAGATTCCATTTTCATATTTTTTAATATATTTGAACCATCAGGCTGGTTGCGGTTATTACGCCAAGCTAAAAGCTCTTTTTCGGTATAAAAAGTTGCAGGTAGAGCTTTGATAGCAGCAATATGAATTGCACTCAGCACCCACGCATCTTTTTTATCAGCAGATCGAAGAGATATTTGATTAGCACTCATAGTTTGAAGGCTGGCATTTAGCTTACATGCCTTTTCAATTTTCTTTTTATCAGAATATCAAGTTCCCTCAAAATATAAACTCCAGTAAATTTATCGTTAAAACATATAATATATTTTAATTTACATAAAATCTATCGATAAACCGTATATTATAGGTAGAGCAATAAAATAATCAACCCAAAAGGCAAATTGAGAAGTAATCAAGCGATATTTTCTGAAATTTGGCAAATTTTGTTGCAATCGTCTAAATATCTTCTCAAAGCTTGCTTCTTAGAGAATTTATCAAGCTGCCAGACATGGGAAAGTTCAAAGGAGTAAATGTGATCAACGCCATACAAATTAACGAAAATTTGACAACCACAGGACAAGTCATTCCAAAACAGCTCGAGCAAGCTAGCCAAGAAGGTTTTAAGTCCGTTTTGAATCTGCGATCGCCTGATGAGTTGGGATTTTCCCACGATGAGCAACGGGTAGCCCAAGCATTGGGGCTGTACTATACAAATGTGCCACTCAAACTGGAAGCACTAAATGAAGAGTTAATTACCAAAATACTGACAACACTCGAACAAATTCCGAAACCAGCAGTTGTGCATTGTGCCGCAGGGATGCGATCGACTGGAATTGCGCTGTTGAGTGTCGCTATTAAAGAAGGATTAACACCAGAGCAAACCTTATCAAAAGCTCGGAATGTAGGCTTTGGGTTCTTTGAACACGCTGGTGTTAGTCCTCGGTTGAAGCAACTATTTGTGGACTATGTTAACAAACACGCGAAGGTAGCTGTAACTGTTAGTAATAGTTAATAGAAATCAATACGGTTCAGTTAAGGTTTTTTGATTAAAATTCTAAATTCCAAAGACGGGATAAAAGCCTGATTCCCTTGTACTCCTCACTCCCCACTCCCCACTCCCTGCTCCCTGCTTACAAAGACATTTGCACAACGGAAGGTCTGAAAATAATCTGCTAAACTAGCTAAAATTTAAAATTATCGCAGCTGCTAGCTCAGGGCTGATAACTAAGTATGAGTGAAGCCTTATTCTGTATCGAAAATCTCCGAGTTGCCTATCCTCAACGAAGTGGAGAAGCACCAAGCTGGGCGGTTGATGATGTGTCTTTCACCCTGCAACGAGGTGAAAAAATGGGATTGGTAGGAGAGTCTGGTTGTGGTAAGTCAACTATCGGACGTGCAGTAATGCGCTTGCTACCAGGTTCTAGTCGCGTTGAGGGATGGGTGACATTTCAGGGACAGTCAGTGTTTGATTTAACGCCCAACCAGTTGCGGAAATTTCGCGGCGAAGCGATCGCCTTAATTTTTCAAGATCCGATGACACGCCTCGATCCGTTGATGACTATTGGTAAGCATTGTATCGAAACTCTGCAAGCCCATTCACCGGAATTATCAGCACCGCAAGCCAAAGAAAAAGCACTTGCGACATTGGCAAAGGTAAATATTCCCGCGAGTCGCTGGAATCAGTATCCTCACGAATTTAGCGGTGGAATGCGACAACGGGTAGCGATCGCTTTAGCTTTACTTCTCAATCCCAAGTTGATTGTTGCAGATGAACCCACCACAAGTTTAGATGTTACCGTTTCCGCGCAGATATTAAAAGAATTAACTCGGCTGTGTAGTGAAGAAAACATGGGATTGCTGCTGATATCTCACGATTTAGCAATGGTGGCTGAGTATTGCGATCGCATTGGCGTTATGTATCACGGTAAAATGGTGGAAATGGGCACCACAGAAAGTGTATTTAGACAACCGCAACATGAATACACGCGATCGCTCCTCAAAGCAGCTTTACATATTCAAGCAGTGGATGAAATAGGGAGTGGGGAATGGGGACTGGGGACTGGGGAGGAAAAGCAATTACCGAAAATTAATCAGAAATCGCCGATTTTGAGTGTCACTGACCTCAAGCAATATTACACTATAGAACCTAATTTTATTGAAAGACTATTTAACAGACAATCAGAAACAATTAAAGCAGTAGATGGTATTAATCTGGATCTTTATCCCGGAGAAATTCTTGGCTTAGTTGGGGAATCAGGTTGCGGAAAAAGTACATTATCACGGACAATTTTGCAACTAATTCGTCCCACGTCTGGGAAAGTTGAGTTTTTAGGACAGGATTTAACTAAACTGTCGCCTCAAGAAATTCGGTCTTCACGGCGACAAATCCAAATGGTGTTTCAAGATCCCCATGCTTGTCTGAATCCAGGGATGACAGTGGGACAAAGCATCGCTGACCCTTTATTTATTCACAATCTTGCCGATTCTGTGAAAGCGAAAGAACAAGTTTTGTGGATGTTAGAAAAAGTTGGCTTAACACCACCAGAAGTCTATTATGAACGTTATCCATCAGATTTATCTGGAGGACAACAACAAAGAGTAGCGATCGCTCGTGCTTTGATTACTCACCCGAAACTTTTGATTTGCGATGAACCGGTGAGTATGTTAGACGCTAGCGTGCAGTCACAAGTGCTAGATTTGATGTTGCAATTAAAAGAAGAATTTGAGTTAACTTATCTGTTCATCACTCACGATCTTTGGTTAGCGAGATTTTTGTGCGATCGCATTGCCGTGATGAACGGCGGTAAAATTGTTGAACTCGGTGATACTAAAAAGATTTTTGCCAGTCCTCAGCACCCTTATACCAAAACCTTACTAGATGCTGCTCCTTTATTAGCACGGGCTTAACTATTTTAGATTTTGGATTTACAGCTATTTTCAGGTAAATAGACCACGCGGTAGGGGCACAGCATTGCTCATTGGTCTCAACTTAAGCTCAAATGCTTGTCCCACATACGCTTTACCCCACCCTAACCCTCCCCTTGGAAAGGGGAGGGAACTAAATTTCTTTTTCCCCCCCTTTCCAAGGGGAGGGAACTAAATTCCTTTTTCCCCCCTTTCCAAGGGGAGGGAACTAAATTCCTTTTTCCCCCCTTTCCAAGGGGGGATTAAGGGGGGTAAAACGTTTGTGGGACAAAGGTTTTACGCTAAATTGACACCAATGAGCATTGCTGTGCCTCTACAACAGATGTGGTTCAAATACGTGAAAACTGCTGTATGAACAGGCAAACATTAGACTTTAGTCCAATATGGCAGGGTTTTGAGAAGTTGTATCTTGGGTATTATTTATCAACATTGTGTAACACAGGGGATTGAGTGGGATGAGCGATGTCTACGACGGGCTACGCCAACGCACAAAAATACACCCCAAAAAGGGCGATAAATCAACTGTTCCCAATCCCTCGCTTGCCTCACCAACGACCCCAACATTAGCGAATCCCACGCCTAGTTTTGGTTTGCAGCCAAATACAGCTTTGCCAGAATCATTGGCTCAGGAATTATCAAACCAGCAAGATACTGAGTCTGCTCCTCAACAGTCGCTGGAGGGAGAAACTTTCAAAAAAGAGCCTCTGGCACACGATATTAGTCGAATCTCATTCCGTCCACAGGCAAAACTCTCAACAAATCAATTCGATCGAGATGACGATTTTAGCGACATCTCGATGTTGCCAGTGCAAGCTCAACTGAGGGTGAGTCAGCCACAAAGCCTCTACGAACAACAAGCCGATTGGGCTGTGGATGAAGTGATGCCAATGCAAATTCCAGAGTCAAACCAGGCTGTGGTAATGCGATCGCTCAGGGAAAGCCTACCCCCCAAATATGCTGCCAAACAGGAAGATAATATCATCCAACGAGATGAAACCAATACTCTACAGCCTCGTGCCAACGCTCAACAGGCTCCTCCTTCGCCACAGCCTACTACCACTACAAATCAAACGGCGCAGGATTCCAGCCCCAGCCCCGATCCAAAAATACAGGACTTCGCCCTGGAACAGTTGGAGCAGCAGTTAGTCCCCGAAACCATTGAATCTGCTCTGGGGCAAATCGACCTGAGCGGATTGCCTATTTCAGATAACCCCCCCAACCCACCCGACAATACAAGCTCAACAACCAATCTGTTTGCGACTCTATCGCCGACTCAAACAGCTTCCTCTTCATCTGAGGAGACCAACGGCTCGGATCTAATTCTTAGACAAGCAACCCCTCCAACCGCTTCTCCCCCACCTGCAAGTGCAGATCCAGATCCTAATCCGCCCAAAAATGCCACCACAGGGGATTTGTTGCGGGCGATTATGGCTGTTCCGGCAATTAATAGCGGACTTATTTCCCTACGTACCCAAGCGAGCGAGCGTATTACTCAAGACTGGTCACGGCTGAACACGGGCGAGCAGATTGGTGTGGTGAGTACAACGGTGTTAATTGGCGCAGGTGTGCTGACCGGGGTTTTCTCTAATCCAGAGGCTCGACGATTTGCGTTAGACAAACTCAATGGACAAGTACTGCCTGTTCCCGGAGTCAACTGGTTGCACCTGGAACTGAATACGGGTGGTGATAACCTGATGCTGGGGATGCACCTTGATATCGGACGATTACTGCCGTCTAGTCTGGGCTTTGGGCCATCTTCTCCCAGTGCCATCGGCAGTCCTCCGCAACCGGAACCCCTACCGGGTCAGCGGATGATTCAGCGCCAAGACGATGGTGCTGACACAGATGCACAGGGGGCGATCGCCCAACGCATCGATGCGGCATCCGGTAGCGGCAGCAGACTGGATCGTGGGGTTCAGCAGCATTTGGAGCCGCATTTAGGGGCAGATTTATCCAACGTGCGAATTCATACCGATAGCGAGGCAGATCGACTTTCTCAATCGGTGAATGCAGTTGCCTTCACCACAGGTCAGGATATTTTCTTTAGTTCCGGTAGCTACAACCCAACTTCCACAGAGGGACAGCATCTGATTGCCCATGAGGTGGTGCATACCGTACAGCAGGCAAATGGAGCTGTGGCAGGCACACCGACAGCAGAGGGGATTTCCATTAGCGATCCCTCCGATCCGTTTGAGCAAGAAGCGGAACAGGTAGCAGATCAAGTGATGCAAACTCCAAAACCAGAAATTCTGGGTAACCAAGTTGGCAAGGCATCAGCTACTTCCAAAGATTGGCTTGAGCCTCTAGTGGGAAGTTTTCCAGAGAATGTACAGCGTCAAAAGGATGGTGAAGCTGACACTGAAGAATCGCTGACCCAATTGCTACCAGGTCAAGTATCGAAATCCGTCGATAGACAACCAGTTCAACGAAGCGCAAAAGATGAAATAGTTATACAGCGATCGCTAGTTGATGATGTTTTCAGTTATCTGAGAACAGGTAACGCGATCGCTGATTTTGTTCTTGGTGTAGTTGCAGGGATACTTGAGTGGATTGAGAACTTAATTAGAGGCCTGATAAGTCTTGCAGCGGGTTTACTGGAACTTCTCGCTGAGGCAGATAGAGGTAATATCTGGGCCAGCTTGGGAGTCATTGGACTAATTGTCTTGATTATCCTAGCCTGTGCTTTCCCTGAAGTCTCAGTTCCCATATTAGTGGGTGTTGGGATTGTAATGGGAGCTCTCAACCTGGCATATCACATAGTAATGCTTTTTAATCCTTTAATTAGTGCCTATGAAAAAGGAAAACATTTAGGCAAAGCATTAATTGAAGGCTTACTGATTTTTGTCAGCGTACTAGAAATTCTTCAGTTTGCCAAAGCATTCAGGACTATCTCTCAATTGACAGAAGGTGCTGGAGCAATGCAAAAAATGCGTTGGATTATGCAACTGCGGCGCTTTGGAAGCATAGAGGCCAGTTTGGCAGTTTTAGATGAAGTCAAGGATGTTGATAAAGCCATTCAATTGATTGAGCTTGCTAAGAATTCCGAAAAAGCTTTGGAGCTAATTAGAGCAGAAAGAAATATTGATACCTTATTAGAAATTCTTCGCATTGAAGGAATTACAGTTGATAATTTACTCAGCTTGCTAGGCAAGCCGGGTATGACTGGAAGTATTTTGAAGAATTTCCTGCGTAATGCTGATGGCTCTTCTCGAATGACTGTGGTTAAGTTAGAACAGCTTCTTGGTAATACTAAAATAGCAGGTAATGTAACTCTATTACAGAGCTTAGTTAATCACACTAAAATTACAAATCTAGCTCAATTTGAGGAGCTACTAAGCAATGCCAAGATTGCCAATGGTACTGAATTTTTAGATATACTAAACCATGCTAAGATTACCAACGCTGGCGAGATTATAAGTTTACTAAACAGTACCAAGATTGAGAATGCTGCTGAACTTCTCAGCCTCCTGAATCACACAAAAGTTGCAAATATTACCGAACTTCTCGGCTTGCTAAATCACGCGAAGATTACGAATGTTGCCGATCTACTAAGTTTACTAAATCATACGAAAGTTACTAACATTGCCGAACTTCTTGACTTACTAAACAATGCCAAGATTGCGAATGTTACTGAGCTGCTAAGTTTACTAAATCATACGAAAGTTACTAACATTGCTGAACTTCTTGACTTACTAAACAATGCCAAGATTGCGAATGTTACTGAGCTTCTTGACTTGCTGAATCATGCCAAGATTGCAAATGTTACTGAGCTTCTTGATTTGCTGAATCATGCCAAGATTGTAAATGTTACTGAGCTTCTTGATTTGCTGAATCATGCCAAGATTGCAAATGTTGCAGAGATTTTAAGCTTACTGAATCATACCAAAGTTGCGAATGTTGCCGAAGTTATTGGGCTGTTGAATCATAGCAAGGTTGCGAATATTACTGAGGTTTTAGACTTATTGAATCACGGTCAAGTTACTAATGTTACTGAACTTTTGAACCTACTCAATAATGTAAAGATACCCAGTATTACTCGCCTTCAAGAGCTTCTAAATGCAAATATTACAAATAATGCGGCCGAACTTGAGCGGCTTCTAAACCTTGTCAATACCTCAGAAGACCTTGAACTTTATGTAATCATGGCAGGAGGAAGAGGTGAAATTGCAGGACTCGAAGCAATTTTAACCCGTGCAGTTGCAAAAGGAGATGTTACGCGAGTTGAGGATATTCTGAATCTAGCCAGTGGTAATGCAGCTGTATTCCGGAAGTTAGCGGATGCAGCACCATTGTTCAGAGTACCACCACTAACAAAATCAGTGATGAGTCTACCGACTCCAGTACCTCCTTACACAGGTTTGACACCAAACGCAACTGCGGGACATTTTCTAGATCACACCTATGAATATGTAGATTTACCAAGTAGGCTGAATAAGACCCCGGGTACAACATTGTGGCCACAAGGAACAACTCCTGCTGCGATTGAGGGCTATGTACAAGAAGCAGTTAATGTCCTAACTTCCGCTACACCTCCTACAGTGATTCTACCAGGAATTCCACAACCGGTTACTACCAGTAGTTTTACTGTTCAAGTCGGTACCCAAGGATCTGCAACAAACTTAAGAATAGGACAATTTTTCCCGACACCTACAGGTGGTGGAATTCACTATACGCAGGCTGAAATAAATGCCCTGTGGAGGCTGCTACAATAAAAACAAGTCAATCGATTATTAATTTTTTTAATCTAGGGACAGAGCAACCAGGATTACTAGGATCTCTGTTTTTAAAAGTGAATGCTTGTAGGCAAATCAATTACTTTATAAAGAAAATAAAATGAAAACCAAAGTAGAATTCTGTGCTTATATTCGTGAAGGAAATGAGTTTCCTTGCATTGATGAGAATACTTTGAAAATAGATTTTGAAAAATATCGTGAAAAATTAATTAATAACTTAGATGCTGATGGATTGATTCTGATTAGCTCCTTAGAAGAACCTGATACTCGTATCCAGATTCAAGATGAATTATGGGCGATTGTCCAAAATCTTTGCTTCATTGCAATTCTAGACTTAGTAGTTCAAAAATCTGCTGTTGTTAGGATATATAACAACTACGGATATGTACGATTAGATCCAGAGGCAAATCAAGTGAGGATATCAGGCGATGGAATCCCTGATGTCAGGATTGATCGGTCAGATTTGATAATAGCTTTATATGATTGTGGAAAAAGATTTATAGAATTTTTCCGAATGCTTAGAGGTAACGATCTTGAATACCAAGATGTTATTCAAGGGTTAGAGGAACATGCTGAAACGGCAAAGCAATGTATACAAGACTGGCTTGCCATAAAAGATTCTAATGGGTGATATAGCGATTCTCATTTGAATGAGGTACGTGGGTAGGGGCGCACAGCTCTTAGAATTCTTCATTAAACTCTTCGCTCCCTTCAATTAACTTCATTGCTTCTCCACTCGAACCATATAACTCAACAAACCTTTTAAACAGCAATCCAGTTTCGTGATTGGAAATTCGATTTGAATTGAATAAACGCTGTATATTTCTCTCAGCTAAGGCTTTTAAATACGGCAAGTCTTCAAACAGTGTCAAACAAGAAGCAAAATGTAAGATTATTTGCAATAATGGCTTTGGCCATTCTAGGTCACTATAAATGTCTATAAACAATTGATGTTCTGAGTCACTTAATGGGAAGACATTAAAAAGAACAATTATTCTTTTGTTATCGTAGACTGGAATACTCAGTTCAACAGTGTATGGAGTATGCAATATTAAATCTACCTCCACAATTGGTTGTCGCCAAATTCTTAAAGGATTAGCGGGTGAATCCAATATTGTTTGAAATTTAATTATCCCACCTATACTTGTGCTTTGGAACTGGCTAATCTTGAGAATTTTCAAGTTATTCAGGCTAAATTTATGAACTGTTTCTAAATGTTTTAAGCTCAATAAATGATAAATTTGGCAAACATAGGGAAAAGGTAAAATATACTCCTGGCTAATCATATGTAGCTTTTTGATTTTCAGCTTTTCAGCTTGAATACGATAGAGATATTCTTGATATTGGCTGGGGCTTAAATCATTGCTATTAAAGCTTTCGCCTGGTTTTAGATATAACCAACTCAAAAAAAAGAAAGATGCTATAAATAGTTGAGATATTTCTACAGTCGATACATAACCATCAGCAAATGTAGCTATACTTCTATCAGTTATGCCAAAGAGCCAAGACGGAATTCCAAATAGCCAAATTCCACTTTTAATTTTATCTATTAAAATTGCAATATCAACTTCTATCGATGGGTTTTTAGATTGACTGACACTCATTTTTTTGATATTAAATTCGTCAAAAGTATTATGGAACAGGCTTTTTAGGGATTTGAAATGGTTGCTCTATTTACGCCGTGACGTACTATGAATCTGCTACTTACACTTATACTAAGCAAGACTAATACTAATACCCTCTGTCTTTAGCTGGAGATATAAGTCATATGTATCTGTATTTCTATAGAAATAATTAAATTAAAATTTCCTAAATATGACTTAAAATACAAATTTTTATTTTTGTATATGTATGTTGTTCATTAAGCAAAAGTCTTTGTAAATTAGGCTGCTCAATAATTCAAAGTTGTATTGTTTGATGCATATATACAATATGCGATCGCTTTATACTATCAATTAGTAACTAATTAAAAAATTCCAATCATCTCTATATCAAAGTAAATATATCTTTAGATGAAATAGGTTATTTTTCCTGACATGAGAAAATATCTATTTCTTTAGAATGAATACTTAATGAACCATGAGAAAAAAAATTAGACTTGGCGAGTAATAATATAAAAAAATAACAATATAAATTGTGTTTTTTATAACTTTTCAAATAAACACTTGAATGAATCAGGAAAGTCCTGTTTGATGAGGCATCTGTGACAATTACGGTAGAAGCCGTATAATTGCTACTATTAACGCTGTATGATTTTGGAATATTTTCGCTTAGATTTTCTTCAAGACCTTAGCAATGATGATTCGCCATGCGATTGAAACCGACTTAGCCACAATTGTGGCAATATACAATGCGGCAATTCCTAGCCGCATGGCAACAGCTGATTTAGAGGCGGTATCTGTGGAAAGTCGCCTTGCTTGGTTCAGGGGGCGATCGCCTTCACATCGTCCATTTTGGGTAATCGAAGTAGAGGGAGTAATTGCTGGGTGGCTGAGTTTCCAATCCTTTTATGGGCGACCTGCTTATAGTACAACTGGTGAAATTAGTATTTATATAGCGCCTGCCTTTCATCGGCGTGGTTTAGGAAAGCAACTTTTAGCGCAAGCAATTCAACAAAGTTCTAGTTTGGGTTTAAAAACTTTAGTATGCTTTATTTTTGCCCACAATCAACCGAGTTTAAAGTTATTTCAAACATTTGGGTTTCAACAGTGGGGATATTTGCCGAAAGTTGCAGAACTTGACGGTGTTGAACGAGACTTAGTTATTATGGGACTTAGAACTAATCAACCTGTTACTTAATTACAATATTCTCGAATATATTTCACCAATCCAAAATTTAAAATCTAAAATCCAAAATCTTATTACATCTAACGCGGTTTAGGTTCAGGAATTGGACGCCCTAAATCCTTAGCCGTTTCTATCCACTCTTGCATTACGATTTCTACATTATTCAGAGCTTCTTGATAAGTCTCGCCATCAGCGGCACACCCTGGTAATTCTGGTACTTCGGCAATAAAAGCTTCATTTTCCCTACTCCAGTAGAGAATAATTTCATAGCGAAATTTCATTTTTATTTCCTAGCTGATACTTAATAAGTACTGCACGAACTTGTTTAACTTGATAGCTTTTGGCTTTTCCTCTCTTATGTTGTAAATTTAATATTTCCTCAACACCATCTTTGACAAAAATACGATGATCGCCACGAATCCGTTCATCAAAGCCTAGTTTGTATAAGAGTTGCCACAATTGGGCAAAAGGGATGTCTGTATCAGAAGTCCCAGAGAGGATTTTTCCTAAGATTTTGTCTTGCTGACTCACGTTTTTCTGACTGTCTGAATATTTCTATAGTCTCATATTTTTTGAAAAATTTGTTGATGCCAAGTGCGTTAATAATACTAACTGCCGAAGACTTATCGCTATTATGGATGGTATAAAACATAGAGCCAAGCAAGCTCAGTATCAAGTGGAGCGTTTTACGTTTAATTAAGTTGACCTACTTATCATTTCCAACAAAATAAAGTCTGGGATACTAAATATTCATCCGCTACAGACAGATATAGGATTAATATTTGAATTTTGAACAAAATCTAAGTATTGTAGGGTTTTTTATAACACAATTCAGAACGCAGCAAGCCCTTAAAAAGGGTGCCTTACTCGTTGGCATTTGACATTGAATTACTTGTTAGATCAATATGGTTTTCTCGTACATTGATGCATTTGTGACTATAGCATCGGTTAATTGTGAAAATTTAGTGAGTTTCTATACAAAATTGCTGGAGCAAAAGCCAGTGACTTTGATTCCGAATGTCTATGCTGAGTTTCATTTGACTAGTATGCGATTGGGTATTTTTAAGCCAAAGAATACCAATGAATCGGAATTTGAAGTGACGTCTCTTGACTCGCCGCTTTGTGTCTACAGCAAAAGTAAGATAAGTTTATGTTTAGAGGTGAGTAACTTGGAAGATGCGATCGCCCACTTAACTGCTTTGGGCTATCCCCCACCAGGAAAGATTTCCATTGCTTCCCACGGCAGAGAGATTTATGCATATGACCCTGATGGTAATCGTCTAATTTTACATGAAGCTAAAGGGAGTCATTAGTCATTGGTCATTTGTCAAGAACAAAGGACAACTGACAAACGACAAATAACAAAAGACAAAGGACAAAGTACAAATGACTATAACTCAAAACTATAAATTAAACCTAATTCAATGGTATCCAGGTCACATTGCCAAAGCTGAAAAGAAGCTAAAAGAACAGCTAAAACGTGTAGATGTGGTGTTTGAGGTACGAGACGCTCGGATTCCTTTAGCGACTCACCACCCCCAAATAACTGAGTGGGTGGAGGGTAAGACACGGGTGTTAATACTTAACCGAGTAGATATGATTACGCCACAAATGCGATCGCTATGGATAGATTGGTTTAAACGTCAAGGAGAAACCCCTTATTTTACCAACGCTCAACATGGTAAAGGTATAGCAGAAGTGGCACGGGCAGCCCAAGCCGCTGGGGTAGAACTGAATAAAAGAAGAAGCGATCGCGGTATGTTACCCCGTCCGGTAAGGGCTGTAGTAATTGGTTTTCCCAATGTCGGTAAATCAGCTTTGATTAACCGTCTGTTAGGACGGCGAGTAGTAGAAAGTGCAGCCCGCCCTGGGGTAACTCGCCAACTGCGCTGGGTGCGAATTTCGGAACATTTGGAATTACTTGATGCTCCTGGTGTCATCCCTGCTAGGTTAGAAGACCAAGATGCAGCATTGAAATTAGCAATTTGTGATGATATCGGTGAAGCATCTTACGATAATCAGCTCGTCGCAGCAGCCCTCGTAGATTTACTGAACTATTTGGAAGCTGTAGCCACAGATTTGTTACCAAAAAAACCGCTAGAATCCCGCTACCAACTCGATTCTATATCTGAAACTGGAGATGTCTATTTGCACGCCTTGGCAGAGCATCGTTACAAAGGTGATGTAGAGCGAACTGCAAGGCAACTTTTAACAGATTTTCGCAAAGGATTATTAGGAGAAATAGCTTTAGAAATACCTCCTAATTAAACTAGGACTTACGCACACTCTACGAATTCTTGGCGTTCTTCTCTACGAGACGCTGCGCGTTGGCGAAGCCTCTCGTAGATAAGGCGCCTTCTCTACGAGACGCGAAGCGCGTTGGCGAAAGCCTCTCGTAGAGAAGGCGGTTCGATAAATTAACCGAAGTTACCTATTTTGCGTAAGTCCTGTAAACTTTTCTGGGCATTTTTGAGCAGCACTTTAGTTTTAGATATTGGTCTGTTGCAAAATTGTTAATACAGACCTAATATAACGATTCCCATTCAAGTGAGGTACAAGATTATATCGCACGTTGTAGGGGCGAACGGCCGTTCGCCCCTACGGGTGTAATATTACTGGGTGACTTGATTTTTTGGAAGTATTTTAAAGGCAAGACTTCAAACAAAGTGCAAATCTTCACAACAGAACGAGGGTGGTTGTGCCAAGCCTGTGGGAGAATAGCTTGAGCAGTTACAGCATCTGACCAAGTTAATAATCCATACCGATTGACCTTTTGAACCAAGGGCTTTAACACTCCTATCCAAGGTCGATAATTCCACAAAGATGATTTGCCCTCAATATCCAACAAATCGTATCCCAGTAGTTTTAATCTCGGATGATTTTCTGGAATCTTGTGTTTGCTAGCATCTGTAAACAATAGATAATACTGCTGGCTAGATACCGGGTTTGGAAGCCAATCAAGCAAATCCCAAAGCTGCTCTAATGAATCTAAACGAAAGTTGCGTGAATAACTAAAGTGTGGATTGCACCAAGAATCAATACTCCGAATTTCATAACGAGCAGGCAAACCAAGATTGTCTGTATACTCTCTATATTCGTAGTCATCAAAAAATCTAATTACTCTCGTACTTAACCACATTATTTCTACTTTAGAGGTATCTAAGAATTGAAGAAGAATACAGAATTCAGAATTCAGCAATTTTTCAGTGGGGGATTCAGATCCGCCACTGATTAAAGACCACCAAATTTAAAATTTGGTGGGGGTCTTAAACCCAGTTATTCAGACGCTCGTTCGCCCTTGGCGTTGCCGCAGGCCAGGCAGGTAAAGTCTCTGTAGCCAGGACTTTTAGCCCCTTGGTGCAAGATGTAAGTCTATGAATTTACTACCTACCTCATATGTCAACATACAGCTTATTAACAGTATAGTAAATGACTTTTACCAAAGATCCTACTTTTCCCACTTAATGCGATCGCCATTCCGAGTTTTAAGGGCAATGCCCTGAGAGGTTGTTTTAAAACTCACTCAGTATATGGGAATCATATTTGATTTTTGAAATTATCTACGTGCTGCCCGTTCGCGTTGGCGTTGGCATTAGCGAAGCGGTAGCGAGTCTTCGAGCGTTAGCCTCTCGCAGAGAAGCGCGATAGGGGGGAGTAGGGAGTAGGGAATAGGGAATCAGGCTTTTCGAGTTGAGAGCGAGTTATTTCACGTAATGAAATCATAGTTCTATACTCCAAACACCTCTCTTGCTACTGAGAGCCTTTGAAATTCCCATTTCTTATAATCAAAATTGTAATATTAAACACACGCAGTTGTCGGAATGCGGTTAACAGTGTCATAAAGAAAAGGTGAAGAGTTAACCTGTAGGGTATAACCTACCCAAGAGTTGCTTGCACCTGTAGCTTCAATGGATCTATCACACTCATGACTGAACTCACCCTACGCCTACAAGAGGGAGATACCGAGACAACGATCGCAGTTGACCGAGATGTATTTACAATTGGTCGTTTGCCAGAATGTAACTTGTACTTACCTTTTGCTGGAGTATCCCGCAACCATGCCCGTATTTTAAAAACGGCTGAAGGTATGTGGACTATTGAAGATCTGGGCAGCAAAAACGGCACGCAAGTAAATAAATATCTTATAAACTGTCCCCAAGAGTTACATCATGGCGATGTCGTTTGGCTGGGTAATGTTAGCCTGGTAGTACTGCTCACAAGTCCTGTTTCACAGTCGACATTTACACCAGAGTATGCGCCAACTTCGGAAACTAATGAGCAAAGGACAATTCTTCATAACGTAGAACAATTACAACAGCAATGGATTGCAGCTGATAGTAAAGATGGCAACATCAGCAATAAAGATAAAACCATTGCCCGTCTCAAAGACTTAGTTGACATAGCGAAAAATCTCTGTGCAGCGGCGTCCATAGAAGAGATTTTTTCTCAGGTGCAACAAGTTGTATTTCGTTACCTTGATAGTATCGATCGCTTAGGATTATTAATTGATGTTAATGGTTGCGGGCACTTAGAATTAGTGAATGCTGCCACCAGAAATGTTTCCCAACAGAAACATCTTCCTGCCGATGGTAGCTGGATTAGTCGTAGTATTTGTCAAAAAGTATTTGAAGAAAAAGTCGTCATTCAAACCGGTGATACTCATCAAGATGAACGGTTTGCTAGCGAACAGAGTATTTTAGTCAAAGGCATTCGCAGTGCAATGGCAGTGCCTTTATGGGATGAAAATAAAGTCGTGGGCGTTCTTTATGCCGATGCCAATCTTTCTTCTTATCATTGGGTAAATGAAGGCGAGGAAGAACTGAGCTTTTTTTCAGCTTTAGCCAACCTTGTGGCTTCTAGCGTCCAGCGTTGGCTACTGGCAGAAAAACTTAAAACTGAAGAAATGATTCGTCACCGACTAGAACGGTATCATTCCCCAGCAGTTGTGCAGCAGTTGATCTCTGTAGGTGCGTCGCCAGATGGCCGTTTAGCACCATCAGAGAGCGAAATTAGTATTTTATTTGCGGATTTAGTCGGTTTTACAGCAATTTCTGAAAGATTAACACCAACTGCGATCGCTCAATTATTAAATAATTTATTTGAAGAAATGCTCAAAGAAGTGTTTACTTGGGGTGGCACTTTAGATAAATATATTGGCGATTGTATCATGGCATTTTTTGGCGCTCCAGAACCGCAACTAGATCATGCCGATCGCGCAGTTGCTGCTGCCAAGGGAATGCTAACTCGTCTGGAACATCTCAACGCCAATAATTTTTGGCAAGAACCGCTACAGTTACGCATTGCAATTAATAGTGGTAAAGCCGTCGTGGGAGATGTTGGTAGTTCCCAAAGGGTAGATTATACAGCATTAGGGGCGACAATTAATCTTGCAGCCCGCATGGAAGGAGTTTGCCCTCCGAGTGAATGCGTGATTAGTGAAGCCACCTATGCAATGCTTTCACAACCCTCAGATTTCCAAGAAATGGGAGATTATCGTTTCAAAGGTATTGATAGGTTAGTGAAAGTTTATCAAACAAAATTGCAGCCAGTATCAACAATTATTAGTCATTAGCTTTGACACTCCCTAAACATACTTAATTTTTTCACGCAATCAAATCGGATTGCTAAACATTCAGGCAAGATTCTTATAGCTTGACTTGGGGTAAATGACTGCGGGGATTATAGGTACGTATAGCCCGGATTTTTTCATAATATTCACGCTCTTGTTGGCTGAGGTCTTTTGGTGGTGCGATCGCCACCTTTACTAACTGATCGCCGCGTCCACCTTTGGCGAGAGGCCAGCCTTTGCCACGTAACCGCAGCGATTGACCAGAACGCACACCCGCTGGTAGCTTAACATTAACCATACCATCAGGTGTAGGTACATCAATAGATGCTCCCAGCGTCGCTTCATCTGGCGCGATCGCGACTTCGCAAACCAGATTATCACCTTCCATTTGGAAGAACGAGTGCGGTTGAAGTTCGACTTTTAAGTATAAATCCCCCCGTTGTTGAGTCATCGGGTTGATTTGACCTTTACCACGCACACGTAGGCGAGTACCAGTTTTAGCCCCAGCTGGAATGCGAACATCAATTGTTTCATTACCTAAACTAAAGCGCTTTTGCACGCCATGAAATGCTTCACCAAAAGTCAGAGTGATGGCAGCTTCACTATCTTGGGCACTAGCAGCACCTGCATCTTGATATCCAAAATCGTTAAAGCCACCAAAACCGCTGGGCGCACCTGTGGGAGTGCGGTAAGAATAGGTTTGTCGTCCACCACGAGGACTAGCACCACCAAAGCGTCCTAGCAACTCATTAATAAACTCATCAAAATTGCCGTATTGGCTGAAGTCAAAGCCGCCCATATCGACACCAGCACCGCCAGATGGGAAACCTTGACCAGCTTGTTTCCAATATTGACCGAATTGGTCATACTTTTTGCGTTTATCTGGGTCTGAGACGACTTCGTAGGCTTCGTTAATTTCTTTGAAGCGTGCCTCTGCTTGTTTGTTGCCTGGATTCACATCAGGGTGGTATTTGCGGGCTAGTTTGCGAAAGGCTTGTTTAATTTCTTCTTGACTGGCAGTCTTATTAACTCCCAAAATTGCGTAATAGTCTTTGAAGTCCGTTGCAGCCATCTACCAGCCTCCTATATAAATTTCCGTTATGTTTTTTTAAGATAAGAGATATTTAGTTTGCCAGGTATAATGCCAAGCAAAAAGATTCTGACTTTAAATTAGCAAAGAATATAGAAAATCAAGTGTGGTTCTTCCTCACCGGGCGATCGCAATTTCCGTACTTTGAAGAGTGGGGAGTGGGGAGATGAGGGAGAGGGGGGAGACAAGGGAGTGAGTGAGGGAGTGAGGGAGTGAGGGATAAGAATTAATTACCAATGCCCAATGCCCAATGCCCAATGCCCCATGCCCAATGCCCAATGCCCAATGCCCAATGAATGCCCAATGCCCCATGAGTTTCAAAGATAGTGAATCAGGCTGTCTAGTCCTTCTTCCAGGCTTGGGGGGGCATCCCGGAGTTGACGATGCATCCGCAAAATAATTTCTTCTGGAACTTGGCGCGATCGCCTTTTATTGCGTGCCAAACACAGCCAAACTGGCATATTCACCCAAATTCCCGTAATGTGGCTAAAACCGAAATCACGAGCTAAGCTGATGGCCTCGCGGCGATGGCGTCGCTGGGCGTTGGTAGCGTCGAAAATTGCTGTATTACCTGTGGAAATAGCTCGTTGAAATTGCCGTTCGACTTCCTGCCAAATCAGCAGCCACGATCCCTGAATAGCTTCGGAACCAAATAGTTGCCCCCGGATGGCATCTGTAGAAATCAGCTGCATCTGGGGACATTCTGCCAATAATTGTTTTGCCAGAGTTGACTTACCGCTACCTGGAAGACCAATTAGCAACAAAAGTTTAGTCATTTATCCTTTGTCTTTTGTCCTTTGTCTTTTGTCAGTTGTCCTTTGTCCTTTGTTAGTTGTAACCAATGACTAATGACCAATGACTAATGACCAATGACCAATGACCAATGACTAATGACCAATGACCAATGACTAAATGATCGTTCCATCAGGAATTACAGCATTTTTTAGCACAACTACGATTCCACTACGGATGTAGAAACCTTGATTTTCGCGGTCAGCTTCTTGGACGTTATCTTTGTTGATAATTTTGACATCATGACCGATGCGGGCGTTTTTATCAACGATCGCACGCCGAATAATTGTGTCAGTACCGATGCCTACGGGAATGTCACCTTTGACTAAGCTACATTGGCGTTCTACAGAAGCTTGGTAAAAATCTGCACCCATGAGTAGAGACTCTTCGATGACGCAGCCAGATTCAATGCGCGATCGCACTCCCAATACAGAATGTTGAATGCGGCAATTTTTTAGAATGCAACCTTCGCCAATCATTGATTCTGTTACCTGACAATCTAATAGTTTACTCGGAGGCAAATAACGAGCACGGGTATAAATTGGTGCTTCTTCGTCGTAGAAACTAAAGGGTGGCTGGGGTTGCCGAGTTAGCGTTAAATTGGCATGATAAAAGGCTTCGATTGTTCCAATATCTTCCCAGTAATCATCAAATAGATAAGCTTGAACGTTGTAATCTTTCGAGGCATCTGGAATAATTTCTTTGCCGAAATCTGTCCGTTCTAAAGATTCTTTCAATAACTTGATCAAAACATCTTTTTTAAAGACGTAAATCCCCATCGAGGCAATGTAAGGCTGCAATTGAGCTTGTTCTTTTGTTAATCCCAAAATAGTGGTATCAACCTGCATTTTGGTCAAGGCCTCGCCTTTAGGTTTTTCGCTAAAGTCAACGACTCTACCGGAATCGTCAATTTTCATCAAACCAAAATCTGAGGCGCGGCGCTCGTCGATGGGAATAACTGAGAGAGTGATATCAGCATTTGTTTCTCTATGACGCTCGATAAACAAACGGTAATCCATACGGTAGAGGTGATCTCCTGAGAGGATTAAATATTCCTCTGCATCCCATTCTTCCAACAGCCACAGGTACTGACGCACTGCATCGGCTGTACCTTGGAACCAATTGGGGTTTTCTGGTGTTTGCTGTGCGGCTAGCACTTCCACAAACCCTTCACTGAAACCAGAAAAGTTGTAGGTACGGGCGATGTGACGATTCAGGGAAGCTGAGTTAAATTGTGTCAGGACATAAATTTTGAATATTTCGGAATTTATGCAGTTGCTGACAGGGATATCGATTAAGCGGTATTTCCCCGCCACTGGTACTGCTGGTTTAGCACGGAGTTTGGTTAGGGGATAAAGCCGAGTCCCCGCGCCACCACCAAGGATGATTGATAAAACTTTTTTCACAAAATTTCTCCCAGCTGCCTTTCAACTCTCATCTTCAGTTTAGGACTGTATGTGGCAGCTGGTAAGGGGGGATCAAAGAATCTCTGGGATGAATTTTAAAAAATGCTGCTGGTAATGAATGATGCTGTCTGATGAATTAACAACTAGAACAACTGTATTATATCCTATGGAAAGTTGAGCAGCGATCGCTGTGCTAACACATTTTCTGCCAGACGCTACGGACGACAAATAAACAAAGAATTATTTTTACAGCATCATCTCAAACTCTCAAGCCGCCTAAAGTTCTTTTCTGATTGACCAAACGCAATTGCTGCGATTGTTTCAAATGCTTGACCCAAGGTTGCTCTGACAACTGAGAAATCGCATTTGGGGACAGTGTTGCTGTAAAAATATCTTGACCACTAGTAATGCCGCTGACACCCAAACTCTGTAAAACAGCGATCGCCGCAGAGTCTAAAATTGGTTCGGTATGGATGAAAACTGTTAAACTCGGTTGCTGTGGGTTTTGAACATCATTCAGTGCTGTAGCAACGGCAGCGTCTAGCTTTTGATAATTCATAACAATTCCTTGGTAAAAAAAGTGGCCAAAAAATTGTCCACCCTACAAACAACTTATCAAATTTACAAATTTTTATTGCCTATCTTTCTACAGATATAATATATTCGCGTCTCAATCTGATTACAGAATTATTACTACGTCTAAAGACCCAATATGCTGGTGAGAGCAGGCAAATGTGTTTTAAGGACTTCAGCTAATTTACTAGCATCACTGACAGTAGATGTCAAACCTTTAAGGGCATTAACAGCCATTGAACAGAATTTCAGCACTCGTTCTCCTTGTGGCTTTTTTCCTTCTTCAGCTATAGTTTCTACTGCTTCCAACGCCTCTTTCTTTTGACTTTCAGAAAGTGCGGCATCATCGGCAATAGATTTTTGTAAAATGCTTAAAATCTTTGCCAGATCGTCACTACTATCACTACTAATATCCCTAAGTTGTTGAATCGAATTACTGACTTGGCTGTTAGCTTCTGCCATTGTTAGGCTAGCATTTGTCAAATCTCTAGCGGTAATCTTATTACCGCTAGACATATCTATACTGCCATCTCTATTATTGATATTTTGATTATTAGTTTCCATGATTTCCACTTCTTTAGATGGATTTAGTAATATCTTTGCTTTTTCGCCTTGAATAGATACTTCATTGTAATAATAATTTGTAATTGTTTGGTAAATAGCAGATTTGTTAGCTTGTGGAGACACACCTACCTTGCCAACAAATATGCCTCCGCCTTTATTCTCAATACTATAACGAGAAAGGTTTAATCCTTCATGCTCAGTAGCAGCTTTAGCAAGGGAAATGCCAAAAGCCTGCAAGTTAAATCTCCCTCGCAAAATTACATCTACTGTATCTTGTAAATTATCAATCCATTTTTCAAAATCGCCGTCTTGAAACTCGCCATTGTCTGGCTTACGTTCTGCAAGAATAATGCGATCGCCAATTTTAGTACATTTTAAATAAACGTGTGAGCATTTTACCCCCGTGAAGCAGGTATTTTTATTAATATTCCATTCTTGAATGCAAGCACCGCTCAAGGTTGCTCCGGAAAAATCGACATCCAAGGCATTGATTCCGGTTAAAATTGCTCCTGTTAAGTCAGCATTGTTTAAATTTGCACCATTAAAGTTAGCACCTGTATAATCTTCATCCTTACCTTTTTTGGTTACTAGCAATTTCCTAAGTTTTAAATTTTCCAGTATCGTTCCTTCCAGTCGAGAAAATTCTAATCCCTTTACGTTCTCAAAGCTAGTGCGAGTGAGATTAGCTTTTCTGAAATCTGTATAAGATAAATGTGCCCCATCAAAGTAAGTATCTGTTAAATCTGCTCCATAAAATGATGTTCCACCTGTTGATGCCCAAAATACAGCTTTTTCTTTAATCCAGGCAAATTTTGCTGAACCTTTGATTGATTGTCGTGCGATAATTGCGCTTGCAAAAATAATTAATATTGCTCCCAGAGCAATTATATTACCATAATGAGGTTCTTCTTCTGATACGAAACTTGTTAATGTTATAGCACTCAGTCCGTATGTCAAAACAGTTAAAAATTCACCGTTACTTCCCCATAATATAGAACTAATTGTTATAAAAAATGCTGTAATAATTGCTCCCAGCCATCCCAAAGTTATGCTCATACCAACAACAAGCAGCCAAGTTCCTATTCCACGGTTGTCAGAAGTTTCTCTAAAAACAAGGAAAATAATAAAGCCAATAACTATAATTCCTACAACGAAAATTGTTGATGCTGCTTCAAATCCACGATATATAACTAGGAGGAACGCCATCGCATATAACGTAATCGCAGCAATTTCTATTGCATAAATTACATATAACTGTTGAGATTTAAATACATGGTATAAAGCAGCTAGCAATCCGCTTGATAACAAATTTGCTACACTCATAAATGTAGCGAAAAGAATACTAAAAATGGCAATTTTCAACTTTTGAATCAGCTTTTGCCCTGCCTGACAATTTTGGTATTGCTGCTTGTTTAGTACCTCTTCTTTATATTGATGGCCACGAATGTCTTTTTTGTTGGCTTCCATGCACGAACTTAATGTTATTTACTAACAATTGCGACGAAATAAAATTTGACAAATGAGTTACCCTAATCTTTTATCATCTCCCCAAGTAGGTAAGTTTCGCATATCTATGGGATTCGTGGCAATTAATTCGAGAAATTCAGGTGTTGTTTCTGTCAGAAGACTCAAATCATCAAAATTTAATTCTGTTGCTTGTAAAAACTCTTGAAGTCGCAGAGTTGTTGGAGGTAGTTCTAATGTTTCCTTTTCGATTAAATCTTCAATCTGGCAATTCAAAATTTGGCTAATTTTATTAAGATTACTATAAAATGGCTCTTGTTTTAGTTTTTTCTTTTCTATAGATTGTGTGCTATAAAAACAAATAATTAGATAATAAACTCCAGATTTTTCGCCCAACTCTTTGAGCGACAGTTGTTTTTGTTCGGCGAGTTCGACAATCTTAAGCTGAACTGCTTCCCTTTTTTCGTTAGGCTTTACTAACTCTAGTATCCCCACATTTAAGGCTGCGGCAATTTTTTTTAAATCCTCAATTTTTTCTGCGATCGCGAAATCTGTATTTTCATCTGCATATTTCGCCATATCCGGTGCAGAAATATCAGCAGCTTTGCTAAGTAAATTGACAGCCATACCCTTGGCTTTTTCAGGATCTAGCATCTCAAATACTTGAGCAGCACCTGGTTCTGTAAAAGACCAATTTAAAGCTGTAGCAATTTTTTTGAAATCCTCAGATGTTTGACTCACATAAGTCTGAATAGCCTCTTCAGGAACTCCTGAAGTCAGACTAAGTAAACGGTAAACTTTTTCTTGTGCTAATTCTTGAACGCGAAGTTTAACCATTGAGTAAAATTTCAGTAAAACTAACTAGAAATTATAATTAAATTTACAATAAAAATTCCAAACAACCGAGTATTCAAAGATGATTTTAACAATTATCTATGTATACAAAAATACATATTGCTTAATTTTCCAGTAAAATTTTCTGGATACGAATTTGCCAGAAAAAGTTAGCTGTACTGCGATCGCACTGTTAGATTTGTCAGAAGAAATACACAATACATCAAGCGATCGCCCCTCTAACTTTCAAGAGACGCGATATATCTATGTGTTAAATATATTGCGTCTCTCAGTTTAATTACAGATTCTCGGCATTAATCACTCCATAACCCCATTTCTCATCGAATGTGCCTGTGGGTTTTCCGGGAATTGTACTATTTTTACGTAACAAATCTTTCAAAGTAGCCGGATCGAGTTGAGGGTCACGTTGCAGGAGTAATGCAACTAACCCAGTGACGAAAGGTGTCGCCATACTCGTACCAGCCATTGCCACAAACTTAGAATTAATCATCGATGAACGGGCAGAATTAGCATCGGCGGAAAGTGTGGAAACAATCATTGCTCCTGGTGCTGCTACATCAGGCTTTTGGGCATCATTGCGTAGGGGACCTTCACTACTGAATTCTGAAATAGTATCCAAATCTAAGCCCATTTCTCGCACTTGGTTATCAATATCTGTATACTTAGCTTTTGTGGTATAAGCGGCAACTGTAACGGCACTGCTAGCAGCTCCCGGCGAACCAATTTTTAGCGCATCTTTGATGCTTTTACCTGTAAAAAACACTGATGACATATCATCTAATGTCCAAACATCTAGACGTGTCTCAGTTGCAGAAGTATTCCGTAGGCGCAGTTGCCAAATACCCCCCATTACTTGTGAAGGGCCGTTACCACGTATTTGTACAAAAAAGTTATGGTCGCCGTTAATTTGGTCAGGGCCTGGTGTCACTATTTCCACCCGTGCATCTGGTAACTGATGTTCCTGAGTAGGATTACCGTCAGTAATGATTTTTTGGAAGGGGGTGACAAAACCGTTGGGACTCCGCACTGACACTTCCAACTCACTATCTTTGGAATACCAAGCGTTTAGCCAAACTATGCCTACTTGATTCAAAGGAACATTAAAGCGCATACCACGGGTACGTCCACTGGGTATGGTTGTTTGACCATGAATGTTCATGTTTCCTTCGTTACCCGCAGCACAGCAAACAATTCTCCCAGGGCCGGTTTCGGCGTCAATCACTTTTGATAGAGAATCGCTACCATCATGGGCATCGGCGTGTCCACCTAAACTGAGATTCACGACGGCTGGGCGTCCCAACTCCCTAGCAACTCGGAAAATATAACGAACAGCATCGGCAATGTGGGCATCCTGTAAATCTGACCTGACTACAACTAATTCCGCCTCTGGTGCTACGCCGCTATAGGTAGCATCGGCACCAGCCGCAATTCCAGCAACGTGGGTGCCATGTCCATCAGTATCCTGAGAAATTGTCAGTTGCGCTTCCGTAAATTCAGCCCCGTAGCGTCCTTCTGTGACTCCTGGACCTGGGAGTGTTTGATCCCAAATGTGTAAAATTCTTCCGGCAAAAGCGGGGTGTTTTGGGTCAATTCCACTATCTATGATGCCAACAATTACACCCTTGCCAGTGAGTCCGGTTTGGTTTTTAAACTCCGGTAATTTGACTTTTCCTGGTGCAACATCCATCCGCAAATGCAGTTTACGTGATGGCTTGATGCGTTGAATCGCATCTTCTTCAGATAAGACATCTAAAGCATTTATTGGTAAGAAAGCTGTGCGGACACTGCCGGAATTTTGATTGACTTCAATATTATATTGCGATAAATAACTCAAGTCTGCATCAGAGTCACAGTAGATAAAAACGACGCTCTTAGTTGGTTTGACTGTATTTTTATGAGCAATAATACCAAGCGATCGCTTATGTGTAACTAAAGCCTGTTCTCCTTCGTTTTGATAATCCTGAAATGCCAAAAGTAATCCGGGAGAAAGTTTGTCGTGTCTCATTTTTGCCTCAAATTAAATTTATTGGTAGTCAGGAACCAGAACAATAGATATTTTGAATCCTAACTTCCTTTTTTAGTACTAGGACTCAATACACCTTGACATAATTCATAATCTATAAAAATAATCCAGTGCTTGCTTAAGTGATTACGGATAAAGTTAATTCAACAAATATTAAATTTTATGAATTAAAAGAGAATTCAGAACTCAGAATTCAGAATTCAGAATCAACTAGTGGAGGACTTAAACCCAGTTATTCAGAGCTTCGCTGACACGGCTTACTCCGCCATGCGCCAGTCATACAGAATACCCAACTGAATTGTGAGGACTGACGCCTTGATTCTTTATTGTTAATTAAATAAAATTAATAATTATGGTAATGATTTTTTACCAAAACTGATAATATTTGCTTAGTACAGGTCGCCGCAAAAAAGGGTCGGAATTTAAGCTGCGTTCGCTAGGTCTATTTGGGTCGTAGAATTGGAATCTGGAATTTGGCACTTTGCGATAACTTTTAAGGTTGACTTTTCACTCCA
>JAHHHB010000072.1 GCA_019359545.1 Desmonostoc geniculatum HA4340-LM1 | reverse complement strand
TTTATCTAGGTTTTTCAATCATATTTTGGCGATCGCCAGCAATCAAAAGCAACCTCCAAAAGCCTGGAACAACGTATTTACGTTGATACACAAAATAGTTCTTTTGTACAGTGCGTAAGTCCTAGATTACTAGGAGCTGCAACTATATCTTCTGGTAAAGATAGAGCTGAGGTAACAATGTGAGCGCATGTCAGGATATAGTTTCGAGTCCGCCCAGAGACTAAAAAACCTACACCAACTACCGCACCATTAGCATGGAAAATTCTGGCGATCGCCGATCTAAAAATTTGAATATAACAGGACTTACGCAATATGTGACCGCAAGTAGCGGTAATTCATGAATTACCGCTACTTGCGTTCAAATAGTCTATCAATTCGGAGAACACCGATCGCAAAAATCAGGACTAAATTTGCAGTATTGGCTACCCGTCAATGGGTAAGCTGTACAATAGGGAAAACTCGTAAGTTTAACTTTAGCTGTTTGTAATTCTGAACTATTCCCCGACAATTCAGTAAGTTTGGTTTTATTAGCCGTAAATATAGCTATCAGTTTAGGTAACGCCATGCAGGCAGCAATATTGATCAGCGTTAGCAGTGTTGCTTCTATGGAATTCATAGGTAATCATCCCCTGTGAAAAGTAGGCGTAGCCCGTCGGAGACATCGCTATTTCTAACTGCAAACACAATCTATAGCTTGCAGTCTATGTAAATCAATCTTAACATAAATTTTTGTAAATATAAAGTGAGAATTCCTGGAATCATCATACACAAAAGGGAATGTGGATAATGAGGACGGTTATTGTAGCGGAATGACAAAATAAGCAAAGAAAAGCAATCAGTTAAAAATCTTTAGGTAAGGTGTTATGTCAAAAACCCAAACTGCGTCTTCTTTTTTATCTAACATCAGTGAGCGAGAACGCCAAGCATTAAAGCGGGTGATAGATTACACAAATGTGGAATCGCTACCAGAAATTTGGCCTTTGGCAGCTAAGCAATTTGGTGATGTTGTTGCCCTGCACAACCCCCACGTTAAACCAGAAACAGTGATTACTTATACCCAGTTGGCAGAGAAAATACAACTATTTGCTGCTGGTTTGCAGGCGTTGGGAATCAAACTAGGCGATCGCATTTCCTTAATTTCTGACAACAGTCCTCGGTGGTTTATTGCCGATCAAGGTATCATGACTGCTGGAGGAATTGATGCCGTCCGTAGCTCCCAAGCTGAAAAAGAAGAACTGCTGTTTATCATCGCCAATAGTGGTAGCACAGCACTGGTACTTGAAGATTTAAAGACACTTAAAAAACTGCAAGATCGCCTCAACGATCTACCAATTCAATTCGTCGTTTTACTTTCAGATGAAGCATCACCCACGGAAACACCCCTAAAAGTCCTGAATTTTACCCAATTGATTGAAATTGGTCTAAATCATAATTTTGTGCCAGTCAAGCAAAATCGTGACGCCCTAGCAACCCTAATTTACACCTCTGGCACCACCGGCAAACCCAAAGGTGTGATGCTGTCTTATAGTAACTTGATGCACCAAGTGATAACATTTGGCACAGTATTGCAACCAAATCCGGGGGACATGGTTCTCAGTATCCTGCCTTCATGGCACAGCTACGAACGAACTGTTGAATACTACCTACTATCTCAAGGTTGCACGCAAGTTTATACTAACTTGCGCTCTGTCAAAGGAGATTTGAGACAATTTAAACCCAACTACATGGTGGGTGTACCGCGTTTGTGGGAATCGATTTATGAAGGAGTGCAAAAACAGTTCCGCGAACAACCAGCCAAAAAGCAACGCCTAATTAAATTTTTATTAGGCATCAGCGAGAAATATATTAAAGCGCAGCGAGTTGCTCAGGGATTGGATTTAAATAATCTTCATGCCTCCGCCGTGGAACGATTTGCAGCTACCATACTCGCAACAGCTTTGTTACCCCTGCATAAATTGGGAGAACGACTGGTTTATGCCAAAGTGCGGGAAGCCACAGGCGGACGAGTCAAGCAGATGATTAGCGGCGGCGGTGCGCTTCCCAGACACATCGATAACTTTTTTGAAATTATTGGTGTCCAGATTTTACAAGGCTATGGGTTGACAGAAACTTCTCCTGTTACCCATGTGCGTCGTCCTTGGCGAAATTTGATTGGCGCATCAGGGCTACCACTCCCCGCCACAGAAGCTAAAATCGTAGATCCTGAAACAAAAACGCCTTTGCCAGTAGAAAAGCGAGGCTTGGTATTGTTAAGGGGACCGCAAATTATGCAAGGCTACTACCAAAATCCCCAAGCCACAGCCAAAGCAATTGACTCTGAAGGTTGGTTTGATAGCGGCGATTTGGGTTGGCTGACACCACAAAACGACTTAGTGCTAACTGGCAGGGCGAAGGATACGATTGTCTTGACTAACGGCGAAAACATCGAACCACAGCCCATCGAAGATGCGTGTTTGCGATCGCCCTACATCGATCAAATTATGCTTGTCGGCCAAGATCAGCGCAGCTTGGGAGCCTTAATTGTCCCCAATCTCGAAGCCTTAGAAAAATGGGCAGCAACTCAAAATTTGACACTGGATATAGAAAGCGATCGGGTTACTTCCTCATTCGGTGAAAAAATAGACTTGGAGAGTAAAATGATCCAGGATTTATTTCGCCAAGAATTAAATCGTGAAGTGCAAAATCGTCCAGGCTATCGGCCGGATGACCGCATCGGGTCGTTCAAATTCATACTGGAACCGTTTTCCATCGAAAACGGCTTGATGACCCAAACACTGAAAGTTCGACGACACATCGTCGTGGAACGCTACCGCGATATTATTGACGGCATGTTTGCCTGATAATTCCACCCGCCAACTATAAGAGTGAACGTGAAATATTTATGGATGTCTCCAAATCTCATTTGCTCCTGAAACGCGTCGTCAACGTTAAAGTGATTGTTACTCCCCTCTGGAAAGAGGAAGTACAACAGCAGCTGCAAGCACAGATCAATCAACTTGACCAACAACTGCAACAGCTAGATGTCGAAGGACAAAGAGCGATTAGTGCAATTCAAAAGCAGAGTCTGCAACCACCCGGACCCCAGACCCTCCAACAAATTGACAACATCCAACTCCAAGTCAATCAAAAGAAAAGTGAATTCCTAGAACAGAAAAACCAGTTGCTGCAAAACCTCCAGCAAGTGCAGTTTCTCCAACAAGATCAAGAAGTCAACCAATTCCAAATGGAAGGCTTTTTCAAGGTAGAAACCGGAGATAACTTGATTAGTAAAATGCAAGTTGAAATTGTTCTGCGGGATGGCGTTGTCGAAGAAATTCGCGGCGACATTTAAATTTGTTATTTGTCATTTGTCCGTTGTCCTTTGTCATTTTGTGACCAATGACCAATGACCAATGACTAATGACAAATCTGATTTAACTTTCTGTGGGGGTGGCTTCCAGGCCAACATTCTACCTGGGAGCCAGCCCAAATAATTTGCCATACTGGAGGTGAACTAATAAAAAGCGATCGCCCAAAGGTAGTCATCTCCACTCGATATTTAACTGTACCAACAGAATTATTACCCTGCTTGATTTGTGTAATCGTCACCAAGGCTTGATTTCGTTCTGGATAAGCTACCTCTACCTTTCGCGTTCCTCCCACCGATGGTATATCGTCAAAAGCATTCAGGGCGAGGGTCGCAGGATCGCTACCTTGGAGAGATGAGTTGAGACTTTCTAGGGGTATAGTTTTATAGCTGGAACGCTCTGAGTATGCCACAACCTCCTGAGACTGATGTATCGCTCTCACCTGGTGGGGTTGCCCATGAACATTGTCAACAATCGGTGCAGATTGCTCACGCCCAGTAATATAAATTCCAGCGCCAGCAGTGGCAAAGACTGTGAATATCACAATCAAAAACAATTTCAACTTTGCCGACATAAAAGTAAACAGGAATTTCAAACAGGTTAATTACCAATTTTGAATTCTAGATTGAACTGCATCCCATATCGTCTATCTCCAAGAAGCTCCTCTATCTCAAGCAGTGGTATGAGGAATATAAATATATTTAATCTGTAGTAATCCTATTTGATTTGTGAAACACTCGTGGTAGTTTTTGAAAGCCAACAACCAAAACGAGATATTAACTAACCATTGAGGATAACTCTGTAGTATAGACCTCTAAGTTAGATTTAGGTTCCTTAATTTGGGCATTGGGCATTGGGCATTGCTTATTTCTCCCCCTGCCTCCCCTGCTCCCTCATCTCCCTCATCTCCCATGCCCCATGCCCCATGCCCCATGCCCCATGCCCTAAAATATAAAATCTCCAATCCAAAATTCTTTTCTCAAGATACAATTCGATCTGACTAAAGCTGTTAAAGTCCATAAACCATTGATTCCCAAACCACCCTATGAGCATTCACGAAGTATTTATGCCGGCGCTGAGTTCTACCATGACCGAAGGCAAAATAGTCTCCTGGGTGAAATCGCCAGGGGACAAAGTGGAAAAAGGCGAAACAGTGGTGGTTGTAGAGTCAGATAAGGCAGACATGGATGTAGAAACCTTTTATGAAGGATTTCTTGCCCATATCATAGTGCAAGCTGGTGAAACTGCCCCGGTAGGATCTGCGATCGCCTTTATTGCCGAAACCGAAGCGGAAATTGAAACTGCGAAATCTCTTGCCAATTCCGGCGGCGCGGCTGCTAGTACTACCTCTTCTCCCGAACCAGTTCCCGCCACCGCCTCAGTTGGAATTCCGGCTTTGGCATCTCAAAATGGCTCTAACCACCGGGAGGGAAGACTTGTAGCTTCACCCCGTGCCCGCAAGTTAGCCAAAGAACTCAAAGTTGATTTGACTACACTTAAAGGCAGTGGTCCCCACGGCCGCATTGTCGCCGAAGATGTGGAAGCAACTGTGAATAAAGGTAAGCAACCCGCCCCCACCCCAGTTGCAGCCCCACCAACACCAACTGTGACCCCAGTAGCACCCCCTGCACCCCCGACACCAGCACCCGCACCCACACCAGTGGCGGCGGTTGCTCCTGGTTCAATTGTGCCTCTAACTACCTTCCAAAATGCGGTAGTACGGAACATGGTAGCTACTCTATCTGTGCCTGTGTTCCGCGTTGGTTACACCATTACCACTGATGAGCTAGACAAGCTTTATAAACAAATTAAATCCAAAGGCGTAACAATGACGGCGCTACTGGCGAAAGCTGTAGCGGTAACATTACAAAAACACCCACTTTTGAATGCTAGCTACTCAGACCAAGGAATTGTCTATCATTCTGATATCAACATTTCTGTAGCCGTGGCGATGGATGATGGCGGATTAATTACACCTGTGTTGCAAAATGCAGACGCAGTGGATATTTATTCTCTATCGCGTACTTGGAAGTCTTTAGTAGAGCGTGCCAGAACCAAACAACTACAACCCCAAGAATATAACAGCGGTACTTTTACCCTATCCAACTTAGGGATGTTTGGCGTAGATACATTTGATGCGATTTTACCACCTGGACAAGGTTCAATTTTAGCGATCGGTGCATCCCGCCCGCAAGTGGTAGCAACACCCAACGGTTTATTTGCCGTGCGCCAACAAATGCAAGTAAATATTACTTCAGACCACCGGATTATTTACGGTGCCCATGCTGCGGCATTCTTGCAAGATTTGGCGAAATTGATTGAGACAAATGCTCATTCTTTAACACTGTAGTTTTGATACAACGCCAAATTTAATGTTAGCGCGATCCGCGAAATAGTTTGCTGATAGCCCTAACAACAAACAATATCTACGCTGAAATTTTTTGTGGACAAACTATGTAGAGATGTGGTGTCGCCATATCTCTACATAAATTTCAGATATCACAGTGACATACGACAACACCCTGAAATATCTGGTTGAACAGTATCCAGAAGATTTTATCCGCTACTTACTTGCATCTGAAGCAACGGATATCCAGATACTCAAAACAGAATTAAATCAAGAACCAATCTGTGCCGACTCAGTAACCTTTTTACAAACTGCCAATCAAATACTGCATTTAGAGTTTCAAACCTTACCAGCATCAACTCCGCCCTTGCCACTGCGGATGCTGGACTATTGGGTGCGGCTGTATCGACAATACAATTGTGATATTGAGCAAGTAGTAATTTTTCTGAAACCCACAAATTCAGAAGCAGTATTTGTAGATCAATTTACTAGCCGCAATACTACCCACCGCTACCGCGTCATCCGAATCTGGGAACAAGATCCAGAACCATTGCTAGCATCTCCTGGTTTATTACCTCTGGCAACTTTGGCGAGAACTGATTCTCCTGAAAATCTACTCCGACAAGTGGCAGTTCAAGTGAGTATGATTGAAGAAGCAGCCATCAAACAAAGTATCTCAGTATGTACCCAACTTTTATAGCAATCCTAAATCAGTTGTGAGAAAGAAAATGGCTGAAAAATTTATGGCGATCGCAACTCGGTATGGGTTAACCATTATCCGATTGATAACAGCAACCCATAAGTCCTACCTACACATTAAAACGGAATAACATCACATCGCCTTCCTGCACAACATACTCTTTCCCTTCACTACGAACCAATCCTTTTTCCTTGGCAGCATTCATCGAACCATTAGCTACCAAGTCTTTATAAGCGACGGTTTCAGCGCGGATAAATCCCCTCTCAAAATCACTATGGATGACACCTGCCGCTTGAGGTGCAGACATTCCCGCATGAATTGTCCAAGCGCGGGTTTCTTTGGGACCGCAGGTGAAATATGTCCGCAAGCCTAAAAGTGTGTAGGTAGCACGAATTAATGATTTCAAACCGCCTTCTTCCACACCTAAAGACGCGAGGAAATCAGCTTTATCTTCCTCTGGTAATTCCACTAATTCCGCTTCAACTTGAGCAGAAACTATGACAACTTGAGCATTTTCTGTGGCTGCAATTTGCCGCACTTTTTCCACAAAATCATTACCCGTTGCCAACTCATCCTCAGATACATTGGCAGCGTAGATAATTGGTTTATAAGTCAGCAGTCCTAATCCTTTAATAATCTCCGCTTCTTCTTCATTCAAACTTACCTGACGCACCGATTTACCTTCATTTAAAGCCGCAGCTAATTTTTCCAAAACTGTGACTTCAAAAGAAGCATCTTTGCTAGTGCGTGCTTGTTTGCGAGTGCGGTCAATTCGTCGTTCAATTTGTGCTAAATCTGATAAACCTAGTTCTAAATTAATGATTTCAATATCTCGCGCTGGGTCAACAGAACCAGCAACGTGGATAATATCATCATTTTCAAAACAACGTACCACATGGACGATCGCATCAACTTCGCGGATGTGGGACAAAAATTGATTACCTAGTCCCTCACCTTGACTTGCACCTTTAACTAAACCGGCAATATCGACAAATTCAACACGCGCCGGCACAACTTGTACCGAACTGCCAATTTTAGCAAGAACATTTAACCGCTCATCCGGTACTGCGACAACGCCGACATTCGGTTCAATCGTGCAAAAAGGGAAATTAGCCGCTTCTGCCTTGGCGTTAGCAACTACAGCATTAAATAAAGTAGATTTTCCGACGTTGGGAAGTCCGACAATTCCGGCTCTTAACATTTTGGATTTTGGATTTTGGATTTTGGATTACATTACCTAAGGTAATTCAAACAGGTTCCGGTATGGTTTGGGGAATTGGCCCTGGAACTGTTTGAGGAATCGGCCCAGGAACCGGCTGAGGGATGGGAGCAGGTACTGGTTCTGGTACAGGCCCCGGTACAGGTTGCGGAATGGGAGTAGGTACTGGTTCTGGACTCGGTAGTGGGTTGGGTTCAGGATTGGGAATTTGTGGTTCGTCGGGTAAATAAATAGCAGTAGGATTAATCATGGTCAGTCTAAATTCAATTATTCAACCTTCCCAAACTAGATGACAACCTCAACCCTTGACATCTCCCCAAAAGACTATACCCGCAAAATTTGGGCATTGGGCATTGGAAGAGGCAGAGGGGCAGAGGGGCAGAGGGGCAGAGGGGCAGAGGGGAAAGACTTACTGCTACTTCTCCCCTGCTCTCCTGCTCCCCTGCTCCCCTGCTCCCCTGCTCCCCTGCTCCCCTGCTCCCCTGCTCCCCTGCTCCCCTGCTCCCTCACTCCCTCATCTCCCTCATCTCCCTCATCTCCCTCATCTCCCTCATCCCCGACTACTCCTCTTTCACCTCCGGTACCGGATCGTAACCACCTGGGTGAAACGGATGACAGCGCAAAATCCTTAAGGTTGCCATCCAGCTGCCACGTAATACTCCAAATCGTTCAATGGCTTGAATGGCATACATCGAACAAGTTGGTTGAAAACGACAACTCGGAGGAAACAAGGGCGAGATAAACATTCGATAGCCGCGAATCAGCAAAATCAATAGTACTTTCATTAGAGTTACCAAGAATTGGGTTTAAAGCCCCGCCCTTTGAAGGCGGCTTTTTGATAAAGTATAATTGTCGAGGTGAAACTCCTTTGCCATCGTGAAAATTCTGCTAAAACAGTGCAGCACTTTGAGGTATAAAGTTTAGGGACACAGAGCAACGATAACTCTTTAAATAGTGCAGTAAGCTTTCTACAAAGCCCAATGAATTAAGAAACTCTTTTAAGGTATCGTGGGGCACACGAGAACCGCTCTCTGAAATGAGAGCAACGCTTCTGGAGAGATAGACCTCTGGTGTATTCTGAATTAGACTTGTTAATTGGTACATTCTGTACGGTTAAACGGTTTAAGTATTGCCAGTAATGGACAGGATAGATTAAGTTAGCTCACTGAAAGAAGAATCTCCGCCGTTCAACGGCGTGGGAGTGTCAACTAAATCTTATAAATTTAGTAATAGAGGTAAAAATCTTCATCTTGTTGTATCCTTGCTGATTATATTGTCTGACTTCACCTCAATTCCGGTTTTATGGCTACAAATTGCGGGCGCTGCAATTTGGGTGTTATTCATCCTCCTAATTGCATCGGTGGTAAACCGCTTTGCTAATGGCGAACCAGAAATCGTCCGGAAGATAGTTCATATAGGCACTGGTAACGTGATTCTACTCGCTTGGTGGCTGGATATTCCCCCTAGCGTCGGGATTACAGCGTCGATTTTAGCAAGCGCAATCACCTTATTGTCTTACCGACTTCCCATTCTTCCTGGTATTAATAGCGTTGGACGCCAAAGTTTAGGCACATTTTTTTACTCTCTGAGTTTCGGTATTTTAATTGCCTGCTTCTGGTACTTGGAACAACCGCAGTACGCAGTATTAGGTATTTTAGTTATGACTTGGGGAGATGGATTAGCAGCCTTAATTGGTCAGCGTTTTGGTAAACACAAATACAAAGTCTCTGGTGCAGAAAAAAGTTGGGAAGGCTCCTTGACCATGATGCTTGTTAGCTATCTCGTCAGCAGTCTGATTTTAGTCGGAACCGAAGGAAACAGTTGGCAAACTTGGGCAATATCACTGTTGGTGGCATTGATTGCTACTGCTTTAGAAGCTTTTTCGTTTCTGGGTATTGACAATTTGACAGTTCCTTTAGGAAGTGCAGCTCTTGCCTTCTTTTTAAGTCACTTAGTTTTTTAGTTCAATACCTTCACCAAATCGAAAAATGCCCTGATTTGTAGGTTGGGTTTCGCTTCGCTTAACCCAACCTACAAAAAAATGGCGTTCGCGTAGCGTCTCGCAGAGAAGGTATTGTTAGTTAGAGCCTATTTATAAAGTAAATATTAAGTAGGGTGTGTTACGGCTGTGTAGGAATTTGAGGGTTTGAGAAAGTCTAATTTAGCCGTAACGCACCATATTTCCAGGTGCGTTACGCGCTGCTTTAACGTACTCTACAATTTAAGAGGATGTTTGAAAAGTCATAATTGATGTATCAAGTATTTTTTTACCCCTCCCTAACCCTCCCCTTATAAAGCTACGGTGTACACACAAGTCGAATTACCCCCCTTAATCCCCCCGATGCATTGGGGGGAAACAAGAAAAATCCGGTTCCCTCCCCTTTACAAGGGGAGGGTTAGGGTGGGGTAATTCAAGGACTGGTAGTGATTCGATAACTTGTGTGTACACCGTAGGGGGTAACAACGCAATTAAAATCACAGTCAATCACTTTTCAAACAACCTCTAAGGTTTACTTTATAAATGATCTCTTATTCAAGTTATCAAATATGTAATTTCTCGCTTTCGTGAGGTATAGAAACTTGTAGGGGCGTATAGCTATGCGCCCCTACAAATTTATGTAGCTAATGTAGTAGGGAATTGCTACAAAACACATCCAAGTTGGGGATAATACACAATTCTGCAACAATCGAAAATTGGACATTTGAAGGTTTATTGAGAGCATATCTGTTCAATGAATTATAAAAGAGCGATGTCTACCACGGGGTACGCCCAGACACCAAACTCCCCTAGATAAATATAAAAACTGTGCTTATGGATATCCAAAATCCCTGAATATATGTTCAAATACTCTAAATAGTTTCAAGAACAGTAAATATTGACCATACTTGCTCTAGCGTATTGCCATATCTAAAAGAAATAAAAGATTTTATATCTACCTTGAGAAACAAAAATTCAATTTTCAATTATGTCTCCAGGTTTATGAAATCCTGACAAACAATCCCTATAGTTGGGTCTTAGGTGGTCAACGCACCTAATTACGTAAGTGAGGCTAAATAATCATGTCAAATTCAATCAACGCATTTGAGTTGTTGATCAATTTATCTGATGAGCAACAAGAACTACTCTCTGGTGGTGCTGACAATCAGTTCGATGCCACCAATTTCGCTAGCAGAATTGCGAATTTAGACGGTTCAACTAGCTCTGGTCCTGGTGGTAGCAATGCTGCTAGCTCAGGCAATCTTAACCAGACCACAACCGCTGGAGTAGCTCAGTTGACATTGGGGGTACAAGGTTTAGGTTTCGTGCCCGCCATAGGCTTGGTCAATCCAACAATAAACTAACAGGCAATCTGAGAAAATCAGCCATAATATCAAAGCGTTTAGCAAATTTAAGCAGAAAAAGAAGAGAAAGTAAAAAATAAAACGTCAAAAATCTTTCTTGTACCTTTTGGCTTTTAACTTTCACCTTTTCTGACTTCTCTTAGCTGAAATCTGCAACTTTGAACTTCATAGCTGGTTTTACAAAGACTACTTGTGTGATTTCTCCAGACAGCACCACCCATTCTATTATTATGGGGGTGCTGGATAATCTTGGCACTCAAAGTTGATACTTGTTATGCCAGTCAAAACAACCGCAGATTTAAGAGCTTTTTTACACCTTCATCATCTACCAAAATAGTTAGGTAGAAGGGTATGAGAGAGGAAATTGCAAGTAAGATTTTTCACCCAGTTAAAAGTGAATCAATTTTTTATCCTTTCTTTATTACCTGACCAGAACTCCAAATAAATACAAGCACTGTATCGCTAAGTAATTTCACGATTTGCTTGTTATTTTCCTCTATATATCGAGTAAACATCTAGATACCGAGATGCAGGTTTTTTGTTGAAATCCTTTTGTTTGAAAATAAAAAGGGGGTAGGAGGAGCTTATAATAACTCGCTCAACGTAAGTGAGGACTTTGAGGGAGTTTGAGCGTTCTCCTCCGTCTTCTTAACGCATTATCTAGCGTTTGAATCCTGAGAAAGATAAATTCGCTTAGTTCGCGTATAACTTTCTCTTACCCCTTCACCAATTATAGACAATTATCAAACATTATGCTGGCAATTTTGGCCAGCATACATTACTTTTTCATCCGGAAATTCAGCAAACACTCATTTTTACAGGATATTCCGCATTGGAATTATTTTATAGGTCAAATTTACGATGAGCAATCTATTACTTTTTGCCACGTAAATATGGGCTTTAGATTTTCCTTATGCCCTGCGACCTATTACCAAAGGTATATATTTTCTGTCGCGTGCGATTTGCAATCAAGTTATGCTAAATAATTTGCTTTGCAGCAAAATGGGTTTGAGGTTGACATTAGATAAAGCTGATTTTTCATGTATCAATTCAACACAAAGGGTGCACTAATGTGAACTTTTTACACCGCGAGGAAAACTATTCAGAGAATAGATTTAATGAACCATTACCAGACCAGCTTCATTTAGTTGAGCTTAACGAGTTTCTCCCTCATATTGGTAAATGGACAAACATTGCAGGGGCAGTTGTCTTGAGCATTTTTGTGGCAGGGGTAAGTCTAACATCTGTTGTCAGTTACAACGTTACAGTCAAAGTCCCTGCCAGTATTCGACCTGTAGGAGAACTGCGCGTTGTTCAGTCCGCTATTGCTGGCATTGTTGAAAAGATTGAAACTAAAGAAAATCAGGTAGTGACTGAAGGGGAAGCTATTGCTTATGTTGATGATTCCAGCCTTCAAGCTCAAAAGCGCCAACTACAAAATAGTATTGGGCAGAGTAAATTACAACTAAGTCAAATAGATGCTCAGATTCGTGAAATAGATACTCAGATTGCAGCCCAGACAGACTTAATTAATCGCACGCTCATCGCTGCACAAGCTCAGCTAAGTGGTACCCAACGCAACTATCAAGATCAGCAAATCAAAGCTAGAGCTGATATGACCCAGGCAGAAACAGCTTTAGTGTTAACCAGGGCACAGTTAGAGCGATTACAGAGAGAAAAAGTATTAACAGCAACTGTGCAAGAAGCTGAAGCAGCTTTGATATTAGCAAAGGTGCAACAAGAGCGATTGCAGCCAATAGTAGCGTCGGGAGCTGTTTCTCGCACTCTGTTTGAGGAAAAACAACAAGAGGTAAAGTCTGCTGAGGCGAAGCTAGAACAAGCGAAAGTCAGCGCTAAAAATCTTTTAGAGGAAAAAGAACAAGCTTTTAAGGTTGCCCAAACGAACCTAGACAAAGCTAAAACCGCTATCGATCCCAGTAATGCTCTTGTAACTGTGGCATCTGAAGAGATCGAGCAAGAAAAAGCAAAGGGTGAAGTTACCTTAGCAGCTTTAAAAAAAGAACGAGAAACTCTATTGCAGCAACGCCTTGAACTCCAAAAACAACTCGCTAGCACTAGGAAAGAACTGCAACAGGTAGAAACCGACTTGAATAGAAGTATAATTCGATCGCCAATCGAAGGTACATTACTACAATTAAATCTTCGTAACCCAGGGCAGGTAGTGCAACCAAGTGAAGCGATCGCCAACATCGCTCCCCTTGATGCCCCAGTACTAATCAAAGCTTATGTGCCGGCTCAAGATATTGACAAGGTGAAACCAGGACAAAAAGTTAAAATGCAGGTTTCTGCTTGTCCTTATCCAGACTATGGCACTCTTCAAGGAATTGTCGAAACAATCGCACCAGACGCCCTACCAATTGCGAAAAAGAGTGCAGATTCAAGGGTTCCACAAGCGGTTGCCTATGAAGTCAGCATTCAGCCGCAGACTTTATATTTAGCCAGAGGCGATCGGCAATGTCATCTGAAATCTGGTATGGAGGGTAGAGCTGATATCATTTCCCGCCAAGAAACAGTACTTCAGTTCATTCTGAGAAAAGCTCGATTAATCACGAATTTTTAATCTCAGAATAGGACTTTATCAAACATCACAGCACTTTTCAAGTAATTGAACTACACCGCTCCCTATTCCCTATTCCCCATCTCAATGCCGATCTAAATACCTAAAAACTGCTGTAATTGCTCTGCTAACTTTGTCAACCAATTTTTTGATAGGTCTAGTGGTCATGTTTCGTCAACTGAAACTTCATAAAAATTACCAGTGCGTTTCGCAGTTAAGTGAAGAAGATTGTGGTGCAGCTTGTCTGGCGTCGATTTCCAAGCATTACGGGCGTTTCTTAAGCATTAATCGCAGCCGAGAAGCAGTCGGAACGGGACAGCTTGGAACAACTTTACTAGGTCTAAAACGCGGCTCTGAGACTTTAGGTTTTAATGCCAGGGCAGTTAAAGCTTCACCAGCAATTATAGACAGAATTACAGAAATATCTCTGCCAGCAATTATTCATTGGCATGGTCACCACTGGGTTGTTTTATATAACAAGCGGGGTAAGAAGTACGTCATTGCCGATCCAGGTGTAGGCATCCGTTATGTCAGCCGACAAGAGTTAACAACAGCTTGGAATGGCGTTATGCTTTTGCTGGAGCCAGATCCAGATCGCTTTTATGAGCAGCCCCAAGAACAAGAAAAAGGTGGCTTGAGGCGCTTTTTAGTCCGTATTTTGCCTTATCGTGGGCTGTTGAGTCAGGTTTTGATGCTCAACATTGTCTTAGGCGTGCTAGCTTTAGGTACTCCCATCCTCATACAACTGCTCACAGATGATGTTTTAGTACGCGGAGATACTCAGTTACTGACTGTTGTTGTCTCAGGCGTGGTTGTTATGAGCTTGTTTAGCAGTGGATTGCAAGTATTGCAAGCCATAATGATCTCTCATTTTAGTCAACGGCTGCAATTAGGGCTAGTCTTGGAGTTCGGGCGAAAAATTCTCCAATTGCCCTTAAATTATTACGAAGCCCGCCGCAGTGGCGAAATCACCAGCCGACTACGAGATATCAATATTATCAACCAGCTGATATCGGAGATAGTAATTCTTTTACCTAGCCAGTTTTTCATTGCAGTAGTTTCTTTTTGCTTCATGCTGTTTTATAGCTGGCGATTAACATTAGCAGTTCTTTTCATCGCCTTGTTAATGGCCATATCTAGCCTACCTTTCTTACCCATCCTCCAACAAAAAACACGCAGCGCTTTGGTCTTGGGTTCGGAAAATCAAGGTGTTTTAGTGGAAACATTTAAAGGCGCACAGGTAGTTAAAACCACAAACGCCGCTCCCCAATTCTGGGATGAATTTCAAAGTCGTTTTGGTCGTCTCGCCAATCTGACTTTCAGTACTATGCAAATCGGAATTATCAACAGTACCCTAGCCAGATTGATATCCACCATTGGCGGCATCATTTTGCTTGGACTAGGAAGCATTTTGGTGATTAATAAAGAATTAAGCATAGGTCAAATGCTGGCTTTTAACGCCTTACAGATCAACGTTTTCGCTTTAATTAACTCTATAGTTGGTTTAGCAGATGATTATATTCGTTCCCAAACAGCAATTATTCGCTTGTTGGAAGTTATCGATACTACACCGGAAGCATCCGGCGATCGCCAAAAGCCGTTTGCTGAAATCTCTGGTGATGCAGACATTCGTTGTTCGCATCTCCAATTTCACCACGCTGGCAGAATTGACTTAATAGAAGATTTTTCTCTTAAACTTCCTGGAGGAAAAGTTATTGCTTTGATTGGTGAGTCAGGGTGTGGCAAAAGTACTTTAGCAAAATTAATAGCAGGCTTATATGAAGCCCAATCTGGCAATATTCGTATTGGTTTTTTTAACATCCAAGATCTTGCCCTTGATTGCTTAAGACAACAAGTAATTTATGTACCCCAAGAACCTCATTTCTGGAGTCGCTCGATTTTGGAAAACTTTCGCTTAGGAACGCCTTACATTTCCTTTGAAGAGATTGTCAAAGCTTGCCAGATAGCTGATGCAGACGAGTTTATCAGTCAACTTCCAAATAAATATCAAACTGTTTTAGGAGAATTTGGAGCAAATCTCTCTGGTGGACAAAGACAACGCTTGGCGATCGCCAGAGGCATCCTCACTAATCCACCTGTACTAATTTTAGATGAAGCCACCGCTGGACTCGATCCAATAAGTGAATCTCATGTACTAGATCGGCTTTTGGAATACCGAAAAGGCAAAACTACGATTTTGATCACTCATCGTCCTAGTGTTATTAATCGAGCTGATTGGATCGTGCTACTAGACAAAGGTCAGGTGCAATTACAAGGTACCCCAGAAACTTTTCTCTCTCAACCAGGAGAGCATTTAAAGTTTTTGTCACTGTAAAAATTTTAATCACCGTGAGAAAATAAAACTATGTCTGAAAATACTAAATCTGACAACTCTGAATTACTTAGGGAACTGTCTGAACAAGAACAGGAAGCCTCATGTGCTGGACAAAGCATAAATATACTAAGCACAAGCAACTTTATCATTCAGCAAACTAGCATTCAAACTGATGCATATAGTAACTTAAAACTTTCAAATGGTGATATGTCATTACAAAAAACTGGATATAATTTGTCACAGACTACGATAGGATATTCGATCGCATCAGAAATACCCTCCTCCATGAAAGTTGGAAATATGTTAAATAATTTTGTCAGTAATTTTCTAAGTGGCTTATTTTCATAAACATTAGTTTTTCCGTAAAAATTAATGGTTGTGGAAACATCCTCTATCTAGTCTCTATAACTATATAGCGATTTCGAGTTAAGTGAGGTACAGATAATATTTTGAAACACAAAGGGACGCAAAGTAAAGCGCAGAGGTACGCAAAGATTTGTACCTCAGCAGACTAGGAAAAGCTATAAATTAGCTTTGCTTTTTTATCCGTGAGGCAATACTAGCATACTATAGCAATCCGATTTGATTTGGAGAATCACTCATAGAGGTAAGGGACCTTTACTGGGAACTGGGAAGAAGGAATAAAGGTGTACCTAGCTTCGTAAAAATAAAATATGAGTCGTATATTATACAGAAATAAAAAGAGAGAAAGCAATAAATTTTTTACCCATAATTGAGGATTTTCATATCTTCATAATGAGAAAAATTTATTTGCATTTAGAATACAGTTTCCATCAGTTGAAAGTTATAAATTTAGTTTTTTGATTTATAACTTTAGGGGCATTTAAATTGTAAAACATAAGTTTACAACTGAAAGCATAGGTGTATAACACATATGTATGCTTGTCGTGCATATGTGTACAACATCTATAGAAGTAAGTGAGGTCAAAAACTATGTCAAATCAAATCGTTATGTCTGATTTACTTGTGGAGCTATCCACAGAAGAACAACAGCTTCTGGCTGGAGGAAAAGAAGGAAAAGAAGGCAAATACTTCAAAAAAGGCTACTTCTTCTTGTTTCCTAAAGGTGAGGACTTCTACTACAAGGGGAAAGCCGAAAAGGTCGAAATAGGTGAGAGAGACTAATCTGGCTTATAGTCAGTGTCGGTCTTTAAAATCTAACTAGTGACTAGTCTTGTAGCTTAAACTTTGCAATTAGTAGAGAATAAGTAAACTCACATAGCTAACTGAAGGTAAATCAGAGTTTGAGAGAGTTTACGCGGTCTACTATGTCCTCTCAAGACATTAAATCAATAGACCAGAGATCGGAAAAGTAGATGTTAGGTGTCGCACTTACTTTTTTGTTTCTCTTTCTTACCCTATGTGCAAATAGTTTTAGCTACTTGACTAGCAATTTTTTGATTGTATAACTCAATAGCGCAGCTTTAATTTAGCACCTATATAGGTATTTTACCAGTATAGGTGCTACTGATTTATAAATATAATAAAATAACTCGATCGAAGAATAAAAAATGCATTTTAGGTTTTTGAGTTATAACTTTATAACAAGATAATTGGTAAAGTCCCTCATCGCTTTCCTGTGGCGGCACTTTATTATTCATGAAACTGATGCTTTCCCATCTTGTTATCTCTGTCAACTCTTACTAACCTGAATCCTTACACAATAAAAGCAAGAGCAGAGTACGCTATTAAAATTTTTGTTCAACTTTCAAAAATATTAAACATGAGCCAAAAGTTAGATATTTAGATAATTTTTTTACCACCTTAGAATAGTTAATTTAGATAAAAATTGGTTCTTAATAATAAATAAGAGGTGGTACATCTTGATGTTTGTTTCAACATTTATGGATCTTCATTATTTATGGTGCTAATACGTCTGTAAAAAAGCTTGAGACCCTGCTGGGCAATAATAACAGCCGCTATTGTTAGCATTTGATGTTTGGGGACGAAATTTAGGCTTCTAGCCTTGATTTTAAAGTCAAGTTCTGATGCTTAATTAGAAGTTCACCATAACAAGTACTGAAGAACCACATTTATTTGTATCACCTCCATATTCTTTTCAAGTTAACTAAGCAAGTGAGGTGTATGATGATTTCAAATAAAACTATTCCGTCTGATTTGCTTGTCGAGCTATCCACAGAGCAACAGGAGCTTTTAGCTGGAGGGAACTGGGGCGGCGGCGGTTGGGGCCGTGGCTGGGGCCGTGGCTGGGGCCGCGGCTGGGGTGGCGGTTGGGGTTGGCGCAGACCCTGGTGGTAAATTGTTACCCATTTAACTTGCACTTTTTGCCGTCCGGAATGCTTGTAAAAAGGCTTTCCATTCCCAACGCTAAAAAAGCAACAGTTGACAACAAATATGTCAGAGTTTAAAAGCAAGGGCAGAAGAACTGCATAGCTTTGTATTCCGTGCTTTAAACTAAGCTTAAAAGACGAAAAAGCCCGTTACAACGGGCTTTTTTCTTATAGCAATTTGCTGTCAAATTGCACTTAATAATTACTCCTTTAGCGCTGGCAGGCTAGTGTTATCTACATAGTTTGGGCAAGCAATAAAAGCTTTCATTCAACTGAATTTCAACCTGGCGATCGCTCCCATATCCAATCTTGTAAAATTGGATTAACTAACTCTGGCGCTTCATCTTGGGGACAATGCCCCACTCCCTCTAAAGGAATAAACTTTTGTACCTGCGGATAATTCGCTAATTCTCTACCTAATTCAATAGGTTCCCACGGATCGGCTGCTCCCCACAAAATAATTGCCGGACAAGGTAACAGGGGTAAAAGGTCTTCTGGTAGCGGTCCTGTGGAATAAGAAGTAAATGCCAGAAACACGGCCACAGCGCCAGGATCGCTAGCTGGAGAAGTCAGAATATCTACCAATTCATCTGTGACTACTTCTGCATTGGCGTAGGCTTTGAGGAGAATTTTCCGGACTGTTTTTGGTTTGGCGACTTGATTGAAAAAGAACTTGCCAACTGGTTTAATAGATAACAGCTGTTGCAGTAAAGGCGCTCCCGCACGACGAATCCAAGGTAAAGTTACCCGTTTGCGATCGTGCAACAACCGTAGAGAACAGTTGAGCAAAGCAACCCCTAAAGCAACATCTGGCTGACTGACCGCTGCTTGCATGGCTACAATACAGCCAATGGAATTTCCAACTAAAAAAGCTGGTTCACCCACTACTTCCCGGCAAAAATCTGCTACTTGCTGTCCCCAGGTTTCTAGCGTATAGGCAATTTTTTCACCGGGTTCGGGTTTGGCTGAAGCGCCAAAACCAATCAAATCAATGGCATAAACGCGGCAATTCTCTGCCAATACAGGAATATTTTTTCGCCAGTGCCACCAAGAAGCCCCAAATCCATGCACCAGAACAACAGCTGGTCCAGTGGTCCCACGGCATTGATAACATATAGGAAAATCTTGCCAAATCCAGGTTTTTGTAGACGTAAGCGCTGTTTTGGAACTTGAGGTTGTCATAGGAAATTTAATGAATACAATATAAGATTTTCAGCAGCAAACTGAAGCAAAATTATTTTGATTTTGCCTAAAATTTATCAGATTTTCAAATTAAATCCTTTGCTCTGGTGATAAATTAGACATACACCACCAAAGCTTATAGGCATTTAATACTAGCTTTATGCTAATAGTTTTATCTAGCATAGGCAGTCTTTATCTTATTGATAGAGGTAATTTAGTCACAACTTAGATTATGGCAGTATTAGAAACCAAAGCTTCTGTCATCTGAATCAGATTTTCGCCATGTTGGCACACAGTTATACTGTAATGTTATTCTTGAAGTTTGATAATATGCTACTTATGATACTTAAAATGTAGTAACATTGCTTATTGCTTACTAAAAAACATATACAACCAAAATACTATTGTAGATGTGATGGAATTAACATTAGTGCTAGATTCAGTAGTTTCACAATTTACGATCGCCAACTTCGTTCATAAAATTGTTGAACATGAGGCATCGGCTAAGGGGTGGTTTGCAACTGGAAACTGACGCTGAATTTGACAATATTTTTCTTGTTCCTAGTTCTGCGAGCCAGAAAACATGAATATACTAGAAACAATTGATACTCCCATCGGTAGTTACGCACCAGATTTTGAACTCCCAGGAATTGATGGTCAAGTACACCATCTTAGCCGTTATCTTGAGAAGTTCCGGGCAGTCGGCGTCGTTTTCATATGTAACCACTGTCCTTATGTAGAGTTATATCTAGACAGACTCAAAAATATTCAAGCCGAATTTGCTCTTTCAAGCTTTACCCTGATTGGCATGAATGGTAGCGACTCAGGCTCAACCTTTGAAAATATGAAAGCTTTTGCCCAGCATCACGAGTTGAACTTCCCTTACTTGTGGGACCCAACCCAAGATGTAACCCGCAGTTTTGGGGCTATAAAAACACCAATGGCTTTTTTGATAGATAGTACTGGTGTAGTACGCTATAAAGGTCAAATTGACGATCGCCCCCAAAACCCATCATCTGTGGGAGAGGATTATTTAAAAACTGCGATCGCCTGTTTGTTTGCGGGTCAAGAAATAGCAATACCACAAACAGAACCAACAGGTACTACATTGATTTGGCGTAACTAGACAAAGATAGTCCCTGTAACTGCTATCTTAAATTGGAGGCAATTGCAACTTTTTTGATAAAGCGTAACTTCATGGGAACGAATTACCGACGGGTTTTACTCAAACTGAGCGGTGAAGCTTTAATGGGTAACATGGGCTATGGCATCGATCCAGAAGTGGTGAAAGAAATAGCCCAGGAAATAGCAGAGGTGGTAGCCACTGGGTCTCAAATTGCCATCGTTGTTGGCGGCGGCAATATTTTTCGTGGCGTCAAAGCAGCATCGGCAGGGATGGATAGGGCAACCGCTGACTATGTAGGAATGATTGCCACGGTAATGAATGCCATGACGCTGCAAGATTCGCTGGAGAGAATAGGAGTGCAAACGCGTGTGCAAACTGCGATCGCTATGCAAGAATTAGCGGAACCGTATATTCGTCGTCGTGCCATCCGTCATCTTGAAAAAGGACGGGTGGTAATTTTTGGTGCTGGTTCTGGAAATCCCTTTTTTACCACAGACACCACTGCGGCATTAAGAGCCGCAGAAATTGATGCCGAAGTGATTTTTAAAGCCACCAAGGTAGACGGAATATACGATGCCGATCCTCATATTCATCCTGACGCCAAGCGTTATAACACCCTCACCTACGCGCACGTTTTGGCTCATGATTTGCGGGTAATGGATAGTACTGCGATTGCCTTGTGTAAAGAAAATAATATCCCAATTTTGGTATTTGACCTAACGGTGCGAGGTAACATCCACCGAGCAGTCATGGGAGAAACCATCGGCACCCTTGTGGGAGGTTCTTGTGAAATTAGCTGAAGCTGAGAGTACGATGCAAAAAACCGTTGAGTCGACTCAACGAGCTTTTAATACAATTCGCACTGGCCGCGCCAATGCGAGTTTATTAGATAAAGTCTTGGTGGACTACTACGGTTCGCCTACAGGCCTAAAATCACTGGCAAACATTAGCACACCAGATGCGACAACGATCCTCATTCAACCTTACGATCGCAGCAGTTTAAACATCATTGAAAAGGCGATTTCTCTTTCCGATGTGGGATTAACCCCCAGCAACGATGGTACCGTAATTCGGCTGAATATTCCGCCTTTGACAAGCGATCGCCGGAAAGAACTAGTCAAACTTGCTGCTAAGTATGCTGAAGAAGGTCGCATTAGCATTCGCAACATTCGTCGTGATGCCATAGACTCGATTCGCAAACAGGAAAAAAACACAGAAATTTCCGAAGATGAAGCACGAGATCAGCAAGACAAACTGCAAAAACTGACAAACAAGTACACTGCCAAAATAGATGAGTTACTGGCAGAAAAAGAAAAAGACATCACGACTGTTTAAAGTCTAAAGTCTAAAGGCTGGAGGATGATGCATAAGTTCTTCAGCCTTTATCATTAGTCCTTTGTGAGACCAGAATTCAGAAGTAATTAGGGCTTACGCATCCAGTACGAAATGTAGGGGCAATTCATGAATTGCCCCTACAGTAAATCAAGGGTTTTACGTCATTTTTGCGTAAGTTCTAGTAATATCATGTCCGGTAAAAGACTTATGATTTAGGCTGACGCGGGGACGCTCTTACACGGAGAGATTTTAATGAAAAGTGATTACCAGGGCATGATATAATACCAATTTGAAATCAGAATGCCATCAATACAGCAAATTGCAGTTTGGTGATATACAGATAAATAAATATTCGGTGAAGCGATCGCTCCACCCAACCTCAAATCATCTGAAATCTTCAGAATTAATTCGCGACTTCAGCCAGTTCTATAACGCGCCCTTCATAGTCTTTGACCAAAAAATTCAGGGGCTTCTGGTTACGAATCTTGAATTTCAAACCGCGCACTTCCACTCGCATTAAAATCATTTCCAGACATTCGTGGTCAAAGCAGACGTGACGTTGCTGATTTTTGCTACCTAAACTTGCGCCAGTAATGACGTGTAGCTGGGTATTTTTTTTCAATTGATACCACAGCCCTTCGCTAGCATTATTCATCATTTTGCTAGACAAGCTCGGCCCGGTAGACATATACAGCGGATCGATTCCAGTTGCGCCTATAGTTTGTTCGTAGTTGTAGTAGTAGTGCAGAGGAACTTCAGCTGCTGGCAAATCTAGCAGCCCTTCATACAACTGTCGAGCAATCTCTAAATCTGACACCATCACAGTGTGTACTTTTGGCGCACTGGTGAGAAACATCCACATAGCACCAGCGTAAGCCGCCAACAGCATTACCATAATGCCTTGGGTGGAAAAGATGCTATCCAAAGGCAGGGAGGGCAAAAAGGAGCCTAAAGTAAGGGGACTCAAGAGGAATGATATCACGCTAACTGCTATAACCATGAACAAATAAGGATTCTATAAGGGAAAGGCTTTTATGATTGTCCACCAAGACTAAAATTAAGTCCTTGTTCTTAGTTTATCAATATTTAACTAGTCTGAGTCTGAGGCTCAAATTGAGCAACACCAAGATATTATGCGATTAACTACAAGAGTGCAATTGCCAAAATTATTTTAACAACTATCAATCCCAAGACTGATGCAAATTCCTTCTTTTCCTGAAGCTAATCACCCTCTAGTTAAGTCTCTGTTTCATCACAGTGACGATGAATTACTGACTCTGTTTCAGCAGTATCCTGATGCTGGCAAGTACTTCACGGTGATTTTTTGCCGCTATAGTCCCATAGTCTATACCTTAATTCGGCATTCGGCGCGATCGCCTGTACAAGCAGATTATCTGTTTGCCCTCACTTGGCGACATATCTACTACGAACTCGGTGGACTAAATTTAACTCGTGGTGAATCGAGTGAAGAAACCTTAACTATGCAAAATTGGTTAATTAATATGACTGCTTTCTGTATTAACGAGCTGAAACTACCACCCACAGAAGCAATTCATTATTCTCTAGAGGCCACTTCGCCGCCGCTATGGTGCTACATAGAACAAGCATTAGACCAATTACCTCCGATTCTGCGCTTAATTGTGTTGATGTCTCAAACTTTCCATTGGAGTGACACTAGAATTGCTGCTTATCTGCAAGCTGAAGGAGAAGCGATCGCTCCTCACGAAGTAGCCAATTTTCTCCAGGAAGGCTATCGTATGCTAGAGGACAAATTACCCACAGATATTCGTGCTATTTATCTTGGTGAAGATTTCGGTCAAGTTTAGCTTACGTATAAATACGGTTAACAAATGTCTTCAATTTAAAATTAAAACTTCACTTTAGACCTTCTACTTAAGCCTGCAACTCGATGGGTAATACCAAATTGGGATAGCAAGTATTGTTTGAAATTCTTAGAACACCTTCGTAGCAAAGGCTTTTAATTCAAAATCCCAAATCTAAAATCCAAAATTGGTATAAGTTTTATGAGACAACAGCTTGTATTTCCAAAGCCCAAGGTAGACTTAGTTGATGTAACTGGAATTTTTCATCGCCAGGTAATTTTGCACAGCTTTTTACTCTTTACTTTTCTGCTGACTCCTTCTTCGGCGGGTGCAGTTGATATTACCGAACAACTCCACCGCCCTTTAAATAATTCCGTGGGGCGACAATCAAGAGATGAAGCAGACAGTTTGCTGCGTATCGGCGAACAACAATATGCCTCAGGATATGCCAACAAAACAATTGCTTCTTGCTTGCGGGCGCTAGAACTGTATCACTCAATCGGTGACCTGAAAGCCCAAGGTTTGACTTATAATTTGCTTGCTAAGGCTTATATCCAATTAGGTAGTTTAAAAGAAGCCGAAGATGCTTTACGACGAGGATTAGCGATCGCTCGTGATACTAAAGACTTCCAAGCTCAGATTTTTGTGCTGAATAATATTGCTACATTTTTGCTCCAAGAAGGAGAATTTAGTGCTGCTGGCAAAACTGCCCAAGAGGCACTTGAAATTGCTCACAATGTCAAAAATCTTGAAGGTGAAGGACTATCTCTGAGTAATTTGGGACTAGTAACAGCCAGGTTGGGAGATTACAACAAAGCAATTAAATTATATGAAAATGCCTTAATTTTTCGGCGTCAAACTGGTAATGTTATTGGTGAAGCAAATACCTTAAATAATTTAGGTGATGCTTATCTAGCATCGGGAAATTATCAAGACACCATTGGTACTTATGGTGCAGCAATGCAGATAGCTAAAATTAACCGCGATCGCACTAACGAATTACGGGCAATTGATGGTTTAGTTACAGCTCACAGCGCTGTAGGACGCCACGAACGTGCTTTTGATTTACTAGAGGAGCGTTTAGTAGTCGCTAAAGAATTACAAAATACGCGAGAAGAATTAAAATCTTTTGAATCTTACGGTCAATTATACGAACAGATAGGTAATTATCCAACTGCCCGTAATTTTTACGAAAGGGCGATTATACTGGCGCGAACATTGGAAGATAGCAAACAAGAACTGCTATTGCTGGATAGGCTAACAAAAATGCTCAAGAAGTAGAAATACGACACTGGAAATCTTTTGAATGAAACACGTAGTAGGGTAGCACAGCTGTGCTACCCTACTAATTTCCTACCCTACTAATTCAAGAATACTGAACCGCTTGGTTCAATCCTCATAGCACTTCTGCCTTGGGCTGCATCAGTCGCTTCGTTAAATGTAACTTCCAAGCTTCCTGGTTCTGATGAGGGTTGTGGTGTTACAGTCAGTTGTCCACCATCTTCTCGTTCAAATGTTACTGTTACTGGTGCGCTTAAACCTTGGAGTGTGACATCTGATTTTCCTTGTAGCGATCGCGGTGCCGTATCGCCGATGACTTGGTAAGTTATATTAGCCGCAGTGTCATTGACCAATCTGATATTAACTCTACCATTTGCTAGTGCGATTCTAGCGCTGGGAGCTTGTGGTCGTTGTAGCGCTGGTCTAGCACCTGCTTCTGGTGGTACTTGCCCCTCCACTGGGGGAACTGGGCGTGGTGGTATTGCGCCTGATTCTGGAGGTGCTTCACCGCCCACACCTAACCTTGCTTGTTCTGGTGATGGAGTTCCAGGGGTGGGAAGAAGCCCTTGGGCTGCTAGTCTTTGAGTTAGCGCATTGGGAGGACATCCTTGTGGTACCACAACGCGAGAGTTATGTGGTTCTTCGTAGAAAATACTAGGACAAGGGTTAACCCGGGGAGTAGATTGTTGTGCTACTGCTTGAGGAATTGCTGGCAGGGTAATCAGTAGTCCTCCGCAAATAGCACCCAATAATTCAGCGGATTTGCGAAAATTGTGAGAATTATTAACCATTATTAACTCCTGGTAAAATCTTAGAATGCTAAGAATTCAGAACTCAGAATTCAGAATTTTAAGAAGATTAGTATATTCATTTGGCATGTAATCCTAGTTGTTTAAGTATTCTGAATGCCGAATTTTGACTTTTGAGTTCTTGAATTACATTCTTAATTTAGCAATGAACTTTGTTTTTTACATCTAACTCTAGACTTGAAAAACATATATATTTAGACATAATATTTAATTCTTAAGACTGAAAAGCTATATTATTCAATATGTCTATAGCTTTTGATTACGGACATTTTTGTGTTAGTCAATTTATCTTGTTTCCCGATATGCTGCTAGTAAAAAAGCTAAACATTAACATCTGCTACAGGAAACAATATAGGACTCCCACTTAATTGTGTGAAAAAACTCGCCCCCAACTCGAAAAGCCTGATTCTCTATTCCCTGCATCTACTCAAGTCTGTTTTACTTCTGTGAGCGCAGCGGGGCGTAGCCCATTCTGAATTCTGAATTCTTCTTCAAGACTCAAGAGTTATTGGTAAAGTCACAGTGAACGTAGTACCAATGCTTTGGGTGCTTTCGACTTGAATATGACCCTGGTGATGTTCGACAATAGCAGCAGCGATCGCTAATCCCAATCCTGAACCTGTAACACTAGCGCAAGCAGTACTCCCAGCACTATGAGTGCGTGCCGGATCTACCCGATAAAAGCGATCGAATAACCGTGGTAGCGCCTCTGCTGGAATTCCAACTCCAGTATCACTAACTTTAATTTGCAAATGGCCACTGCTGTAACGTCGCCCAGAAACAGAAACACGATTTATTCCCTCTATCCGCGCCAACTCTACTTTCACCTGTCCACCTGCTGGTGTGTAATGCAAGGCATTCGCAATCAAATTTGTGAACAGTCGCACCAGTTGATCCCAATTGCCCACAAGGGTAAACCAATTTTCCAGTAATTTCGGGTTAGTTTCCGAGGCGGGAGGATCGACTAAGTGTAGAGTCAAGGCAATTTGTTTTTCAGGAAATAACAATTGTTGTTCTTCAACCACTTCCATCAGCAAAGCATCCAAGGGACAACGTGCAAAGGCATCTTTGCTGATACCACTATCTTGTCTTGCTAGGAATAGTAAATCATTGACTAACCTACCCAAACGCTGCGTTAACCGTTCCACCATCTTTAACTGTTGGCGATATTGCACAGAAGTAGTGGTTTCTGCTTCTGCTAACTCCAAGTCAGCAAGAGCGACTTGGACATTAGTTTGAATCAAAGTAATGGGACTTCTCAGTTCATGAGAAGCATCAGCAGTAAATTGCTTGAGGCGTTGGTAAGACTCGCCCACTGGTTCCATAGCTTTACCTGAAAGAAACCAGCCACTTGCAGCCACAGAAATCAGCATTAACCCAATACCCAGCGCCAAATCAAAAATTAATTGGCGACTGGGCTTAGTCACTTCAAACCAAGGATGGCTAACACGCAGATATCCTAATACTTGCCGTCCGACTTCTACTCGTTGTGTGACTTGTCGCAATAAGAGTGCTGAGTGCCCAGTGCCCAGTGCTGAGTCAGGAGTAGGAAGTTTCTTATCTCCCCATCTCCCCATCTCCCCCTCTCCCCCTCTCCCTCTCTCTCCCTTGACTACACGCACAGTTTCACCAGTGCGGTTGGCACGAATGGGAATATTTAAGGGTTCAGATAGTGTTGACCAAACTAATTCACCATTCGGACTAAACCATTCTAGGTCGATATGGTCATCTTCTACGCTGTCGCCATTCTCAGGAAAACTCGCCTCTACATTAATGAGAAATTTATCAGCGCCGGAATTGAGTGGCTCAACTATGAGTCTAGATGCACATGGATTTGTTGTTAGACATCGCTCTACTATTTCCACCACATGGTTAAGGGTATCGTCAATCCGCTCAATCAGTGTACTACGGACGTATAAATAAACGCCGCTAGCAAACAGTAGTAGTAATACGGCAGTTACGGTGGTGTACCAAATTGCCAGACGGCGGCGAGTAGCCTGAAACATATTTTTTACTCCATTTTTTTGATTGAATATCCTCACATTACGTATTTATACGGCTAAATAATAGCTCAATTTTTGAGTTGTGGTGATTTCGCTGAGGTTGAATTTTTGCTCAAGAATTAGACTCTTGTTGCAGTAAATCTGCTTAATCCTATTTTATTCTTTGCGGGCAGGATAAGAAATCAAATTTTTTTCGACTATCTATATTTACTAAACACTGTTGAATCCATCGAATCAAATAAATCAAGAATAAAACCGAATTTCAAGTATTAAACAATGATTAATATCAGACATTCGCCCAGCTAAAACAGTTTAAACTACCCACATTGTTTATTGTGAAAATCTTAAAAATATCAAGTCCGACAGTTATCAATATCTCCCTAAGGAGATTCAAAAACAACGCAAAAATCATTGGGCTATGTTTGTTATCTTCAACAATTTTATGCAAAATTGTATTAATTGAAGTATCTGCGATCGCCTTAGACTTGAACAGCCAAAATAATGTTGATTTCATCGCTAGTAATAAGTCGGATAAAATAAATAAATCCCAAAATCAAGAACTTATAAAACAGGCTTTAAAAAATGCTAACGCTAACTTAGAGAAGCCAAAACAGTTACGCAGATTCACCATAGCTGACATTATACCAATTGAAGAATATAAAGACAAACCTCCCAAGCCACCTGAAGAAGATGAAGAAAAACCTGAACCAGATACAATTAAACCATCAAATTCAAATGAGGTAAAACCATATACACTCCAGCAACAATTACTAATACAAAAACTACGTCGAACAAAAAAGGAACAACAAGTAATCCAAAAGAAAATCATTCTTGATGCTCTGACTGCAAGTGCTAATAGGTATTATTGGATTGTTAATCCAACAGATAACCTAACTTTTAAACCTCAATTATTTAAACCAAATGAAGACGAAAATTATATAGATACAGATTTAAATATCAGATTTTCTGGAGACAATGACTTTATTGATAAATTCACCTATGGAAAATTTCCTGAATCCGATCAGTTTTACTGGGTTCTCGATAAAAATAGATTAGTGATTGAGACTAAAGGTACACAACTAGGTATTCTTGCCCAAGGTAGAGCTTCTGAAACTTACACTACCCAAAATATGACATCAACCCAAGGATTTTGGGGATTGCAAAATATTAGTACTTTACCTGTGAATTTTGATGACTTAACCGGCGGAGCTGAAATTCAAGATTTTTCTATACTTTCTATAGCAGGACAACTAATTAATCCTGAAGGTATACCTGCTGGTAGAGTGATAATTAATAGCGGAATTAATCTGAACGATCCTAATGTCACAGTTCTGGAAAGTACTACACCAATTATTGGTAGCGGTTCCACTTTTAGTAATGATGGTGGCGCAGCTTTATTTGATTTATTAGATGCTACTAATACACCTAAAATTCTACAAGCTTTTCCTACCACAAATTTAAAACCTTTACTAAATGGGGGAAGCGTTAAACTTGAACTAGGCGAAATTATTCCCGATCGTGTTCTAGAAGCAACTGGTATTTTGTGGGGCGATATCTTGACAGGTGAAGGTTTTGGTTTTACTGCTCCTGTCTCTTCATTACCAGGTATTAAAATTGCCCAGAGAGGCGAATTTGATAATTTTGATTTATTGAATATAACAGTTAATCCTTACTTAACGCCACTTGAGAGAGACTTGTCTTATTTAAATTCTTTATCTTGGGTATCTTTCGGCAAAAGAGACCCCATATTTGAAACTTTATCCCAGACACAAAAAACTTCTAATTGGCACAGATTATATGTTAACTATCCTCATAACCGTACCATTGTTCAATACGACCAAGAAAAAATTAGTGCCAGTTATTCTAATATTTTTTCTAGCCCAGGATTGTCTATTACAGCTAATTTAAGTGACTTCAGTATTGATAGTATACAAACAGTTAACTCTACTTTAGGACTGGCATTAGGTGGAATATTTGAATTCATTAAAATAGATAATATTAATGAAAGTTTAGCAGAAGCACGACAAAGCTTTAAAAACGGTGAAAGTTTTGTTGAATTAAATACAAAGTCTACACCAAATCAAAGAAGACAAATTAACAACAGACTGAATCGAACTTTAGCCTATTCTAATGCAGTCAGCGATCTAGAACAACTATCTGGAAATATCACACTTCAGAGTAAAATCACTCCCAGTAATTCTAGTATTTTGGAACTGAGAACAGGAAATCACAAACGCGCAGTGCAATTTTTACAAAGAGATATTGAACTTTTAGATCCAGGTGATACATTTTTTTCAACCCTCAGACTTTCTAATGAAAGATTTGGCCCTCTGACTTTCATAGGAAATCAAATACCTTTGACTAATACTGATATTAATCCTATTAATGAATCTAGCGGCGCTGAAGTTATTTTGACTAACTCCCAAGGGCAACAATTTGTACAACGATTTAATTCGGAAGATAACACTATAGTACCAATTCCAGTCCGGACATTTGATTTAGCATTCGATTATTTTGAACTCACCAGAGTTGATCGCATAGGTGTGAGTTTTAAAAGCTTTGATGGTTATCTATCTTTACCTTCAGTCGAATTATTAGCTGCGGGTTCTGCTGGGGATTTAAACTATAGCGCTAATTTGGGAACTTGGTTTAATATAGATGCCAACTCAGCGCCTGGAGTTTCTAATAATAATTTAGGGTTAGAAGAACCATCTGTGGGCATATATGCCAGTATTCTGGTTAACTATATTAAAACTCATGTCCAGTTAAACTCAAATAAAAAACCTGTAGCTATCAATACTCACATACCATCATTGAAAATTGACTGGAATAGTGCATCAAATAGCAATAATCCTTTTACTGCTGTATTAAGCTATTATTTTAATCGCCAAGAAAAAAATCTCAGTTTTTCTTTAGCGCCTGCAATAGCTTTTATTCAAGATAATAGCAATGGTGATTTTTTAGCACTGTTTAGTGGTGATCTGAGTACTAGTACAGGTTTGAATATTAATACCAATCTAGAGTTCGGTAAAAGTCTTTTTTATGAGTTACAAGGTTTGCAAAGACTCGGTAAAAATTTATCTCTTGGAGCTTATATTAAAAATTATTCTACCAGGAATGTAGGTTTAAATACCCGATTATCTGGATTAAACTACGGAGCTATTTTTAGATATAACTTCACCGATAATAACGTTTTTATAGAATCTAAAATTGGTACGGGAAAAAATGGATTAGAACTGCAAATTCAAGGTGGTTATCGATTTTAAACACAAGAGTCAATAGGCAAGTGAAAATGAGAAATATTTACTCTGAATTATTTAATTAAAGAATATATTAAGACTACTATTTTATTGCGTACAAACAATCACTATAACTCTAGGACTCATATTTGATTTTTGAAATACGCGTAGGGTGCGTTAGCCTTCGGCGTAACGCACCAGTTAACGATTTAGGTGCGTTAGGCTACGCCATAACACAACGCCAGTTGCTACAACGGATAGCTCAGTGTAAAGCCTTCGGCATGGCTTCGCTTAGAGCGAGTCATCGAGCGTCGGGAACCTCCGCAACGCACTGGCTCCCCTACAGGTACTTAGATTTTTTCATAAATCAAATCATTTTTATAGTTTTTTCAACTATTCTAAAGCCCCTAAGCCATTGGTACTGTTGATTGTCTGAATCAGAGATGCTGTATCGGGAATTGATGTTTGATTATTGACTGTTTGTAAAGTTGGATTCAAAAACGAATTGTTATTATTTGTGATTATTTCATTGGCTGTGCCTACTGTCAGAGATAAAGAAGTTATTCTTTGATTAGTTGCTCCAATATTTGCCAAAGTAGGGGTTATTGTTAGAGTCGTGTTTGTGCCGGGATTTAAAAAATTATTACTAACAGGTAAGGACAGTTCACCACTAACACTTTGATAAGCGCCGGAAGGCGAAACTATGGAAATAGCGCCACGCGCCACAGCTTGTTGTGCATGTACAGGCATTGCAATAAAATTACCTACGCTGATAAAACCCAGCAAGCAAATGGTTTTTTTGATAGTTACAGGCAATTGACGAAACACGCTATACATGATTAATTTATTCCTCATGCTTTTTTAGATTGGCATGAGCAATATAGCGGTAACTTCTCAGAAAATTTGGTTGCTAGACTACTAAAATTTGGTATAAGTATTGACACTTAGTAAATAAAGGCAAAGTACAAAGGCCAAAGAACAAGAGTAATTATTGTGTTATTGTCTTGTGCCTATTGCCTTCTAGCTTCTGCCTTTTGCCTTGCGCCTTTTATCTATTGGCTAATTAAAAAGATTTCGTAAAGTATCTATTTAAACAACATCAAAAGCCCGATTTCTTCAAGAAACCGGGTTTATATGGTAATATAGTGGATAAGTTTGGAAATACTGCCCCTCAATTACATTCAAGGGGCTGTACTTTTTTATTCAATCTTTTACGTCTCAGTCGCTCTCTACTTTATCCCCTATCAAAACTATGGATATAGGTAAAGGAGAGTCAGTCGAAGAATTGATTCGCGTATTACCGAATATTTTGATCCAAATGCCCAGCATGGAGATAGTCGTAGCTGTTTCGTCTCAACTGATGGCAAAATTTTCTCAAACAATACCCAAAAAGATATTGAAAATCAATGCAAGGTGTGAAAACATCTAGGCTAAAACTAGATCGCTTTTTACACTATCCTGATTTTCTGTCAGCTAACAATCAGTCTATTCCAGACCGCCATTAACACTAGCTGCTCTGACAAGAGCTGCTAGGTCTTGAACGTCTGCAAAAGCTTGGGCATCAATCTGTGCTGCAATAGCTGCTTCGATTGTAGAACTAGGTGGTGATACTAGGTTTACAACTGCACCTGGATCGATTTCGAGACTATCTACTAGTTCATCGTTTCCACCCGCAGTACCACTATATGCAGGTGTAACAACTAATGCTGGTCCAGTAAAATACGCAGAAGTAGGTGCAGTTAACTCAGCACTGATGCTGATAGAAGAACCTGATGGTCTAACAATTGTAACTGCACCACGAGCAGCAGCATCTCCTGCATTTGCAGGTGCCGCAAAGAAATTACCAACGCCAACCAAACCTAATACACAAACGCTGCCTTTGAGAATTGCAGAAATTTTCATGATTAACAAACTCCTCGTGTTGTTTATCTTTGCGTTTTCAATATAACCATTGCTTCCAAGAAAATTCTCAGTGATAACACTGAATTTTATCAAAATTTTAGCGGTGATAAATTAAAAAATTTAATAGATAAAATTGCTAGGTGAATTCTGAGCAACACCATTAATATTTGAAAAATAGAGATGCAGCAGAGTTTGTGCTTAGTCAATATCTGTATAGTAGTTGTGGTAATGCTTACAAAAATTTGTATTGGAAAACACTAATATAAAAAGCATCGCAAGTGCGGCTTTAGACTGCTTCCAATACCAAAAATCTATGTAAACTATATTTAATAATTAATCAAAAATTTTCAGAAATGCCCATGTCATATCTTTGCTAAATCTTCAGTGCATCTTTATGGGTAATATGCTGTGGGCAATGATTTGCATTCTTATACATAACGTTGTAGGGGCGCACAGGTGTCATTGGTGTCAACTTAACGTGAAACCCTTACGAAGACGTGATATTGAGTTCACTCACTCACCATCACTCAACGCGTTACCCCACCCTAACCCTCCCCTTATAAAGGGGAGGGAACTGCATTTTTCCCCCCTTTGTAAGGGGGGATTAAGGGGGGTAAAACGTCTGTGAGATAAGCATTTGAGCTTAAGTTGACACCAATGCACAGCTGTGCGCCCCTACGAAAAACATAATATTTAAAATAATTGAAAGCAGCTATAAAACGCACCTATAACTAACTGTTGCTTTAGCGTCACGCTCAAGCACCATTTAACTTACTATGTTTATTGTCCCCAAGTTAAATGGCTACATCTGCCTGCCCTGAGGTCATTATGGCTAAGTCAAAAAAAAGCACTACTCCCATCAATCTTAACGATCCACAATATTATCTTAACCGAGAGTTAAGCTGGTTAGAGTTTAATGGCAGGGTTTTACATGAAGCCTGTGACGATCGCACCCCTCTTCTCGAACGTCTCAAGTTTTTAGCAATCTTCTGTTCTAATTTAGATGAGTTTTTCATGGTGCGGGTTGCTGGTTTAAAGCAACAAGTAGAAGCGAAAGTCAGCCTGTTAACTCCCGATGGTCGCACACCACAACAACAGCTAGACGATATTCGGTCTACTCTGATTCCCCAGGTCAAGAAACAGCATCAACATTTTGAGCAAGTGCTTCGACCGCTATTAGCAAATCACGGCATCCATATCCTGAATTATATAGATTTAAATCAGACACAGCGGAATCATCTCAACAGCTATTTTGAAGAACAAGTTTTTCCAGTTTTGACTCCGTTGGCTGTTGATCCGAGTCATCCGTTTCCTTTTATTTCTAATCTCAGTCTGAATTTGGCAGTTGTGGTCAAAAATCCAGACACCGAAGAAGAACTCTTTGCCAGAGTCAAAGTCCCTAATGTTCTACCGCGATTTTTACCGATACCTCGTGAGTTGGCAACCCCAGATAATGAAAAACCGATTCACTGGGTTGGGGTACCTTTAGAACAAGCGATCGCTCATAACTTGGAATCGTTATTTCCAGGGATGAATATTCAAGAATATCACCCGTTCCGCATCACCCGCGACGCTGATTTAGTTTTAGAAGAAGATGAAGCAGATGATTTATTATTAGCGATCGAACAAGAATTGCGAAAACGGCGTTTGGGTGGAAGTCCTGTCAGGCTAGAAATTCAATCCCAAACACCAGAACCAGTGCGATCGCGTTTATTACAAGATTTAGAATTAACAGACAGTGATGTTTACGAAGTAGATGGTCTTGTAGGACTGCGGGATTTAATGTATTTTATGTCCTTGCCACTACCAGAACTCAAAGATCCACCACGTCAATCTGTTGTACCAGCGCGTCTGCAAAGGTTGAGAGAACCGAGTTTAGACCCAGATGCACTAGAAACAGACGAAGGAAAAGACTTTTTTTCGGTAATTCGTGAAAAAGATTTGTTAGTACACCATCCCTATCAATCTTTTTCCGCCTCAGTGGTGCGTTTTATTACTTACGCCGCTTACGATCCGAATGTGTTAGCCATCAAGATGACTCTGTACCGGACTTCCGGCGACTCACCTATCGTCAACGCATTAATCGCCGCTGCCGAAAATGGCAAGCAGGTATCTGTGCTGGTGGAATTAAAAGCGCGGTTTGATGAAGAAAATAATATTTACTGGGCAAGACGACTAGAAAGAGTTGGAGTTCATGTTGTCTATGGTTTAGTGGGGCTGAAAACCCATAGTAAAACCGTGATGGTAGTCCGGCGAGAAAAAGACCGCATACGTCGCTATGTACATATTGGGACTGGTAATTATAACCAGAAAACTGCACGACTGTATACAGACTTGGGATTATTTAGTTGCCGTGAAGAATTGGGTGCCGACATCACAGATTTATTTAATTTCTTGACAGGCTACTCTCTGCAAAAGTCTTATCGAGAGTTACTGGTTGCACCTGTGAATATGCGCGATCGCTTTTTGGTACTCATTCGCCGCGAAATCGAAAATGTTCAAAATGGCTTTTCTGGGCGCATTGTTGCCAAAATGAATTCCCTAGTCGATCCCGAAATTATCGCCACTTTATATGAAGCTTCCCGCGCCGGAGTGCAAATCGATTTAATTATCAGGGGCGTTTGCTGTTTACGTCCTGGACTCAAAGACATTAGTGAAAACATTCACATAATCAGCATTATCGGTCGCTTTTTAGAACACTCTCGGATTTTTTATTTTCATAACAACACACAAGAGGAAATTTATATCGGCAGTGCCGACTGGATGCGTCGCAACTTAGATCGGCGAGTAGAAGTAATTACCCCAATCAAAGACCCAGATATTGCTAAAGATTTGCAAGAAATCCTGGGAATTATGCTCGCAGATAATCGTCAAGCTTGGGAATTACAAGCTAATGGCACTTACATTCAACGCCGTCCCTATGACGATTCTCCAGAAGCCAATTCCCAAAAAACTCTCATAAATATGGCATTACGCTCAACTGGTGTAGCCTCAAACCTGATTGATTAAAAAATAAGTTCCATATACCTTGACAAGTCGATCAACTTAGGTTTTTTTCAGAAAATTTTAATTTTTTGAAAAGTTATCTAAGTTATTTGTCATAGGTTTATACAAGTTATTCAACCATAGGATAGAGTAAGCGCTGGCACTTATTCCCATAAACTAGAGGGGTTATTGTAAATAATTTTGTCTTTTCCCTCAATGTTAATGTTATCCTGTGAGTTTTCTACCTTGCGCCTTCTTGTAGTTGACGACCACGAACTTACTCGTTTAACCTTACAATTGGCTTTTTCTTGTCAGGAAAATATCCAAGTAGTAGGCTTAGCCAGTAATGGTCAAGAAGCTATAGAAATGGTTAAACTTTGGCAGCCTGATGTGATTGTTCTAGACTTACAGATGCCAGTCATGGATGGCTGGAGTGCATCTAGTCAAATCAAAGCTATATCTCCGAACACTCAAATCCTTGCTTATTCTTCAGTAGAGGATGTGAGTTTTCACGAGACAAAAAAAATGTCCAGCTTTGATGATGTTTGTAAAAAAGATGTACCTACCTCCGAACTTATTGCTTTAGTTAGGCAGTTAGGTGAGCGTGCAGGAAATGGGCCAGTCACAGGGTGAATGATAATGTATTGCATTACCAACCCCGACTTAGCTCAATTCCAGGGATTTGAAGACATTATATTACTGAGAAACGTCGGTATATCCTGAAATTCCAGGTTACACCGACGCAATTTTTGATGTTTTATACTCTAGTGCTGGGAGCATCCCAATTTGGCAAAAATAAGCGAAGAAACATTATTCGCGAGGTTCCATCGCGAATAATGTGGGAATTCAATCTTGTGGCTCTTCCTCTTCTTGCTCAGATCCAGAACTAATATCTAGT
>JAHHHB010000071.1 GCA_019359545.1 Desmonostoc geniculatum HA4340-LM1 | reverse complement strand
ATTAATAATAAACTTAAGTTAATTAAAAGGCTTGGATATGGCTTTCGTAACTTTAGCAATTTTCGATTACGCAGTTTATTAAACTGGCATTTTAGTATTAATTCTCCATAAAAGTAACTGAAGAACCGACTATCGTAGCAAGGAAAAATCCTGGGCTGTCAAATTTTTGATGATATTTGCAAAAAGTAAATGCTGTTACTTGAGCTATATTTCTGGGAAAACTATATTTGTAGATTCTCTGTTAGAAAAATATTAATAAATAGTTATGGATTTAAATGGATTAATTTGGACTAAAATGGTCATACTGCCAGTGGAAGGAACCAACGCCTAAGGTGAGCGATGCCTACGTCGGGCGTCTACGCAACTATAAAATGTAGTTACGCTAAGATTTACAACACGAGAATACAACAAATTTATTATGAAAATTAAGGCGGTTATCTGGCAAGAAGACGGTGTTTGGTGTGCTTCTGTACCGGCTTTACCAGGATGTCATACTTGGGGAGAAAGCTACGAAGACCTGTTAGAAATGCTTAAAGATGCAATCCAGGGTTGGCTTGAAGTTGCTAGCCAGCAGGAAGAACTTGAACCCGATAAACAGCTGATTGAACTATCCCTATGAAATCTGTTTCCGGCAAAGCCTTATGTAAAATCGTTGAACGGTATGGCTGGAACCTGAAACGGATTACTGGAAGTCACCATATTTATGCCAAGGAAGGTGTTATTCTCTCTATTCCTGTTCATGGTAATTGCGATTTACCGATTGGAACACTCAAAGGACTACTCAAGGATGCAGGTCTTACCGAAGAAGACATAGACTAACAACGATTGATTGGAAACTAGTTATTAGCCCGAAACTTTTAGTTTCGGGCTAGGGTTAATTTTAGATTAATCAAAAATCCAAAATCTAAAATTACTTGCCGTTACCGTTACCGCCATTGCCATTGCCAGCTAAGACACGTTCGGCGAGTTTTTCTGGTACTTCCTGCAAATGGTCATACTGCCAGTGGAAAGAACCAACGCCTAAGGTGAGCGATCGCAACTCTACAATAAAGTCTTGCATCTCTGCTTGTGGCAAGTATGCAACTACATTATCCCAGCCTTGCCAATCGTTTCTACCTTCATAGCCTAAAATTTGTCCCCGTCTACCACTCAGCAGTTGCAACACTTTGGAGGTAAATTCGCTCGGTGTTGTCACTTCTATTCGCAGAATCGGTTCTAATAAGGTGGGTTGCGCTTGGGGTATTCCCGTTTGCATTGCTAATCGGGCGGCTTGCTTAAAGGCTTGTTCGGAACTATCAACGTTGTGGTATGAACCGTTAGTCAAAGTTACCGCCACATCCACCACAGGAAAGCCAAGAGGCCCGTGTGCCAGAAATTCCCGCACGCCCATTTCTACGCCAGGGATGTACTGTCTCGGAACTACGCCGCCGACGATGGTTTCATTAAAGTTAAATCCTTCGCCGCGTGGTAGAGGCTTGATTTCGAGGAAAACATCACCAAATTGACCGTGGCCACCGCTTTGGTGTTTGTACCGTCCATGAACTGAAGCCACTGTTTTGCGGATGGTTTCTTTGTAAGGCACTTGCGGTAAGTGGGTTGTCATGGGCAAGTTATATTTGCGGCGCAGTCTATCTAAAGCGACTTGTAAATGAATTTCGCCTTGGCCCCAAAGGATAACTTCGTGGGTGTCGCCGTGTTGTTCCCAAGCAAGCGAACAGTCTTCTTCTAATAGCTTAGTAATAGCACTGCTGAGCTTAACTTCATCGTTGCGCTTTTCTGGTGTAACGGCGAGGGCAAACACAGGTTCCAACTGTTCAGCTTTGGGTAATTGCATCGCTGAAGGTTGTTCTGTGGAAATTGTATCCCCGGTCTTGATTCCTTCTAAACGGCTCAATGCAACTATTTCACCAGCAGCAGCTTCATTAACAAACTGCTGTTGTTGTCCCATGAGACGATAAATTCCACCAGTGCGAACACCATTGAGGACAAGACCATCGGTTAATTTGCCCCGCCAAACTCGCACGAGGGAGAGTTTGCCACCTTGGGGAGTGTAGTAAGTTTTGAGTACCTGGGCTATGGGTGTATTGCCTTTGAAGTTTTTTAAGCGGCGTTCTGTTGTGGTTTCTGGTTCGGGGGCTTCCCGTAACAACGCTTCTATTAAAGGTCTAACACCATAATCTTGTTCTGCCACACCAAAGAAAACGGGGACTACTAAATCTGCCCCTAATTCCATTTTTAAATCTTTGAGGATTTCTTCTTGGGGTGGTTCAATGTCTTCTAAAAGTTCTTCAAGTAAGTGGTCGTCAAAATTTGCTAGGGCTTCGAGCATTTCTGCCCGTGCGGTATGTTCTTCTTGTTTTAAGCTTTCGGGGAAGGGGATGGGGTCAGCAGGTGCGCCGGGATGATATTGATATGCTTGTTCGCTCACCATGTCGATAAAGCCGGTGAGTTGTTCCCCTTGCATGATGGGATATTGGTGCGCTACTAGGGGACGGCTGGAAACGGCTTTCAGGGCGTGTAATGTTTCGAGGACATGAATATTTGCCCGATCCATTTTGTTGACGAAGACTATGTGGGGAATTTCCCAATCGTCCAGGAATTTAAATAGAGGGGCGAGGGTGAGAACTCGGTCGCGTATCGGTTCGCAAACTACAATTGCAGCATCGACTCCTATTAAAGCATTGTAAGTTTCTTGGGCAAATTCTACACTTCCAGGACAATCAACAAAAGTGAAGCGAGTGCCGCTATACTCAGTGCTAGCAGCGCTGACTTCTACGCTCATGTGGCGATCGCGCGACTCGGTAGCACTATCTCCCACTGTATTGCTGTCTTTAATACTTCCTTTGCGAGAAATCGCTCCTGTGACAAATAACAAACTTTCTAGTAAAGTAGTTTTTCCACTTAAATAAGGACCAACAATTGCAACATTCCGCGAACCCGATTTTACTTTTTCGTTCATAAAACCTCCCTTGCGGTAATTGATTCCCAACCGCATTACGCTATCTATATCAGGGATAAAAAATGGTTCTCTGGAGTCAAAATTACCCCTTCTTTAATTTGTTATTATCCTACCTTTAATCCAAAGTTAAAAAAATTGTAGCCTGTTGTAAGATTTAGTTTAAGAAAAGTTAAGCAACACAAAGTTTAATACTCAATCAACAAGTTTTGTAAAAAACTTCAGCATCCACCAAATTTTTTGTGAAGTAAACGTAACTGAAAATTGCCCAGATTGAGAAAATCTATGAGATTATCACTCTATAAATATCCCATAGCAACTTTAATCAGTTTGATATTAGTAGGTAGCCTCGCCTCTCCCTCATCTCCCTTATCTCCCCCTCTACTGGCACAATCTAATAGTCGAACTGCTGTAGACTGGTTAAACCAGGGCTTACAAGCAATTCAGGCGGGAAGAGTCCAAGATGCGATCGCTGCTTTTAAACAAGCAAGTCAATTAGATCCGACATTAGCAGCAGCCCACTATAACTTAGGGCTAGCATTACGACAAACAGGACAATTACAACCCTCTGCGGACGCATTTTATCGAGCAACCCAAGCCGATCCTAAGTTTGCTCCAGCTTTTGCTAATTTAGGCGGTGCATTGTTAGAAGGCAATAATTTAGAGTTAGCAAACGATTACTTGCTGCGTGCATTAGAACTCGATCCCAAACTAGGATTTGCTCACTATAACTTAGGTTTGCTGCGAGAACAAAAACGAGATTGCGATCGGGCGATCGCATCTTTTAAAAAAGCCATACAATATAGCAAAAATGCACCAGAACCTCCTTATCATATTGGGATGTGTTATCTGCAACAAGGCAAACTCGATCAAGCTAGAGATGCTTTTAATCAAGCGGTAAAAATTAATCCCAAATATCCAGAAGCTTATTATAATCTTGGTTCAATTTCGTTTAATCAACGCAAATTACAAGAAGCGTTAGAGGCTTTTAGGAAATCAGCCGAAGCTAACTCTAACTATCCCAACGCTTATTATGGCGCTGGGTTAGTTTTTATGCAGTTACAACAATATAGCGATGCTGTACAAGTATTGCAATTTGCCAGAGATTTATACAAGGCTCAGGGGAATTCTCAATGGGCAAAAAATGCCGAACAATTGTTGCAGCAAGCACAAAATTTAAATCAATGAATAGTGAATCGTGAACAGAATAATTCAGAATTCAGAATTCAGAATTCTGAATAAAAAACCACTTGATGTTAGAGTTTGAGACTTTGGTGATGTACTTTACTTTCTTTAAAATCCCGTATAAGAGTTCAAAGATAAAAATATGTGATAAGTCAATATACCAATCCTACTAGATTCCTGATAAATTCTGAATTCTGACTCCTGAATTCTGACTCCTGAATTCTGAATTCTGCTGTAACATAAAACTATTGGGTTGACTCGCTGGTGTTGTCTGAACTTGTCCTGATAGGAATGAAACGTACATGCAAAAGCGCCTGAAGAGTCGATTTTTATTTTGCGATCGCTGGCTAGATCGCCACTCTATTGTTCGCAACATGGAGGCTTTCCAAGACTTAATTGTGATTGTCTTGTGTTTGGGTTTGTTCGCCGTGATGCTGATCCAATTGTGGGGGATAGGTATTGCCCTCATGCAGCCACTAGACTATAAACATGTGACTGCAAAAATACTATTTGTGTTGATTTTAGTCGAGTTATTTCGACTATTAATGGTCTACTTACAAGAACATAGTATTTCTGTGGGAGTAGCAGTTGAGGTAACAATTGTTTCTGTTCTGCGAGAAATAGTAGTTCACGGTGTACTAGAAATTTCTTCCTTTCAGACAGTTGCAATTTGCGGCTTATTGTTTATTCTGGGTGGCTTACTGGTAGTCTGTGCTAAAACGCCGCACATGGATTGTATAAGTGCTAACACTAAGTTGTGCCCTATTGCCTATAAAGGAGGTAGGGAACGACAAAAGGATCTGGAATTCCAGTATTCACGTCAATGTGATGAAAATCAACCTCTTGGATAAATTCCTCTGAAACTAGGGAGTGGGGAGTGGGGAGTGGGGAGATGAGGAAGCACGAGAATAATAACAAATGACAAATGACAAATACGAATTAATATAATCTACCTTTGTAAGGTACTTACGGCGTATTTAAATATACTCTTTTTGGGAGATGAATTGCTCTTTTAGGGTGAGTATAAAGTTAATTAGAAATCCTACAAAGAGGTTCAAACAATGGCTAAAAATACAGGTAATGGACAGTCTCAAGAACCAATTAGTAACTTGGAGTACGATTTTGTCACCGTGTTGCACAACAAGGCTGAAGCTGTTAAGGCTTACGACACTTACATCAAAGATGCACAACAAGTAGGTTCCCAGCCTTGTGTAGAGTTGTTCCAAAAATTGCGGCAATCTGATATTGAGCAAGCAAAAGAAATTCGCCACCACCTACAAGAAGTGATGCAACACGGTAAGATGTAACCAAATGCCCAGATGCAATAGACTTGTGTAAGCGGCTTAGTGGTTTATGTTATGAGTGATATTATGCCGCTATGGGCTAATGTTTGATAGTTGAATAATGTGATAGCGATCGCCTCTAGTAAGCACTCGATGATGTGTAAAACATTATCGAAGTAATACAAATACACAATTCGGGAGCATGATAAAAGTTAAAGTCGAGAGGAGTAGTAACACTCCCCTCGACTTTAGTTCTGGGAATCTCTTCGACCCACAATCAGCTAGACTGATTTTCAGCCGCTTGCTGTACTTGCTCAGCTGTTAAATCCAGAGCCACTGCTACTTGTTCCATACTTAATCCTAGTGACAACAACCTCGGAACAGCTTCTAATTTAGCTTCCTGGCGACCTTCCTGGCGACCTTCCTCCAAGCCGTCTTGCTTGATTGATTGATACATTCTTGTTTTTTTGAATTCTTCGTCTATGCCCAACATTTCTGCCAACTCCTCTCGGCTTAACCGGGTAAATTTGTACAACAAGATGGTTTCTATCAATTCTACAATTTGCTTTTTGGTTGCTTCGTCTGCTAGTTGTTGTCTTGCCTGCAAAATCAATTCTCTACCCTTATCAACGGCCGTCTCTTCTTTTTCGATAATTAATTTGACGATCGCTACTTGCAATGAATTCTCCGCTGTACCTAGTTCATCTAGATAAATACGTTGCACTTGTGAACTGTTTAGCAGCAACTCATACGGTAGGCGATCGCTTGGATCTAAACTCCTTTGCGGATAGATAACCACTGCACGCCAATAGTTTACTGATTCGTTTTGGCGCAAATAAACAAAGATTTCGGCAAATAAGCGTCTGTAAAAAGTCGAATCTAGTTGAAACTGAACTTCAACAAAGTATAGTGGTTGCTCTATAGTTTCACTTGTAGGAACAAATACCCCATCAATGCGAAAGGCAGTTTCTTTCACTTCAATGGAAACAAATTCATAGGCATTAACATTAACAGCGTCATTACCAATTATAGCAAAAAATATACTAGGAAAAGCTTGAAATAAGCTATAAAATATTTTGTCAGTTTGCACTGTAATTGAGTTCAGCTAAAAGTGTGTGTTTAAAGTTTATCAAAAATAGCGATCGCCTACTGTTTCAATTTAAAAAAAAAGCAGATGGAATAACCAACTGCTTTCATCAAAAATGCATTACTTCGTTTATCTTGATACCAACTGATTAACTTGAGCAACTCCAGCTAAATCTAAAATTGGTGCAATTAAATCTTCACGTTTCACCGCCATCATGTGGACACCTTGACATAATTGCCGCGCTATCTGCACTTGTTCGGCGGCAATTTTCATTCCTTCTTCAAGAGGGTCTTTGGCTTTTGCCAATCTCTCAATAATATGTTGGGGAATATCTACGCCCGGAACACACTTATTAATAAAGTGGGCATTCTTTGCCGATTTCAACAGAAAAATTCCTGCCAAAATCGGTTTTTTATAGCCAGCAGCAATTGTGTCCATAAATTTTTCTAGGCGTTCAAAATCGGTAATCAATTGACTTTGAAAAAATTGCGCTCCGGCTTCGATTTTGCGTTCAAATCGACTTTGTAAACCTGACCAACTCTTACATTGCGGATCTACTGCGGCGCCAGCAAATAAATCTAGCGCCCCATCAGTTAGGGGTTTATCGTTGCAATCAACGCCTTGATTCAGCTTGCGGATCGTTTGCAGCAGTCGCACAGCTTCCAAGTCAAAAACAGCTTTGGCATCGGCATGATCGCCTGCTTTTACTGGGTCACCAGTTAGGGCTAATATATTGTGTATGCCCAAGGCATGAGCGCCCATCAAATCAGCTTGTAAACCAATGCGGTTGCGATCGCGGCAAGCAAATTGACAAATCGGCTCTACACCGTTTTGTAATAAAATTACTGATGCCATCAACGAAGACATCCGCAGTACGGCGCGGCTACCATCGGTAATATTGACGGCATGAACCCTCCCCTTAAGAGTCGCCGCCATTTTAATCATGTGGGCTGGATCTCCCCCTTTTGGAGGTGCTACTTCAGCTGTAATGAGAAATTCACCTGTTTGCACGGCTCTACGGAAGGTAGTGGGGCTATGGGTATGATGCATATCATTAGAAATCTGGATTTATTAAAGAACAAGTTAGAAGTCAGAAGTCAGAAGTCAGAATTCAGAATTCAGAACTAGAGACGCGACGCCAGTCGCTACAACGGGGGGAACCCCCGCAACGCGCTGGCTCATTAATCGCATCTCTACAGAATTCAATTGGAAAATTCTGGCGACTGATTGCTGAATTCTCTCTTGTTAAATGGTATAACAAATCACACCCAAAAGGTAAAACTCATAGAGGCAGGGAGTAACCCAAAGCAACTTTTACTTGTGATAAAGTTTGATTGGCGATCGCTCTAGCTTTTTCGCCTCCATCTCGCAACACAGACTCTAAGTAACTTTTATCCTGAGTTATCGCGTGATATTTTTCTTGGATTGGTTTGAGAGACTCAATTATCGCATCCGTGAATAATGGCTTGAATTGTCCCCAGCCCATATCCTGACACTCAACTGCTACATCTTCCTTTGTTTTACCAGAAAGCAATGTATACAGAGTTAACAAATTATTACACTCTGGACGCTCCGGATCGTCAAAAGTCAGACCACGAATCGGATCGGTTTTACAACGCTTAATCTTGTATTGAATTTGCTCTGGTGAATCTAGCAAATTGATGCGACTTAAGTCAGAAGGATCGGACTTGGACATTTTGCGTGTACCGTCCGCCAAACTCATCACCCTTGCCCCTTCCTTGGGAATCAAAGGGTCTGGTAACTTCAGAACTGGTTGATCTGGTTTACCAAATTGGTGATTTAACCGAGCTGCAATATCCCGTGTCAATTCCAAGTGTTGCTTTTGGTCTTCACCCACTGGCACTTTATCCGGTTGGTAAAGCAAAATATCAGCTGCCATCAGCACTGGGTAATCCAACAAGCCTGCACTCACATTTTCTCCCTGTTTGACGGCCTTTTCCTTAAACTGGATCATATCTTGCAGCCAGTTTAGGGGTGTAATACAGTTGAGCAACCAGGTGAGTTCACTGTGGGCACAAACGTGGGATTGCACAAAAATGGTGGAGTGATTTAAATCAAGACCACAAGCTAGATACAAAGCAACCAGAGTGTAGGTATCAGCTGCCAACTGTGTTGGGTCATGTGGCACTGTAATTGCGTGCAAATCAGCCACAAAGAGGTAATTTTCGTATTCGCTCTGACCTTCTACCCAGTTGCGAATGGCTCCCAAGTAGTTGCCTAGATGGTAATTGCCGGTTGGTTGAACTCCAGAAAGAACACGTTGCTTGCCCATAAATTCTCAACTTAGTTATCTCAAATCTGCGCTAATCAAGTGGCGGTCTGGTGACAATTAGCCTCTGTTCACTACAAGAGGCTGCATCAACTCAAACGCGCTTGGTGCAAAACTCATTTAATTTTGACATTTTCCTGGTCAACTCGCCGTTGGGAATTAGAAATTTAGTGATGACAGCGGATTTGATTTGAATTTCGGGAGATTGCAAAGTTGCTATCTGGAAGTTTGAAAGGCTATTTAATCATTTTGCTTCTAACCAAGCCTGCAAATCAGCCATACTGGTAAAATCTAACAGTGCTTCGCCAAGATTTTCTAATTGTTCTAGGTTGAGAGTTTGAATGCGATCGCGAGGATTCTGCAAAGACCCGTTCATAAGTATCGAGTTATTTTCGTTTACAGAATTAGCTTTTAGAGTAGGCATTCTAATGCCCAATCTACTCTACTGGAAATAGAAGGTGGGTTAATTTTTGCAAGGCGATGCAACAAAGGTGCAGGGCGATGCAACAAAGGTGCAGGGCGATGCAACAAAAATGCAGGGCGATGCAACAAAAATGCAGGGCGATGCAACAAAAATGCAGGGCGATGCAACAAAAATGCAGGGCGATGCAACAAAAATGCAGGGCGATGCAACAAAAATACTAAACCGCATAACGTCGTAATCAACACTTTTTTGCTTATCTAGGTGGTTTACATAGCTTATGTTCCCATCGCTAGATAAAATTTAACTTTTTGTTAGAGAAACTAGCAGTAACCTGGAAATTATCTAGTCAACTTTTCCATTTCGGGGAGTCTGCTGATGAAAGCTTTACTACTCTGGCCTATAATGCCCAATTCTTTCTGGTCTTACCAGGAAACCCTTGATTTGGCAGGGTTACGTTCAACAAACCCGCCATTGGGCTTAATTACAGTAGCAGCAATGCTACCAAGTGATTGGGAAATTAGACTAGTCGATCGCAATGTCCGTCTAGAGACAGATGAAGACTGGGCTTGGTGTGAGCTAGTAATCATCTCTGCAATGATTATCCAGAAAAAAGATTTGTGGGAGTTAATTCAAAAAGGGGTGGCGTTAGGTAAAAAAGTTGCAGTTGGTGGTCCTTTTGCAACATCAGTACCAGAATTTGTTTTAGAAGCAGGAGCTAATTATTTAATTTTGGATGAGGGAGAATGTACTGTCCCCTTGTTTTTAGAAGCATTAGCGCGGGGAGAAACTTCTGGAGTTTTCCGTGCTACAGAAAAACCTGATGTCACTCAAACACCCATACCCCGCTTTGATTTACTAGATTTAGATGCTTACTTAGCAATTACCGTGCAATTTTCGCGGGGCTGTCCATTTCAGTGTGAATTTTGCGACATTATCACGTTATTTGGTCGCAAGCCGCGCACCAAAACACCAGAACAAATGCTGGCTGAGATGGAAGTCTTATATCAAATGGGCTGGCGGCGATTGGTATTTGTCGTAGATGACAATTTTATTGGCAATAAACGCAGTGCTAAGGTGTTTTTGCGATCGCTAATTCCTTGGATGCAAGAGCGTAGCTATCCATTTATGTTACTCACAGAAGCGTCCTTAAATCTCGCGGAGGACGATGAGTTGATTGAGTTGATGGTGCAGGCTGGTTTTAGGATGGTATTTATGGGCATTGAAACGCCAGATGTGAAAAGTCTAGCGGTAGCCAATAAAGAACAAAATACCCGCCAATCGCTATCAGAATCTTGCTACAAAATTACACGAGCCGGACTACAAATTATGTCTGGGTTTATTATTGGTTTTGATGGTGAAAAAAAAGCAGCAGGACAACGCATTCAAACATTTGTAGAAGAGACTGGTATTCCCCAAGCTCATCTTGGTTTGCTGCAAGCATTACCAAATACAGCGATGTGGAATCGTCTCAAGCAAGAAGGACGCCTCAAAGAAGGCTCGATGGATTTTATGGGTTCTCAAAAAGGGTTAATGAACTTTGTACCTACCCGCCCATTAGAAGAAGTTATTAGGGAGTATATTGAGACTTTTTGGAATTTGTATGAGCCGATGCTTTATCTCAAGCGCACCTTTCACCACTTTAACTTGATGCAAGGTAAGCGTCCCAAAGGTAAACGTCCTCTGACATGGCATGAATTACGATTATTTCCGGTAATTGTTTGGCGACAGGGTATTGTTCGGTCAACTCGTTGGCGTTTTTGGTGGCAATTAATGGCGATCGCTCTCCAAAAACCGGATTTATTGTATGATTACCTCGTAGCATTGAGTTTTGGCGAACACTTCTTCAGCTTCCGTCATGAAGTGAAGCTAGAACTAGAAACACAACTAGAAATATTAAAGCAACAGCAACAAGCACAACAGATAGAAAACGCAAATTACCAGTTGTCGGCTGTGAATTGAGTTTGGCAAGTAGAGACAAAATTAATTCTGTCTCTACTTACCAAACATACCATTCTCAAATTCATGATTTTTCATTTCTTTGCTCTGAAAAAACTATGCAGTAAGTATTGCAAAATCTAAAATCCAAAATCTAAAATCCAAAATTCAAAATGGTATTACCTTTCTGCCAAACCCACCTGTCCACCAATTAACCCCAAAAATCCTGTTCCAAAATGCTGAATTTCCAAAAAACTTGCTTGTTCTGGTGAAGTTTTATACACTCGAAATGTTTTCATAATTCCCAAACTAGCAGCACTTTCGAGAGGACCGACAAAGCTAGTATCTCGGTCGAGAAAATAAGGTTGATTAGCCCATTGAGCCATCTGATTTGCATTCAAAAAATAGCAACCTGCATGGGGATTAAGGGCACGAACAAAAGTAATAGGTGTATTCATAATTGTACCCTTGAGTTGCTGTTGCTCCTGCACATTTTGAAAAGCAGCAGTGACTCGCAAAGCCAAATCTCCATCAATATAAGCTTTGTGAACTAAACCATGAGGAGAGATTTCATAACGATTTGGCTGGAGTAAGTTAGAGTCACCTGCTTGTTGGGTAAACCAGTTTAATTTTATAAAAAACCAAGGGTCATGAATGATTAAATCATCTTCTAGAAAGCAGTAGTAATCATATTGACCAAGACAACTTTTCAGAACAGCTTGACATTCAAATCCTAAAAGCATAGGTTCTGCGTTGCTAGAATAATGCTTATAAAAATGGGATGGTACAGCAAGCTGATTTAAAAGATGATTATTTTTGGTTGTACAAATAACAATATCTAATTCGTGAGATTGGGGTTGATTAGCAGGAAAGGCTAATCGCTGAGCAATCTTAATGATACTTTGAGATTTACCAAATAATTGGTGTAAAGCAGCAAGGCTTTGACTTAAGGCTTGCAAACGAGGTTGGGGGTCTTTGCGTTGGGAAGCATGACGACCTTCATCGCTAGGTTTAAAAAAGTGAGCAATAGTAAGAAGAATTCGCATTTCAAATATCGCTTTTCTTAGTCATTTGTTATTTATCATTGGTCATTGGTTATTTGTCGTTTGTTATTTTTAGAACTTAAGCTTGGTCATTTGTGAATGTTTCATACCTAATAGCTAATTTCCGCCAAATCCTTTAGCAATTTTAGGAGTTTGGCGTTTTTTAATATCAGAATTTTTAGTAGCTAACATCCATTGCAAATGCTGTGGCAAAAGTTTCGCCAAATCATAATGCTTAAGAATTGTCGCTCGCGCGTTGGCACGAATTGCATTCATTTCCTGAGGATTATTCAGCGCTTCTTCAACCCGATTAGCTATATTTTGGGGAGAAAAGAAATCTACCAGTAGGCCATTAACGCCATCCTGTACAACCTCTAACACTGGTGCAGTCCTGGAAGTTACCAGCACACATCCCACTGACATTGCCTCTAACATTGACCAGGATAAAACAAAAGGACGGGTTAAATAAATATGAGCAGAAGAAGCTTGTAATACCTGAAGATATTCATGGTAAGGTAGGCTATCTGTAAAGTGCAACCTTGATAAATCTAAAGATAATTTTTCCAGCATTAATTGTTTATAAGTCTTGCCATCGGGGAGATTTTTACCATAAGCAACTCTATCTTCTCCCACAACTACTACATGGCATTTGGGTCGCCGTTGCTGAATTAGGGCTACAGCTTCCATAAACTGCGGAAAACCTCTATAAGGTTCCATTCCTCGCCCGACATAAGTTACTAACTCTTCCACATGGGAAAGGTCGAGATTTATTCTTGGTAAAACTAATTTTGCGTCTGGTTTGGGAACAAAAAATTTCGTATCAACACCATCGTGACATACGGTGATTTTATCATGATATTCTTTAGGAAACTGTTGCCGCTGCCAATAGGTAGGAGAAAGTCCGCGATCGCAACTATATAAATCAGTCAAAATCGGCGTATTTTTGACGCGAATTCGGCATACATCATCAGTATTTAATGGTTCGTTGGGATCAAAATCTGCATCGGAACCATGAGCATGGTAAAACCACTCGAAATAACATAACAATTCTGCTTTGGGAAACACATCTTTCATAAACAAAGTCGGTCCCCAACCAGAATGACCATAAACTATATCTGGAACAAAACCCTCAGATTTTAATTTTTCTGCTATGCGATAAACAGCTTGACCAGTGAGTACAGCATTTTCTAGACTGCGAACGTAGTGATGGGTTTGGGGAGCAGGTTCACGAGAAGGAGTATAAATGGCTTTATTAACGCCAAATATTTCTCCTTCCCGACGATTTGTTCCAAAAACAACTTTGAAATTATTATCTTTACCCAAAAACATAGCAAGATTGCGAAATTGCGCGGGAAAGTTGGGATGTAAAAATAAAATTTGCATGGGAATAATTTTAATTAACTTCTTGTGAAATCAAAGAAAACAGCAGTCAGGAGTCAGTAGTCAGAATTCAGAATTCAGAAGTAGTTTAGAATAATTAGTATATGACAAACGATTGAATTTTTAAAAATTCAAAATTACATTTACCCGAATTTGGAAATAACTAGAGATATTTTCTCTCACTAAATTAATTATGGCTGCCTTAATTCATCATAACTTCTCCCAATTCTTCAAGCATTCTGGCTCTGGAATTCCGACAAGGTTTTTAAGATTATAAAATTATTTGCGATGATTTTTTGGCAATTAAATATTAGTTTACCTAAATTGTTCTTGAATACTCAGCACTCGCAACTGGGCACTGTTTTGGTGAAGCGTTGCCGCGAAATGCGAAAATAATCACAAATTCGTGTGATGTTCATGAAATTTATTGGCATTGATTTAGGCTGGAAATCGCAACCAAGCGGACTATGCTGCTTAGAGTGGATAGATGGACAACTGCAACTACTCGATTTAGACCGCAAAGAAGCCATTGCAGACATCCTGACATGGATTGATGACAGTGTACAACCAGACGAAGCAGCCATCATCGCCGTAGATGCACCGACTCTCATACCTAACGACGCTGGAAGTCGCCTCCCCGACAAACTCACCCACAAATACTTTGGTAAATATCACGCTGGATGTTACCCAGCTAACAAAAACCTGCCCTTTGCCGATCGCACCATCAACTTTGGCTTAGAATTAGAATCTCGTGGCTACATACACGCCCCCACTATCGAACCGCAAAAACTTGGCAGATATCAAATAGAAGTCTTTCCCCACCCAGCAATTGTTCATCTGTTCAACTTAGAACGCATCCTCAAATACAAAAAAGGACGCCTCAGCGAACGCCGCTTGGAATTAATCAAACTGCAAAATTATCTTCTCGATATTCTCCCATCTCTCTCCCCTCCTCTGCGTCTGTGCAATTCGCTTTTTCTGGAAATTCCTACCACAGGCGCAGCCCTGAAAGCAACTGAAGATAAACTAGATGGCCTAGTTTGCGCTTATGTTGGTGCATACTGGTGGTATTGGGGAGAACAACGTAATTTAGTACTTGGCGATCGCACTACTGGCTATATTGTTATTCCTCAAAGGATTTTAGCTTAAAATGGGCGTTCGTCCTAACTTTAAAGTGCTTCTAACCAAACTTGCAAATCAGCCAAGCTGGTAAAATCAAGCAATGCTTCGCCCAGATTTTCTAATTTTTCTAAGGAGAGAGTTTCAATAGATTCACGGATATCTTGAGGTAATTCTCCCACCCGTCTTTGTAGTAATCGGAAAATGAGCGATCGCTCCCCCTCAATTCGTCCCTCTTCCTTAATTTCTCGATAAACTCTCGTTTCCTTAAGCGTTATTCCTAACATCTGTTCTACCTCCTCTCGGCTTAATTTTTCAAACTTGTATACCAGGATTGTAATTACTAACTCAATTATGGCGCGACTTACAGTTTCTGGCTGCTCAACAGAGGAACGCTCAAGTAAATATCTCGCCTCGACGGGTGCAAGTTCATCGTCTACCGTAGTTAATACCATCAATGCCACCCACACAAATAGGGAGCGAATATCTCCCAATTCATTTAGATAAACCCGATGTAGTTGATCGCCATTGAGTTGATTTCCATGGGGATAAATATCACTTTGTTCGATACTGCGAGATGGGTAAATTATCACTGCTTGCCAATCGTTAAATCTGTCACGATTGCGGTAGAAATATAAAGATGATTCTGCAAATACCCTTTCATAAAGCCTTTCATCCTTCTGAAATTGTACCTCACAGAAATACACAACACCCGGACTTGCATTTTCTGGTGGTAAAAATACGCCATCGATTTCAAATTTCGGTTCTTTGATAGCGACTGAATCAAATCGATAAGCTTCTGCATTTGTGGGAGGATTTGTTAATAGTTCAAATAGCAAAGTCGGGGATTGTTGAAATAGTTTGTAAAATATCGAATCTCGACGCATTTTGATTTTTGATTTTGGATTGTCAATCGCTTTGTGTGTCTGGGTCAATACTGCTCGGATAAGCAGGGGAGGCTGGCGTTGCAGGGGAGGCAAAACTCAACGCCAGCCTCCATTTCTCCCCCGGCTATTGAACAGCTTGCCTCAACCAAGAAATTCCAAAACCTACGCAGTATTGGTGTCTGGGTTGGTGTGAATCAATCTGTCACAATCATTTTTCTAATTGTCTTAGTCAAAGGCGCTGCTAAATTTAAATCAGCAACGCCTAATCTTGAGTATTCAAAAATTATTCAGTAGTCTTATTCTGCCCAAGCAATCAACCTTGGCTCATAAGGGTTAGCCAGATGTTGATTTTTCGGTAATACCCGCAAAGACAAGCCTTGCAAACCAGAGTTGGTGTAGGTAATGTTAGCAGTGTAAGTACTCAATCCTTGGGTATCTTCGCCTTGGTAATCCATCACCACTGGTATAGCGTTGACAATATCACCATTGGCATCGATCGCACCTTGATATAATTCCACCTGCACATCATCATTTTTCAAAGTTGCCAAGTCAACCTTAGCTTTGACAGCCACTGTTTGATTAACTTCAATATCCGCAGGTGTGGATACGTCAATATCTTTGATTCTGATGTTGAACCAGTGTTCGCCCAGTTTTGCTTTCCAAGCGGCTAGTTCTTTGGCTGGGGCATAGTTATCAACGGTCAGGGTATGATAGCGATCGCTAGCTGGAAAATAAGCCCTTTGTGCATATTCTCCTACCATCCGCGCTGTATTAAAGAATGGACAATTCAAGCGAATTGCATCCTTCATTTTGGCAACCCACGGCCGCGGTAAGCCATCACTATCCCGATGTTCGTAAAACAGCGGTACAACTTCCTTTTCTAGCAAATCGTAGAGGGCGTTTGCTTCCACTTCATCTTGATAGTTGGGATCGTCGTAATTTTCTCCATGTCCAATTGCCCAGCCTGTGCGGACGTAATCAGCTTCATCCCACCAACCATCTAGTACGCTTAAATTTGGCAATCCATTCATTGAGGCTTTCATGCCACTGGTACCAGATGCTTCCCGTGGACGACGCGGTGTGTTTAACCAAATATCACAACCCGCTACCATCAACCGGGAAATGTGAATGTCGTAATTAGGAACAAACACTACCTGCTTTTCTAAATGCTGTTCGCGGATAAAGTGATTGATGTCGCGGATGAGTTCTTTACCGGGAATATCTTTAGGATGTGCTTTCCCAGCGATGACAAATTGCACCTTGCGGTCTTTGTTGGCTAATAAAATCCGCTTGATGCGTTCTACATCGCGCATCCACAGGGTAGCGCGTTTGTAGGTGGCAAAGCGACGAGCAAAGCCAATGGTGAAAGCGTAAGGGTCTAAAACTTCTTGGGCTTGGACGATTTCTGAGGGCGAAGCGCCGCGATCGCGTAAATGCTTCACCATATGCTCGCGCACATACAGTATCATGTCTAAGCGGCAGCGTTCGTGATTCCGCCACAATTCCTCATCGGGTATGGCGTCCATCCGCTCCCACAGTGGGCTATCTACTGGTGCTGATGACCAATTTGGCCCCAGGTAGCGATCGTATAACTCTTGAGTTGATTTGGCAACACAACTCCGAGCATGAACACCGTTGGTAATGGCGGCGATGGGCACTTCTTCCACTGGCACTTTCTTCCACAAGCCTTGGAACATTTGCCGCGACACTACGCCGTGTAGTTGTGCTACGCCATTAGAAAATGTTGCCATTTTCAGCGCCAACACTGCCATACTGAAAGGCGCAGATAAATCACCTGTATTTTCGCGCCCCAGTCCTAAAAATTGCTCTTTAGGCAAGCCAAAGATTTCTGCATAGTACCCCAGGTAGTACAAAACTTTATCGGGAGAAAACAGGTCAATCCCCGCTGGTACTGGGGTGTGAGTGGTGAAGATATTACTGGAAGCCACCACCTGTTTAGCTTCGGCATAATCCAATCCCTCTTCCTGAATCAGCAGCCGGATGCGTTCTAGGGCGGAGAAGGCGGCGTGACCTTCGTTCATGTGGTAGGCGGTAACGTTCAACCCCAAGGCCTTGAGCATTTGCACACCACCGATCCCCAACATGATTTCCTGGTGGATACGCATATCGATGTCGCCACCATAGAGTTGGTCTGTGATGTCGTGGTCGTAGGGATTATTGGGTTCAATGTTGGTGTCTAGCAGATATAGGGGCACCATTCCCACCTGTACGCGCCATACTCTGGCGTACACCTTGCGTCCTGGATAATCTACCGCAATTCGCAGTTCTGAACCATCTGGATTGCGTTCTAGGTGCAAAGGCATATTGTAGAAATCGTTGATGGGGTAGCGTTCCTGCTGCCAACCATCAGCATTGAGATACTGGGCAAAGTAGCCTTGCTGGTAGAGTAAACCTACACCTACAAGTGGTAGCCCCAAGTCACTGGCAGATTTGAGGTGATCCCCCGCCAGAACGCCCAAGCCTCCAGAATAGACGGGCAAACAATCCACAAGTCCAAATTCCGCCGAAAAATAGGCGTAGCATTCTTTTGGCTGATGTTCGCGTTGTTTATGATACCAGGTACGCTCTTGCAAATAATCTTCTAACTGACGGTTAGCTCGATCCATTTGCGCCAGGAAGCCTTCATCTTCGACAACTTCCAAAAGCCGCGCCTGAGAAATAGTACCCAGCATCAACACCGGGTTATGGCGGCTAGACTCCCACAGGTCGGAATCCAAGCGACGAAATAAATCTTTAGTCTCAACGTTCCAATCCCAGTGCAAGTTATATGCCAGCCGCCGTAGCGGTTCGAGTCGCGGCGGTAGTGAGGGGGAGACGTTGAATGTGCGAATTGGCTGCATAGGTTGGCAAAACTCCAAGTTTAGCTATGGTTATTGTTTACTTTCTTTACCAATGTTGCCAATTCTCTATAGTTTAGTTTGTGAAAAAGCGATGACTTTGTTAAGCATTGAGAATTTTTCTTAACCTCGTTGCTAGAGTTTACACCAAGGTGTTTTTTATTCTATGTCTTACTTTCAGCCATGTACTTGGTATATTAAGATTTAATCATTGACTGGCGTGTATCATTTAAAAGAATCTTAGTTTTCAAGAAATATTTTATATTTATTTTAGTATTGATTCAGGGGATCAATTCTCGCGTCTTAACTGAGGCTGAAAATTTACCATAGCCAATCCCATGAAGCGTTAAAATTTTAATTATTTTTTAATATCTTGGTGCTGACATATAGTCACTATAATGGGTGGGTTCAGGTTAACCTATGTTTATGCGAACCCATAAGATTGTTTCGTCTAGCTAAAAATTCTCGCTGACGAAAACTGTAGCAAGGGGTTAAGCAGAAAAAGCGATGTCTACGACGGGCTACGCCTACGCCAACCACTTGGTATCAAACATTCATAATACAACAAAAAAACAATTTAATAGGTGTTATTTTATGCACCTAGTGAAGGCTGATCCTTAGTATTTTTGGACATTGTGAGAGCGATCGCTGCTGCATAAGCAATTTCCGCTGCCATTTGATAAGCATGTTTAATACCCGATGAAGCGTCCTTAGTTTTAGGAGAAGGAGAAACTTTTTGGCGGCGCGATTCTTGTTTGACATCACCCGCTACTATCGATCGCTGTAATAAGATCCAAGCATCTAGATCTTCTGAATCATAATCACTTTGAATGAGCGATCGCACTTCGTCTTCAGCTACAATACTCAGATAGCCAGTAGCTAGAGCTTTTTCCACAATTTCTTTAATTAAAGCCATAATTTGAACCAAGTGTGTGAGTTAAAAGCGATACCTCAATTTCAGCATTACATATTGCTTTGTCAGCTTTTCCCTGAAACTCAGATACGTTTTAGCTTTCCATAAAATTTATAACAACCAATCCTAAGCACGCATCACCCGCTTGGCTCACCCATTTGGGTGATTTACGAAATTTGAGATATAAGTAACAGGGAAGAAGATAATTTTTAGCTTTTTGGTTTTCAAGATCGAGAGGGTGTCATTAAGTATAGTAGATATCAATCTGAATTTAACACGAACCCCAAATTTTTTTAGAGTTAAGTAACGGTATAAATATCAACAAAAAAGCCGAGAAACAGTCATTAGTCATTTGTCATTTGTCATTTGTACCCCTATCTCCCTCATCTCCCCCATCTCCCCACTCCCCACTCCCCACTCCCTAATTACCGTAAAAAACTTAGCTGATTTGCCTAATTTTTATCAGTAAATAGTCGCAAAATAAACGAATTTAAGAATATTGCACCACTAAAAATAAAATGTGTTATCTTTAAAAACAATTGTAATTAAAAGCCATTCATCTAATTACAACGATGAATTGGTTGGTCTGTAAATCATCCGTGTGCAACATGATTGGAGCAGCATACTCTAGAAATTCGTTGCAAGAAAGCCGTCATAGCAGTCGGGGAAGCGCTTACTTGTTTGCACCGATGGTTAACTTCAATGTGATGGCTGATGTAGGAGATAATCCACCTTAATTGGATTTTATTTGGGCACAATTACCCATCAAAATCCAACAATATTACATTATCCTGCTAGACAAAGATTGTCTCTGGTCATTAAAAGAGTCTAGTTAAATGTATTTTGTTGTCAAATAGCTTGTGGGACTGAGTTGTTTTAACACGCTAAAACTGCCTGAGAATAAGTAGCCTTCAGGTAAACAACTCTACGCGCAATTGTGTAACAAGCTTTAAAAATTTTTTGCCCAATAACCAAAACAGTAGCCCATCTCAACCTGCAAATATTCCCATCAGACAATTTATATAGTCTGAGCTTTGGCTGTGCAATGCACTGATGTTGTTTTGTTAATTCAGTCTAGTGAAAAAGAAACAAAACTTTTATGTAACTTGACTGCTGCAAAAGCTTCTAGTTATCAAGGTAATTGTGCATATCAATTGAGTGTTCATACCACATCAAAGTGAAAAAATTGCTCATATAGTCAAAGCGAGACTTTGGTTTGTCCAAAAAATCTTGGGAAATATAGTAATACCACTAGTCTAAATCAGGTATTAAGAAATACCGAGATACTGGTATGGGCATGAGATTAGGATACAACCCAAAAAAAGCTTCAAAACTGTCAACAACACTTGATTGAAGAGATATGTAACCATGCGTAACAACCAATATTCCTCAAAATTGCAACGCGCCCAAGAACTTTTAGTAACTACCGTGTTAGGAGATATTCCTACACTAATTCTCGGACCAAAGTTGCGAAATTTGGTATATCGTACTATTTTTGCCCAAATAGGCAGCCAAGTTTATATTCAAAATGGTGTTGAATTTAACGGTACTTCTTGTATTGAAATTGGCAGTGGAGTATATATTTTCCAAGGTGTGCGGTTAGATGCTAGAGGACACAAAAATAATAGAATTCATCTAGCAAATAGAGTCGCTATTGAACGTTACGTTGATATCGGGTGTTTGTCAGATACGTGTATACATATTGATGAAGACACCTTCATTGCTCCCAACGTTTGTATTGAAGGTCCAGGAGACATTAAAATTGGCAAACACTGTATGATTGCTGCCCACTCAGGGATATATGCCAATAATCATAATTTTGCCGACCCAATGCAACCGATGAAATACCAAGGTGTGACTCGCAAGGGAATTGTAATTGAGGATGACTGTTGGCTAGGACACGGAGTAACAGTATTAGATGGCGTTACCATCGGTAAAGGCTGTGTGATTGGTGCAGGAGCAGTTGTCAATAAAGATATTCCTCCTTTCTCCGTTGCTGTAGGCATACCTGCACGAGTCATCAAAAACCGAATCGGGAAGAATTTAGCAACACTTCAGGAGAAATAGGGGATTGGAGATTGGGGATTGGGGATTGGGGTATGGCAAGTGTTCCCTGTAACCTCTACTTTTTAGGAAACTTATACTGTTAATTAACGTCACGAGAATAGCTAGTCTCTGAGTTATTTTTTAGGGACATCTATCAAGTTAGACATGCACGATTCTCAATAAACTTGGGCATTGGGAGTGAGTCGAGACGCGATTAATCGCCTCTGTATCATCTTCTCTGCCTCTCATTTACCCGCGTCCCCAATTTCCAGTCCCCAGTCCCCAATCCCCAATCCCCAGAAAGTCGTCTCAAAAATGGACGAGATGTGGGTAATATAAAGTAGCTACCTTTTCTGCATGGCAGATACTGAAAGAAAAGCTCTCTTTGTCATACCCGTTGGAGATATTTGTATGGTGACTTTAAAAATCGCTGTTTATATTGTTGTTGCCTTCTTTGTAGCTATCTTCGTCTTCGGATTTTTGTCGAACGACCCAGCTCGTAACCCCGGCCGTCGGGACTTGGAGTAAAAGAGCGATAAATCATCCACAACTTTGGAAGGCGGAAAATACTCAACGCCACGGAAACTTACTAGGCTAAAGTTAGTAAGTTTCCTGCTAAAAGTAGCAGAAGGCGACAGTCAGAAGGCAAAATGTATATTCATGCTTTTGTTCGTCATTTGGCTGTTTGTTAGCTCGGTTCTGCCCAAATATGCTTCATCCAGTTCTGCCGCCCGATCCGCCTCCTATCCTCGAACCTTTACAAGCTGCCAATCCCGTCTCATCTGTTAGTGATACAAAGTCTGCTTCAGGTGTCAAGACTGGGATAGACTTAAACACGGACAAATCGAAGAATCGCAACGATTTGGCTCAGTTGGCGATCGCACATGACACGAAAAGCGATCCGCGATCGCCAACTGAGACCCAATCCACTGGTCATAAGTTGCTATTCGCCGAAACTCCATCTGTACCCGATCCACCAAAAACTTTCCCCCCAGAATTTTCCTCTGTCACCGCCCCCGAAAGTGCAGCACTTCTGGGGCAATCTCTAGAAGTTGGTTATCCCACCCAGCAATTTCAAATTTCTAATTTAGGCGAAAAACAAGATACAAAGGTAGAGGGACAGGGAGACGCGCAGCTTGAACTATCTCAAGAATTTCAAGAGCGATCGCCAAATCCCAACTCTACTAATGAAGAAAAACAAACCTCATTAGACTCTCCTACCTCTAACTCTAGTCCCTCCCCCCCTCCCCGCGTCCCCCCCTCCCCGCGTCCCCCCTTCCCCACATCCCCCCCTCCTGCTCCTGCATCAAATTCTCAATCAGTACAAAACTTAATACAATTCAAATCTCGCAACCCGACAAAGCAACTCTCGGCGCCCATCACCGTAGAATTTTATTCCCAAAGCCAAGCACCAACACCTACGCCACAAGTAGACACCACCAATCAGCCACAAGCGCCAGCTACCACAACGCCACCTGCTGCGCCCAGAATTGTGGAAGTGACTTCAGATCGCCAAGAATATGACGAACAAAAGCGCATTATTACGGCTGTTGGTAATGTAGTTGTCCGATTTGATGGAGCGGTAGTGGATGCCGATCGCTTGCAAGTGAATTTAAATAACTTGATTGCTGCGGGGGAAGGTAATGTAACTCTCACACGGGGCGACCAGGTACTGCGAGGACAACGTTTTACCTATAATTTTGTTCAAGATAGCGGCGAAATGCTAAATGGTAGGGGAGAAATTTATTTACCCTCAACCAATACAGATTTTGCCTTCTCATCCACAGATATCAGAGCTGGTGGAGTACCAAAACGCCCACCAAGCGATCGCGTTATAGCCAATCAGCCGCTTTCAGGAGTCAGCAGTCCTGGAGGAATTAATGTCACAGTTGGTGGTGGTCAAGCAGAAGCTACCAACATTCCGCCCCCCATAGCTGGCGGTTCAGTCAAGCGGGTGAGATTTGAAGCCCAACAGATTGACTTCTATCCCCAAGGCTGGCAAGCAAGGGATGTCCGCATTACCAATGACCCTTTTTCACCCCCAGAACTAGAGTTACGTGCAGATAAAGTCACTTTGACGCGGGAATCACCCTTGGTAGACCGCATCCGGACACAGAGTCAGCGTTTGGTATTAGATCAAAGCATCTCCTTACCAATTCCGGTGGATCAGCAGAAGATTGACCGCCGGGAGCGCGATGTTACACCCTTTATAGTCTCTCCTGGCTATGATGGAGAAGACCGGGGTGGTTTCTATGTTGAGCGTGGCTTTCCAGTCATCGATACAGAGCAGACACGGCTGACAATCACGCCCCAGTTCTTAGTACAGAAAGCTGTGGAAGGAACGGATAACTTAGGCGCACTGTTTGGCGTGAAAACAAAGATAAATTCTGTTTTGAGTCCACGAACTATACTTCAGGGTACTGGAGAGTTAACCAGTTTTGACCTCAACGATGTGGAAGACAGTTTCCGGGCAAACTTCGCATTGCGCCAAAAAATAGGCGATCGCCTTCCTCATCTCTTGAATGTGCAATATAATTACCGCGATCGTCTCTACAACGGCACACTTGGCTTTCAAACCGTCCAGAGTAGTTTCGGTGGTCTAATTACTTCTCCTGTGATTCCTTTAGGCAAAAGTGGCATCAACCTCAGCTATCAAGCAAGTGCCCAGTATATCGATGCCAACACCGATCGCCCAGATTTACTAGAACTGGGGCGGCAAAACGATCGCATTTCACTAGGTCGCCTACAAGGCAGTGCTGCCCTCAGTACTGGGTTCTTACTTTGGCAGGGAAAACCATTACCACCCACAGCCAGCGAGGGATTACGATACACAGCTAGCCCTGTGGTTCCTTACTTGCAAGCGGTCACTGGACTCACAGGCACCAGCAGTTATTATACCAATGGAGATAGCCAAAGCACCCTAACTGGTACAATTGGTTTACAAGGGCAAATTGGTCATTTTTCTCGACCCTTTTTAGACTATACAGCCTTTAATATTACTTACTCTCAAGGTTTAAATAACGGATTATCGCCTTTTTTATTCGATCGCTCCGTTGATAACAAAGTCTTAAGTGCTGGAATTACACAGCAAATCTACGGACCTCTGCGCTTAGGATTTCAAACATCAATTAACTTAGATACAGGTAAAGAATCCAGCACTGACTACATTGTGGAATACAGCCGCCGCACCTACGGCATCACCTTGCGTTACAATCCGGTACTGGAATTCGGTGCTTTCAGCATCCGAATTAGCGATTTTAACTGGAATGGTGGTGCAGATCCATTTTCTGATGTTAAGCCAGTAGTGGGTGGTGTCCAACAGAACTATTAGTCAAAATTGCTCCCAACTTAATTTTTGCTCTGGAATTTTTGATATTTTTGCAACTAATGGTACAATTATACTACTAAATGCAGAATTCAATGCTCATCCTAGTCAGGCGGAAGTGGCGAGCGGCATATTTAATGCTGTTCAAAGCGATCGCTTGGCTTTTATGCTAGAAATGACTAAAAAGTAAGAATTCAGAATTCAGAATTCAGGAGTCAGGAGTCAGCAGTCAGGAGTCAGAATTGAATTTGTAACTTCTGGTAGATGAATACAATGGTAAAACACCATCCCCAATTTTGAATTTTGTGGTGCTTCTAGGTGGCGAATCCCAATCCTCAAGAACAGTGATTCTGAATTCTGTATTCTGTATTCTTCTTCAAACATATTTAGATATTAATTGGCGCTACATAGAAAAACGCCTTCTATTTCAATCAGCACTTTTTGCAGTCAGGAGTAATTTTAATGAACAGCTGCGTTTTAATGGCGGAAATTGTTAACGAGCCGCAACTGCGCTACACAGCGGATAATCTGGGAGTCACGGAAATGCTGGTACAGTTTCCCAATTCTCAAAAACCAGAAGATCCGCCAGCTACCCTAAAAGTAGTTGGTTGGGGGAATTTAGCAACAGAAATTCAGCAAAACTATCACCAAGGCGATCGCGTTATCTTGGTAGGACGTTTAAGTATGACTACTGTTGAGCGTCAAGAAGGTTTTAAAGAAAAACGCGCTGAATTAACAGTACAACAAATTCAATCTGTTGGAGGTAGTTTTAATACTACATCTTTCTCGCCAACCGAAACTCCATCATTCACCGAAACTTCCCCGCGACAACCATCAGCATCCCGTCCACCAGAGACAAATATTCCTAATTATGAGTCACAACGTCCAGCACCTACCCCAGTGGCAAGTCCCGTTGGCGTTACTCCCCCAGCAACAAGTTATGAACCGGTACCCCAACCTGCAAATTATGAGCGAACCACCTACCCAGCGGTGAAACAAGAAGAACCAGATCCAGATGATATTCCGTTCTAAAGTTGGTAGTTTAGATGTCTTGAATTTGCTAAACATAACTTAGCAAAAAATATTACGATTAAATAATTTCTAGAAGTAGCCATCCTTTAGGGTGTGCTATTTTTTTAATTTGATTTGCAAAAATTCACAATCAATGATACAAAGTCCTTTTCTGCTTCTTAGTCTAAAGTACAGCTTTAACCAATTTGGCTTTAAACCCATTTTTTCGGTAAACACTGAACTCTGAATACAGAAGATACCACGACGCGATCGCAACTTCCGCAAATCCCAAGCAGGTCTACATCGCAAATGCGTGTATATTGTGGAAAGTGTGATGTCAATTACTGTCAGCAGTAAAAAAACTGACAAACAATGCAAAAGCTAAAATTACTGACATACGCATCAAAAGTATTGTTAAAATCCAGATAATTTTAAGTTAGAATTCCTACCCGACTCCTATGAGAGAAACTGTCCTAGAGGTTCGCAATCTCCAAGTTGAATTTCCCGGTGATGGCAATATCGTCAGAGCTTTGGATGGTATTTCCTTTGAATTGCGTCGAGGTGAGACTCTAGGAATCGTAGGAGAGTCGGGAAGCGGAAAATCAGTCACATCCTTAGCTGTGATGGGTTTGTTGCAGACTCCTGGTAGAGTGGCTGGCGGTGAAATCTGGTTTCGCCCTCAAGAGAACGCCAACTCCATCGATTTGGTAAAATTGCCGCCTGAAGAAATGCAACTACACCGTGGTGGCGACATTGCGATGATTTTTCAAGAACCGATGAGTTCCCTCAATCCGGTTTATAACATTGGGTTTCAGCTCACAGAAGCAATTATGCGGCATCAAAATGTCTCAGCCGCTGAAGCAAAACAAATTGCGATCGCAGGTCTCCAAGAGGTAAAACTTTTACCTAGCGATGAAGAGATCCAACAGCAGTATATCGAAACTTGGCATCAAACTGACAGCAATTCATCGAAACCAGATACGCCAAAATTAGCACAGTTGGTCAGGGAACACAAAGAAGCCATGCTGGAACGCTACCCACATGAACTTTCTGGGGGTCAGTTGCAACGGGTGATGATTGCAATGGCAATTTCTTGCAACCCATTAATATTAATTGCCGATGAACCAACCACAGCCCTGGATGTGACGGTACAAGCGACTATTTTGGAATTATTGCGAGAATTACAGCAAAGTCGTGACATGGCAATGATTTTCATCACCCACGACTTGGGGCTAATTTCCGAAATTGCTGACGAAGTAGCGGTGATGTATAAAGGTAAAGTTGTCGAATCTGGTGCTTCCGAACAAATTTTTAGCAATCCCCAACATCCATATACTAAAGGCTTGATAGCCTGTCGCCCCACACTTGACCGCCGTCCCCAAAAATTACTCACCGTTTCCGACTACATGAGTGCCGAAGAAACACCAACGGGACAAGTAGTAATTCAGGCGAAAGAACCCGCACAACCTCCACAAGTTACTAGCCAAGAAATTGCTGTGAGATTGGCAAACTTAAACGAGAAGCAACCCCTGTTGGAAATTCGCAACTTGAAAGTTGGTTTTCCAGTCCGTGGGGTATTTGGTGGTACAAAACGCTACAGCATGGCAGTTAATGGCGTTTCTTTCGATGTCAAACCAGGGGAAACAGTGGGATTAGTTGGAGAATCTGGTTGTGGTAAAACTACCCTTGGTAGAACCTTGCTGCGATTAATTGAACCGATGAGTGGTCAGATTATCTTTGAAAAACAAGATATTACTCGCCTCAAAGGAGAACCTTTGCAAAAACTGCGGCGGGAAATGCAAATAGTCTTCCAAAATCCTTTTAGTTCCCTTGACCCCCGGATGAAGGTTGGGGAGGCGGTGATGGAACCGTTGTTAATCCACTCCGTTGGGAAGACAAAGCAACAACGACGGGAACGCGTAGCCGAACTTTTAGAACGGGTGGGTTTGAATGCAGATGCGATGAACCGCTATCCCCATCAGTTTTCTGGTGGTCAACGCCAACGGATTTGTATAGCGCGTTCTTTGGCATTAAATCCCAAATTTATTATTTGCGATGAATCAGTTTCAGCGCTGGATGTGTCAGTGCAGGCGCAGGTGTTAAATCTGCTTAAAGAATTACAGTCAGATTTTCAACTGACTTATATTTTTATTTCTCATGATTTAAGTGTAGTCAAATTCATGAGCGATCGCATTTTAGTCATGAATCGCGGTCAAATTGTCGAAGAAGGCACAGCCGAAAGCATCTACCAAGAACCCAAAGAAGAATACACACAAAAATTAATCGCTGCAATTCCCACTGGAAGTCCCGAACGCGTGCGAAATCGCCAACTAAGGGCGTTATAAGCTCTACTCCATAACATTGCACTGTGACTAGTGGGGGCTGTCCTTAGTCATTAGTCCTTTGTCATTTGTCTTTACAAAGGACCAATGACTACTTTCAAGGCATTTTTTATTTCTACCTATATATAGATTGACAAATTTGCTATGACCTTAAATAGATTTAGGAATTTAAATTATTAAATATTAATTTAGTGATATCACTGAATATATCCTACATCAGGCAGATGATATATCTGTATTTATTCGGTCATTATAAGTGATAAGAAAAATCATTTGTTACCGTTTTTTCTCTGGTGTCAAATATTTGTGTGCGTAACTACTATAGAACAATCGAATACCGCGAATATGCATCACTATTTTTGCAGTTTTGTATTCCATATCACAAATTAGCAATTGCATCAATATCACCGGATCAAAGGCGTTGGAGGATGTTATAATTACGAAGTATCTAATAAATATGTTTTACTAATTAATCTTTAAGCAGCGAAAAAATGTAATATCTAATGCTGCTAACAAAGACTCTGCCATGCAATTAATTAGACAAGACAGATAAAGATTTGAAAATATTAATCGCCAAATCCAAGATGGTATATTTTTGTGTAACTTTGTATTAAAAATGGAATGTATAAAAAAGCTGTTATGACAGTTATAAAACTGGTTTAGCTACTTAAATGCTACACATCCTACAGTTTAAAACTAGCTAAAATAGCATCAAAACTCTCTTAGAGAGTAGACCTACACAGTAATCCGAATAACTTCAATATTGTATGAATTCAAATAGCCCATCTGCCAATTCTGCCGACACATACTCACATCGGTTGGCAGACATTGTGGGAACTGCGATCGCTCTGTTGACTCTTACCTTACCCGTATTTGTCATCGCCCACTATTCTTCAAGTGATGTTCAAACTAACCAGCAACCCGCGATTCAAAACCTACAAGGAACTAAAGATTGACAAATAGGACGCAACATCAAGCAATGCGGGTAATGTCTAACACCATTTAACCCAGGCTCGCTTTGTCTAAGTGTTGTAGAGCGCATATCCTTTATTAGCCTCTTGGAAAAAGCGTTGCGAAGTTTCTTCGCAACGCTTTTTCCATTTACGGGAGTGGGGGCAGAGGGGAGAATAATAACTCCTCACTCAGCACTCCTAACTCAGCACTCCCAATCCCAATCTCTTGGGAAGAGATCCATATTGCCCTAAAATTCTACACGGGGAGCGAAGCTGAGTGCCCCCATGATTCATCGTTATCAGAGGAGTTTTTTGTGGATTTATCTCGTATTCCTGCCCAACCAAAACCAGGCCTAATCAACGTTCTGATTGAAATTACAGGCGGGAGTAAAAATAAATACGAATATGACAAGGAACTAGAAGCTTTTGCTTTAGACCGAGTACTTTATTCGTCGGTAAAATATCCTTATGACTACGGCTTTGTACCCAATACTTTAGCTGATGATGGCGATCCCCTAGATGGTATGGTGATCGTTGATGAGCCAACCTTTCCAGGCTGTATTATTGCCGCACGGCCAATCGGCTTTTTGGAGATGATTGACGGGGGCGATCGCGACGAAAAAATTCTTTGTGTTCCAGACAAAGATCCGCGCTACGCTCAAGTAAAATCCCTCAAAGACGTAGCACCACACCGCTTGGATGAAATTGCTGAATTTTTCCGTAGTTATAAAAATTTGGAAAAAAAGGTGACTGAAATTCTCGGTTGGCAAGATGTAGATAAGGTTGCAGCTTTAGTAGAAAAATCCGTCAAAGCTTATAAAGGATAATAAAAGAGTTAGGAGTTAAGAATTAGGAGTTAAGAGTTAAGAGTTATGAATTTTTATTCCTCACTTCTCACTCCTCACTCCTAACTCCTCACTTTTAATAACTTTCCCTTGTTACGGATCGTAAAAACTGCCACCAACCCCAAACCAAAATGCAGCGTACTCTCCTTTTGGCAAAAATTCATAACTGCACCCTTACAGGGGCAAATATCAACTATGTGGGTAGTATCAGTATCGATCGCATTCTGCTGGAAAAAGCTGGCATCTTACCCTATGAGCAAGTGCAAGTAGTGAATAGTGCCAATGGCCAGCGCTTTATTACTTATGCAATCCCGGCTCCAGCCGATTCAGGAGTCATTGAGCTAAATGGGGCTGCGGCACGTCTAGGCATTATTGGCGATCGCTTGATTATAATGACTTACGGGCAGTTCACTCCAGAAGAGTTAAAAAGCTACTCTCCTACAGTAGTCATTGTGGACGAAAACAACAGGCTCTTAGAAGTGCGGCGCTACGATGACCTGCTCAGTAAGGTCTAATTTCAAGGAAAATGTCAAATTTTGAGTTGTCGGGTTCCCAGGATTATATACCTCAAAGGTCAACTACCCTGCTCAGTAGTCCAGCAGGTCAGTTTCTAGTGCAATTCTGGGGTGTAAGGGGTTTGATTCCCACTCCCAGTAACGATACCAGCCGTTATGGTGGTAACACCGCTTGCGTAGAAATGCATGTAGCCGGAAAACGCTTGATTTTTGATGGCGGTACTGGCTTACGCATACTGGGTAAAACTTGGCAAGAAGTACAAGAAGCACTAGAAGCCCATTTATTTTTTACTAATTCTCAATCAAACCGTATTCAAGGATTTCCCTTTTTTGCCCCCGCATTTGTTGCCGAAAATTGCTTTCATATTTACGGCACAGCTGCCTCCAATGGAGCCTCAATTAAACAATGTCTGTGCGATCAGATGCTCCAGCCGCACTTTCCTTACCCTTTACAGGTAATGCAGTCGGAGTTACAGTTTTACAATCTCACTCCAGACAGTGACGTAAAGCTAGATGATGTAATTATTACAACTGCATTAATCAATCAAACTCAGCGGTCAGTGGGCTACCGAGTTAGTTGGCAGGAATATAGTGTTGCCTACGTCACAGATTTACACCAAAATGCAGACCAAGTAGAACGGGATCGGATTTTACAGTTCGTTCAAGGTGTTGACTTGTTAATTGCCAATGCCACCTACACTCCTCCAACATCCCACAACCATGATTCTGCTGATTTACTTTGGCAAGTTGCAGTCAATGTGGCTGTTAATGCTGGGGTTAGACGATTAGCCATTTCTCATCACCACCCAGACGATCATGATGATTTTCTTGACAAAGTTCAAGCTGATGTGAAATCTGCTTTTCCTGAAGCATTACTAGCTTATGAAGGACTAGTATTGGTTGTTGGTCATTAGGTCTTTGTGCGTAGACGGACTGCCATCTCATCGCTAAAGAGCAGATGAGGCACAGGCTTGATACTACTTGAGCTAATTCCCTGAAAAGGCATCGAGAAAAACCATTCCTTCTCGGAATGGGATAAAAGACTCCAATGCATTGCTGTTGACGGTTGACGGTTGATAATCAACGTTAAATTCCATGCCTTTTGAGAGGTGGGATGAGCTGAAACCACATTTTCCTTCCCAAAATTTGCAGAATTTTTTTCAGCTCATACCTAATTTGAGTGCATAAACCTCAAAAGTAGAACGTGTAACTCAACAAGAAGTTCAATGGCTAAACACCAAACTTCTCTTGTTATCTCAACGTTCATTAACCGCTCAAAAGGACTACATCATGTCTACTCTGTACACAATTAATGTGACCAATAACAGCCCCAATCTTCAGAATTTCTTTTTCTTTCAAAAACCTGCGATTTATTCTGGAGGTCAAACGGTTTATACGAATAGTATATATTCTCAGCCGTTGGAGCCTTACTCTACTTCTGGTGCTGTTTTGACATTTCAACTTCTTCAACAATACTATGCTGGTGTTCAGACTGCAACTGGTACTCCAGTAGTAGGGGAAGCTTCTGGATACACAACAGCGAGTCAGCCGATAGACTTAACAACAATCGGTAAAGAGACGAATAATTGTACTCAAATGTCTGTCAACCCGTCATTAGGATTGTCAGTACCAACTTACGCCGATGGGGTACTAGGTGGTGCTTATCGGATTGTTACTCCCCCATTTGACCCTACTCTCAGAGATTACAATCTGGGTTTAGCAATGAAAAATATACAAACTGGCTCGGTTGTTCTTTCTAATTTCATCTCAGCTGAGCCAAGCAAAAATATTGATTGTCAACCTGTAGTAATTTTTTATGTCCAGAGTGGAAGTTACCAAGCTGGTAGTGTAATCAACTTCACGAGTTCTTCAGTTGGTTCAGCCACATGCGACACGACTCCAGGATACACAACATTTAATGTTAGTTATAATCTTGATGGTTCGTGGACTGTGAATCCTGTCCACGACCAACCTGGTTTATCACAGTTAATCGGTTCTTACCAATCAATACAGTCATCTGTAAAAGAAAGGACTTATGCTTATACTGCTACGTTAGTTTTTGGTAGTCTAGCAGTAGCATCTTGGGCGTATGATAACCAGACATTGATTGCCAATACGGCAAACGTTGTCATTAGCCATTTTTCTAACTTTGATCGTGCAGCACGTACATTTAAAGTTCTGGGAAACTCAGCGTTGGCTTGTGCAAGTGCAATGGAGGCAATTGTTAAAGCAATCAAAGAGAATGCACCAAAACAGGTACTAATAGCTGATTATGAGTCCTCAGATACTGTGGTTGTCAGCTATAAAGATCTAGTGTGTAATATGGTAGCAGTATAAATTTGGTTAAGACAAAAAAACCAATATTATATTTTTGTCCTAATTATAGGCTCAACTATGCAGTCGTAATTGCTTTACAGACAAATTGCGATCGCATTCAAAAACTAAAATAAGTAATACCAATTCGCAGTTAAGAAATTCGGATTGTATCTAGGTTTCAAGGTTTGAATCTGTTGCCAGATTTTAGACAATTGGTATAACTGAGCGGCAATAGACTGCACTTGCGATCCGCATAAGACAAAAACGAAACGCCCTTTCATCTGAAAGGGCGGTTTTTTGTCAACTTCTATAGAATCCTATTTGAGTTGCAAACAATATTCAATGGTGGCTGTTGAGTGTTGACAACAGATGTTTAAATCTATTAAGAAGCGTTTTGCAATTCACCTGTGCGTACTGAAATTTGCTGTGTCTGATTACCCCGTTGCACTTTGACTTGTAAGACTTGACCAAGGCGACTGTCTTCCACAAGATTCTGCAATTGTTCCGCACTGGTAATTGCTCTACCATCGACTTGAACAATTATATCCCCGCGCCGGATACCCGCAGATGCAGCTGGAGAATTGGGAATAACTTGCATGACAAAGACACCATTAATTTCTGGTATTTGAATGGGAGAGTTGGGATCGGTGTTATTTTGCTTGGCAAGATCGGGTGTTAAGGTTAACATTTGCACACCTAAATAGGGGTGAGCAACTCTGCCATCACGTTGCAGCACGGATGCGATCGCTTTGGCTTTATCGATGGGAATGGCAAAGCCAATACCCATAGCGTCAGGGCGAATGGCTGTGTTGATACCAATTACTTCACCTCGTCCATTTAACAGTGGTCCGCCAGAGTTACCGGGGTTAATGGCGGCGTCTGTTTGAATGAAATCCAAGCGTTTGTCACTAATACCGACTTGGGCGCTGGAACGTTTGAGAGTACTGACAATTCCTAAGGTAACGGTGTTATCGAATCCCAAAGGATTACCAACTGCGATCGCCCAGTCTCCCACTTGTACGTTACTCGAAGATCCCAAGGGCGCCACTGGTAAATTGTTACCTGCGTTAATCTTGACTACTGCCAAATCTGTAACTTCATCAATTCCTTGGACTTTGCCCTCAAAGGTGCGCCCATCTTTGAGCCTGACTGTTACCTTATCAGCTTTATCCACCACGTGAGCATTAGTCAAAACTAAGCCACTCTTGTCAATAATGAAACCTGAACCCAAACCCCGCAGCTGTTCAGAAGGCATCTGTTGGGGGAAACCATCGCCAAAAAAGCGTCGGAAAAAGGGGTCTTGAAGAAATGGATCGATGCGGCGAGTAATTGTGCGCTCAGTATCAATACGGACAACTGCTGTGCCCACACGATTGACTGCTGCCGTAACAAAGCTACTGCTACCGATGGCAGAACTTGCTGGTGATTGTCGTTGGGCAATGATTTCTGAGGTATCCACAGCAGGTGCAATGGGCGCAGGTTCGGCTTGGGAGGGCAACACCTGTAATGTGCTGATTGTGAGTACAATTCCTAGCGCGATCGCTAATACATGAGTGCTGAGTTGACGCATAGACCTGGGTAATTTGGGAAATCGCATAATCACAACCTAAATTTAGAAGCTTAATTGTTACTTAGTCGTGACAAATCTATTTACAATTATTTTTACAAATTTGGCGTTGGGTTTTGGTTTTGCTTGCTCTAGCCCTATTTAGGATTAAGCTATTTTGCAAGCTACCTTTAATCAAGTTAATGGAAAATTTACCCCAAAAGCTATTATGGAGATTTACACTTTACAAGTTCGGTTTTTACCCAGACAGGAGAATTCAGGAGTCAGAATTCAGAATTCAGAAATCAGGAGTGAGAATTCAGGAGTCGCGGGTGAGAATTTAGGAGGCAGAATTTAGGAATCTGCTGTTAATTACAAATAAACTAAGTAAGTCGGCGGGAATAAACCAAATTATATTACGAAACGTAAACAAGCTTAAAACCCTTATCAATGACAAGTGACCAATGACAAATGACTGTCCCCGCCAGTTAGCTTTATTTGCACCGACCTACTTAACTTTTGAATAAGATTTCATTGCGAGTGGCTGCGCCTAGCTGGGGTAAAGAGTTGATGGCTGAGTGGGGAGTGAGGGCAGTAGGAACGGTTTGAGGTAGTTGTAATTGTTGGACAACACGTTGCAAAAGTTGGTCTTGTCCAGTACGTAAACTCCAGACATTTGTACCACGGTTGATGATAGCAAACCAAACCAAACCGCGATCGCGGGTGGGCATGACTCCGGCTAAAGCGCTGACATCGCGGAGAGTGCCTGTTTTAATTACAGTAGCAGAGGGGATGTGTCTGGCGTGCAGTGTTCCCCGGCGATCGAATCCAGACATGGGGAACAAGTCAGCTAAATTCAGTTGATGAGCGGCTGCTTCCCCTTGAATAGCCATGAGCATAGAACAAGCAGCCCTGGGGGAAATCCGATTTTCTGTCCCTAGTCCAGAACCATTGATTAACTGAATCTCCGATTGGGGCACTCTGGCAAGATAAGCGGCTGTCGATTGTACCACAGCGGCTCCTCCCACTGACTCTGCCAGCATCTCTGCCATTTCATTATTGCTATAAACGTTCATTTCCTTGATCAGTTGCTTCAAGGGTAACGAACGATGACGCACTAACAAAGTTTGTCGGGGGTTTGGTTGTGCCTCAAATTTGACAGCACCCGCAATTAGGAGTTTCGGCTTGGGTGTTCCCTTGGGCATGATTGAGTGTATGTAAATAGCGGGGCGACCCCAAGTCGCAGAATTTAGTGTTTGCTTGAGTAATAGACCTGCTAGCATCGGCTGACGTTGGAAATTCATGGCGAAATTGCCAGTAATCACCAAATTTCCCTTTACTTGCTTGATGCCCATTTGATTTAAAGTATTACCAAGGGCGATCGCTTCTTCCCAAACAAACATCGGATCGCCGCCACCAGTAATTACCAAATCGCCTTGCACAACGCCATTTACCATTGGCCCGCTGACACTCACCAAAGTATCAAATTGGCGATCTGGTCCCCAAGTTTTCAAAGCAACTAAAGAAGTAGCAATTTTAGTTAAAGAGGCAGCTGGTAGAGGTGTTGTGCCTTGGTGATTTGCCATCAGCATCGGCCCTGACTGCATCCAAATTCCCTGACTTTCAGCCAGATTTTGCCCTACTACCTTTGATGTTATTAACTCCTTGAGATATACCTGCACCGTAGTCGCCCCAGCTGGATTTGGATCGGGCGCAAGAACCAAGCCAGGACTACTTTGCCAAGTCAATGCTTCTATTGCATCTGAAGGCTTAATGTGTATCCCAGCCATTTCTAGCCAAAGTGACACCAAACCTGAACCGAGTATTTCCAGCATATTTTATTCCTCTGTGTGTGTTTAGGATGTTCTATATTATTTCCTGTGCTAATATACATGTTTTTTTATGCGGATCAGCATTGAGTCATAATAACTGGTGTTTTTCTCATGTGGAAGTAGGTTAAATTACTTGATTTTTGTGACGCTTTTTACCAAAAAAGAGGAACCATAACAGTCACGTCTGTTCAAAGCCAGTATAAAAGAGGCAAGACGAATTTTATTGCCATATTGAATCATTTTTTCCGCAAATTTTGATAATAATTTATATACAGCAGAATTAATGAGTCAATCAATTTTGGATTTTGGATTTACGATAGCGTAGCGTTAGCGACGTAGGAGCGTCTTTTGGATTAACCTCTTCTTTAAAGAAGAGGCTTGAATGTTGAATTTCTTTATTTTTTATCTCCATAAATGGAGAGGCTTGAAACATTTTTTAGATTCTAGATTTAGATTTTAATCTAAAATCCAAAATCTAAAATCTAAAATCTAAAATTGTCTTGGTCAGAATTCAGAATTAGAATATAGCAATCATAGATGAATTGTGAAAATTTGCGGTGTCCAGATCCCCGACTTAGTAAAAGTTTTCGGGGATCTAATTTTTCACGAATGATTTAGGACTGCTATAACCCTCTTCTGTCACTCTCCGGCATTAGCAAGTAGTAACTAAGTGAAATTATCCAGAAGCATAACAGGGTTTAAATTGATTCATTTCACTAATTAATTGATTGAATCCCAGCAATAAATTAGAAT
>JAHHHB010000070.1 GCA_019359545.1 Desmonostoc geniculatum HA4340-LM1 | reverse complement strand
TTTTTCGATTAGCAAAACTGATATCTTGTTTGATTACAGGCAACAAAAACTTATCTTTGCTCTTCCCTAACTACTGAGTCAATTTCTCTCTTGCCTTGGAATGACTTTTTCAGCAAACCCTATGTAGACAAGCTACACGCACAAGCAACCTAGATTGAAATGCCACCTTTGCAATCTTTAGATGACTTGCAAAATTATCCTGAATTTCTGGAGAAGTTAAGCAACGGTTCTGAGTCTAAGGATAGCGATCGCTTGTAATATTTTACCGAGAGCGATCGCTCCCATCTCGGAAATTTATAAGGTTTTTACACTCAACACATGGGGGGGTGTCGAATCTGGTGGATAAATCACGTCTACGTGTACTATCCGCTTTGTGGAGGGTGGAAGTGTGAGTTGCACTAATGGTTCTAATACCTGCCCAGTTCTGTGCCATAAATGCACATAGCGGATTTTTTGTTGACCTTGGTCATCGAAATAACGTAGCCGCACAGTACCACGGAAAAAAGGGAAATCTAGGGATGGTTTGCGGAAACGCAGACCACCTTGGGATAATTTATCTTCTTTTAAAGGTGTTTCTAAAGTAACAGCAACGTTTTGGTTTTGAGCAGTGTTATTGCTTAAGGGCAGAGTAAGTTTATATTCTACACCATAATTACCGTGTGCTTCGTATGCTGTATCGGGATAACGTACCAGCATCTTGGCTGTTTGGATTTGTTCGGTACCCAATCGACCACCCCGCAGTGTAACTATAGGATAAGAAATAGCTTTGCCACGCTGGGGAATAGTCAGATTGGTAGCTTGGAGATTATCCACCAGTTTTGCTTGCCATTGAGAACCTTGGGAAACACCAGCTACACGTCCATAAATCAGTGCGCCACTGGTAGCGTTTGGAGGAGTCGGAGTTTTATCTCGCGGCCCCGCAAAGTTACCAGTATTTAGTAAAGCTTGCCATTCTGTGAGGGTGGGTGCGCGATCGCTATTATCAGAATTTTTCTTGGCAAACATGGCTAAACTTGCTGCATAAATGCGATCGCTACTACGCAGCCGCATAAAGCTAGAACGACCGTTCACTGGCTTTTCTAGATTTCTGACAGGAATGGGATGATTTAGCAACATCCCGCTTTGTCCTGGGGGAATTACCAGTTGGCCGGGAAAATCAGCTTGGCAAACGCCCCGGAGTACATCAGCAACAGCACGGGCACCAGGGCCTGAATAAGTCTTACCATCGTTATTTTCAATGTAAGGAGGTAAGGTGACAAAGGGCGCATCCTGCATTAAATAACTCGCCGCTTGCAATACATCCACTGTTACAGGTTTTTTACCAGGGTTATGCACAATTACACCGAGGTATAGCGTTTGTAAATCCTTGGGGGTGTGGGTGTAGTGGTGGGCGAATAAATCAAACCGTCCCTGAAAAGGGAAATTGAGGTGGGCTGCTGGAACCTTTTTGCCATTTGTAGGAAAGGTAGAAAGTAAAATACCCTCAGTTTTAATCCATTCTGGGCTATTGCTGTTAAAGACGGGTATTGTATCTAATTTCCCTGGTAAAACCCGAACTTCCCCAGCTTGGACGATTTCTTGGGGCGTTGGCTTTGGTGAACTTTGAGCGATCGCTGAATTATCGTTACGACTTGTGCATCCAAAGGTTTGAGTTATGGCTAATCCTAATAGAACTATGAATACAGGTGACGGTAATTTAGCTAGCATAAATTTGATTTTCAAGAAAGCTGTGCTATTCAAAGATAATCAGTTATTACTACAAGTTCCTTGAAGGGGATTTCTGAATGGCGATCGGTTTTATCAACTCCTTTTTTGCCACTTTTCTAAATATCTGCTTACAGATACTCGATATGGATTTAGAGGATGTTTGAAACCTCGTCCTGTCGGTAGCAAAACGTTCTATATTCCCCTAAATTCCCCGATAAATTGGGGGACTTTGATTCTGGTTCCAATAACTAATTTCAAGATATATCTAACCTCTCTAGATTATAGCAATTTTCATTTGAATGAGATACATGGTAGGGTAGCACAGCTGTGCTACCCTACGAATTGTCTGCACTCGACGCAATTGCAAATTGCTATATTTTTATTGAAGACGGGTTCTAGATTTATAACACAATTATACAAAGTTTATAAATATTCAAAAAACACTTCTGGCACTAATTTTAACTCTCCAGATTGAAAGCGCAAAATATCTATCCATAGTGCCCTATGTTTATGTTTTTCTGATTCAAAAAACACTAAACTTTCTAAGTTATAAAACTTCGGATCGGCAAAATCACATTGATAAAGTTGAATAATTTCGTGGCCTTGCCTACCGTTGAAGATAAACAAGTTTTCTATACAACCCAGATAGCGAATATTCGTTAACTCTGCCTGAATTTCTTCTTGAAATTCACGTTGTAGCGCCTCGCGGCTAGTTTCACCAAAGTCAACCCCACCACCTAAAGCACGATAAAATGTTTCTTGTTTTGCGGGGTCGTAGCCTTCAGAAACAAAAATGCGATTCCCATCTCGAATTAATCCTAAAGCTAATACCCGAATTTCGCCAGGTTTACTCATTCTTGTGATTAATTATCATAAATAGAAGAAGGACGGCTTTCGCTATCTTCAACAGGCCAATCTTCATTTTCGCCGCCGATGTACAAATCTTCAATAGTGACATATTCCTCACTTAGTTGTGTGAGGGCATTGATTAAAATATCGAGAGCGATCCCATCACTAGTTCCCAAATCAAACCAACAACGCGCCCACTGTCCTTGATATTCAAATTCACCCATATTGTGCATCAAGGCTAATAAACTTTTGTCATATCCTTGGGAATCATAAGTCATGTAGTTGATATCGAGTCCAGTTTCCTGCACCTGGAGATTTTCTGCATTAAATGCGCCCAATTTACCCAGATAAAACCAGGAATCAAAAGCTTCTTCTACATACTGCTTTTCGCGTTCAGAAGGATTTGTGCTGAATTTTAGCCAAATCCATACATCAAAAGGATTAATTTCCCGGAACTGAATTTGCATTTTGGTCAAATACCTGAATTCTTATGACTGAGACTAAGCATATCAAAGTTGGGAGTGGGGAGTGGGGAGTGGGGAGTGGGGGAGATGAGGGAGATGAGGGAGATGAGGGAGATGAGGGAGATGGGGGAGATGGGGGAGTGTGGGGAGAGAGGGGGGAAAGATTTCTTCCCCATCCTCCCACACCTCCCACACTTCCCACACTTCCAATGCCCCATGCCCAATGCCCAATGCCCAATTACCTAGCTGAATTATTTAAGCTAATAGCATTTTTCCGTTCACTTTCGATTTGTTTGACTAAATTACTTGGGAGTTGGGATTTTTTAGTCAATGCTTTGTCAAAATTAGCGATCGCTTCCTTAATCAGTTGCTGACTTTTTTCTTTTTCCCCTTGTCGTCTCAGAATTTGGGCTTTGAGATAATAAATTTCTGGATTATCGCCTGCGGTTTCAATGGCACGGTTGACATACTCTAGTGCTTGAGGATACCGTTTTAAATCCCGATAGGCAAGGGCAATACCCCGATGCACGAGATACTGAGGAGCAGCATTTTCTTGTAAGCGTCCAATTGCTTGATCTGGACTAGCGAAAGGCAAATTAACCGCCAACAATAAATCCATATAACCCTTGATTAAATTCAGTTCTGGATCGTTGGCAGAAATTGCTTCGGCTTTGTCTAAATATTTATACACTTGCCGCAAGCGCCCAAAAGCTTCTGGTACACCGTTGGCTGTACCTTCACGGATGAGAATTACAGAACCCTCTAAAAAATGACCAACGGCAGTGTATAAATTACCACGCAATGGGTCAGTAGGAATCAACTTTTGTGCGCTTTCCAAGGTTTTCTGGCTGTAGGTGCTTAGTTTAGCCCAATCCTTATTTCCGTATGCTAAAGATGCTTTCATGGCATAAGCTAGAGGTTCATTTGGCTCTTTGGCTAGTGCTTCTTTGAGGTAACCTTCTGCTGCTCGATAATTGCCTTGTTGGAAAATCGCTTCAAAAGCTGCTTGAGTTCGATCGCCAATCTCATGAGGTTTCTCAGTGCGAAAGGGATCGCCAGCTAGGGAGGGATTTATGGAAAGATGAAGTGCGATTGCCCAAGGGGCAACGCCAAAGGCGAACGCAGCCCCAAAACCCACCTGAGCAAATTTAGTGAGTCTAGCAAACACGACTAATTGAGAACCAGAAAACCTTTTAGTCATTTTAACCCTCAGAATAATTGCGGTTGAAATAGTTGTATGTGTTACTTAGAATGCAAAAATGGCTAATTTTAACTTCTGTCTGCTTGAGGCAAAATTTTCTATCAAGGTTGACTTGGGTAATTTTTTCATGTTCCCAGGCATGTTGTAGCCATTGTTTAAGGGTGAGTCTGCCACAATGGAGAAAAGGTGGATAATTCTTGCAGCTAGATTAGGGTGTTAAAGCAAGTAATGTAATATGAATTTTTTTCAGAATTTTCCAGCTGCTCTTGGTGTAGTTAATCAGTAATTTGCTGACTTTTTGGTAATCTTAACAAATGCTCTATCTCCGAAATCTAATTTATCACCCCACAGCGTGCCCAACAGCGATTCTCAAATCGATCAACTTAGAATTAGCACCCCAGCAGCTGGGTCTGATTATTGGCCCGAGTGGTTCTGGTAAAAGTACTTTACTAGAAATTTTATCTGGACTAGCTGAACCCACCTCTGGCGCACTCTTTTGGCGCGAACAAGAACTGATTCCCGAACAGCTACAACAATTGGCTGGGTTAGTGTTTCAGTTTCCAGAACGGCATTTTTGCGGTAGTTCGATTTTAGAAGAATTGCGTTTAGGACATCCGGAATTAGGGTCAGATCGAGTCAGAAATGCCCTGAGTGAGGTGGGATTAGAACATTTATCGCTCTCCACTGCCCCTCATGCTTTAAGTGGTGGCCAGCAGCGGCGTTTAGCTTTGGCAGTGCAATTGATTCGCCAGCCAAATGTACTCTTGTTAGATGAACCCACCGCTGGATTAGATTGGTCAATGCGGCGGCAGCTGGTAAATTTATTAGCAAAACTCAAACAAGATTGGACACTATTGGTAGTGACACACGATGCTGGAGATCTGTTAGCGATCGCAGATCGTTGCTGGACACTCAACCACGGTGAACTAGAATCAGTTGACCCAAAAACACTAGAAGCCAAAGTTAAAGAACCTCTGCCGACGGTGTGAGTGTGGGAGTAGGGAGTGAGGGATGAGGGAGATGAGGGAGATGAGGGAGATGAGGGAGATGGAGAGATGAGTTTTTCCCCTCTGCCCCTCTGGCCCTCTGCCCCTCCGCCTCTTCTGCCCCATGCCCAATGCCCAATGCCGAATGACAAATAACAAATAACAAATGACAAATAACAAATGACAAATGACCAACTCATTGCCTGAAATGGCAGAAATTTGGCAGCAAACTCTCAATTGGCAACCAACTGTTCAACAGCAGGTGCAATTCCAAAAGCTTTATGAGTTAATCCTAGAAGGTAACCGCCAATTAAATTTAACTCGCATCACTGACCCTCAAGAGTTTTGGGAAAAACATCTTTGGGATTCACTGCGAGGAATTGCGCCACAGGAGCAATTTATTTCCTCTCTCCAAGAGGGTGCATCTGTGATTGATATTGGTACAGGTGCCGGTTTTCCCGGTATTCCAGTGACAATTACTGCACCGAATTCCACAATGACTTTGATGGATTCAACCCGAAAAAAAATTATTTTTATTGAAAAAATATTAACTGAACTTGCCCTGACAAATGCTAAAACTCTCGTTGGCAGGGCTGAAGAAATTGGTCAGCAACCCAAACACCGACAGGCTTATGATATTGCCTTAATCCGTGCTGTGGGGACAGTCTCTGTTTGTGCAGAATATACACTACCACTGCTCAAACAGGGAGGTTTAGCCATAATTTATCGTGGTAATTGGACAGAAGATGAAACAACAGCTTTGCAAAATGCTGTTAAGCAATTGGGCGGCGTTATTGAAGCGATCGAAAAATTCGTAACTCCTTTAAGTACAAGTATCCGCCACTGTGTGTATTTGCGTAAGGTAGCCAAGACACCAGCTCAGTTTCCCCGTGCTACTGGTCTACCTACTCAAAAGCCTCTTTGACATCTCCTAAGGGACTTCCAATTAAAAAACATTCCATCCCTGCAGGACGCACTCGCGTTCGTTGGGTAGCACAGCTGTTATAGGTGTCAACTTAAGCTAAAATGCTTCTCCCACATACGCTTTACCTCACCCCCAACCCCTCCCCTTACTAAGGGGAGGGGCGGTTTTGGCTTTAGACAAAACCGGGGTGGGGTGACGCAGCCAGTAACGGTAAGTGAATGAACTCAATATCAAGTCTTGACAAAGGTTTCGCGTTAGGTTGACACCAATGCACATCTGTGCTAGCCGAAAAATGTAAAAATAATTTGGGATAATTTATTTTTTGGAAGTCCCTAAGCCAAGTCTTATACTTTCCAATTGCCAGAGGAGATGGGAAGAGTTCGAGTAATTCTTCTGTCTCCCCATCGCTCCTATCTAAGCAAATTTAAATTTTTTAGCGTCTGCAAATCGCTTGTTAATTTCATCCCAGTTAACCACATTCCACCACGCCTCTAAGTAATCAGCGCGGCGGTTTTGGTAGTTGAGATAATATGCGTGTTCCCATACATCATTGCCCAAGATGGGGTATTTACCTTCGCTGAGGGGAGTATCTTGATTAGCTGTAGAAGTTACTTCCAGCTTGCCATTTTTGTCACGCACTAGCCAAACCCAACCACTACCAAAACGAGCAGCACCAGCTTCGTTGAACTGTTTTTTAAAAGCTGCAAAACTACCAAAATTTTGATTAATAGCTGAGGCTATATCTCCTGTTGGTTCTCCACCACCTTTGGGCTTCATAATTTTCCAGAACATGGAATGGTTCACATGACCACCGCCATTATTTTGTACTGTTTTACGAATATCTTGTGGTACTGTGTTAAGTTTTTGCAACAGTTCTTCAATACTTTTGCCTTTGAGTTCTGGATGTTTCTCTAATGCCGCATTCAGGTTTTTCACATAAGTTGCGTGGTGTTTATCGTGATGAAACTGCATTGTTTTGGCATCAATGTGTGGCTCTAGGGCTTCATAGGCGTAGGGTAAAGGTGGTAGTTGGATAGCCCCGGTTGTGTTTGGTGTTGTGTTGGGAGTTGGAGTTTTTCCTTCAGGAGAACTTTCTGCCAATGCACAAGCATCTAAGGCCAAAGCACCAGCACCTGCTGTGAGTAAAAACAAGAAATAACGTCGATTAACAGTCATATAAGTTTTTGCCGCGAATCCATGTCAACTAATTGCTTGTTCTCATTTTCTTAGATTCTGGTTGCAAAAAATTAGGGAGTGGGGAGTGGGGAGATGAGGGAGATGGGGGAGATGGAGAGATGGGGGAGCAGGGGAACTCCAAGAAATAAATTATCCAATTTTGTGGGGTGGGCATCTTGCCCGCTCAGTCCATAGGGCGGGCGAGACGCCCACCCCACAAGAGTTAATTGGATATTTTTATTTGTCGTCAGTCCCTTAACTCCTGACTCAGCACTGGCTCAACGTCTCGCTACCGCTAACAGCACTTCCCATGCCCCATTTCCTACTTAACCAAAATGCTGAATTATTGCTTCGGCAAATTCAGAACATTTTAGGGATTCAACTGGTGGTTCTAGCAAACGTGCTAAATCATAGGTGACTTGACTGTTGGCGATCGCATCTCCTAAACCTTTCTTAACTAGATCTGCTGCTTCTTGCCAACCGAGAAATTCCAGCATCATCACACCAGACAAAATCACTGAACCAGGATTAATTCGATCTAACCCGGCGTGTTTGGGTGCGGTGCCGTGGGTAGCTTCAAATATGGCACTGCGATCGCCAATGTTTGCCCCTGGCCCCATTCCCAATCCACCGACGATCGCCGCAGCAGCATCAGACAAGTAATCGCCGTTCAAGTTCATTGTCGCCAGAATCGAATATTCATCGGGTCTGGTTTGGATTTGTTGAAAAATACTGTCAGCAATCCGGTCGTTCACCAAAACTTTATCTTTCCATTTACCATCGCCGTGGCTTGCCCAAATTGAGTTAAGAACTGTTTCAACTTCTTTGACAATTTGCGCTTTTTTCTCTTCGGTAAGAGCATCAAACCCCGGATCGATTTGACGGGCGTTTTCTTCTAAGGAAATATTGGGATTTTTTTCCTTGTTGCTCAAAATCCAAGATTCCCTTTCGGTGACAGTTTCTTGGCGAAACTCGCTGGTTGCTAGTTCATAACCCCAATCGCGGAAAGCGCCTTCGGTGTATTTCATGATGTTGCCTTTATGCACCAAAGTCACTTGTTGCTTGTGTTTGGGCAATTGCAAGGCGTGTTTGATGGCACGTCTGACTAGGCGCTGGGAACCGGTTTTACTGATGGGTTTAATCCCAATGCCAGAATCGAGGGGAATTCGTTTTTTCCCATGTTCTGGGGTGGCGGGGATGAGTTCCTCGTTGAGAATTTTAATTAAGCGATCGCCAATTTCGCTACCTTGTCGCCACTCAATACCTAAATAAATATCTTCAGTATTCTCTCGATAAACAATTACATCCAGTTTTTCTGGATTTTTGTGGGGTGAGGGTGTACCTGCGTAGTAGCGGCAAGGGCGCACGCAAGCATACAAGTCAAAAATTTGCCGTAGTGCCACATTTAAAGAACGAATCCCGCCGCCAACTGGGGTAGTTAAAGGCCCTTTAATAGCCACACCATATTCTTCAATTGCCGTTAGAGTATCCTGAGGTAAATACTGATAAGTTCCGTATAAATCACAGGCTTCATCCCCAGCGTAAACCTTAAACCAACTAATTTGGCGTTGACCTTTGTATGCTTTAGCTACCGCAGCATCTAGCACCTTTTGGGTAGCAGGCCAGATATCAATACCTGTACCGTCGCCGCGAATAAAAGGGATAATTGGATTATCTGGTACTACTGGTTCACCATTTTTGAAGGTGATTTTTGCTCCAGTTGTAGGGGGGGTAATCTTCTCATACATACTTCAAACACTCCTAAAAAATATGCTATTGGGATTGGGGATTGGGCATGGGGATTGGAGATTGGGGATTGGGCATTGGGCATTGGGCATTGGGCATTGGGCATTGGGCATTGGGCATTGGTTATTTCTCCCTCATCCCCCTCATCGCCCTCATCTCCCTCATCTCCCAGTCCCTAGTCCCCAGTCCCCTGAAGCGCAGATTGTCCCCCTATTCCCTTGTACATTATTTGCAGATCAAGTGTGGGATTGGGTGAAGCGATCGCAATTTTGTACGATCAAAAATAGTAAACTACTTTTCGCTATCGATGGTTCGCCTTGGAGAATGCTCGATAGCTGACCGCTTTTTCACGCTCCCGCTAATACGAGTAATGGCATGACAGACCCAATGATTTTATCAGGCCCTCCTACTGACATCGACTCCCTCCGACAACCATTAATCGCTGGGTCTATTCAAGTCCAACAACAAATCATCTCACAGCTAGCACAGTTAGGTAATGAGGGATTAGAGGTGTTGATGGAATTTTTACTGAAACGACGCGATCATCCAGCGACTTGGGTTGACGGTAAAGCATACCAAGTCCTTTACAAGTCCGATGCACTGCAAGCCCAAGAATTTCTGCTCTCGTGGTTTCCTGAGGGAATTGTACCTCTAAAATCAGAGTGCGGGATTAATTACAATCCTTTGCAACAGCTACTCGCCCTCCAAGATTTCCAAGCTGCCGATCGCATCACCATCGAAAAAATGTGTGAACTCTCCGGGCCAACGGCTGTACAACGCAAATGGTTGTATTTTACTGAGGTAGAAAATTCCTCGGCTGTTGACTTGCAAACTATTAACAATTTATGGTTAGTCCACTCCGAGGGCAAATTTGGCTTTTCAGTGCAGCGAGAAATTTGGTTGAGTTTAGGCAAAAACTGGGAGAATTTCTGGCCGAAAATTGGCTGGAAACAAGGTAATAATTGGACTCGTTATCCCCATGAATTTACCTGGGATTTAAGCGCCCCTAGAGGTCATTTGCCCCTTTCTAATCAACTACGGGGAGTGCGAGTTTTTGCTTCTTTATTATCTCATCCTGCTTGGAAATAGTCATTAGTCATTAGTCCTGAGTCCTGAGTAAAAAAACAAAGGACAAATGACAAATGACCAATGACAAAAGAAAAAAGAAAAATCAAAATAATGGCAAACGTTCGTTTAGAAGACATCAAGCGTAGATTTAACAATGTCACCGCTATCGAGGACATTACCTTTGAAATTCCCGATGGAGAATTTTGGGTTTTAGTTGGGCCATCAGGTTGTGGTAAGTCTACAATTTTACGAACGATCGCCGGTTTGGAAACCGCGACTTCTGGCAAACTCTTTATTGGCGATCGCTTGGTGAATAATATCCCAGCCAGACAGCGGGATGTGGCAATGGTGTTCCAAAACTACGCTCTCTATCCTCACATGACGGTAGCCCAAAACATTGGCTTTGGGTTACAGATGCGGAAGGTTGACTCGAAGATCATTCAAGATAGAGTCGTGAATGTAGCGCGATCGCTTTCTTTAGAAAATCTCCTAGATCGTAAACCCAAACAACTTTCTGGGGGACAGCAACAACGAGTAGCCTTAGGAAGAGCGATCGCCCGTGAACCACAAGTATTTTTACTTGATGAACCTTTGTCTAATTTAGATGCTCAGTTGCGAGATGATACCAGAGCAGAATTAAAACAATTACATCAACAATTGGGCATCACCACAATTTACGTTACCCACGATCAAGTTGAGGCAATGACTTTGGCTGATAAAATTGTGGTGCTAAATCGCGGACGCATTCAACAAATTGGCGATCCCCAAAGTATTTATGCCTCTCCAGCTAATCAGATGGTGGCAACTTTTTTAGGTAGTCCGCCAATGAATATTTTGTCTGCAATCTATCAGAATGATGGTTTTGATGTGAGTGGACAATTATTACCTATTCCAGCACTTGTACAGGAAAGATTAAAGTTGCGTCAAGGACAAAATTTGAATTTGGGTATTAGGCCAGAACATTTAAAAATCAATACGGACTCAGAATTCAGAATTCAGAATTCAGAATTCAGCACTCACAACTCAGCCCTCTTACAGGTTGAGGTGAAGGTGGTGGAACCTTTGGGAAGGGAAACCTTGATTCGTGGGGGTTTACCTGGCTCGACAACGGTACTGAATATTCAGACAAGTGGCGATGTGCGTCCACGTCCAGGCGATCGCCTTTCTTTGGAACTAGATTTAAATGAATTATTCGTGTTTGATCCCAAAACCGGAAACAAAATTTTCCCTCATGAGTGACTGTGGCTGAAAAGTAGCTCGGTTGAGCTAGAAAATCCAAGTCCTAGCACTCCGGGAATGTTGCTACAGACTCCTATTTTGTCTCGCCCCTACGGTGGTGTAAACGCTAAAAAATATAATACATTTTGTTACAGAGCTAAATTACAGTAACTAATGGTGATAGAGTCTCCTTGCCAAAGTCAAAAGGAAGCTTTATTTTGTAATTTTATTTGGCAACTCATGTTTTTACTCGTAAAATCGAAGACAAGGTAAAGGTCAGTAGAAAAGAGTCCCTAAATTGATGAATCCGTCCATAACTCAGGGTGCAAGAGCTATCACTAAATCCCAGGTGATAGACCGAATAAACGATATCGCTTGGCAAGCTCACCAAGGTAGCGTTGCAGCGATTATTCAGCTATTGAACGAAAAGCTGGCTAAGTCAGGGGTGAGAACGAGAGCGATTTTTTCTGATGGTGTCTTACAAATTTTATGTGAAGCGCCCAAGGTAGAGCAACTTGAGCAATCTCCCTTAGTAGAACAAATCCAGCAAATTCTGGAATCCATTGCACCGCGTAACATCCGCCGAGTCAATATCAACAGTAGAATAGTTCGGGAACAGCAATTACTTTGGTTAAAGGAAATATCTAGCGATCGCGAAAATCAATTGCTGTGGTCACAGGAAATTACATTAATTCAACCTAATGCTATCAAACAATTAATTAATGATTTGACAGAAGCCCAAGCTGAACTAGGAAAACCAAGTTTTCCCAGAACTCCAGTGTCTCGTTCTTTAGTACTGGTTAACAAAGAAAAACACAAAAATAAAGGTAAAACAAACATATTAGCTGTGGCTGGTTTATGTTCTTTGTTGTTGCTTGGTTGGTTTGTATATGCCAAATTAGGTGATAAAATCAAAAACCTGATACAACCAGAAACTTCCAAATCTTTAACAACAGAAAGTACTAAAGAAAGTAAAATTCAAACACCACTGATTACTCCTAATAATACTGTTTCGGAATCATCTGACGATCCATTTGGAACAGCTGTGCGAATTGCTAACCAAGCTTCTGCATCCGGGAAAGTAGCCACAACTTCAACTCAGTGGTTAGAAATAGCTGCTAGATGGCAACGTGCTTCAGATTTAATGAGTACGGTACCAAAAAACCACAGCCGTTATCAGGAAGCTAAGATTCGGACTCAGCTATATAAAAAGTATAGTGAAGCAGCACAAAAAGAAGCACACAAGAGTAAATCTTAGTATAATTTTGTGTCAAATTGTAGCGTTTCTTAATCCTCCAGCTAGCAAAGTCTTAGCAAATTTAATCAGTTGCATTTGGAACTCTAAATTCTGACTCCTGACTCCTGAATTTTGATTCCTTCTCATTTTACTTCTCGTACTTCACCCAGGCGCGTAAAACGAATTTCAATGCGTCGGCGGTTTGGTTCCGACTGACGCTTTACTGGTGGAATGGGAGCAAATTCTCCATTTGGTAATATTAATTGTGCCGCTGAATAGGCGCGAAATTGAACACCTGGCATTTTATTTTGTTGTTGGATTTTTAACAGTTCTTTTACCACTGCAAGAGAACGCATCAATCCTAAATCTGCATTAGAACCAGCCTTCAGTGTACTAACTGAACCCCCTTGACTAGCTGCTACTTCTAAATTGTTGTCTAGATTACTGTTAATAATACCAATCGGTTGTTCATCTGTATGTCCAATAATTTCAACTGTATTAATATTGTAAGTTTTTGTGGTTGATTCTATATCAGGTACGAGTTTATTTGTAATATAATCCAACATTGTTTGGGGAATCACTGCGCTACCAGGATCGAATCTAGAATTCTCATCTTTAATGAGTAAAATTGGCGGCGTTCCTGGATTAGTTATTTGCGATATTGTATATTTGGTGCTGGCTAGTAACAATAATAGCAGCAAAATCATAAAGGCATTAGACATTAAATCTGTAAAAGCAGGCCAAATATTTAAGTCTTCATTGTAGTCGCTATGTCGGGAACGGCGAGCCATAATCTAAAATTTTTATTTAAAATAATGTTAATTTAGAAAAATTAAGTTACTTAGTTTTATCTGTAACGGCTACCATTCCTTGCCTCAATTTGTCAATTTCATCTTTGATACGATTGACATCTTGATTAAATTGTTGAATATTGCTAATTAACATTTGCATTCCTTGTTTATTTGCTTCTGTTTGCTTAACAATTCCTTGAATTATCATGGTGCTGAGATTTTTATATTCAGTATTAAAACTTTGATTGTTATTTTGAATAACATCGATAAAATCTGATTTAGACATATCAAATTTTACGCCTAACTGATTGGCAAATTCTTCCAAATTGGCGACGACAGCTTTAACTTGTTGGTTATTAGAACCGATTTGTTGTGATAAGTTTAAAATTAGGCGATCGCCTAAAGCCTCAATTGCTACATCAACTTCTTCTGTATAGCGCTTTACGAGTTCTACTAACTTTGTAAAAGTCTCAGATTTATTGACAATTTCTTGCTCTAATTTATCAAGTTTGTTAATTGCTGTTGAAAAACTATTAGCTCCCTGGTTAAGTTGAGGAATAATCTCACCAAGAGAATTTTGATTATTTTTATGCAACTCTAAAACTTGAATGGAAGTTTGATTACTATTTTTAATATCTATTGCTAAAGTAGTTAATTCTTGACTACAACGCTGAACTTCTAAGACTGCTGCTTCAATGAATTTGGTTGTCTCGGCTAAACTTGCAGCAGATTGTGAAAATCTTTCTTGCATAGTAGTCAAATCTGCTGTAGCTGCTGATAATTTTTGCGGAAACTGACTATTAGCAAAAATTTCCGCAGACTGTTTAAATACGTCAGATTTTTTATTCAGTTGAGCAATAGCATGTTCAAATTCATCAGCAGCACCAGATATAGTACCAGCAGCTTGATAAAATCTTTCATAAACCTGCTTAGCTAATTCGGCAGCTTCTTTATTTCCTTGAGCAATTTCTTTTGCCACAGTTCCTAAAGATTTTTCCACTGCATCCCTCACCGTATCACCAAATCTACTTAAAAACTCATCCTGCTGGAATACCATTCTATTGACGATTTTATCAAGGCGAGTATCGCCCTGTACTTTAGGATGATAAATATTATCTAGGTAATCTTCAAGGGAACTAATAAGTCTGTATTTGGCAAAACTAGTATTTCTCAACCAATTAAATAATGTTAATAGAGTACTAAAAAAAAGTCCCGTTAAGCTTGTGGTGAAGGCAATACTCATACCTTCCAAAGGTCTTTTTAATTCAGCAAGTAAACTATTAACATTGGTACTATTAGTTTGATTAATTGTTTGACTGAGTGTGCCTAAATTAATCGTAATACCTATAAAAGTACCAAGTAACCCAAAGGCTAAGAGTAAATTGGGGAGAATACGACAAAAGTAATCTATTTGTTCGCAGGAGAAGCCCAAAACTTTTTCTTGGCTATAAACTTGGTCTATTAATGCACCTGTATTAACTTGGTCTAAGTTGCTACTAGCTTCTCTAAATCTTTTTTCTAATTTGTCTAGTATTTTTGGTTGTAGTCCTGGTGAGTCTCTATCAATTAATCTTCTTACTTTTTGTTCTAAAGATATCAAATGTTGATAGAGAGCGAAACGATAAAAAATAGTAGCTATAGATGGTAAAACTACAAATAAAAGTGTGATAAAAATTAACTCAGGAGGTATTGGTGGCATGGAAATAATTTGTGATTGTGTAAATATTTATATAAAATAGGTTGGAATTAACCAACCTAAAAAATCAACTATACGGGTACTGGTTGATGATTTTTTGTTTTTGGTGGTCAAAGTCTTCTTGAGAAATCAATTCATCAGCTAAATCTTGTTTAAGTTGCTCCAATGCTAAGCGTCGTTGTGTACGATTATCATCAGCATAATCTAATCGTGGCGTCTGATGATTGATAGAATCTACTGGAGAATCAATTACGATTTCGTCATTAATAGCTGGCTGATTTAATGTATTAGTGCTTGGTGCGATCCTGCGGTTTTGTAAATTTTGAAACTGCTCACTTATCTTTCTGCGGAAGCGATTGATAATTCCCTCTTTAGGGTTAGGGTCAGTACTGGGAGAAGTTCCAATTACTGCTGCTTTATAGGGATAATTAGGATTATCTTCTGGTAATCTGTCTACTTCTTGAACAAACTCTCTCAGTTTTGGTAAATATCTATTTTCCCAGGCTTGAGGTTCTCTGGCAATAACAGATTTTTCATTTTCTAAAAGCTGTCGTAAAGCTTCAGTCATGTCCTGGCGATTAGCAAGTTCCTCTAAAGCTTGACTCCACTCTAGACTTAAAGCAGCAATATTGTAACTATCGCGTAATTGGTCATAATATTGAAATTCTAACTGTTTATTTTCCTGATTATTTTTTAATAATCCTAATGCTAAACAAGGATAAAAAATATCCTCCAATTCTTCCATCTTTTTAGCATCAGGGGGAATGATATCAGGAAAAGAAATGTTGTAGTCGTTATGGAGAAAAGATGAAGCAGAATGCTGTTCCCGTAGATAGGGGTTTCTCATTCTTTCCAAACCACTAATTAGTCTGAGAGGAAAACCAGCATATTCATTAACAACTAAAATTTCGTCTTCGGCTTGTGTTGCTTTTAAAACACTGGGTTCGACTCCGATATCCTGTGTAAGTAAAGTTTTAAACTGTCTGACTTCGGAATCATCTGTATCTTTAAAACCAACTAATTTACTACTTTTAGCTGGGTCTTCACGAAAATAAGGGTCGCTTAAATTCAAACGCAAGAGGGGTTGTGCTTCCTGCATGACTTGTGATAAACGAGTTGAACGCACTGCTAAAGAATAGTTTTGCATAAACCGTTTAATCACAGAATTGACAATATTAATACTTCGAGAAGCAAATAATTTATCAACTTTGATATCGATTTCTTTTTGTAACTGGTCTATAGTTGTACGTTCTCTATCTATAAAACTTGCTAAAGATTGTCCTCTACCAGTTGGTTCTGTAATTGTGGAACTAACTAAAACAAACTGCCGACGTAAATCATCTGCTGGTAAAATAGTCTGATAGCAGCTATCAATATCCTCACTATCAAATATTGCTTCACCACTCATTTCATCAAAATTCAGTTGTCTCAAGTCCCTATCTTGCTTTTCGTAGAAACTTTGTAAATCTTCTACTAAGCTATTAAATGCTGCAACTTGAGTTGCTCTTTCTTGAACGTGCTTTTGTAGTTGATTAACAATTTTTAGCGCTTCTTGCACAACTGTAACATCAAAGTTATGTTGAATAATTTTGCAGGCTTCCTGTACTGATTTTTTGGCTTCATCTTGGACTTGGCTATTTTTGTTATTTAGCAAAGGGATAACAGGTTTTTGTTCGAGATCCTCGATTGTTTGTTCGGTATCTCGCCATTTTCTCTCTAAATCTTCGATAATTTTCATACCTCCATTCTCAGTAATCTTTTCTTGGAGATTTAGCTGATAATTATGCAACTCATGTTGCAATGCATCTAACCAATCACGGGTACTTTTAATAGAAAAATTCGCATCTGTTGGCGTCAGTAATTGACTGAGATATTCATCAATATGAGTCTTGAGTTCCTTGGTGATATTGGGAGACGTTTGTAGCAGTTTTGTTAGCCAAATACCCCTAGTACTTTCAGTTTCACCAGGCTGAACTTTGCGGAATTGTTCTCTAAATTCTCTTGGCAATTGTCCGCGAATATCATTGCGGTCTTCGCGTTTTTGACACTGGGAAATTTGCTGTTCTAGTTTATTTCTCCAAGCACTAAGAGTATTCCGAAAACTCTTATTATTTTCTTGCACTGATTCTGCAAGCTTGGTAGTAAAATAATCCTTGTTTTCTGGATCGTTATGCCAATGATTTTGAATCAAGAATTGCTCGATTAATTTCAGGGGATCTGGACTTTGACCTTTGCCACTTAACCAAAATTTCACGAGTTCTAAACTTACGCGGTTTAAGGCAATTTGGACAATAGTATCGCGGGGAAAATAAATAGCTGCTAATCCAAATGTTAAATAACGCTGGGTATTAGGACGCGGGTGTTTATCACACTGAATCATGTGCTGGAGAAAATTGTCTCTACTGCCTTTAATTGCTGGCGCTAATTCACTAGAAAAATCCATAGCAATTTTATGAGCAATGACATTACATAGCTTACCTTGATCGCTAATTAAATATTCACTTCCAGTTTGATTAGATACTAAATAGGTATAGTCAAATGGTGGACGCTTTCCTTCTTCTGGTGAAATGAACTCTACATTTTGCAGGTCATAAAATGCTTCAAATTTTCTACCGGGCGTACTATAATAATTTAGTTCTTTGAGAGCAGCATAAGTATTTGCGCTCATCGTAGGAGCATTACCATACAATTCTGGACTAATGATTAAATAGCTGAAAATTTTGGCACTTTCATCCCGATAAAGATATCTGAGACTATAAGCAATATCCAAAAACATACCGCTACCAGTACCGCCACAAAGAGAACCGACTACAAAAATACTTAGTCCAGGTTCAACTTTTAAACCTGCTTTTAGTAATAAAGAATCATGTCCTCTAGTGCGCCGTTCTGCACTTTCAATTGCTGTTTTAATCTTTTGATAATTGTGAAAAAAAGCTAGCCTACCTACAGGTCGAATACCTTTTGCACCTTCTTCAACTGCTTTAATATTTCGTAATAATTGTGGTGGGAACCATCTGCCAATATGGTCGTATGGTCCATGACGAGTATATTCTGAACGTCGCTCCAATCCTTGAATAAACATACTAACTTCATTGGAGGACATTGTAGCAGTGACTTTTTCTGCCTCTTTGAAGCTGAGGTCTACACCGTGATAGGTACTTCCTGTACGAATACCAGTTACTTGGGTTGCGGCTTTGTCTGTGTCAATGTGAATAAAACTGACAATTGGTAGGTTGCTTAAATCTCCATAACGGTCAACAATTAACCGCCGAATTCTCATTAAAACATCGCGTCCAGTACCACCTAAGCCGATACAAATTGTCCGGTTAATTCCCCGATATTGAAATTCATTGGTAGTTGCTTGACTCATAGTATGCACCTAAGAATTACTATTTTTTGAGTTTGATAACAATTTCGTAGTCGCGCTTCCGATGTGGACAATTGAGGCGAAATTTAGATTTATCTATAAGAGTACGTGAGGTAATTTCTCGCTCGTTGTAATAAATTGGTGCTAAATTAGTTGGTATTAAATAAAGTTTCTCACCTTTGCGTTCCAAATATGCTCTAACTTCTTCACCTGGACAGTCAATAGAATCTGCACAAGTAGAATCGTATTCACCAATTGCAATTCTTTTATTGTTTGGCAAGCTGCATTTTTGGTCTTCTGGTTTGGCGGTGACTTCAAAATCAACTATTAATTCCCACTTTTTCCGCAGACGATATACTTTTAAACCAGCTAAAATAAATCCGATGAGTATGAATATGGAAATTAATCCAGGTAACCATAATTTTTTAATCAAATAAGGTGTAACTAAACAAGTTTCTTGATTCCCTGGTGCTGGTGTACAAAATTCTTGGACTGTGGGAGCAATATCTACTACTGTAAGTTTATATTCTTTATTATTCTGTGTTTTAATTGATAGCGATCGCCTATTAATCGGCAACCTGTCAATCCAGTCTTGTCGCTGTTGACTTTCAGGAGAATCTGGTAGGCGAAAAGGGCTACCAGCAGGCGTTTCTATCCAAATATCAGAGGTAATTCCTGGTGGTTTAAGCAGGGGTGCATCACTAATCCAAACTACTGATTGTGGCTTAATGTTTTGATTTGCTTGCAGGCGATTTTGATTAATCTGAGCCAGACCTTGATAAATAGTTAACTCAGCTTGCTGAATATCTGTACCATAATATCTCAGGTCTGGCGCAGGAATTTTTACTAAAATTTTATCAATATTTTCTTGATTGTTACTACTAAAAGAGATGGGCGTACCCAATAGATTTGCATCCGATTTCGCTTCATTTAAAACTATATCTTGGGCAAAAGGAATAACGTATACCGTATCTCCAGCCTTGAGACTATCTGTAATAATCTGACGTAAGCGGATACGACCTTCATCATTGAGTCCTACGCTTTCTGTCAAATCAATAGCCAAGACAACATCTCGTCCGCCACCAAAAACGGCAACTAAATCTAAACCAAATTTTTGTGTAGAACTCAGTGTTTGTCCTGGAGTAATTTTGTTTGTAGTCACAAATAATACAATTTATTAAATAATGTATCAGACTTCTTGCATAGATATCTAGTAAATGTAATTTGTGCTTTCATCTCCATATAAAATAGCAATTACAAAAACTCCACTTATATACTTACGCACTCGCAAATACTCAGCTTTGCCTTTTGCGTTACTCAGATAGACAGAGTTTACTACACAGTGACTTTTGCTTGAAGTCTATTATCACATATTGTATACATTATGACTGGTGACTGAATATTTATAGTATTGTAAATAATAATGTTGCGGACAATTAGAAAAAAAGTTAATCTAATTCCACTGCACCTAAAGCTTTTAGCGTCGCTTTCGATGCTTCTGTCAGACCCGTAACCCCAGTGATATTCATTCCCTCATAGTGTCTAGGCGCTCTCAATATTTGGCGGCACTCACCTGTCTCTACATCCCACAACCTTATTGTCTCATCTTGACTTCCACTAACGAGCATTAAACCATCTGGACTGAAAGCAACTGATAAGACCCAATTTGTATGTCCCTCCAGAATTCTTAGGCATTTCCCTGTGTTGATATCCGATAATTTCACAGTATGGTCATCACTAGCACTAGCTATAGTAGTACCATTAGGATTTAAGGCTATTTCTCTGATTCCACTGGTGTGAACCCGCAAAATTTTCAAGCATTCGCCTGTGGTAACATCCCATAACTTGATAGTAGCGTCATCACTAGCACTGAACAAAATTTTGTTATCGGGACTGAAGACTAGTGACGCAACCCACTGGCTGTGTGCAGTCAGAGTTTTGAGACACTCTCCTGTACGAATATTCCATAATTTGACTATTCCTTCACCATTGCTAGTAGCCAAAATGTGATTATTTGAACTGAAAACAGCGGCTGTCAAATCGGTGTGTGTTGTCAAAGTTTTAAGACATTCTCCTGTACGAATATCCCACAGTTTTACAACTCCCTTATAACCACCACAAGCCAAAATTTGACCATCTAAACTAAAGTTAAATAACCGTATTAAATCACTATGCTTAGGCAGGGTGAGAACGCACTCAGTTGTAAAAATGTTCCATAACTTCACTGTTTGGTCGCAATTACTCACAGCTATGATTTGACCATCTGGACTTAAGGTAGCTGTTTTTGCTTCATCATAGTGTTTTTGTAAGACTTTCAGGCACTGACCAGTCCTAATATTCCAAGGTCTAACTGTATAGTCATGACTACAACTAATTATGCTGGTATTTTGAGGATTAAAAATTACGGATTTGATGCTATTACAGTATCCTTGCCAAGTTTTTAAACATTCACTTTGGCTGATATTCCACAGCTTCACAGTACAGTCCCAACTACCACTAACTATGGTCGTACCTTCAGGATTAAAAGCAACTGAATTGACAGTATCATTATGTCCCTGCAAAGTTATTAGAGATTTACCAGTGCTGACATCCCATAACTTCACGGTTTTGTCATAGCTACCACTAGCTAAAGTTTTACCATCTGGACTGAAGGCAACAGACATGACCCAACGTAGATGTCCATGTAAAGTTTGTAGGCATTCTTTCGTCTTAATATCCCATAACTTTATAGTCTGGTCATCACTGCCACTAGCGATAATTTTACCATTTGGACTGAAAGTAATTGACCTGACGCGTCCTGTGTGTGCCTGACAACACCAAAGACATTCACCAGTCAGCTTGTCCCATAAACGTATTGTTTGGTCTTCACTACCACTGGCGATCATTTTACCATCTGGACTGAAAGCGATCGACTGAACCCAGGCTTGGTGTCCTTTCAAAATCAGAATTGGTTTAGCTTCTGCTAATTGCCACAAAGAAACCTTTCCATTGGCATCGCCGGCTGCTACAAGACTTTCATTGGGACTAAATGCCACTGATAGAATCATACTGATGGTGTCAGTAAAAACGCATTTGGAGAAATCAACGCCAGTAAAATTTACATTGTGTAAGCTTTGTCCTTGTAGATAAGCTTGCTTAATAGTTAAATCAGAAAAATTATAATTATGTAAATTAACTTTTGCAGAACAAAGTAGATTTAAAATATTTCCTACTACATACCCTGATTTAAATTTATTTTGATTTCGCACATTTTCTAAACATTTCATTAGTTGTGTTTCTACATCGCTTAGACTGCTTGCAACTGGCTTGAGAATCAAACGCATTTGCGTTTCTCTAACATAGTCTTTAGCAAGAGCTTTGATTAGGGGATGACTATTAAAATTTTCAAATTGCCCATTTCTAATTTCTTCGCATATTTGTTCTCTTAATTTGTCCGTCATGTATTCCATGACAAAGTTTTGTAGCGTGAAACATCCAGTTACTGATTCAATTAAAGAACGTCGTTTCAAATCTTCTAAAGCATTTTGGATTACTCTTTTTGAATTGGGTGATATTGGAATAATATCTTCATTTAATTCTGTAATGGAAACTGGTTCTCGATTAATGGCTAGCCAGTACATAATTGATTTTTGAATAATAGATAACCGATTAAATTGTTCATCTAACATTTGGATAATTCCATTGAATAAAAATGTTCCTTCCAAAATACATTCGGTAATATTACCATCAAATAAATCTTTAATTGCATTAGCAGCTAGATTTAATGCTAAAGGATTTCCACTATAAATTTCTGTTAGTTTATATATTTCCTCTTCTGAGCCATAGAGACTTTTTTCTCTAATAATCTGTCGTGCAACATTCTGCAAACCAGCAACTTGTAATGAGCGAATAGGTCTATTTACGCCTTCTATGGTTGTAATTTCTATCGGTTTTTCACGACTGGTTATTAATAAACAACTTTGATGTCGTGACTCACCTACTCGACTCAACAATTGACTATATCCTTGATAACCTTCTCGATATTGTCCTGATTGATTACCGATTTGTAGAATTGATTCGGCATTATCTAGTACTAACAGACAGCGCGAGGAATTCAAGCAAGTAATCAGTAGAGTAATTTTTTCATCTAAAGAGTCTGGTAAATTGGTTATTTGTTGACTAGACAAAAACTTGATGGAGTCTGTCAGTATTTTTTCTATTGGTGGAGATTCCCGCAAACTTCGCCAAATAATACACTGGAATTCATTTGAGCTTTCTATTAGCTTGTCTACTAGTTTTCTAGATAGAGAAGTTTTGCCAATTCCCCCCATTCCCAAAAGTACTACCAATTTGCACTTATCAGTAATAATCCACTCCTCAAGAGTAGTTAGTTCGTCAGTACGTCCATAGAAAACTGGCACATCTGGAGCCTCACCCCAATCATGACGCAGATTCATGTCGGGTTGGTTAATTTCTATTACCCCAGATTTACAAGGATTATGTATATTTACTGTTGACTTGAGAGGATGAAAAGTTTGACTAGGTTCTGCTAGTTGTTGCTTTTGTAATTTTTCTAACACAAATGGAAGTGTCTTCATAGTAACTTTCTGCCCAGTTACTACCGATAACAGTTTCCACAACTTGTAAGCGAATTCCTGTTGTATTGTGCCACTGGTATAGCCCGGAAAGCTGATCTCTTTAAGTCGTTTACCTGCCAAAATTTGTTGAATTATCGCTTTTTCGATATCTTTTAAGCCTTTTCCAGTTTTTGAACTTACCAATTCATCCGCAAATTTGACATAACTCAGTATTTCTTCGGAAGTCATAGACAACAGTATAAATTGTTGCTCGATATTTTAGCCTGAATTTTCTGAATTTTCTGAATTTAATTGAAAAACTTGAATAAATCAGATTGATTACTTCAGTTTTTTACACAGAAATAGCTGATATTTATGAATTGCTATTCTGTTCAAATTGCGAGATTATCAAATTACTGGAAGTCGCAGCACCAAGTTAAATCAGAGCTTAAAGTTTCAATTAATAAATACTAGTTGAAAAGATAATGTTGCGTTTTCATGACTGCATGAATTAATCAGATGTAGTGAATTTTAATTCATGTATAAGCTCAAAAACTATTAACTCAATTACCAGTGGCTTGGATATGAAAATATTGAAAAATCGTGCGAGTTTAAAAGCGATCGCCGGAATTGCTGTAACATTTAGTACTCTCTTTTTGAGTGCTACTGCTGCCAATGCTGTTAGCTTCGTTCTCAAGGATGGTAGCAATAAAGCAATCAATGTTTGGCTTGGTAGTAATGCACAGTATAAGTTTGATGGCTATCCCAGAGCTTTCATGCTTCAATACAATCCAAGCGATAGAGAACAAAGATTTAATGAGCTGCGTGGTAATCACGGTGGAAATCTGTATCAAGTAGAAGGTACAAACCTCTGTTTAAACAACGGATACAATTACAACGGTGCGCCTATTAATGTGTGGCCATGTAATCCGAATGATAGAGATCAAAACTGGCAGCAAATCAATTTAGGTGGCTCAACGCATCTTAAAAATGTTGCAACTGGTCGGTGTGCTGATTCTACCTCTAGAGTTGTTTCTCCAAATAACTTTATTGTCTGGGATTGTGGGACTGGTAATCCTAATCAGCAATTTAATGTTGTGGGTGGTTCTACACCTCCACCAGCTACTGTTGGTAAAAACTGCCAATGTACAGCTTACGTATCGCAGCGTTTTGGAAATTTCTCTTATCCAGCAGATGCTGGCGATTGGGATACCAATGTATTACCACAAAATCGTTTTCGCCGTATTAACAGTCCGCAAAATGGTGCAGTTGTAGTAATGGAGCGTTCTTTCCCAGGTTCCAACGGTGCTTATGGCCATGTGGGTATTGTTGAACAAGTATTCTCAGATGGAAGAATTGCGGTACGTGGTGCTAACCAACCTGGTGTAAGCCAGCCTGCTGAAGCTGGTTGTAATAACGTCACGGTTTACACCTTTAGCACTTCGGTTTATGGTCGGAATGATATTTCCTTCTGGGTGCGCTAAATAATTACCATATCTTGGGTTTAGCTTCATTTAACACAACAATTAACCGTTAATGTTGGGTTTCGTTCCTCAACCCAACCTACACAGCTTAATTTATTTACCCCGCTAAATAAAGCGGGGTTTTTACTCCAATTATCGTATTTTTGGGATGGTGTATATGTCCCGTTATTGCTTTGGTTTTGCAATTCTGTTTAATATTTTTGTATCATACATTTCTCCTCAACTCTCTTGGGCTGGTAGTGTTGGCGGCGATTCTACAAATGGCAATTCAAATCCTGCTGATAATTCTCAAGTTTCAGCAGCATCCAATTCCGAAACATCTACTTCCGAAATATCTACTTCAACAACATCGAATATAACTCCGCAACAAACAGGTATTGTTCAATTTAACAATTCTGGTTACAACACTCTTACTTATCCTAATTGTGGTGGGATTTGTGCTTTTGGTATTGTGAGATTGACTCCCGGTGGTAATGGAACTACTAATCAAGAAGCTGTGATGGGTGTTGTGATGCAATTTGATTCTCCAGAAAAGAGATATGCTCAAGCACAAGAGAATTTATCTAAGGCTCAGAGCGATCGCATTATCCAAGAAGATGAAGTATCATTACTAACTAAGCTCGCAGATGCTGTAGAACAGTGCAAAGACGCTCACGCTAATCTTCTTGCTATTTCAGCAGCTAAAAGGCTGGGAATTACTGCTGAAGAAATTTTATCTCGCGCCTACAAACAACCCCAACAATGTAATTCCCATTTGGGTAACTAGAACAGTTTACTGGATATGAAGCATGAGAAACTGGCTAGGTATTGCGCTCACATTGATGTCGATTTAAGTCGTATTCACTCTGTTCAACCCCATTTTTAAACCTTGTAAATTGGCAAAGGTTCTACTGTATATAGGGTTTAAGTGTCATTCACCATCACTAACAGTTAAATTAAGAGGAGGAATTTGATCGGCGGTTAATGTCACAACTTTACCGTCTTGCCAAATGCTAATAGATTCTCCTAAACGGCGGTGTCTTTCAATAGCTTTAGCAATAGCAGCTTTGACACCAGCATCAATTTTTTGATGGATTTCTGTTAAGGGAATTTGCGGTTTATTCCCTGGCTGTAATTCGATTCCAGATTTGGGGTTCATAGATAATTGCTTCCTGATTGATATCTGATGCAGCCACTAATATAGGTTTAGACCCAGAATTATCATAAACGATCCAAGTATCACACACAGGTAAATATAAGTTAATTAGGTTCCTGCGGCCTCGTTCATAGCGACGGCGAATAGCATCTTCTGGGATATTGTGACCGCCACTTTCTACACGTCTGCGTACTCGTGCGATCGCTAATTCTGGGCTTTGTAACCAAAAGTAAATTAAGTTGATAATAATAAGTAAAGAAAATTTGGCGCAGCCTCACAAAGAATTGCTATTAGCCCTGGCGAATAGACTTCGCAGCTATTACAGACGAAACTCCGAAGTTCTGAGCAGAGGTTTCCTCTGCTCAGATTTCTCTCCACCTACGTGGGTTTCAAATTCCTAGAGTCCGCTTACGCGGACTTAGTTTGTGTGCAAGATAAACCGCGATTTCTAATCGCCAGTTATATTTCGCTTAACTTAAAAGTTCTCCAGTTTCTTGGAGGGAGTGTAAGCGGCGATAAATACCCTCGTGACGTAAAAGTTCATCGTGGCTACCTACTTCTACAATCCTTCCTTGATCTAGCACTACAATCTTATCTGCTTCCCTGACTGTACTCAGACGGTGGGCAATGACAATAGTGGTGCAAGTACCCTGAATCGATCGCATTGCTAGCTGAATTGAACGTTCCGACTCATAATCTAAGCTAGAGGTGGCTTCGTCAAAAACCAGCACGTCTGGTTTCACTAACAACGCCCTGGCAATTCCCAAACGTTGTCTTTGTCCTCCAGATAACCGAACGCCTCGTTCCCCGACAACGGTGTAATAACCTTGGGGTAAGTGCTGCACTACTTCATCGACTCTGGCAATTCTACAGGCTTCTTGAACGTCCTCCAAGCTCGCATCTGGCCTACCGTAGGTGAGGTTATCCAATATGGTACCGTTAAAAACGTCTACTTCTTGATGAACGATCGCTAATCTTCGTCTATATTTACCCACATCTAAGGTGCGAATATCTTGACCATCAATGAGAATTTGACCTGATTGTGGTTCAAAATATCGCAACAGCAATTTCACTAAGGTAGACTTTCCCGAACCAGAACGCCCCACTAATGCTACTGTTTGATATGGCTGAATCAACAAGTTAATATCTTGCAAAACTTTGCGGTTGGCATTGTATCCAAAACTTACATGGGAAAACTCAACTTTTCCACTAAATTTATAAGGTGATTCTGTGTGATTACTCTCTTCTAAAAGACCAGCAGAATCAGATGCAGTTGGTTCTTGAAGAAATTCGTGAAATCGCACCATAGCAGAATAACGACGGGCAAAAGTTTCTGCTAAAGCACTAATAGGTTCTAGCTCAGCATAAGCCATGCTAGAAAGAGTTAAGATCATGATAAAGTGACCAAGAGAAATTCTCCCGTCTACTGTTGCTGCTAAGGTTAATCCCAAAATTGCAAATACACAAAACTGAATTACGCTTCTTTGCCAAGTAGATAGTTTAACATAACCTCTGTGGATGCGAGCGATAACTACCGTTAGCTCACGATCCAATCTCTGATTTTGCCGCTTCAGTTCGTTAGCTTCTGTAGCAAATGCTTTCACGGTTTTGATATTAGTGATCAATTCGGAAGTGCGGCTTTCAGTATCTTCCATATATTTATCCAGAAGAGTTTCGTGCCAAATCAGCCACTGTAAATCCTTCAATGTCAAGCCAAGAATAACCACAAAAGAAATTAAATACAAAACCGCAATTCGCCATTCAATTACCAAAATAAACACAAAAATTCCCAGCACACGAAATAGTTTAGGAATCAACTGTCCGGCAATTTCCGGATACGAGAAAGTATGGTTTCCAATACCTCTAGCTATGCGTCCAGCAATCCGCCCCGGATTATTTTCATCATAAAATTCCAGTGGCAAAGTGAGAATTTTTTCTATGGCTGCTTGGCTTTTATATCGACGCCGCCTTAAAGCAATAGCCCAATGAAACCAAACTGTTAACCAAGCTTGTGTAGGCGCTCTCACTACAGTGACAACAAAAATTAAACCCAGTAATATACTCAAAGATAGAGATTTATTCACTGGGTAATTGATAATGTCAGAAAAAGTTGCGATCGCACTTTCAAGTGGTTTATCCAAGGGTTGATTAGACAAAACATTTAAAATCTGCCCAATCGCATAAGGTACAACTAAATCAATAATTTCGTAAATGCTAGATGCTGCAATACTGAAAAAACTCAGCTTCCAGTCAGCGCGGTAGTAACTGACAATATCTCGAAATGTCGCCATGATGCACACCTTCCAAGAGCGCGATCGTTAACTTGGAACCTTTATACTACAGATATACTACAAAATAGTCAAGGGCTAAAAGTTGAAATCACTCCTTTGAAGTAGTAAGCATTTGTGCAGGGATAAATTCCAGGTGATAGCGATAAAGAGCAACTGGACGAGAACCTGCGGTAAAATAATTTGGATCTTGCGGTGAAAGATAAACAGCAGTAACTTGATCTGCTTCAATTGTTGGATTATCTGTGGAAAGTTTGTGGTAAGCCGTAGTAGATTCCACAGAGTTTAAATAGGGGCGTGAACTGCCTTTAAATAGTTGTTGAAATACCTCTGTAGTAATGAACTTGTCATCAGGAGTAGTTTCTGTAGACCGCGCAGTAACAATGGAAACTAGTTGATGACTGCTACGCAAGAATGTAATTTGACGATTAGGTGAATCTGGATCTACTTTAACCGCTAACACCGCTTCATTTCCTAAAGAAGCCCGTGCCAAATTCAAACTATTAAATGCTCTATCTGCTACTAAAATTGGTGATTTGTTATCTATCCAAGGGAGTATTTTTAACCCAGTGTTTTGTGGTTGCTCTTTTACAAATCTTACTAGAAAACTCACAGGTTGATTTAATTGTCGCCGATTACCTTCAAATCCTGGCGTGACAATATCTGGTGCCAAAGGTGCAGCCAAATCTACCAAGGTGCTTTTCACCTCCCAAGTACCAGCCATCCATTCAGGGTAAACTAAATCACCCGAAGCCGGTTCCACGGAGGTTAATTTTTCCCACTGAGGAAAATTAGCTAAGCGTTGAGATAACTCACCTGCAATAGCCTCACCACTCCCCAGTAGGAATAAAAGCAGCAAGCAAAAACTCCAAATTACCTTAGTTATCAGCATGAGCAGTTTTGTATTCAACGTTCATTATTTATGGATTAAAAATTAATCCATGGGATAATAATGCACTTAGAGATATTGCGTATTATCTAAATCAAAAATATGGCTTAGTAACTAACTTTATACCGTTTCCAAAAATCTTTGCAACAAAATGAATTCGCTGTAGGGGCGTACAGCTGTACGCCCCTACCAAAACCTCAATTCTGGTACAACCATGACCAAAAACAAAAAGGATACAAGCCCACGGCAGTTGCTCTACTTGGGGAGACCCCAAGACCGCACTGCCTCCTAAATTGATTTATGGGTATCTTTAACAGGACTTACGCGCAGGTAACGGAAATCAAACCACAGAGGACGCAGAGGACGCGGAGGAATAGGAGTTTGAGAGGTTTCTTGCGTAAGTCCTATTTAATTTTGAATTTTGAATTTTGAATTTTGAATTCGGAGCGAAGCGACGTGACATTGGCACTAGGCATGATTGAAGTTTACGGCGTTCCCACAGCAGTGGAAGCGGGAGATGCCATGTGTAAAGCTGCCCGTGTTACCCTTGTTGGCTATGAAAATACTGATTTGGGACGAATTACTGTGTTAATTCGTGGGGTTGTCGGCGATGTGAATGTGGCGATAACGGCAGGGCTGAAAGCACCGCTGCATGTAAACGGTGGTGAGGTGCTTTCTCATCATATTATTCCCCGCCCCCACGAAAATTTAGAATACGTTTTACCAATTTGTCGCAGTGCCAATATCGAACAATTCAGTGCAGATATTCGATTTCCTCCACCCTTATCCGTGTAGAGACGTAGCAATGCTATCTGTGTAGAAACGTAGAGACGTAGCAATGCTACGTCTCTACAAGGGTTTCGGATAAGGCAGAATTAATTTCATCAAATGTCTAATTAAATTTCTGCTGGTAAAGGTTGCCAAATTTCCCCGTATTTTTCTTTTAAAGAATGCCAAGTTTCCACTTGTCCTGGTTCATATTCTCCTGGCTTACCCCATTGCAAAAATAGGCTTAAAGCTGGCTCTTGTTTATCATCTAAAAACCGAATTGCATAAGTTGTAAAATTACCTCTCTTCGCTTCACCAGTTTCAAATTTAACTTGGGTAATTTTATCCATATTCAAGTGAAATTCAAAGCCTTCGGTGTGCATATTCGCGTATTTACCTTTGGGCAATTCTGCATAAAATAGCTTTTCTAACTTACCCTTTGCTTCTAAAACAGCAGCGCTACTAGTAACAATTAAACGCAAAGTTCCCAGATTTTCACAAGCGGCTAAAAATTCTTTTAATGTCGTTGTCATTTGTTATTTGTCCTTAGTCATTTGTCATTAGTTATTCTCTCCCAGTCCCCAGTCCCCAATCCCTATTTTTCATATTGTTCATAAGCAGCGACAATTCGTTGAACTAAAGCATGGCGAACAACATCTTTTTGGGAAAATTCACAAAAGGCAATGCCTTCGACGTGTTTTAAAATTTGCAACGCTATTGTTAGGCCTGATGGTTGGTTGAGTGGCAAGTCGGTTTGGGTAATATCGCCTGTAATCACCATTTTGGAACGAAAGCCCAAACGAGTCAAAACCATTTTCATCTGACCCGGTGTAGTATTTTGGGCTTCATCTACAATTACAAAGGCGTTATTGAGAGTACGTCCCCGCATGTAGGCGAGTGGTGCGACTTCAATTACACCGCGTTCCATTAAATTGGGTACTTTTTCGGGGTCGATGAATTCATAAATAGCATCATAAAGTGGGCGGAGGTAGGGGTTGACTTTTTGCTGCAAGTCTCCAGGTAAAAAGCCGAGTCGTTCACCAGCTTCGACCGCAGGGCGAGTTAAAATGAGTTTTTCAAATTGGTTGGCTAGGAGTGCTTGGACGGCGACAACCACAGCGAGATAAGTCTTACCAGTACCGGCAGGGCCAACGCCAAAGGTGAGGTCACGTTTGCGTATTGCGTCGATATATTGACGTTGGCGAAAGGTTTTGGCGCGGATTTCTTCACCCCGGCGACTTCTGGCGAGGACATCTCGCTGTAAATCTTGCAGTTCCCCTTGCCGATCGCTATCCAAAGCTTGACGAGCTGTTAAAATATCGGCACTGGAAATAGTATTGCCTTTAATCCAGATAACTTCAAGCGAGCGCACCAATTTGGCAGCCAGATCGATTTGCTTCTCTGTACCGGAAACCAGTAATTCCTGTCCGCGCAACACCAAACTAGCTCCCGTTTGCCGAGATAGGAATTTGAGATTTTCTTCTCCATCTCCTGCTAAAGCGATCGCACTGGGAATATTTGGCAACTCAATTTTTAAAGCATCTACCATAGTAATTTTATATTTTGGTCGCACCTTTGGTGCGCTTCCAGCACAACTTGGATTTTGAAATTGTTTTTTTATACCCCTACCCTTAAAGCTTGCTGCATACCGCAACCCTTGTAATTGGAACAGCTCCTACCCCCAAAGACGAACAAGCTAAGCGCAGCTTGTCGCAGATAATACTCAGCGGGAGCTACGCTTAGCAAATCTAAAATCTCTAACTTGCAACCCAAGAGTGGGTAAAGTCAATCTAAAATTGCAAATCTAAAATCCAAAATTGATTGACATCACCTTGATTTGTTAACGGCCACCTCTACGTGCGACTTCTGCTTTCCGCTTTCGGCGCAAACTGGGTTTTTCGTATCTTTCCCGACGTTTGACTTCGGATAAAATTCCAGCTTTTTGAATTTTCTTTTTAAAGCGTCTTAGTGCCGAGTCAATGGACTCATTTTCACCCAAACGAATTTCAGCCACTCCCTGGTTTCACCCCCTTACAGAGATTATCAGAGTTGCATAGGACTATTGCCCACTATAACCAGTATGTGATTGATGAAGAAGATTACAAAAAATACAAAAATCTTTTTGCTACTTTTCCATCTTCACAAAAATTCTGAGCGGTTGTGGTTACTTCCGCTCAGACTTTTTCTCTAGTTTTAATCTAGCGGATGCGGGGTTTAACAATGGGTTTAGGCCCATTTGTTCGCGGTTCTCTGGTTTTTGGTGGTGGCGGCGATCGCTCTTCTGTGTCTTCATCAAAAGACATACCCTCCCGGCCTGGAGTAGTACTGCCGTAGATATCCAGGTATACCGATTGTCCAGCTGCGGCTGCGGCTGCGGCAATTACTGTACGAATCGCCTGAATATTGCGTCCTCCTCGACCAAACACTTTTCCTTTATCTGTGCTTTCAAAGGCGATACGAATCCAAACCCGATTTAGGGTTTGGGAAATTTCACTATCGACGCTTAAAGTTTCTGGAGATTCTAAAAACGGCTGCACCAAAAATCTAACTAGCCCAACATAATTGGGACTAGCTTTTGGGGATTGTGTTCCGAAATTATGATGCGGCTGTGGCACTGACCTGTTCAAAAACATTGGCTTTTACTAAGATGCGACGTACCGTGTCAGTGGGTTGAGCGCCTTGTTGTAGTCGCTTGACGATGCCGGGAACATCTAGTCGCACTTCATCGGTTCTGGGGTTATAGAATCCCAACTCTTCTAGGGGACGGCCATCGCGGCGAGCGAGGCTGTTAATGGCGACAATGCGGTAACTTGCTTCCCGCTTTTTACCGTATCGCTTCAAGCGCAGTTTGATCATGGTTGAAGAATCATTCTCCTATTGGTTAAGTATGCCGAAATGCTAATTCTAGCACTCGTCTCGTGTTTGCTGCTATTTGTCATTTGTCAATGACCAAGGGACTGACAAATAAAAAATACTCAACTGCTTTTTGTGCGGTGGGCGACACGAGCGCCCGTAGCCAAAGGCGGACAAGATGTCCAACCCGCAAGATTGGATAATTTATTTGTTGGAAATTCCTAATGACTAATGACTAATGACTAAAGATTACCGAATCCTTTTTTCTTTTTTTCTTTCTTTTTCTTTTTCGCGGGTGGGGTGCCAGCGTTGTAACCTCGCCATCCGGGGGCAGGGGCACGATTACCTGCACCTGCGAAGGCGTTGCCCATGCCGCCACCGCCGCCGAACATTCCTGGCATTCCAGGGAAGCCGCCTTGACCCATTTGTTGCATGAGCGATCGCATTTTTTGGAAGTCACCCACCAGTTTAGTCACATCAGACTCTCTGTAGCCTGAACCAGCAGCAATTCGCCGCCGCCGACTGGGAGAACTGGCTAATAAATCGGGGTCATGGCGTTCCTGGCGAGTCATGGAGTTAATCATGGCTTCGCAGCGCTTGAGCTGGGTTTCTCCCTGCTTAAGCTGGTCGTCTGAGAGCTTGTTCATCCCTGGAATCATCTTGATGAAGCCTCCCAGAGATCCCATGTTCTTCAGCATCCGTAGCTGCTTGAGAAAGTCGGTAAAATCGAACTTCGCCGACAGGATTTTCTCCTGCATTTTCTCGGCATCTGCTAGATCGAATTCTTCCTGGGCTTTTTCTACCAAGGTCAAGACATCGCCCATTCCCAAAATCCGCGATGCCATGCGATCGGGATAAAACGGTTGCAGTGCCTCGACTTTTTCACCCACCCCCACAAACTTAATTGGCGCTCCCGAAATTCGTCGCACTGAAAGCGCCGCACCGCCCCGGCTATCACCATCGAGTTTGGTGAGAATCGCCCCAGTAATCCCGATTTGATTGTGGAAGGTGCGGGTCAAATTGGCTGCTTCTTGACCAGTCATGGCGTCCACCACCAACAGAGTTTCGTGGGGTTGGACAGTTTCTTTGATGCGGGCTAATTCCGCCATCATATCTTCGTCAATTTGCAGACGCCCAGCAGTATCAATAATTACTGTATTTACGCCTTCTGCTCTGCCACGTTCTACACCTTGCCGCGCGATTTCTACGGGATCGGCATCGCTTCCGAGTTCAAAAACTGGTACGTCAATTTGCTTACCCAACGTTATCAACTGGTCGATCGCTGCTGGGCGATACACATCTGTCGCCACCAACAAGCAACTACGGTCTAATTTCCTTAGATGTAAAGCTAACTTCGCAGTCGCCGTAGTTTTACCAGTACCTTGCAACCCAGCCATTAGCACAATAGTAGGCTGTTCTTGAGCTTCTACTAGAGGAACATTCTCATCTCCCATCACCTCTACCAGTTCATCGTGAACAATTTTGATGAACTGTTGGTCAGGTCGCACGCCGGAGATTACCTCGGCTCCCTGTGCCTTGGTTTCGACTTCGCTAATAAAATCTTTGACTACCTGGAGATTGACATCTGCTTCCAACAAAGCGCGGCGTACTTCCCGCAAAGCGTCTTGAATGTTGGATTGAGAAATTTTGTCCTGTCCCCGCAGTTTTTTCCAGGCGGCTTCTAAACGGTCAGATAAAGCATCAAACATAATGTAATTACAGGTAGTTCGCCAGTGAGGAATTGTGAATCGCCGATGAATGCGATTCAGATTTTCCGGTAAAGTTTAAACGTGCTATTTACCAGCTTAGTAGTTTTCACCGCGACTGTAGCAACTACATACCTACCTTTATTGAAGATTGAGTTTAAAGTACAGTAAGAGTAAGAATGGCTATTGTACAGCGAGAACATACATCACATATAGCTATGACTAGCAACACGCTGCTTGAACCTACAGAAATCATCCACTTATCAGATATCAGTTGGCAAACCTATGAAAACTTGCTAACTGAACTTAGTGTAAATCGCCGCCTCCGGCTTACTTACAATCGAGGTACTCTAGAAATCATGGTTCCTTCACCTGAACATGAACGATACAAAAAAGTTGCAGCTCGATTTGTCGAAACTATTGCAGAAGAACTAAAAGTTAGAATTGAATGCCTTGGTTCTACTACTTTTAAACGTCCAGAACTGAGTGGCGCAGAACCAGATGAATGCTTTTATATTGAAAATATTAATTTCATCAGAGGCAAAAAAAGAATAGATTTAGCGCAAGATCCGCCACCAGATTTAGTAGTAGAAATTGATATTACTAGCAGTTCTAAAAACCGCTTTCAAGTCTACGCTGATATGGGTGTGCCTGAAATCTGGCGATATGATGGTAAAGACTTTAGTATTAACGTTTTACAAAATCAGAAATATATATCTGTTGAACAAAGTTTAGCATTTCCCAATCTGCCACTAACAGAGATTTCTAATTTTTTAGCGCAGGTGGACGAAAAAGATTATTTGGAATTAGTTAAAGAATTTCGCCAATGGGTTAAAAGCCAAATTTAATATAGTATCAAAATAGGCAATTAATTTAGACAAGTACAGAATAATGTGCTTATTACAAAAATTTTTCTTTGCGTTCTCTCCTCTGCGCCTCTCTTGCCTCGTGCGTGAGACAAAAAATATTTATGGAAATATATGTCGCAGCGAATCAAAGTTTACTCCTACTCAATATACCACTCAGCAAACTCATACATTGGCATCATTCTTGCTGAAAAATCGTTGCAGAGTTTACCTGTCGATATAGAACGACGACCAATTTACATTCCCAAGGAGCGGGGTATTAAGTTGCAGCCTGTATAGTTACCAGTCATCCACCAACAAGCAGCGCCACGCACAGATGCAATTTCATTATTGTTGGTGGCGGCGAATTGATTGGTTAACTCATGGCGGGTGATGCAGGATACAACGGAGCGGGCGATCGCCGGACTGTTTTCAAATTGTGTTGGTGTTAGTTCTCGTTTGAGACAAGTTTTTGACCAGCCTTTGAGGGTTTCTGGTTTCACTTGCCATTCACTCTAACTAACTATTGTGTAAATTTAAAACCCCTACATTAATGCAGAGGTTTAGCATCAGGAAAATCTTTTGTCTCTTCGGCTTGGGTCTTCTAACATACTTTCTGCTTGTTTAACTTCTGGTTCGTAACCGCAGTTAATGCAGTGGTACAACTGAACACGCACCCTTTGGTTATTCTCATTTACGATCCAATACGGCGATGGGCTATAACATTTGTAGCCACAACTAGGGCACGGGTAAGTATAGTCATACATTAGTTTTTACGATCGTGAATTGGCGTAAGCTCTAGATAACTCCCGAAACAACATATTTGCAACCTTGGAACCCAGCTTCGCCTGTAAGTGCTTACCGTTGAGCAGCTGCTTGCCGGAACCATCAACATTTTTTTTGAGTTCAGCTTTGTATAAAGCAATCTCCTCACCGATAGGGTTATTGGGCAAACGTCCGTCAATTTCGATTTTGGTGATCACGTACTGCCAAAAGTTCATGCGACATAAAGCTGAACCACTACCTTTTTCAACTAGCTTATCTCCAGACTGTTCTAGGACAGTACCCATGCCCAGCCTGAGTTTGAAACCGTCGCGGCTGCGGTTACGTTTAACCCGCTTCACGTCGCCAGGGAGGAACTTAACTACAGATTTACCGTGTTCGCGGGTAACCTCCTTTTTCTTCACTTCCCTAACTTCTCGCTCAATCAACTGTTTGCCGTTGGTCAAAAACGCTTCAAATGGATAAATACGGCTCAGCAGCCTAGCACGAATCCTCAATCCAAAATTGAAAGAGTCAAAAACCTGGTTGTAGGTCTTGAATTGCTCGTCGTTGACCAAGGGTTTGAGTAGAGCTTCCAAGCGTTGCTCCTCCAAATCGATATCGCACAACCAATCAGCGTGAAGCCTGACAATTGGATCTATTTCTAACCCAAGTTGTACTACAATTGACTGTTGGTATATTTTGGTTATGGATTTATAACTTTGTGGATGTACTTCGGTTTGGCGCTGCGCTAACCAACCCCACAGGGGCGGTACATTTCCGACTTTGGTACTAAGAGTTTTACTGTGAGCTTTTTCTGGGAATTGCCATGCCAGGGACTGACGGGTGTAGTTGATGATAGGAGATTGAACCCGGTTAAGGTGTTCGAGTTGCTGTACCAGTTCTCGTAATTGGTCAATCGGTTTAGGTCGGTGCATTAGAAACTGACGTGGGTTGAGTAGGCCTGTTTCTAAATAATTCTCCCCGTGAATTAATTAAAAGCCCAGTTTTGACGCTTGAATCCCCTAACACCCCAAATACAGGGGCGCGATTCACTCTTAACGCTGGGTTTAACCCGGTAGTTCTAGGAAAGTTGCGCTTGAATGGACACAACACTCCACAAATGGGCGTGCGATTCGCTGTTAACGCCCCACTTCCTAGAAGCAATGGGGCGGGTGCTTTGGACACAACCCGCGACTCTGGGTAATACCCAGAGTTTCGGCTACTGTGTCAGGTAGCCCACACTTTGAAAGTGCGATCGCAATTTCTCAATTGCAATTCATCAGGCGGTTATTCTTCTTCAGTCTCTAATTGATTAACAATTTCTATTAGCTTGTCGGAAGCTGCATCAAGGATTTTTTGAAGTTGCTTATCAGTTACAGAAGTTTGATATTCCTCATCGCTCATAATTTTTAAAGATGCATCAATCTTGGCTTTAATGTGATGTATCGATCCACCCGTGGCTCAAAGTAAAGCCACCGAGTACGGTTGCTTCTTGGGCGACAACATCAGGTTGGGCGCCGCGGTGGTGAGCGATAATTTGAGCAATCGCGTTAGCTTGTACGCTACTCAGGCGCTCCAAATCTACAATCCACAATGCCAGATGATTATTTTGTGAATCTGTGACTCGCTCCAGGGGGAACGGGTCACGCATGGGAATCATGCCGTCTGGAAATAAATTCAAAATTGGATCGATTGGGCTACCGGGTTTGAGTTTCACCCAGGTGTCATGTTTAGTCATGAGATACTGGTATAATTTGCATAATTCTTGAGTTCGTTGCGCGGATTCAAGGGCGATCGCACTTCCTTGAAAGCGATCGCACTCCCCAAAAGCGCGATCGCCATAACTTAGCCCCCGAACTGTTTCTGCAACCGCTCCAGCAGCGCGGCACCCTCAGAGTAGCGTCTGCCAGTGAAGCCGAGAACCTCAGTCACGATCGCACTATTCCACCCAAGTGTGTGCGGTGGTGGATTTTGGCGGGGCGGCAACTTTGATATCA
>JAHHHB010000069.1 GCA_019359545.1 Desmonostoc geniculatum HA4340-LM1 | reverse complement strand
GGAGTGAAAAGTCAACCTTAAAAGTTATCGCAAAGTGCCAAATTCCAGATTCCAATTCTACGACCCAAATAGACCTAGCGTTCGCAGCTTAAATTCCGACCCTTTTTTGCGGCGACCTGTACTAAGTGCAATTTAATTGCCAAAAATAAACCTAGCTTGGTAAAAAAGTTATTACATTTTTTCGGTGTGGCTTCGCCGGACGAGTGGCGAAGTTACTATGCAGGTATGGAAATTTATTTTCGCCGCACCCGCGAAAAACAAAGTGATGTTGGTGCTATTTCCGCTTGGTTGCGTTTGGGTGAAATAGAAGCAGAAAAACTGGACTGTCCCAAATACAGTAAACCAAAGTTTGAAAAAGCAGTGCGGGAAATTCGCACTTTGACAGTGTTACAACCAGAGGAATTTCAACCACAGATGCAGCATTTGTGCCGGGAAGCGGGTGTTGTGCTGGTTTTAGTAGCATCAATTAAGGGAGCGCACGTCAGTGGTGTAGCACGGTGGTTAAATCCCCATAAGGCTTTGATTCAACTTTCGTTTTACGGTAAAACCAACGATCGCTTCTGGTTTAATTTCTTCCATGAAGCAGCACATATCCTACTTCATAATAAAGAAAATATTTTTCTGGATGAATGGGATAGTGGGGAAAGTTTAGCATCTGAACCAGAACGCGAAGCCGATCAATGGGCGCGGGAATTTTTGATACCATCCAAATACGAAAGAGAATTAGGGCAACTTAAATCTAAAAATGATATTGTTGATTTTGCACACGGTATCGGCATCCATCCCGCTATTGTTGTAGGTCGGCTGCAACATGATTGTATAATTCCTGTCTCTTGGATGAATGGGTTCAAGGAGAGTTTTTGTTTTTAACCTCTAATGGTCTTGAACTGAGTCAAGGCTTATGCAAAACTTGAGATCCTTCGCTCCCAGCCGACTTTTAAGGAATTGATCAATGGCGCGTCTAGCACTGCTGAGTGTATCTAATAAAACTGGTTTAATTGACCTCGCCCGTAGCTTGGTTGAAGAATTCGACTTTGATTTAATCAGCAGTGGGGGAACAGCCCAAGCACTCAAAGATGCTGGACTCCCAGTTACCAAGGTTGCTGATTATACAGGTTCTCCAGAAATTTTAGGTGGTCGAGTTAAAACGCTACATCCCCGAATTCACGGCGGAATTTTGGCACGGCGGGATGTTCCTCAAGATATTACAGATTTAGAAAATAACCAAATTCGCCCCATTGATTTAGTAGTAGTGAATTTATATCCTTTTGAGGAAACGATCGCTAAACCAGGGGTAACATTAGCTGAAGCTGTGGAACAGATTGATATCGGTGGCCCGGCAATGTTGCGGGCTTCATCGAAAAACTTTGCTCATTTGACTGTATTATGCGATCCAGGACAATATAACGAGTATTTAGAAGAATTGCGGCAAAATAATGGCGTAGCATCCCTAGAATTTCGCCAAAAGGCAGCTTTAAAAGGATTTTTGCATACTGCTAGCTACGACCAAGCGATCGCATCTTACCTCGCTGGCACACAAAACTACAACCTCAGCGGCACACAATTGCAATCTCTGCGTTACGGTGAAAACCCCCACCAACCCGCCGCTTGGTATCAAACTGGTACTACCCCAACAGGATGGGCAGCCGCTACGAAACTCCAAGGCAAAGAACTGAGTTACAATAACCTGGTTGATTTGGAAGCTGCACGCCGAATTATTGCCGAATTCACTGATTCCCCAGCAGCAACGATTATTAAACATACAAATCCCTGTGGTACGGCGCTGGGAAGCACTATTTCAGAAGCTTACGAAAAAGCTTTTAACGCTGATTCTACTTCTGCCTTCGGTGGAATTGTGGCACTCAACCGTCCCATAGATGCGGCTACAGCCAGGGAGTTGACTAAGACATTTTTAGAATGTGTGGTTGCACCAGATTGTGAAGCGGACGCCCAGGAAATTTTAGGTAAGAAATCTAACGTGCGAGTTTTGATTTTACCAGATTTGAGCAGTGGAGCCAAAGAAACTGTAAAAGCGATCGCAGGTGGTTTTCTCGTCCAAACTAGCGATGACATCATTGCAGACACCAGTCAATGGCAAGTCGTCACCGAACGTCAACCCACCGCTGACGAGTTGGCAGAATTGCTGTTTGCTTGGAAAGTTTGCAAACATGTCAAATCTAATGCGATCGTTGTGACAAGCGATCGCACTACACTAGGAGTAGGTGCCGGTCAAATGAACCGCGTCGGCTCAGTGAAAATTGCCCTAGAACAAGCCGGGGAAAAAGCCAAAGGCGCAACTCTCGCCAGCGATGGTTTCTTCCCCTTCGATGATTCCGTCAAAACAGCCGCAGCAGCAGGAATTACAGCCATTGTTCAACCAGGAGGAAGTGTGCGCGATAAAGATTCCATCAAAGCTGCTAATGACCTGGGTTTAGTAATGGTGTTGACTGGTGTACGTCACTTTTTACACTAACTTCTGGGGTTTAGTCTGGTGCAGTTTTAAAAGTGTCACTCAAAATACTTGCTCTTTGATGAAAGCAGTGATATCTTTTAGTTGTGTGTGAGGAGCAAGTTAAAAATAAAAAGCGTTTGGGGTGGAAACACGGCAACACTCCCAGACGCTTTTTAGTTTGCATCTACAAATCGGACTTTAAAATTGTTATTCAATATACTTGCCTTTTCATAGAAGTAGTGATAATCTTTAGTTGTGTGTGAGGAGCAAGTTTAAGAATAAAAAGCGTTTGGGGTGGAAACACGGCAACACTCCCAGACGCTTTTTAATTTTGGTCTAGAAATTGGATTGTGGTGCAGTTTTGAAAGTGTCACTCACTACACTCGCTTTTTAGTTGCACCAGTGATATCTTTTAGTTGTGTGTGAGGAGCAAGTTAAAAATAAAAAGCGTCTGGGGTGGAAACACGGCAACACTCCCAGGCGCTTTTTAATTTGGTATATAGAAAAAATTCCACTGCCTCCTCTACCTTCAAGTTTCTTAACACAGCTTGAAATATTTGAGAAGCAACTGCCGTCCCCTTGTCTGAAGTACGAAATTCGCAACTGCGCTGCTATCCTCAAGGGTCTTCAGCCTGCCTTTTTTATAACCCACATTCCGCACTTCATTTTGTAGTACAAACACGGGTGTAATAAGTAGCAAAAACAGCTTACATATAAACACATGGTTAAGTGAGTAATAAATATAGGCAGTAGTATAAAAAGTGCCAACAAATAGAAATTCATGAGGTATTGACAATAAATTCAGGAGCAAAAATGAGAAAATGAGCCTGAATTAAATAAAAATACCCAAAGATATGAATTACAAAAAAGAAGAGTTTGAGAGTAAAAACTTAGATCACTTGGGAATAATAGCAGGAATAATAGATGAGATAGGAATAGTAGAAAAACTCAATGAGATATTCTTAATAGATAGTAGAGAGAAAGTTAATACAGGAGAAGTAGTCAAAGCAATCATTCTTAACGGACTAGGTTTTGTGTCGAGGCCATTATATTTATTTTCTCAATTTTTTGAAGATAAAGCAATAGAGCATTTATTAGGTTCAGGGATTAAAGCAGAGGATTTAAATGATGACAAATAGTAGTTTATCAAGTCAAAGGCAAATTAATAGAAAATCAGGAGTTAATCACAAAACATCAAAATTCTTGTGGTCGATTTATTTTAGCAACGAATATTTTAGATACAACTAAATTAGAACCTACCGAAATATTGAAAATATATAAAGAACAGCAATCAACAGAGCGAGGATTTAGATTTATCAAAGACCCGTTATTTTTCGCCGATAGTCTTTTTGTGAAAAATCCAGAAAGAGTAGAGACAATGATGATGTTAATGGCATTGTGTCTTTTGGTTTATAATCTGGGGCAACGACAATTAAGAATCGCGTTAAAGACACAAAAAGTGACAGTTAAAAATCAACTGAATAAACCCACAGAATCTCCCACATTAAGGTGGATGTTTCAATGCTTTCAGGGGATTCATCTTCTTATTACACAAGGAGTTATTATGATTCTTAACTTAACGGATGAACGTTGTAGGATACTGCAATTTCTACCTAATACTTGTCAAAAATATTATTTATTATGTTAGCTTTAAAATCTCTAATTTCCTATTACATTGTCTTGTGTTTTTATCACTAGGTTAAAAATTAAAATTGAATTATCTCACTGGCTTTTTATACACAATAAAAAGCTATAATTTTGGTGTATATGATTTATTTTTGGATGGTTATTTGATTTTTGAAAACTATAGTTTTGAATTCCTCGCGAATGTAGTTTATTTGTGCTACTTTTTGAAGTGCGGAATGTGGGTTGGAAATATAGTTTGGAATGCAATTTCTGCGGCTTGTCCCCAATTCGGTAAATTTGTAGATGCGAATGCCCTTTGGGCACGATCCGCGAACGTTGTAGATAAGTAAGCCCAATGCGCCAAGATATAGGAGATGAGGGACAGTATCAACCAACGGTAAACACCTAAAAGTGTTCCTTTACACCAAGAGGCTTCGCTAATCACAGTCACGAAAGTTGCTCATCCAAAAGACTATTGATTTTTTCCTGGACGACAACCAGACAAAATTTCGTGCATCTTCACGACTTGTCCAATAACTGCGATCGCCGGCGCACCAAATCCAGTTTCTTCTACTTGCTGGACAATCGTTTCCAATGTCCCAATCAATTCTTCTTGTTCTGGACGCGTACCCCAGCGCACCAAAGCAATGGGCGTTTCTAAACTCAACCCAGCTGTACTTAATTGTTCCACAATGTAAGGCAAATTGTGAATTCCCATATAAATCACAACAGTTTCGGAACCGTGGGCGATCGCACTCCAATTAACTAAGGGTTTATATTTACCTGCCGCTTCATGTCCAGTTACAAATGTCACCGAAGAACTATACAATCTATGCGTCAATGGTATACCTGCATAGGCGGCGGCGGCAATTCCCGAAGTGATACCAGGCACAACTTCCACTGAAATTCCGGCATTGACTAATTCTGCCATTTCTTCACCACCACGGCCAAAAATAAAGGGATCGCCACCCTTTAGCCGCACTACAATTGCACGATCCTGGGCTTTATCAATCAGCAGTTGAGTGGTTTCTTCCTGGAACAGCGAATGTTTCCCCCTGCGCTTACCAGCGTTAATTTGCTCTGCTTGGGGATTAATCATTGTCAGAATTGCTGGACTCACTAAAGCATCATAGATGACTACATCTGCACATTCCAATAAACCTTTTGCCTTCAGGGTTATTAATCCTGGATCTCCTGGCCCCGCACCTACTAAATAAACCTTTCCCAAATATTTGTTCCTCTCTATGATTGTGCGGTTCATTTGTCTATTGAATCCCAAATTAAATCGGCTAATTCTGCACTTGCTCCCAGAGGTTCTGCCAAGTGGAAAGTGACTGCCGAAAATTGTAATTTTAGCGTTTCTATTGAGGTGGCGATCGCATCGGTTATTCCACCTGGGAATAAAAAGTATGGCAAAATTGCAATTTCCCTATAGCCAGCAGTTACCAACTCTTTCACCCGTAATTCTAAACTACCAGGTACAGACCAATAAGCAGCGATCGCTCCCAAACTGGCCGCCATTGCTTCGATTGGTTTTTGAGAATCAGGGCGACGGCTACCATGAGCTAACAGAATCCATGCTTGTGCTTTTATCTTAGCAATTTGCTTTGCCAGCAATTTATTCAAATCTGGGTGAGAACCTAAGTATGGTTGCAATTCAATCATGATATCTTCACCAGTCCCCTGTTGTGCCAGGGCTACTTCGGCGGGAATATCTGTCATTACATGCACTCCCGGCAGCAGAAATAGCGGTAGAATTTTGAGGTGATTTTCATTTTCAGACACTTTCTGAACACCAAAAGCAGTCTCAGCAAATTGTTTAATCTGCTCGTGTAGAGGCTTTGGACTCATTTCTAAAGCAGCTATACCTACCACATGTTCGCTATTTGCTTCGTTGTGATTTTTGTGCAATTTCTCAGATACTATCCTTGCCAGTTCCTGCATAGCAATTTCTGGGCGCGGATCGCGGCTTCCATGAGATACTAATAAATATGCAAATGACACGAGCAAACTTAAATTTTCAGTGACTAGTTTTCATATTTTACGTGCAAGAGACTGGATATTGGGTATTGGGAAAGAAGATGTAGGGTGTGTCATAAAATTAGGGAATTAATTTAAATGACATAAATCTAGACAAACATAGTCAGATATCATTATTTATGTTGTCGGACAAAAATGAAACTATCAATGTCATTTAACTTCTTCATACCATATACCAACGTTTTCAAAAGCAGCATAGGCAAGCTTGAGAAAATTCACCACTCTCTGTTTGCTGATTATTCCAAATTCTTGATACTGTCTTGCATCTGCAAATGTTAATCTATGTTGGTCTATAATATTTCTTTCTTTATAGGCTAGTTTGGGAAAATCTATAGCCTTAATATTATATTTTTTGACTATCTCTTGTATTGTCACATCTGAATTTACGTGTTCCCAGTCATCACATAAGCCTAAATTTCTGACTAATACATGAGGAACTTTGCCACCATAGCTATTTACAGATTGCTTAAATAGATTTAAGCTGTCGTACCCTCCTGTTGACACAAACCACTTACAAAAATATACCCCTTGTGAATCTCCCAGTTCAATTAAATGATTCTTCTCAATCCATTCCTTGACTGCTCTATGAGATTGTGCCGCTAGATTAGCAATCACCGTTTTATTCATTGCGATCTCAAAGATTTTATCCGCCTTATCAGCTTGCTTCTCATCTTCTGTAAACACTGCATACTGACATATCCCCTTGTACACCCCAGCTACATCTGGATTTGACCTATCGGTTTCTACTGGTACAAAGGGCATATTTTTATCCAGACAATACTGAATCATTGTTCTAGCAACTAGAGACTTGCCTACCCCTCCCTTTTCCCCGTCTATCAAATGAATTGTTGGCATAGCTGCACCCCTTTATCTTTAAACCTAGTATTGATTAATTTGGCTCAGATTCACTTGCTGTTTGTCGCCTAGTAATTTTAGCCGTTTTTCCTGATAACTTTTCTCCCCTGTTGCTGGTCTAACCAAACTGAACATCCGTATTATAGGGGAGCCGTGCGGCATTCATACGCAAAATCTGGAAACCGTGGTCAAACAACGCATCGTCTCAATCAATAACTAGGGACTTGGAGTATATCAATTCATAATCTAGAAGTGTTGTAGTACGTCACAGCCCAAACAAAACTACTCTTTGAAAGAGTTCAAAAGCTGACACCATATCTATATCTTTCTTTTGCCTTTTGCCTTATTGCTCTTGGGCAGTGTAGGTATAAAATTGATCAAAAGCTCCCACCGTTTCAAATCTGTAAGAAGGTATCCAAGAATTTATTTTTAAATCTGTACGGTAAACACTAAAAATAATATAGTTTTGCCTTTCTGTAGTTCTGTTAATGATTTCCTGCATTTGCGGGTTAGCTTGATCGACCAACTTCTCACAATTAAAACGAATTAAATTTTCTATGAAATTCGTAGTTTTTTTGCATACATCGGTTTTTAAGTAACTTGCTAGCCGTTGCACTGCATATTCTTCATAGGCAACCTGACTGGGATTAGTCTTTGCCATTGTCACACCCAAGGCGGCGATTCCTGCTGCTGCTCCAGCACACGCGATGATGCTTAACTGTTTCATGTTTCCCAAGTCAAATTGATTATAAATGTTAGATTCCAGAGACTCTAAATAGAATTACTCCGTTCCTGGAACAAAACTCTTGCTCGCTTTCCAAAAAATTGCTATAATTCAAATTGTCGAATGGCGAGCGTAGCCAAGTGGTTAAGGCAGTGGTTTGTGGTACCACCATTCGTGGGTTCGAGTCCCATCGTTCGCCCTTATCATCTTTATAGAGTTAAAAGGTCAGCAAAACTGAACCAGGATATACATTAATTTAGTTTATAAGTAATTATATGTATATAAGCAAATTTACTTGCTTATATACCATTAGGTACTCTCAGCTAATGCGCGTCCAAGTTGTACATTCTTTGGCTAAGACTATCATTAGCCATTAGCGATCGCTATTGAGAAAGGGCAACGGAGAACCAAATGAAGTAATTACGCAATAATTATGTGTTTTATTTGATACTAAATAAAAATAGTCCGAATAGTTAGGGAATTAGGGAAACATTTGGTGAATGAATATACCAACCGTACTACTGCCCAAGTAGTTAATATGATGAAAGATGAGAAATTATGCAAGCGAACAGGCTATGATTACTAGAGAAGAAATTACTATCAAAGTTCCCTCTGAGGCTGCACAGGCATACCGCAAAGCCACTGAAGAAGAGCGGGAACAAATTGAAGCTCGGATCGCATTGTTGCTTAAGTCTTCAATGAAAAGTAGACAACAAGCGATTACCAAATTCAGGCAGACAATGGATGAAATTGGCACACGAGCCGTAGAAAGGGGTTTAACGCCAGAGATTTTAGAGTCAATTTTGAATGACGACGAATGAAAGACGGTTTGTGTGCGATGTAAATGTCATCATCAGTGCGGTGTTACTACCTGGGAGCAAACCAAATCGCGCACTCAAAAAAGTTCAAGATTTAGGCAAATTACTAGTGTCCGAGTCAATTTGGCTAGAGTTAGAACAGGTAGTTGCTAGACCCAAATTTAATCGGTATATCACACTAGAAGAACGAAACGATTTTTTGGTGGATTTGTCGGAAACTGTACAGTTTATGGACGTGACTGAGCAGGTTAATGAATGCCGAGACCCAAAAGATAAGAAATATTTGGAATTAGCACTCAGTGGAAAAGCAGAGTGTATTATGACTGGAGATGATGATTTGCTTGTGCTAAACCCTTGGAGGGGCATTGAGATTCTGACTGTTCAAGAATTTTTGGCAAAGAACTAGGACAAATCGCCCATCAAGAAAAACGATGCCCTGTCTTTAGTTAAAGAACTATTATATTTCTTAAAATCAAAAAATTTTACTTCAAGGCGATCGCCAATAAATATCTACATAAGACCTCCTGCAAAAGTCCATAACACCCCACCCCCAACCCCTCCCCTTGGTAAGGGGAGGGGAGCGTTTGCTTTACTCAAATGCGGGGTGGGGTTCTTTATTTTTGATTTATGCAAGAAGTCTATAATATAAAATTCCCGATTTATCAGATAAATCGGGAATTTCAACTTCCAGAATTGCGTTTTGTAAAGGATGTTCACCTGTTAGAAGATGCCTAAAAGAATGATAAAAGTCAACCCGCAGAAGGCAAGCAAGGAAATAAGCAGAATGTTGCCTACACTGTGGTCAGAAGATGTTAAGTTATGTGTATTGTCAGCCATATAAATCGACCTGATTTTAAGAACTTGATGCTGAAATTATAACTAGGCTAAATCAAGATAAGTTGCTCTTAGATAAAAACTTGATTTTTATTTATTTAAGTTTAACTCAATAGTTAAGGTTTAAGCAAAAAAAATAACTTTTGTTTCAGCATTTGGGGGGAATATAATTATAGGGATGGCAGAATACATAATTTAGAGCTAATTGATTACGAATTACTAATCATCATAAAAGCTTATTCTTTAACAATTGTATCGGTTATTTAACAACATCTCTCAAAAGAAATAAAAATTGTATTCCTTTAGTTAGAGTCAAAAATACTGAGTCATAGATACTTTAGGTAAAGTAGAACATGATTTTCAGTGCTGCTGAAAAGTAGATACTCGTACATGCACAGGTAAATAAGGTTTATCTGTGTTGTTTTGTGTTTCTACGTCGCCTTGAAAGTTAACAATGCAAACATCGTCATCCAGTGGAGTCACCATGTCTGAATTGCTGCAAGCAGTGTTAGATAGTGAAGAAAAAAATGATTTGCGTTCCTTCATTAGTGAATTACGCCAACAAGAAAACAAGTACTTGCTGCGAAACGACATACTCAATGTATATGCAGAATATTGCTCCAAGTACCAGAAACCTGAGGCATTTTACACTACTTCCGACTTAGGTAAACTCATTTACTATACTCAGGAAATTATTCAGGAGGACTCAAACTTCTGTTTCATCATCCGTTCTAAAATTGCCAGTCAAGAAGTTTATTGGTTGACATCAGACTTGAGCATTGAGCCGATGACGGTGCAGGATTTACTCGATTTGCGCGATCGCCTGGTGAACAAATTTCATCCCAACGAAGGCGACCTGCTAGAATTGGACTTCGGCCCCTTTTATGACTACTCCCCAGTCATCCGCGACCCGAAAAATATTGGTAAGGGAGTACAATTTCTCAACCGCTATTTATCCAGCCAATTGTTTCAAGACTCGAAACAACTGCTGGAAAGCTTGTTGAACTTCTTGCGCTTGCACCAATACAACGGTATCCAACTGCTGATCAACGATCGCATTCAATCCCAGCAGCAACTTTCTGTGCAAGTTAAGAAAGCTATAAGTTTCGTTAGCGACCGCCCCGATGATGAACCCTATGAACAATTCCGGTTCCAATTGCAAACAATGGGTTTTGAACCGGGTTGGGGTAACACCGCAGCCCGCGTGCGAGACACCCTAAATATTCTCGATGAATTGATTGATTCTCCCGACCCCCAGACCCTAGAAGCCTTCATTTCTCGCGTTCCGATGATTTTTAGAATCGTCCTCGTCTCTGCACACGGATGGTTCGGTCAAGAAGGCGTTTTGGGGCGTCCCGATACTGGTGGTCAGGTGGTTTACGTCCTCGATCAGGCAAAAAGTCTCGAAAAACAGCTACAAGAAGATGTTTTGTTAGCTGGTTTAGAAGGATTAAACGTCCAGCCAAAGGTGATTATTCTCAGTCGCTTGATTCCTAATAGTGATGGTACCCTTTGTAATCAACGACTGGAAAAAGTTTACGGCACAGAAAATGCCTGGATTTTGCGAGTACCTCTGCGGGAATTTAATCCTAACATGACTCAAAACTGGATTTCCCGGTTTGAGTTTTGGCCTTATCTGGAAACTTTTGCCGTTGACTCTGAAAGAGAACTGCGGGCAGAATTTCAAGGTAGACCTGACTTAATAGTTGGTAACTATTCCGATGGAAATTTAGTGGCCTTTTTGCTAGCGCGGCGGATGAAAGTCACGCAATGTAATATTGCTCATGCTTTGGAAAAATCTAAATACTTGTTTAGTAACCTTTACTGGCAAGATTTAGAAGATAAATATCATTTTTCCTTGCAATTTACAGCTGACTTAATTGCGATGAATGCTGCCAATTTTGTGGTTAGCAGCACCTACCAAGAAATTGTCGGCACACCCGATAGTGTGGGACAGTACGAATCTTATAAATGCTTCACCATGCCGGAGTTGTATCATGTAACCAATGGCATTGAATTATTCAGTCCCAAGTTTAATGTTGTACCGCCTGGAGTCAACGAAAATTACTATTTTCCCTACACCCGGACTCAAGACCGAGTAGAAAGCGATCGCCAACGCCTTGCAGAAACACTTTTTACCTTAGAAGACCCCAGCCAAATCTTTGGCAAACTAGACGATCCTAACAAGCGTCCTCTGTTTTCAATGGCGCGTCTTGACCGGATCAAAAACCTCACAGGTTTAGCCGAATGCTTTGGTCAAAGTAAAGAATTGCAGGAGCATTGCAACTTAATTTTGGTAGCGGGTAAGTTGCGTGTAGAAGAATCCGGCGACAACGAAGAACGCGATGAAATTATCAAACTTTACCAAATAATTGACGAATACAATCTCCACGGCAAAATTCGCTGGTTGGGTGTGCGCCTGTCTAAAACCGATTCTGGTGAAATTTATCGAGTAATTGGCGATCGCCAGGGAATTTTTGTGCAACCAGCTTTATTTGAAGCTTTTGGTTTAACAATTTTAGAAGCGATGGTTTCAGGATTACCAACTTTTGCTACACAGTTTGGTGGACCACTGGAAATTATTCAGAATAAAGTTAATGGTTTTTACATTAACCCGACAAATTTAGAAGAGACAGCCACAAAAATTGTAGATTTTGTCACTAAATGCGAACAAAGTTCTCACTATTGGGACGAAATTTCCCAGCGAGCAATTGACCGAGTTTACACTACCTATACTTGGAAAATTCACACTACCAAGCTGTTATCTTTAGCACGCATTTATGGTTTTTGGAACTTTACCTCCAAAGAAAACCGAGAAGACTTATTGCGCTATCTAGAGGCTTTATTCTATTTAATTTACAAGCCAAGAGCGCAACAGTTATTAGAGCAGCATAAGTATCGTTAGTCATTAGTCATTAGTCATTAGTCATTTGTTATTTGTCATTTTTCATTTTTTATTTGTTATTAGCTAAGAACATTAGTTATGGCGGTTCTCTATTGGGTGGGTCATTGATGACTTGTCATTTGTTATTAGCTAAGGACAAACGACCAAGGACAAATGACTAAAGACAAATGACTAAAGACAAATGACTAAATTGTTAACGCCCGCCAAGTTCGTTTACCGACGATTCCATCCACTGCTAAGTTGCGCTGGTTTTGAAATGCTTTGACAGCAGTCTCCGTCAGCGCTCCAAAGATTCCATCGACTCTAACGGTATAACCGTTAGATACTAACAGCCGTTGTAAAGCTCTGACAGCAACACCAGAGCTACCGAAATAGAGAGTCGGTAGAGGTTGGGTACTATATTTATCGAATCTTCCCTCAGACTTTGCACCGTCTTTCCCTGCGGGCTGAGAAGAGTTTTTAGACTGTGCTAAATCAGAAGAAGCTAAGAAGTGGTTCTTTTTGCTAATTTTTTGAAGTAGATGTTCTTTCTCTAGCGCGATCGCTCCTAAAGAAGCGTGCGAAGTTGCATCTGTCTGCATAAATTCAGGTGGTGTGACTTGAGCGGTTATCTCTAACTGACTCTGCGTTGACTGGTTGATGTCATTTTCCATCTGAAATAATTGCTGTTCTGGCAAATTCGGCCCAGATGCTTGTCTTGCCGTTAACACGCCCGTCATCATCAGGCCAATTTCAGTCATTATCGTTCATTTTAGTTAAACCAATATTTCTTTTAACAAACAACAGTACTGCTGTCCGGGATAGTGCATACTGTTCAAATCAAAAAATCATGTAGTAATTTTTTCACATACATCATATTTTCTGACCTCCTATTCCGTTTAATCAGACTAATATCATTAGCCTTTGTGCTTTTTTTATCTTTTATCAAGCTATCAACTTGTCAGATATCTTATCTAAATCAACGGTTTAGACAATAACATACTATTGGATCGCATGGGAATGCTATCAAACAAATTTGTCTAGTTATCTTTGGCTTACCCTTGGTATGCTGATGCCACTTTTATCATGTTTATACTGCAAGGCAAAGTACTACAGAATTCACGTAACCAATTTTTCAGCGTTCATTAGTGTAGTATTAGGCAACAATGATAAACTCTTGATTTCAAATAATTTGTCCTCCCTTGGAGGGGGTTCTAAACTTTTTTTCATCTCGCCACAAAGCAATACCGCCTAATAAACCAGTAATATTGGGGATAAGTTTGACATTTAACGGTAACTGAAGATTCACTCTTACAGCTTCACCACCACCAATATATAGGTAATCATAATTGAACAGATGTTGCAAAGATGCGATCGCCTTTTCTAAACGCTTGTTCCATCTTTTATCGCCAATTTTTTCTAACTCTGCGCGTCCTAGTTGTTCCTCAAAAGTCTCTCCTTTGCGAAATGGATGATGTCCCATTTCCATATTCGGCACCAACTTACCATCCACAAATAAAGCCGAACCAAAGCCCGTACCCAGAGTAATTACTAATTCTACACCTTTACCTGCGATCGCCCCCAGCCCTTGCATATCTGCATCATTAATCACCCGTACAGGCTTGTTTAAATGTTTTAATAATGCTGTTTCCAAATCAAAGCCAATCCAATCGGGATGCAAATTTACCGCTGTTTCCGTGACTCCACACCGCACCACACCCGGAAAACCTACCGAAACGCGATGAAATTCACCTTGAGCCGCCGCTAACACAACAATTGCATTAATTACAACCTCAGGTGTTGCAGGTTGCGGTGTATCTAAACGCGCTCTTTCGGTTATGGGATTTCCCGTAATATCCAAAACCATCGCCTTAACCCCACTACCACCAATATCAATCGATAATGTCCGAATCGATCCATTTTCTTCAACCATTGACTTACATCCTTGTCACAGCTTGTTATTTCGTTATTATGCTTTGCTACATCTGGTAATATCCGGATGTTTGGAGAGTCTTTATATTGGTGAGCATGGGGCATTGGGCATGGGGAAAGGGAAAGGGGTAAGGGGGAAAGGTTAAATTTATCCCTTTACCCTTTACCCTTTAACCTTTTCCCCTGCCCCTTTGCTCCCCTGCCTCCCCATCTCCCTCATCTCCCTCATCTCCCAGCGCCAATCCCCAATGCCCTAAAATATAAATGTCACAACTTCAGTAATATGCACAGCTTTATTCCCCCACAACGGTTTTTCCCCTACCTGAGTTGGACTGACATTCAGGCAATGCCAAATAAGGAAAATGTGGTCATCATCCAACCAGTAGGGGCAATTGAACAACATGGCCCCCATCTGCCGTTAATTGTAGATGCTGCTATTGGTGTGGGGGTACTGGGAAAAGCATTGGAAAATCTCGATGCCAGTATTCCGGCCTATGCTTTACCAACGCTTTATTATGGCAAATCTAATGAACACTGGCACTTTCCCGGTACGATTACCCTCAGCACTGCAACTCTGACGGCAATCATTATGGAAGTGGGTGAAAGTATCTACCGTGCTGGGTTTAGAAAATTGGTGTTAATGAATTCCCACGGCGGACAACCCCAAGTTATGCAAATGGCGGCGCGGGATTTGCATGTTCAGTATGATGACTTTTTGGTATTTCCCTTGTTTACTTGGCGTGTGCCTAATCTTACTAAAGACTTATTAACACCGAAGGAAGCAGCACTAGGAATGCACGCCGGAGATGCAGAAACTAGCATTATGCTATCGCTTTTACCAGAACAAGTGCAGCTAGAAAAAGCTGTTGCGGAGTATCCACCAGAACAGGCAGAAAGTAGTTTACTGAGTTGGGAAGGCAAATTACCTGTGGCTTGGGTGACGCGAGATATCAGTAAAAGTGGAGTCATTGGTGACGCTACAACCGCAACTAAAGAAAAAGGCGATCGCATTCTCGAATCTGTCGCTAACGGTTGGGTACAAGTTATTCAGGATATTTACGCTTTTCAACAACCAAAAGTTCAAAGTTAACAATACCTGAGATGCAGCACAACATCTAAATTTGTTAATCTAAGAATAATGGAAATAGTACTGCCGTAGCTAAATTAAAATCTATCGGCCAGTAAATTTCTCTGGAAAGTTTTATCAGAAAAAGAATTATGACGGCCTTTGAACCTCAAAGCATCCGCTCTTATAGCCAAGAAGATGTACAACAAATTTTAAATTTGGCGATCGCTCGTCAAGCTGATGATAAAGACACAGAATTTTCTTATGAACAGCTATTAGAAATTGCTGCTGAGTTAGAAATTGCACCTGAATCTTTAAAATTAGCAGAACGCGATTGGGTAGTGCAACAAAGCCAAGTTCAACAGCGAAAGGCTTTTGACGCCTACCGCCAAAGAAGATTTCAAAAGCGTCTCGGCAATTATGCAATTTTCAATGGCTTTTTGATACTCGTCGATTTAATCGCTGGTGGCGGAATTTCTTGGTCGCTGTACATTTTACTATTCTGCGGATTGCCAGTAGCGCTTGATGTCTGGAATACCTTTCAAATGAAGGGCGAAGAGTACGAAATCGCATTCCAGAAGTGGAACCGCAAGCATCAGATTAAGAAAACTATCAATACAGTTTTGAATAAATGGTTTAAAGCGTTGCTGACTTAGTAGGTTTAGTGCTTTTCGCTTATTGAAAGAAAAACCCCGCAGGAGAATCGGGGTAACATTTCTGCCACATTTTTTGTGTAACACTATTGGATCAAATATTATTAAACACAGCAATTATTAGGATCAGACTCAATACTATCGGATAGGTTAAAGTATTTTTTCTATCTTTCTAGAGATATGTAAGTCTATCAATAGTCTGAAAATTATCTTCAAGCAAAAATCTTTACAACAAATCAATCGGCTGTAGGGGCGTACAGCTGTACGCCCCTACCTACAACACATTTTGCATAATGTTTTTGAATTATAAAAGATTTAGATAAGCCAGGTATAACCTGGCTAGAAAACCGAGATTTATTCTTAGAACAAATACTAACAGCCCCATATCATAACAACCAATAGATATGAAACAGCATTGGGCGAATATAATAATACTGACTTGGAAATAGATTTCCACCTAAATAATTATGAAAGCTGAAGCAGAAAACCATACCAGGCTGACTTGTGAAGTGGAAACTACACTAAAGATAATTGGCGGACGCTGGAAGGTTTTGATTATTAAAGAATTAATGACTGGCGTCAAACGCTTTGGCGAGTTGCAGCGGGCTTTACCTGGAGTAACACAAAAGATGCTGACTCAGCAACTTAGAGAAATGGAGGAAGACGGTATTATTCATCGAGAAGTTTATCCGCAAATTCCACCAAAAGTGGAATATTCACTGACGCCTTTAGGAGAAACTTTGCAACCAATTCTCTATGCTATGCATGAATGGGCTGTTCAACATTTTGCTCGAACCAATCACCATTAATATAAGGTGTTAGGACTTATTCGTTAGTTCGTAAATATTCAATCGCTGCTTCTAATTTTGAGGGATAACTTTCAGCAAATCTTTCAAACCAAAGTCCTTCAAGGGAAAGTGGATCTACTTTCGCTAACCATTCTTTTGCTTGGACTTTCAAAGCCTCTATTTGTTTAGCTTTAAGTTGTTCTTGGCGAATTCTTTCTTGTTCTAATTCTTGCTGTTTTTTTAATTCCTCAGCAGCATCTTGTTCTGCAAAATCAGCCTTGACTTCTGCCAAAAGATTATCCATTAAAGATGCGGATTTTGGTGATGCTGGAAGAAAGGATTTGGCTGTAGTTGATTTTGGTGATTGCTGTTTAGGTTGTCCTTCTTTGTATTCAGTTTCAAGTTCAGCTAACAACTTATCAATAGAATCCATTTTTAGAAGTCCTCTAAAGCGAAAATCATGATTCTATCTGGCATTTTTTCAAAATATCAGAAAAATCTAAATCCTTAAAAAATTTCAAGTTAATGAAGTAGATAAACTAGATTACAAAGCCAGGTATTAAGCCTGTTTTACTCCTAAATTCTAAATTCTGCAAGTATTCTTTGTTTGCCTTGTGCCTAGTACAGAGCGGCGTAAATAAACCTACCATTTTAAACAGGCACAAGCCTTGATATATCAACCTTTTGACTTTTGAATGCGTGACTTCACGGCGGTACTAGTCATTAATGGCATTGAGTAGCACTTCTGATAAACTCATATCTTCCATATCTTCCATAGTAATTGTGTCACAGATATCAAACTTAGCACCGGCTCCTTGGAGTTCATCGTCTAAGACTTTGAGAAAACGGGTAGCTTGCTGATCTGTACCAACTTGAATGAAAGAAATAGCTAATTCTTCATCTCTATCCATGCGCCGAGAAGCTTCAATAATTACCCTCATTACAGCTTTGCGATCATCTGGTTCACCATCAGTAACCACTAAAATTGTTTCACCATTTGGCTTCGTTTGACCTGCTCCTTTGCGTTGAAAATAATCATCAGTAGCATGTTTCAACACACCAGCTAAGTCAGTTGTACCAGAGGGATCATTTTCTTGGAAAATTTGTGGTACCTTGCTGGATGTCACATTTTCGTAGCGCTTAAATTTTCCAGAAAATACATAAATAGTGATACCATCTGGGTCAAATTGTTCACATTTACTAGCTAAAGCTAAAGTAGATTCCTGTGCTGCTAGCCATCTGCTTCTACCACCCTTTTGATCTGGGGTGGCCATGCTGCCACTTTTGTCAATAATTAATGTGTAATCACGATTTTCTAGCATTTATTACCTCCCCAAATATTTACTCAAAATTTCTAAATTATGAATCAGTTTTTTCACGTGGAGAATATTTCCAGAATTGCTGATAAATTTTTGAGAAAAAACTGACAAATTTAGGTATTATTTAGTCAGTTATGGCGTTGGTTAATACATCTACAAGACTCATTTCTTCTAGATCGTCTAAAGTGACTGTATCGCAAATATCAAATTTAGCACCAACACTTTGCAACTGGTCATCTAAAGCTTTTAGAAACTTAGTTGCTTGGGCATCTGAGCCTACTTGAATAATCGAAATTCCCAATTCTTCATCACGCTCCATTTGCCGAGTAGCATGAATGATAACTTCAAACACAGCTTTACGGTCGTCTGGTTCACCATCAGTAATGACTAAAATTGTTTCTCCGTTTGGCTTGCTTTGACCAGCAGCTTTGCGTTGAAAGAAATTATTTGTTGCATCTTGGAGTACACCTGCTAAGTTTGTCGTACCAGCAGGATCGTTTTCGAGAAATATCTGTGCGACTTTGGCTGAGGTTACATCGTCGTAGCGTTTAAATTTTCCAGAAAACACATAAACAGTAATACCATCTGGGTCAAACTGTTCGGCTTTTCTTGCCAAAGCAAGTGTAGACTCTTGGGCTATTTCCCATCTAGTTCTACCACCCACTTGGTCGGGTGTGGACATACTACCGCTTTTATCAATGATTAGTGTGTAATCGCGATCGCTCATCATATTTTTCCTGTGATTCTTGCCCTGTGGTTCTAGTCTAACGCCGTTTTTTTCTCAGTAAGCCAGGCCTTTAAGTTTTTGTATCAATTATGTTACTCAAAATAAACGCGCTACAACATATTAATACGGATAATTACCGATAAATGCAAATGCGATCGCCTGCTGCTTTTGTTGGCTAAGTTTTATGAAGCAAATTATACTCATCGAAGCAGTGCTGAGTAAAAAATAATGGGTTACTCTACTGAGCATTTTTATTTGCAAACAAAAATTCTAAAAAAATAAAGTTCATGAAAGGCGCACAAATAAATAGGGTATGTCTGCTTGGGCAGTAGCCAGTAACTATCAGCTAACTTGTTCAAATATTAATGTTCAAGAAAACGTTCTGTCAGCTGATTGCAGAAGAAGAGATCAGAGCGTAGAATCTACTTCTATAACCCTAAAGGGCATTGAAAATATTGATGGCACATTAAAAGTTCTCGACCCTGGTATCACTGCTAATTACAATCTAACTTGCACAAATATTGCTGTGTCAGGAAATGAACTTTCAGCTAAATGTAGAACAAGAAATGGTGCTTATGTAAACACCAGTACAGTTATCAATGGAATTGAAAACATTGATGGAAGCTTGAAATACACAAGCAGTCCTGCCTAGCTGAAGCTAAGATTGTAAAAAAATTAAATTAGGCTAAGCTATATATTTACTTATATGGCTTAGCCTAATTTTTATATACTATACATCATCGATTGCGTGTATAAGGTTTTTGTATCGAGTTCATATAATCACTTATAATTCAAAACTTTCCGTGTCTTTGCGTCAGCCCTAACTATAAGTGTTCAATAGAACCTGATATTACTTATCTAAATAGCTCCAAATTCTTCGACAACCTTCATTTCGTCGAGAATTTCCCAGATTTGCTGTAACATTGGTTCTAAGCCGGTGCGGGTAACTGCTGAAATCAAAAAAACCCGAGCGTAGGAAAGATGATTCAGTTGAGTAGCTAACGCTTCCAAATCTACAGTTTCGCGATCAACTGCATCAATTTTATTCAACACCAAAATTTGCGATCGCTCTGTTAAACCTCTTCCATAAGCTTTTAATTCTTGCTGAATGGTATTATAGTCTCTAACCACGTCATCACTAGTGGCATCAATCAAGTGGAGTAGCACCCGTGTGCGCTCGATATGACGCAAGAAATCGTGTCCTAATCCAGTTCCTTGGGCAGCACCTTCAATTAGTCCGGGAATGTCAGCGAAAACAGTGCCATCGCCAGTAGGTTTCCGCACTACACCCAAATTAGGGATGAGGGTAGTGAAGGGGTAGTCTGCGATTTTTGGGCGTGCAGCTGATAAAGATGAAATTAAAGTCGATTTCCCAGCATTTGGTAACCCAATAATCCCGACTTCTGCCAAAAGCTTCAACTCCAAGCGCAACTGCTTTATTTCCCCTGGTAAGCCTGGGAGAGCGTATTCTGGGGCGCGGTTACGATTGCTCAAAAAATGCTGATTTCCCAGTCCACCTTTACCCCCTTGGGCAACAACCAAAGTCTGCCCAGGTTCAATTAAATCTGCCAACAATTCGCCAGTTTCAGCATTATAAACAGCTGTACCGCAGGGAACTTCAATAATCAAATCTTTGCCATTAGCCCCAGTACAATTATTCGGGCCTCCACGAGTACCGTTTTCGGCTTGAAAGCGATGATTGTATCTGAAGTCCAGCAAGGTTTGCAAGTTTTCATCGGCAACGAAAATTACCGAACCACCTCGTCCTCCATTACCACCAGATGGACCACCAGCCGGCACGTACTTCTCCCGGCGGAAGGCGACAATACCATCGCCGCCCTTACCAGCCGCAACTTCAATTTCTGCTTGGTCAATAAATTGCATAGTTAGTCATTAGTCATTGGTCGTTGGTCATTGGTCGTATTATGTCCGCCTAATCACTTATCAAAAAAAACTCTTCGCGTCTCCGTGTCCCCGCGCCTTTGCGTCAGCTCCAATGATAAGTGTTCAACCAGACATAATGTCATTTATTATTTGGAACATTGCCAATTGATAAACCCGTAATTCTTGAAACCTCCTACTTGACATTATGCTGCCTAACTAATGACAAATGACCAATGACAAATGACTAAATATATGGTGAAACATCTTCACCGCATTTATCTGCCAAATAGGAGAGGGCGCGGAAACGTAAGCCCACCAGTTGTTCATACAATGGGTTAATTTTACACATCGGTGGTATATGCACAATTTTGCGTCCAAATAGGGTGACATCCCGCTCAAAGGGACACTGAGAGGGAATCATTTTACACAAAAAGCGGGCTACTCTTGGGTCTTGGATATCTAGTCCATCGAGCCAGTCGCGCAGAGGGTGTAGTGCATCAATTTGACGTTTTGTAAGTCTAGTTGCAGGGATAGTGGGGGTAATTTGCTCTGGGTGTTCTAAGGTGTGGCGGAGGGCTTGGAGTAAATTCTCTGGCTGTTCTAAGATTTGACAGAACTGTTGCAGAACCTCATCTTCGCTGGGAGAATAAGTACCATCTGCGATCGCTACCATCACCGCAGTCCGTAAGAAATTTTCCGCTGCTGATGTACCTTTGCCCAACACTGCGGCTAGTTCGTCAGGCGTAATAATTTCTAAAGTGTCCCATTGAATTTTAGGAGCTAATTCATCTTTGGTGATGCTGGCAATTATTTGCTGTTCTTGCTCATCAAAATTACCATCAGCCCAAGCAATAGTAAGCAGTCCACGCAACCAAGCGGCAATTTGTTCGCTGCTGTAGGGGGATTGAACGGTACTTGTCATAAACTCACGTCTCAAGCTTTCCTTGGTCACTACTAAGCTACCCTACCTAGTGACTATGAAGATAGTGGGTGCAGCAGAGGCTTGTAAATCGACAAATAGCCAATTGCTCTGGGAGCAAGGGGAGAAGAATCCGATTTTTGTGTGGATAGAAACAGGACTTACGCAAGATATGACCGAAAACCTTATTCAAGCGTAGCGGTAATTCATGAATTACCGCTACTTTCGCTATCCTTTGCGTAAGTCCTGACAAAATAATAATTTAATTTTTGCAGCTTACCTAGACAAAAATCAATAAAGCGATCGCCCTGTCTATGAAAGCCCAACCCAAGCAAGTTTTCAAATCGCCACACTCAGTCTTGAGTTAAAATCCATCTCAGATAGGACTTACGCAAAAGTACACGCTGTAGGGGCAATTCATGAATTGCCCCTACGTGAAAATAAGGGTTTTGGCTATTGTTTGCGTAAGTCCTGTCAGAATCATCTTGAGAAATTTTTCTAATTATTTTCACAAGGAGAAGTTAATGTATGTAATGGAGGTATCCATGAGTAAAACCGAAGTGAACTTGGGTTTCGTTCAAGATTTGACATTGACTTACCAGACGTTATGCTTCTGTGACGAGAGTTTTTTAATGAAACCAAATGCCGTCAATTAATCGCGGCTTGTTTTTAGGTTAATTATCAGTAATTAAGGTCTACATAATGTTTCTTTTTGGCATTGAGCATGAAGTCGCTTTCTTGAACAAAGAAGGAAAGTTTGCTGATTTTTCCCAGACAAAATTTGCTGATTTCAATCAAATTATTGAAAAGCTACCTATATACGCCAGTGATTATCCTCAACTGCGCGTCGGTGATGCAGGTATTAAGAAAAAGAGATGGTACATTGAGGGATTTGAAAGATTTGCGGATTCCGACCAGGTGATAGACTGTCATTCCAAAGGTATCGAAATTAGAACAACTATACATTCTGATATTCACGGCGCTATTACTGAATTGTCAGAAAGTTTTCACTTATTACGTGAGGTTGCTGCTAATTTTAGTTTCTCACCAGTTTTAGTCAGTTTTAATCCATACAATCCAAGTTTTGAACCTCAACCGCCATTAAATGATTATGAAATCAAACAATTAGAGACTGAACCTGACGAACAAACTGCTAATATTCACATGGTGACATACGGACCAGATTTAAATATTTCAGTAGCATATTTGTCTTTTGAACATCTAATTGATATTGGCAGAAAATTAACTTATTACAGTCCCTACATCGTCCCTTTTAGTTATAGCTCCCCTTTTTATAATGGAGCTTTATGGGATGGGCTATCAGTACGGACATTTATCCGAACAGGAAAAAGACCAGCAGCTCTAGTTTTTGTTGAGAAACAGGAACAACTAATTAATAGCGTACCTTCCCTAACAAAAATCGCTCGCATTCCGGCTGAAGTAGGTCGTATTGAATTTAAGGCTTGTGACAGTTGTGATGATTTTTCTATCTATGCAGCTTTACTGGCATTATTGAAAGGTTTAGTGTTAGATCGAACCTTATTAGGTAGAGCAACAGTACCCGATGCCGCTTTGCACCAAATCTCTGCCAAACAAGGCTTTGACAACGAGGATATTTTTGGGAATGCGACAAAGGTATTGCAAGCAGCTGAACTGGCACTGGCAAACGATGCCGATATTCATTTGTTAGCAAGATTAAAAAAGCTGCTCACCAAGCGAAAAACAAAATCTCATGAACTAATAGAAATGTTCCATCACACAGGTTCAATAGAAGAGGTAATCAGGCAGACTTATCAAATTTAAAACGCAGTGGGGGAAAGTATTTTACCTGCTTATTTATGCTTTTCTTAAATACCTACCCTTGAAAGCCCCCATCACTCCCTCAAGGCTCGACGGGCTAATTTTACATAAGTTTTTACAGTTGCGTAAGGCATTTCTAAATCTTCGGCTATTACCTGCAATGATTCTCCCATTTCCCGGCGGGCTAGGATAGTTGCCCATGTAGAAGCAATTTTATCAGCGCGATCGCCTCCTGTGCGTTTTCGTTGGGCGGTGAATAGCGCTGTCAACTCATCAATGCGTTCTCCCAACAGATTTGTCAGCACTTGAGTGGGTACGTTCATCTCTGGTTCCACCCAATCTAAACGAGTTTGTCCTAATCCAAAGGTCGTTTTGTGTCCCGTACCGCAATAAGGAGCCAGTCGTGCCAAAACATAAAATAACTGAGTAAACTCAGAGTTAGCTAAAGCGGGCTTACTCAAACCACAAGAAATTGCTCCTGTAAACCCAGTCACCGAACCTCTTTTGCCAGCTGCTACCTTCACCGACTCCAAGCGATGCTGATGGATGATTACTCCTTCGTCTATCCAATCGAGAAAAGATTCTGGTTCCATTGGCATTCCAGAAAAGTCATTCCAGCGGCGCAGGTAGCTGTGAAAAAGATTAACTGGCACCGGGAGAGGAAAATGATGGCCTTTGCGGCGAAAGCTGGTAGGCGAGACAAAGCTGAGATTGATTTGAGAGCGTTTTTCTTTGGGGAACTCTAACAATTGTCTGTAGGTAGTAGGCGGATGAGCAATACTCACCTGTTTAATCTCAAGAGGAGCATTTCTTAAGTCCAATGTTTGTGGCAATTGGGTTAACCATTGGCCCAGAAACTCCACCACTTTTTGAGACAAAGCATTGACATGCCAGTGGTAAATTTGCTTGGCTTCTAGTTGCAGTTGTCTTCCACTGGCGAGGAGTTGACCTTCCAGCGCCGAAATATTGAACGGTTTTTCTGATTCTCCATCGTGGAGATATGCAGAAAAGTCTGGGTTGAATTGTCGTACTTGGTCAAGAAACCAAGCATGAAGACCGATAGTGTATTGAGAATAGAGGGAAGTGGAAGTAGTCGGTTCAAGGTCAAACACCAATCCGACCAATTCAGTATCATCTGCCCATGTGGGAATAAAAGGTGATTTTAGCTTGGTTTTGCGCCTAGTAGATGTAGCTGCTCTTACCATCGCTGATTGTTATGCAAACATGTTGAATATTTTACTCAATTCCCATCCCCTTGTGGGGAAAAATAACCTTTATCATTGAAGAAGTCACCCGCCTTGAACTAAAGTTCAAGGCTGATAGCTAAAGTCTACTTCAGTAGACTAAAGATTTTTGGAGATATTTTAGTCATCTTCAGATGACTTTTGCTATGAGCAAGGAACTGAAGTTTCTTGCGGGACATAGATTTCACGTTAAGTTGACACCAATGAGCAATGCTGTGCCCCTACAACAGATGTGGTTCAAATAGATGAAAACTGCTGTAATCATCGCCACCTCATACCAATTCTATATGAGGCTGCGCTCTATTCGCGTAGCGGCAATTCATGAATTGCCGCTACAGTGTGTAGTTTTGCATCAGTCTTATAAGGCGCATCTTCAAACAGAAATGGTATCAGTTTAAATAATTGGTTTCTGAGGGAAAATTGACCCAGCAAACTTTAGTTTCTCACTCGTAAAGCAGCTTTTGCGACATGAAAAGCAGGTTTTCATGTCGCAAACCTATTTTTACTTAGAAATTCCAGCAAATATACGGTTCAAAAATAGGAAACGATTCTTAATAAATGCTGGAAGTAGCTTGTAGAGAAGATTTCAAACAGTTAGTGCTACGCAACTTCCTTCCCCGATCGCAGTTGTTTTAAATACTCTTGCATAATTCCCCAATCAACCTCTGATAGATCTATAAAAGAGTAAACTTTACGACTCTGTTTTTCATACCAATAATTTAGCAACGCTTACCTATTTCCCCATATCAGCGAAAAATATAGCCATACTCGGTTTATATCCAAAAAACTTATACTTATCTGTTGCTTTTGCAAATTTTGAGAGAGGTCAGGGTTAAGGATAGCCTTGTAGGGAACGACTTGAAGGTTAGGTCTGTATTGGACTAACTGCAAAGCTCTATAAAAAGACGAACTGGAATATGGGGTTATCTCAAACTATGAAAATTTGAGGACTAGTTCTATGATACAGCCGAGTTTGCCCCAAGATGATAGCCCTGAACAAAAGTTACAGCGAGAACGAGATATTGCACGTCAGCGGGAAGAATATCAATACAGCCAAACAGCTGGAATACTGCTGATTAAAGAATTGCCACAGTTAGAAATGTTCTCATTTAAATACTTACTGGAGCGAGATAAAAGCTTAATATCATTAATCGCCAATACTTTGGCAACTAATATCGATAATGTTTTTGATCCCTTCGATAGCTTAGAAGACTACCAGGAGATGTTTCCACTCCTGCCCAAACCCTCGACATTGCAAACATTTCGCAACGATGGTGTCTTTGCTCGTCAGCGCATAGCTGGTGCCAACCCGATGGTAATTGAGCGGGTAATAGGAAAATTACCCGATAACTTCCCAGTTTCAGATGCCATCTTTCAAAAAATTATGTTGACTCAAAAGACCCTGGCGGAGGCGATCGCCGAGGGCAGAATTTTCATCACCAATTATAAGGGGCTTGATGGACTAACTCCAGGAAGCTACGAACAAGGAAGAAAAAGTGTTGCTGCTCCCTTGGTGTTATATTGCTGGAAACCCGTAGGTTATGGCGATTATCGCGGAAGTTTGACTCCAATTGCCATTCAACTCAATCAACAACCCGATCCAGAAAAAAATCCAATTTATACACCAATAGATGGGATGCATTGGTTTATGGCAAAAATCTATGCTCAGATGGCTGATGGCAACTATCACGAAGCAGTCAGCCATTTGGGACGAACTCATTTGGTGTTAGAGCCGTTTGTCTTGGCAACTGCCAACGAACTAGCGCCCAATCATCCCCTCTCAGTCTTGCTAAAACCCCATTTTCAATTCACCCTGGCAATCAATGAACTGGCACGAGAACAATTGATCAGCCCTGGTGGCTATGCAGATACCCTGCTAGCTGGAACTTTAGAAGCCTCCATCAGCGTTATTAAAGGTGCCATCAAAGAATATCTAGAAAACTTCACTGAGTTTGCCCCACCCAAGGAGCTAACCAGACGAGGAGTGGGTGAAACAGATGTCGATGGACAGGGAGAAAACTTTTTGCCAGACTATCCCTATCGGGATGATGCTTTGCTATTGTGGAAAGCAATTGAGGGTTACGTTAGCGATTATCTAAATCTCTACTACATATCACCAGTCCAGATTATAGAGGATACAGAGCTACAAAATTGGGTGCAAAAGCTGATATCTCCAGAAGGCGGTAATGTCAAAGGATTAGTGCCCAATGGGAAATTAGAAACTGTGGACCAGTTAGTGGCGATCGCCACCCAGCTTATTTTTGTCAGTGGACCCCAGCACGGTGCAGTCAACTATCCCCAATACGACTACATCGCCTTTGCACCCAATATGCCCTTAGCCACTTATGCACCCCCTCCTAGTCGCGATGAAGAAATTAATGAAGCCACAATCCTGAAGATTCTCCCCCCACAAAAGCTGGCGGCAAAGCAACTAGAGTTGATGAGAACCCTCAGTGTTTTCCGGCCAAATCGCCTGGGCTATCCAGATAAAAACTTTGTCGATATCCGCGCTCAGAAGGTTTTGCTGGAATTCCAGACAAAATTACAACAAATCGAGCAAGAGATTAATGAGCGGAATCAGACCCGCCTTGAACCTTACATCTTTCTTTTACCCTCGAATGTACCTAATAGCTTAAATATTTAGTCCCTGTTCTTCATACCAGTGAAGATTTTGAGCCAGCAGTTTTCAACTCAGAACTTACGCAAGATGTGACCGAAAACCTTATTCTTGCCTAGCGGTAATTCATGTACCCGGATTTCTCACCACATCTCTCAAAACCTTGTGCTCTTGAGCAGGGGAGCAGGGGAGCAGGGGAGAGTTCAATGTGCCAAGTTCAATCCCCTCTGCCCCTCTGCCCCTCTGCACATCTGCCCCTCTGCCCCTCCGCCCCTCTGCCCCTCTGCCCCTCTGCCCCTCTGCCCCTCTGATCTCAAGCTTGTGAGAAATGCGGGATGTAGACGCCCAGGGCTTCCCGCAGAGTATTACCGCTACTTTCCTTATCTTTTGCGTAAGTCCTGCAACTGATTTCCCGCAAGTAACAATTGGACAATCGTGAACGTAAAATGACAAATGATATCAACCGCATTCCTGGGCCTACTCCTAAATTCTTAATTGGTAATGCTCTAGATTTTGTGGGTACGCCCTCTCATATCAGACTGTATGAATATAGCTTGGTTTATGGCGATATTATGCGCTTTTGGTTATTCAACCAAGCCAGTATTTTGATTAACGATCCAACCTTAATTGAACAAGTTTTAGTGAGCGATCGCGATCGCTATTATAAAAATTCTCCCCGAAAAGCAGCAGAACCAGTGATGGGGGACAGTCTTTTCTTAAGCAACGGTAAAGATTGGGAGTTCAAACGCCACAATCACCCCTTTTCAGCAACCCAGATCAACAATTATTTTGAGCAAATTTTGCCCACTATTCGAGCAACAACCAACAGTTATCTAGAAAGCTTACAACCTAGCTCGACACCTAAATCTGTAGAGTTCTTTGGCGAACTGGTGAAATTGTCGTTTCGCATCTTTGGTCTGACAATCCTGGGTTCAGCAATGGATGGCGACTATTTCGAGGCTTTTAATACGTTGATGCAAGAAATGAACAATCGCGGGGGACAGCAATTTTTGCCCTATCCTCTATCTCTAAATCCAAAATTTTGGTCGCAGCGCCAGCAATGGAATAACTTTATTGAAAAGCAAATTTCTCAACGCCAAGAGCATTCCGATCGAAGAGGAATAGATCTGTTGTCTTTTGTCATTCAAGACACTGCCCTATCAACAACACAATTGCGAGATGAGTTATCTACAACCTTTACCGCAGGTACAAGAAATGTAGCCGAAGCTGTAGCTGCGGTCTTATTTTTATGTGCTAAAAACCCAGAAGCAATGCAAAAACTGCAATCAGAAATCACTGTTTTTCTGGGAGAACACAGCAACGAATTTCACCAAGCAGATGTCAACCTACTCAAATATCTTGATTTGGTAGTTAAAGAAGCGTTGAGGTTATATCCTGCTGTGCCTTTATTTATTCGGGAAGTTCTTCCAGGAGAACCAGTCACCTTAGGAGGCTACACAATTCCCGAGAAAACCCAAATTTTTATTAGCAGCTGGTCATTCCACCGTAATCCTCAATATTGGCAAAATCCCGATGATTTTGTGCCGGAACGCTTTACGAATGTACCTCCTCCTTTCCACTATTTTCCCTTTGGTGCTGGTCCTCGGCAGTGCATTGGTATGGCGTTTACCTTACTCTGTACGAAGGTGATATTAATCAATATACTTTCCCAATACTCACTGGAACTTGAGCCTGGTACTACCTTTGATACAACATATTTTTCTGGTACGGTTATGCCCCAAAACGGTTTTTCGATTAAGCTCAGTCATAAATAAGAGGGGGTTTGAAACTATAAAAATATATTCCAGCTTCATAAAGAAAGGGTATTATAGGACTCATATTTGATTTTTACGAAGCTAGGTACACCTTTATTCCTTCTTCCCAGTAAAGAGTCCCCAATCACTAATCCCTTACCTCTACGAGTGATTCTCCAAATCAAATCGGATTGCTATATATCCAGCCGACATCAAATAATGGACATCGCTAACAGTTTAGATGTTGCAATTGTTCAATAGTTTTTTGAGCATAAAAATATTCAAAAAATTCAAGTATTTTCCGGAGCAAATTTATGAAATTCTTAGCACAAGAATTACCATCTCAAAAAACAATTCAAGAAACTCCAGCGCCTGGTATAAACAAAGACCCACTGATTGCACGCAACTTACAAAAAGAACAGTACGCTGGCATTATCGGGCTAGCGATCGCCCTAGTCGCCGCTGTGGGATTTTTTAGCCGCAGAGTCGAATACGCTATTGTATTCACTATTGTTCTTAGTGCTATTCTCATTGCTTTCTTTTTATTTGTATAGCCAATTTGTCATTTATCATTTGTCATTATTTACTTTACTGCCGGTTAGCAGCGCGATCGCCAACCGTCTCCATCGGTATTGCTTAGCGTGGATACAAATCTCGCTAATTACTGCTGTCATATCATGTCCGGCTAATTAGTTATGATTCCCGAATCTATGCAGAAAACCAAAAACCCTTCCCCTCTGCTCAAGAGCTCCTCTGCCCCCCTGCTGCCTTAATGATAAGTCTTTAACCGGACATGATATCAGTCAACCTGGTAGAGAAACAGAGTCTGGGATCGAGACAAAAGATAATGAATGCGATCGCTTGATGCTGATCGCACATATTGACAAAATTTTTACCTTGTGGCTTGAAATAGCCGTGCTAAAAAAAGGACAGAATAACATTACATTCTCAAAGTCTCCCTTAAGAAGGGCAGGGCTGTTTCATTCCATTTCAAACAAGATTTGTCAAGATGTAAGAAGAGAAAATTGTAAGTAAGGGTGACGATGAGATGAACATTTAAGCACTTAAATATCAGTAAAATAGTTCATTTTCTCGGCACGCTGGTAACAAAATAACTAATTTTTCATTGCTAGAACCCTTGATTTTTAAAGCTCTTTGGGGAATGAAACAGCCCTGGGGACTAAGGGGGGTAACAACGTAATTAAAATTACAGCCAATTACTTTTCAAACAACCTCTCAGCATTATGTCTATAAAAATCAAGATATTGTCAAAATTAAATCTAAGATTTTATCCCTTAGTAATTAAGTATTATGTCTAATAATCTTGAGTTGTTGTTGAATCTAGATAGCTTATTTTTTGATTTTCTGGTTAATATTTAATGAACGGCAAAAGCCGAAAACACTTCTATTTATAAGGTGTTTTTTCTTGTTTAACTGACTATTGCGAGGAATTAGATATGACAGCTATTACTACTATTTCAATAGTAGGTAAACAACCTGTAAAACTTTTATCTACTTTACTACTTTGGCTGATTTATTTGTTTTTTTTACCTTATATTTATGCTTCACTAAATATTTTTTCACTCTTGTTTATGCTTTTTCCAGGAGTTTATCTTCTTTGTTTGTTAGCACAATTTATGCATGAATGCTGGCATGAATATTTACCAAATATTGACAATAAGTTGTTTTACTTAATATTATCTTGGATAATTTTTCTCGATCCGCAAACTTTTGACATAGTACATCCTTATCATCATTCTCAAGTACATACTTACAACGATATAGAGTTTCATCCTTTAGGAGAGATTAAGAATAAATCATGGCGAATTTTTTATAATTTTTTGGAAATATGTTTGGGAAACATATTTATTTTAATCGTGGCAAATTTCAGAATATCACGACATCCAAAACTCAAACAGAAATACTGCTCTAAAAAATTAATAATTTCTATTGGGATGCGGATGATTATTTGGGGTGGAGTTGGGTACACTTCGCATTTGCTATTAGGAGTAACTCCAGGTCAAATTGTAATTTCTTATCTCATTACTTGTTGGATGGGATCTTTTATGATTCATCATTGCGAGTTGATAGAACATGGAAATCTGATTGTTGAAGGAGACTTAAAAGAGCGTAATTTAAAAACCAGAAACTTGAAACCTTCTGGTATTTTAGAAAGATTGTTTCTGTTTCTTACCCATAACCATTGTCTAGAACATTCATTACATCACTCCATGTCTAATATTTACACTCGGCCATTTCCTCAAACAAATGTTCTACCAGAAAAAACAGTGTATATTTCATTCAGGGAATATTTAGTAATCCTCAAAGATATGCTCACAGGTAAATGCCTAGTTGTTAATCCTAAGTAGTTAAGCAGGACTTATACAGTTTCACTTAAAGGTTGTACCTTATGCCCCTTGTGCTTTTTCTCATTTAACAAGAAAGAATTCTGACTACTGACGCCTTTATTCTTTCTGGTTAAATTAAGGTATTGCCAACGTATTTGTTGGGTTTCGTGCCTCAACCCAACCTACAAATCAGGGCATTTTTCGATTTGGCGAAGGTATTGTTTGGGGAAAACTTTTTGATTTGCTGAAATGATGCAGAGATTGAAGTTCAGATGCAGTGAGGTCGCGCCATTGTCCGGGTTGTAGGTCATTGAATTGTAAGTGGGCGATGCTGACCCTCACCAATCGCAAAGTTGGAAACCCCACAGCCGCAGTCATGCGCCGTACTTGGCGGTTTTTTCCCTCTGTCAAGGTCATTTCCAGCCAAGCTGTCGGTACATTTTTGCGAAATCTAATTGGCGGGTTGCGTTCCGGTAGCTGTGGTTCTTCTGGTAACAGTCTAACTTCTGCTGGCTGAGTGCGGTAATCTTGAATTTCCAGACCTGTTTGCAACCTTTTTATCGCCTCTGCATCAGGAATTCGTTCTACCTGTACCCAATAAGTGCGTTGATGAGCAAAACGCGGATGGGCGAGGCGATGTTGCAATTGTCCATCGTTGGTTAACAAAAGCAAACCTTCACTGTCCCAATCTAAGCGTCCCACAGGATAGACATCAGGCACATCAATATAATCTTTGAGAGTGCTATGTGTGGGAGTCTCTTTTGTAAACTGGCTGAGAACACCATAGGGTTTGTAAAAAATAATATATCGATGGTGATTAGTCATTTGTCATTTGTCATTTGTCATTGATTATTCTCTGCGTGGTTTTTACTATTGTTGCCTAATTGTAATATCAAGTTCGGTTAAACACTTATAATATCTGTAGGTTGGGTTGAGGAACAAAACCCAACATTTTATCTTTGTCGATGTTGGGTTTCACTGCCGTTCAACCCAACCTACATTGAGAGATTTTATTATAAGTAATCATCCGAACTTGATATAATATCAGATTTGGGCATTGCAGATTTACAGCGATCGCTATTTTCGACACTAGGAAATGCGATCGATTATTGTAGAGACGCGATAAATCGCGTCTAAAAAACTTTTGCAACAAATCTATTGTCGTTCAAAGACGAATAAAATTGAGACTGGTTTTTTAGTCTTTGGATGACAGGGTTCGATTAATTTCAACAAACGATAATTTTTCAGATGAAACTCACCAATCCATGATTCAATTGTTCTGAAGTACCAGGGAGCAGGATGAAACGACTCTAATCCGATTCCTTGCCAAGAAGTCTCTCGCCAACCATCAGAGTATGGTAAGTCGCCGCAAGCCATGAGAGGATGAAGTGTTTGAAGGATTATTTTTCCCTTATCCGTTAACAAACTTTTACCTGCCTGGGCTATCTCGCCAATAGCGCTTTCCCCAAGTAGTGAAAAGTTGCAGATGAAGCAGTCAAACTGGTTAATGCTGCCAAATTTTTGCGACGGAAGATCTGAGTAGGAAGATACAACAAAGCGGATATCGCCAAGGCTTTGCGCTGATTCAACAAGTTCGGCAATGCCATCAACTCCCCAACCATCAAACCCGCGACAGAACAGTTCACGACATAACCAGCCTTCTCCACACCCGATGTCTAAGAAGGTTCGCGGTTCAAGTTCAACTACAGCCTCTACAATCGCTGTGTCTGTGACTAAAGCACGGCTTTCAAGAAGTTGGTCACGAACTACACGCGTCCATGGTTTGGCATTCACCGCCCATGAATCCAGAATTTGTTGTTCATTTTTGTCCATAGTCCAATTACCTGAAATACGCTGTAATTTCTTCAGAATTCAGAATTCAGAATTCAGAATTATTTTTTTAATTTAATTCACCAAACTTAGGACTCCACCAGCCTTTTTGTGTAGAAAAATAAGCCACTTCCTGATGTTTTTTGTCCTGACGAGATTGGGGATTAGAACACCGTAACATTGTTTTGTTTTGTCCTTCCTTAATGTAGCTATATTCTTCTAATGGTTTTTTACATACTGGGCAAGAGTATGAAGTTAGCTTAGCTTGAGGTTTTGGAACACTTTCATCCTTGGGTACTTTGTTTCGAGGTTGTTCCCAAGTTTTATTAAAGTCACTCCAAAAAAGGACGATGTTTTCACAGCCGTTAACACATTTGAGAAAGTATTTCTTTTTGACTTTGCTGCTGGGAATTTTAGCGAGAAAATTTTTGCATTCAGGGCAGCGAGTTTTGGAAGTTTCATATTTGCGTTCTTGCGCTGGTGAAGCTTTGTTTCCAGATGCAGGACTCACGGCTACAGTTTTGGCTTTGGCTAAAGCTGGGGCAAAGTATTCCTGATTCCAAGTGCTTAAGTATTGTTGCCAGCCTTGTTTGCCAACTGCGATCGCATCTAGAGCATCCTCCATCTTAGCTGTAAACTCCGCCTCTAGTAAATCCGGTAAGGCTTTCTGTAAGAATGCATCAACTTCTAACCCCAAAGCCGTTGGTTGCAAATGATCCTTTGTCAACTGTACATAATCCCGCTTTTTCAAGGTGGCGACAGTGGGAGCATAGGTACTGGGACGACCAATACCTTTGCGTTCCATTAGTTGCACTAGTTTCGGTTCGCTGTATCGAGGCGGGGGTTGTGTTTGTTTCTTCTCATGCTGTGCATTTTTTAAGGTGAGTACCTGTCCCTGTTGCAACTGGGGTATAACTGTATCTTTACTGAGATTATTCCAGTACCGGGCATAACCGTAAAACTCAACTACTTGTCCGTTACAAAGCCATAGCAGATTTCCAGATTGAGTGATTACTTGAGTTTTCCGGAGTTGGGCTGGACGACATTGAGAAGCGATCGCCCGTTTCCAAATCATCACATACAGGTTAAACTCATCACCTGGCAGTTCTTCTCGTAATTGGGCTGAAGGACGAAAGACATCTGTTGGGCGGATAGCTTCATGTGCTTCCTGAGCCAATTTAGCGCTGCGATGTTTGGCTAAGGACTGCCGTACATTCTGCGGGTCATTTTGCTCTAACCACTGACGCGCACTAGCACAAAATTCCGGACTTAACATCACAGAATCTGTTCGCATATATGTAATTAACCCTGCCTCATAAAGCTTTTGGGCAACTTGCATGGTTTTGTCTGGAGAAAACCTCAGCTTGGAACCGGCTGCTTGTTGCAGGGTGGAGGTGGTAAATGGAGGAGGTGGTTGACGCTGAACTATTTTCCCTTCAACCTTTATCACCCGATGAGGATGGCGACGTGCTTCTTCAACTAACCTATTTGCTTCTGCTTCAGACAGAACACGCTTGCTTTCTGGTATCTGTGTAGTGTTGACTGCGGCATCATCATCAGTTTCAGTTTTTTGTTCTGGTGTGTCTGCGTCAGAATTTGCCGTTCCTTTGTAAAAAGCCCGAAATCCTTCGGCGTAATCTACCCAAACACTCCAGTAGTCTTGGGGTACAAATATTTGAATTTCTTTTTCGCGTTGACAAATCAAGTGCAATGTGGCGCTTTGAACTCGACCGACACTTTTTGCCCCATTGTTTAATGCCCAAACTAGGGGACTTCCCTTGTAGCCGACTAGTTTATCGAGACAATCGCGGCATTGTCCCGCACCTACCAAGTTTAAATCTAGTTTTCTGGGTTTGGCGATCGCTTCTCGAACTGCTGATGCTGTAATTTCTGTATAAATAACTCGTTTTGGCTCTTTTAATCCCAGTACTTCTTTGATATGCCAAGCGATTGTTTCTCCCTCCCGGTCTGGGTCGGTGGCGATGACAACTTCATCAACCTGTTTGAGGGCGGCTTTTAATTGCTGAATGGTTTCCTTGGCTCGTTGGTCGCGGGGAATATAATTGCATTTGATCCGACTGCCATCCATGCTAAAGCCCAATGAATCTTCACCTTCATCACTGAGTTCGCGGATATGGCCACAGCTAGCACGAACAATCCATTCTGAACCCAGGATTTGACTGAGTTTTTTGACTTTTCCGGGAGATTCTACCACAAGGAGGCGTTTGGGCATAACACCTGCGCTGAATAGTGCTGGATAGGGGGAGGGGCGATCGCTTATCTTAGTATAAAGGTACTAACTTAATTAACTCTTTTAAGAATTTTTACGTTAGTTAATGCTTGCTTCTCTTAGAGGTAAGGGACTGGGAACTGGGAATCAAAATGTACCTAGTACAACACGACGTAAATAAACCACCCATTTGAAATGTCTAGAACCCTTACGCAAGGCGGAATTCCGAATTCCGAATTCCGCGTATTTTCGTCAACACACATTATGATTAATTTGTACAGTGCGTAAGTCCTATCACTAACGCTACTCCATCCCCCAATGGCACAGAATACAAGCAAGAGAATTCTGACTCCTGAATTCTGAATTCTTGATTGTTAAACTTGAATTGCTCCCAATGCTTTGAGGCTCATTTTTTGCCCCTCAGAAATTCCCGTCACCTCGGTAATATTCACGCCTTCATAGGGAAGATGCCTACTTAAGGTTTGCACAGTTTTACCTGTTTGCACATCGTAAATTTGAATTGGTTGTTCGAGAAATGCGATCGCCACAATTTAATTTTGCCATCCGTATATCCTGCTGCCAGCACTGCTCCATCCGGTAACCATGCCAGACTCGGAATCCAGCAACTGCGATCGCCAGACTTGCTTGTTCTCAACTCAGTCAAACGCTCTCCGGTTGTAGCATTCCAAACCACAATCAAGGACTGTTGCCCTCCACAGGCTACATACTTACCGTCGGGACTCCAGGCTAATGCCAAAATGCAACTGTTATAGCCATGCAAGTCCCGCAGTTTTTGACCCGTGTGGGCATCCCAAAGGCTAACTGTGCGATCAACACCGCTAGCTAACATCGTCCCATTAGGATGCCAATCAGCTCCCATAACCCAGCCTTGATGTGCCTGGATCGACATTAATGGCTGCAACCCTTCCACCTGCCAAATATGCAGTCTCCTCCCCACGACCGCAGAAATGAGAAACATTAATCGCCTCGCCCCAATCTACAGAACGTTGGTTTTCTGGTTGGCGATTGGGGATTGGTGCATTAAGTTGGGACAGAATACCGCGCAGATTTGTTTTGTTAATTTTGCGACCCAGAGCATAACTCAGGAACTGCCAGAATTTAGGGCCAATATCTCACTGTAAGTAGTTAATAGAATACCCTGAGCGATCGGCGATTTGCTCATACGTCAAGTCGTTCCAGGCACCGAACAAAAGCGCAATTTCCACCTCGGTCAGGGTTCTAGCGAGTTTTTGATTGACAGCATGAGTGGCGATCGCTAGTGCCTGTTCAAACTCCATATATCTTCTAGCTTGAGCAAAGTATACATTTTCATCAAACCATACTTTACATACTACAACTCCATACTTTTCTGTAAAAATAAGTTTTCAGTCGAAATTTGCCGATATTAACAGCTTATATATTGAATTGAGAGAGCGATCGCTTCCCGATTGTAGGTACAGCGATCGCTTTTCTACTATGAGGACAAAATAGCTGTAAACTAGATGAATAGAGACTTCTAGAAACTTGAGATTATGCTGTCCCCTAATATTGAAGCCAATCACGATACCAATCTGGCTGAATTGGTTCAGCAGGTAAGTGCTAGCCGCAGTGCGATCGGTTTATCGGTGGATGGTCATCAACAAGCCGCGATCCTCAGCCTGGAGGCTTTCAAACAATTGCTCAGTCGGAAAATTTATGCAGAACACGGGCAACTCTCTGAACCTGAGTTTCACCAACAGTTGCAGCAAGCACTGGTGGAAGAAGGTTGTGATACGCGCGAGCAAATTATAGATTTAGTGCGAGAGGTGAAACGAGAAGTTGCAGCAGACTATGTGCAAATGTATGACTACCTGAATCACAAATGTTGCGTTGCTGAATCTACCCTTCAGATCTGATTTGCCTGCAAATTTGGCAGATAACATTTACAGGATGTGATAGTTAATCAAACTGGATTTTTGTAGAATTAAAGAAGATTATGTTTAGCAGATAATGAACATGCTTTTTAGAAAAGGGAGCGAGTTAAATGACTATTGAAAAAACTATTGTAGAAAAAGTACGGGTATTGTCATCAGAAAAACAACAGCAGGTATTAGCCTTTATTAATCTACTAGAAAATGATGAATGGGAACTTTTATATCAAGGAAGATTTCAAGAATTACAGCAGGAAATTAATCTAGGAATTGCAGCAGCGAATAGAGGTGAATTTGTGGATGCTGAAGAACTATTTTCAGGTTTAAGAAAAAAACTCCAAGAAAAACGTACTCAGGCTGGACAATGACCAATATTTGTAAATTTACAGTTCCAGCCAGTCGAGACATTGAGACTATATGATACTGGTTTTATTATAGCGATCCCTCTTTTAGCTTCATTTGGATAAGCGATCGCCCAATTCCTCTGCTCAGTCCTCATTCAGGAGTTTGAGAGAATTGCTCAAAAAGCAATACGCCCCTTCAGGAGATCAATATACCCTAAGAGAGTGCGATCGCTCTGCGCCATCGCCGTTTGGGTAGCGTAGGGGTCGAGTAATTTTGTTATTGAAAGCATGAGTGGCGATCGCTTATTTCAATTACTTGAAAAGCAATTTAGCCATTACTCTCATTAACTGGAGTTTAGACTAAAAGCAGGCGATCGCTAAAAAAGTGTACATAGCTTTTTGGTATACATTTTAACTTATGGAGTTGAGACTATCAAGAAGAGCGATCGTTAACTCGAGAAAAGATGTGTTGTT
>JAHHHB010000068.1 GCA_019359545.1 Desmonostoc geniculatum HA4340-LM1 | reverse complement strand
GTTTGGTCTTGCTCACGAGTTAGAAATACCCTTAAACGAGCGCCCATATATCAGTCACCTCATCTAGATGCATTCTCCGTATTTACTTATCTTTACATAGTCTGGTTTTTTTATGCCCACCTACTTAGCTGAATACTACTTTCGAGATGCCAACACAATATACTTATGGACAGAAGAAAATGGCGCTCTTTTTGAGGAAGAATTAAAAATGATTGGTAAGAAATATCGCACCCGGCAAACTGTCATTTCCCGTGATGGTGAACAGCAAATGATTGCTCAGTATTTGGAAAAGATTATTCAATAAATTATACTAATTTGAATTTTATACTTGAGATTTTAGATTGTAAAAAAATTATCTTTAACTCCTTTGAGTACTTCATCTGTAACATTCCTTGTTCAAATTGGTTTTATTAATTAAAAATGCCAGAAAACAGGAAAAGAATAGTGTTAAAGTAGACTCGGCGATCGCCAAAATAATTTATCTCCAATTAACCTAATCATTACATCTAATCGGTACAGTCAATTCCCAATAATTTGCAGCTTGTTTCATATTCATTGATAAAAGCTTGGGATCTCCCAAATCCAAAACATCTTCAGGAGTAGTTGGAGTAATTCCCAAGCATTTGATAATTTCTGTACCAATTGCTCTTGCTAATGGTGGCGGAACTGCATTCCCTACCTGTCTTGCACCATGCCATTTAGTAATATGAAAACGAAACCAATCGGGAAACCCATGTAATCGTGCCATTTCCCGTACCGTAATGCAGCGAGGCTGACTATAATGAATGGGTCTTGGAGAAGTATGTGCGCCATGAGCAGCATCAGTTCCTGCTCTTAAAGTGTTGGCTATGCCATTTTCTGCAAGTTTGAAAAAGTGAGAAATAGGTTCTTTTTTTCCTTGTTCTGTTACTTGAAATCTAGCCCGTGAAATCTGCGAATGATTAGTTCTCATGCTAGAAGTCAAAACAGAGGGATTCCAATTTCTCTTATAGCCAAAGTGCCAACTGCTATCATCTAAACATCTCATTTCTCGTGCATAATTGCTGGGATTGCTCCATTTTTCTGTTTCTACGCAATCACTAGATAATAACTCCTCAAATTCTTCTGCTTCTGGTAAATCTCCAAGGGCATCCCAACAAGAAGGAGTCAAAGGTAAAATAGGATTAGCTAACGTTCCACACAGTGATTTACTAGATGGAATAGGATACTTAGGCAAGAAAAAACCTTTCTTTGCACCAATAATAAATAATCTTTCTCGCCTTTGTGGTACTCCATAATCAGCAGCATTCAAAACTTTCCACGGTAAACGGATTTTATAGCCATTTTTTTTGAAAGTTTTGATTAGTTCAGACAAAAAACATTTATGTTTCCCAACTGTTAAGCCTTTAACATTTTCAAAAACAAAATAAGAAGGTTCTAATTCTAAGACAATTCTGATAAAGTCTTTGACCAAAAAATTTCTGGGATCGTCTAATGCTCTCCGGCCGATATAGGAGTAACCTTGACACGGTGAACCAGAAATTATAGTTTCGATATTTTGGTTACCAATTCCAGTTATTTCCCGAATCTCTTTCCCCGATAATTCAGTTATCGAACAAGGTAGTACCACACAATGGGGGAAATTAAACTTATGAACAACCGCATGAACTGGATCGATTTCAACAGCAGCTTTCACATCAAAACCAGCTTGTTCAAATCCTAAACTTAGCCCTCCTGCGCCGGCAAATAAATCTATTACTATTGGTCTTTTTAGCTGCTCTTTCATTTTTTTGTCGATGAGCCTTGTGGGCATTGGAAAGTGCTGAGTTAGGAGTTAGGAGGATGTTTTAAAAGTCATCATTGATGTATCAAATATTTTTTACCCCACCCTAACCCTCCCCTTATAAAGGGGAGGGAACTGGATTTTTTGTTTCCCCCCTTTATAAGGGGGGATTAAGGGGGGTAATTCAACTTGTGTGTACACCGTAGCCTTATAAAGGGGAAGGAACTAGATTATTTTCCGGTTTCCCCCACTCCCTACTCCCCACTCCAGGGCAACATTCCCAAAATTTCTTGAGCAGCCCGATCGCACACGCCAATTTCTCCCAAACCCCGCCGCATTTCTTGATAATCTGTCAAAGTTTGCTGCCTCCGGCTGGGATTGAGTAGCAATTCCATCGCTGCTTGAATAATATTCTCTGGTGTGGCTTGCTCTTGTAAAAATTCTGGCACAATTGGCTTCATCACTACCAAATTGGGTGGGGATGCAAAAGTGATGGAACCTTTGAGCAATTTACGACCTAACCAAGCAGTCACGGGATTTAGGCGATAAACTACAACTTGCGGCACGTTTAACAAGGCAAGTTCTAAGTTGACGGTACCAGATTTGCTAATGGCTAAATCAGCAGCAGCAAAAACTTCCTTTTGTTGACCTGATACAACTTTAGCTCGCAAACCGTAAGACTCAATTGCCTCCTCAATTGGCTGTCTGTAGATTTCCAGAGACAGGGGAATCCAAAAATTAACTTCGGGTAATTTAGCTTGAATAGTTTGAGCAGCTTGAAAAATTATTGGTAAAAGATATTTTAATTCTTGACGGCGAGAGGCGGGGAGTAGAGCGATCGCAATTTGTTCTGGCGTAATCCCCAGTGTTGCACGCGCTGCTTGGCGACTGGGAGCGTCTTGCATCCGGTCAACTAAAGGATGCCCTACCCAACTAACTTCTGCCCCTTGCTGACGATAGTAACGGGCTTCTTCTGGAAAAATTGCTAATAATTTGTCTGTAAAACCGACAAGTCGGTTAGTGTTACGGAAACTCAATGACCAAGCCCACTCTTGGGGAGCAATGTAATATACCACAGGCACGTGTGGTAAATTTTGTTGCATAAAAGCGCCAATCCCCAGATTTGGATTCATGTAGTCAATCAACACTACCAAATCTGGTGGATTTTGTTTTAGGGAAGCGATCGCCCGTCGTTGCACCTGGAGAGTCGGCAAAACATAAGGCAACCCTTCTAAAATACCCATTGAGCCGATACTACTAGTATTGCCCAGCAGAGTTGCCCCAGCCTCCAGCATTTTTTCGCCACCTAGCGCCAAAATCTCTAATTGCAACCCCATCGCCACAGCTTGACGCTTGAGCGCTCTAATTAGCAGCGACCCTTGCAAATCGCCAGATACTTCGCCAGTGCTGATAAATATCCGCATTTGATAATTGAAGTTAGGAGTTAAAAATGAGGATTTAAAAGTGAGGAGTGAGGTGCTAAAAGTGAGGAGTTAGAAGTCAAAAAATTTAATTTTTTATCAACTCATAACTCCTAACTCCTGTACAGACGCGATTAACCCTTGTCTGTATCTAACTCACGATTCATCACTTGCGCCTTTTTTCGCCTTCCCAGGAATCAAGCCACGCCTTCCTGGCATCTGAGAAAGTAGCAAGAAGCGCCTCAGATGCTGCAACTCTTCAGTATCCCCTAACAATTCCAGTTGTTCCAAGGCATCCTTAAACGACAAATCAGAACGGTAGAGAATGCGGAAGGCTTTTTTCAGCATTTGTAAATCTGCTGCGTCCATACCAGACCGTTTGAGTCCCACAAGGTTGAGGGTGCGAACCCGCGCCGGATTTCCCTCCACTAGCATATATGGGGCTACATCCCGGTCAATACGTGCCATACCGCCCACCATTGCCTGTCTGCCAATATGTACAAATTGATGGACACCTAAAACCCCACTCAGTCTAGCGCGTGATTCTATATGCACATGACCTGCCAACGCCACAGAGTTGGCAATCACTACCTGGTCTTCAATCACACAGTTATGAGCTACATGAACATAAGCCATCAACAGGTTACCATCACCAATCACTGTTGCTTCACCAGCACCAGTAGCGCGGTTAATGGTCACGTACTCACGAATCAAGTTGTTATCACCAATTTTGACCCAGGTTGGTTCTCCCACAAACTTGAGATCCTGGGGTTCCATGCCGATGGCTGCTCCTGTAAAAATCTGATTTCCCGCCCCAATTTCACAAGGCCCTTCTAGCACGACATGAGCGCCAATAATTGTTTCAGGACCGACTTTGACATGCGCTCCAATCACAGCATAGGCACCGACTTGCACTGTATGGTGGAGTTCCGATTTGGGATGAACTACAGCAGTTGGATGAATAAGCGTTTTCAAGGGTGAATCTCCAGAACTGTCTTAATAAGCCAGCGCGAACGGGGTTTTTTTAGGCAGCGCCTGACTCTGGTTAACAGAGTTATAGCGATCGCCATTCCATTGAGGCGACTGGCGTTGCTGAGCGTGAGTGTTTCAGTGAACGAAAGTGTCGGGCAAGCAAGTTGAGTGTGAGGGCGGCAAAAATCAAGAAATTATAAGATGCTGTTGTGGATTTTTTTTTTTACTGTTATCCTTGTCAGGATTCAGTAGGGCAATTCACGGCTATGCCCATACCACGAAAGCAAACTTTTAGTTAACTAAAGAAAACATCAATTCGCCTTCACAAGCGAGTTGACCGTCAACTTCGGCAATACCTTGCATCTTACCGAAACGACGTTGTTTTACCCATAACAGTTCCACCGTCATTACTAGTTGATCTCCCGGTACAACTTGCCGACGAAAGCGGACTTTATCGATACCAGCGAAAACGAACAGTCCACCTTCAACCTGAGACATTTGAGTTAAGACAATGCCTCCGACCTGTGCCATTGCTTCGACAATTAGCACTCCTGGCATCAGTGGCCGTCCAGGAAAATGACCTTGGAAACAGGGTTCGTTAACAGTGACATTTTTAATGCCAACAGCTTTTTTACTTGGGATGTAGTCAATGATTTTGTCTATAAGTAAAAATGGGTAGCGGTGGGGTAGCAGTTGCTGAATTTCTTCAGATGTGAAAGTTGTTTTAATCTCAGATGTGATTGTAGTCTCATTTGTGCCCTGTTGTTCGGTAGATACAGGTGTAGTGCGATCGCTGCTATTCACTTGAGTAAGAATTGACATTAGCCGTGTAGTTGATTTTTAACCTGGTAATTGAGTAGGCGTACATTGAAACCCTTATGAATCTAGGATTTTCAGCTTTCAGATCCAATCCAAAATCTCAAATCCCAAATCTAAAATTTTCTGAGCCAGTTGAATGTGTAAATTGTGGCTGGCTTTATACGCTAAGAAATGAGCAACAGGAAAATTTCCTAGTAAACTTAAATCTCCTACTAAATCCAAGATTTTATGACGGACTGGCTCATTTGCAAATCTTAATGGTGGATTTACCCACCCTTCGGGGCCACAAACCAGTGCATTATCCAAACTACCACCTTTAATTAACCCTGTTTTTTGTAAATGTTCAATTTGATGCAGTAACCCAAAAGTACGAGCAGGAGCAATTTCCGCAGCAAAGCTAGCAGAAGCATCTCCTAATTCAGGCGTTGGTGACCAACTATGCCATTGGTTACCAATAGCGTCAAGATCAAAGTCGATACCGTAACTAAAGCGGGTTTCGGGTGCTGGGAGGGCACAGACAAAGGCATCTTCTTGATAAACCCATATTGGTTCTTTAACAATTAAGGGTTCTCGGTTATCAATTGGTTGTGATACCAAGCCAACTTGGGCAATATTAGCTGTCCACACCTTTGCCGAACCATCCAAAAGTGGTACTTCTGGACCATCAATTTCAATGCGGGCGTTATCCACACCCATAGCCGAAAGCGCTGCTAACAAATGTTCTACTGTGCGAACATATACCTCACCCTTCCCCAGTTGAGTTGAGAGAACAGTGTGATTAACCGCTGCAACTTGGGCTGGAATTATTGGCATATCCGGTAAATCTACCCTGACAAAGTAGCGTCCACTACTAGGCTCAGTTGGTAGTATCCGCACTTCTGTAGTCACACCGCTATGTAGTCCCACTCCAGTTTGCGTGATTTGGGACGCTAGAGTGTGCTGTTGCATAAGCGAAAAGTCAATATATTTCGTTTAGTATCGTTCATAGTCTGTTTTGGTAAAACCCCTGATATTTGCTCATAAATGTCATTTATCTCTTTATCGGAACAGTATTGAGGCAAACGTCAAAATTAGCAAGCTAATCCCAAAAGGGAATTGTCATTTGTCATTAGTCATTAGTCGTTAGTCATTAGTCCAATGCCCAATACCCAATGACCAATGCCCAATGACAAATTAAAACCTTTCGCCAATACCGAAATTAATCCGGCTATCACCGTCATCGTTGATACCGTAGTCAATGCGAATTGGCCCCAAGGGAGACTGGACGCGAACGCCGAGGCCATAACCGAAGCCAGTGCCGTTTTTGTTCAGTAGATCAGCCACTGGGGTAGTAGTTCCCAAGTCACTACCGATATCAAAAAATAGTGCGCCGCTAACTACTGAAAAAACTGGAAACCGATACTCAACTGATGCTTGCACATAACTGCGTCCACTGCTTAATGCTCCTTCTTCGTAACCCCGAACCGAGTTGCTACCGCCAATGGTAAAGGCTTCGTAGGGGGGCAAGTCACCAAGGACAGTTCCTGCTTGCAGATTAAATGCTAGGGTTTGTGCCCCTTTGCTAAGGCGAATAAACTCGACGGGGATATATTGACTGTAGCTACCACGCAATCTAGTAAGTAAAATATTACCTAGTCCTATGGGTACTGACTGATCGATGCCGAAGCGGAGATAAGAACCGCTAGTGGGTTGGAGGGGATTATTACGAAGATCCCGCTGTACCCCCAGTTGCAACAGTAATAAATCGTCTTGACCTGTATCAGACTCAGTTAATTTAGTGGTGACTAGCTTATCGGGATCAGTGACAACCTGTCCATTTTGGTCAATAGGATTTCCATCTTCATTGAATAGTGCCGCTGTTTTTCTGCGGTTGCCATCAGCATCTTGACTGGTAACTCGTTGATACTGTAAACCTGCTGAGGCAGTCCAAACTGAACTTTTGTAGGGATTGGAGGATAGGGGACGCGTAAAAGTGACACCGCCACCCAGACGGACAATACGGGGGCGATCCTGAGCATCTGTATCATTTATGCGATCATCCGGATTAAACGTCCTAATCTCCCGATCTTGGCCATCAAAAACCAACGAAATGGAACTGCGGCGAAAAAGATTAGTTGTGTAGGAAGTCCGGTAAGGATCTCCGGCAATCCAGGGGTCGGTAAACCGCAGGTCAAACAGCAGTTCCCTTTCTCCCACCTGTACTTCTGCTCCCAGTTTTTGGTTTCTGCCATTCAGGTTTTGCTGTTGATAGCTGACTGTACCAAAAAGTCCGCTAGCAGAACTAATCCCTGCCCCAGCGGCAATAGAACCGCTGCTACGTTCAGCCACATTCACTACTACATCCACCTTGCTGGGGTCAGTACCAGGGTCAAGGGAGACATTCACATCTTCAAACAGTCCTAGCCCATACACGCGCTGTAGGTCTCTTTGGACTGTGTTGCGGTTGAATACCTGTCCTGGCTTTAATTCCACTTCGCGTGTAATGATGTATTCTTGCGTGCGTCCCCGAATTGGTTGTCCTTTCTCGTCTGTTTCCTGACCATCTTTATTGCGGAACCGGACTCGAATGTTTTCCACTACCCCTTCTGCTACTTGTAGGGTAACAACTCCGTTTTCAGAGACTTGGGGCGCTCCAATGACGTTGGCTAGTACGTAACCTTGGTCTTGATAGCGCTTGTTTAACTGCTTGATTCCTTCCTGCAAGTCACGCAAGTTTAGGATTTTACCATACTGCTCACGAAAGACTTCATCTACAGTGCTGGGTGGTAGTACCGAGGCAACGCCAGTTCCAGGATTGGCTTGCACTTCTACTTTACTCAAAACTGGGTTGGGCTGTACAACAAAGCTCACCCGCACACCCAAGGGGGTGTCTTCTGGTGTTGCTTGGACATTCGAGAAGAAGCCAGTACCAAAGATGGCGTTAATATCTTCTTGCAGTTGGCTACGGGTTGTGGTTCGTCCTGGTTGGGTGCGAATCACTCTGTAAACTTGTTCTTCCAATTCTGGGGATAGTTGCCCAGTCTGGGATCTAATCAGTACTTCCGATACCAGTACGCGGGGATCGGTGGCTTCTGGGGCTGCGCCGGGTTGTGTATTTTCCGGAGTAGTTCCTGGGGCTGGAGCTGGTGTTCGTTGTTGACTATCTGGCAGGGGAATGTCGGGAGTGGAAGATGGTTGTTGAGTATCTTCGGGAGTTGTGGGTAATACAGGTTCTGTTGCAGGGGGATCGACATTCTCTGGGACTGGAGTAGTCTCAGGTGTTGGCGAAGGCATTGGTTGCTGGATATCTGGGGGTGGAATGTCTGGAGCAGGAGATGGCTGTTGAGCAAGATTGCCATTACTTAGGGTTTGTGCCGCTGTTGGTGTTGTGAAGGTTGGCACTATTACCTCTGGTGTGGCAATCGCTTTTGTTTTTTTACCAGGGAAAACTGCCACAACGCGAGACTGGAGATGTTCTGCCTCTGCAACCTCTGTGGCATTGGGTCGAGATTCTAGACTATTACCAGAGTTAGCCTGACCAGTATCTTTTTCTGGCTGCTGATTTGTTTCTAGTGTCAAAACTTCTGTTGTCTGTTTTGAACTGTTGGCGGTCTGTGCATTTGCACTCGGTGAGCCGCCCAAAGGCACTGCAATTGCTACTGCTGTCAGCAATACTGGATATAAACGCATTTTACTTATGATTCCTCTTCACAACCACACACACACCATCACAAATTAGTCTTTGGGCATTGGGCATTGGGCACTTGTACTGAGCTAAGCCTAAGTATTGGCATTGGTTCTTCACAAAGGACAAATGACAAATGACAATCCACACGAGTTTAATAGATTTTTCCCAATTTTTTAATTATTATTCTCTACTGCTTTTAGCACTCGCTGTAAAACCTCCTGGTAAGCACCCTCTACATTTCCTAAGTCCCGGCGAAAGCGGTCTTTGTCCATTACCCGACGGTTTGAGTCTTGTTCTGCGGTATCCCACAAACGGCAGGTGTCGGGGCTAATTTCATCTGCCAAGAGCAACTGCTGTTGTGAGTCCAAACCAAATTCTAGTTTGAAGTCCACTAGGGTAATGCCGCACCGCTGCCAAAAGCCACTGAGAAACTCGTTGATTTGCAATGCTAGATGTGTAATTGCGTCTACTTGTTCCGGCGTGGCTAGTTCTAGCAGGTACAGGCGATCGCGTGTCAACAAAGGATCTCCTAATTCGTCGTTTTTGTAATAAAACTCAACCAAAGGCTGTTTCAGAATTGTACCCACTGGCAACCCTGTTTGCTGAGACAGACTGCCAGCAGCAATATTTCTAATCACTACTTCTAAAGGCACAATCTTGACTGCTCTCACCCGCATCTGATTCGGGGCAGGGCTGTCGATAAAGTGAGTCTTTATACCATTTGCCTCCAACTGTTTAAAAAGCTGGCTGGAAATGCTACAATTAATTTCTCCTTTTCCTTGAATACTGCCACGCTTTTGGGCGTTAAACGCTGTGGCATCATCCTTGAAATCAGCCAACAAGACTTCCGGATCGTCCGTTGTATAGAGAATTTTAGCTTTGCCTTCGTATAGTTTGGAATTAACAGACATGGTGGCAGATAAAGTTTTAGGCGATGGACAATTTTTGTCCTTTGAGGCTTCACCATTTTATCGAAAATTTGGGTTTAAAAACCCGTCCTTCTAAGACAGCTTTAATCAACCTGAGTTCGACGGAATAAAAAGTCTGAAAATTAGACAGAGTAAGCGATTAAGCAACACACGCTCGTTTAGTTTTATGTCAACAAGCTTCGATAAATGAGAATATGATGTATTGATGCATATTTAGGCACTCAAAGTCAGTAGATCGAAAAGTTTTCCAGAACCCTTACCAGCGGTTCATTTGAATTTAGGAACACAAATTGCCGCAATCCTATTAGACTCTGCTTTTCAAGCAATGGGCGTTGTTGGTGGGTTAAGAGTGCAGTGCAAGCGATCGCAATTATCAGCCGAAAAACGTCGTCTGAAACCCTGATTATTTCGTCGATTTACAAAACTTTTCGATCTACTGAAAGTGGGAAAATGAATTTGTGATGGAATTAGTAGAAATGCAAAATTGGTAAATAAAAAAGTTAGGAGTGAGAAGTTAAGAGTTAGGAGTTTTTAATTAACTTCTCACTTCTAACTTATAACTCATAACTAAATTTAAAGAGTGTGCATTAAATCAGCAAAGCCATAAAGGCTAATAATGAGTAATATTAATGCTGTGACTTGGGTAATTCGTGTTTGGGGTGAGGGGGCGATCGCTTCCCGCACTAAAATCGAAATAGATGCCCCAACTACTAAGCTCAAACCTAAGATTAAATATGGTCTGTCGGGTAAAATAGTCGCTATTGCTAGCATGGCGATCGCTAAAAACAGCATCAATAATTCTACAAACCGTGGCGGGTTGTATTGGCTAGATACAATAAAGCTGTTGAACCAAAAATACCAAAATCTCATAGTCAGTATTGAGTGCTGAGTGCTGAGTTAGGAGCTAGGAGTTAGGAGTTAGGAGTTAGGAGTTATTCTACTTGTCTCCCCCATCTCCCCATCTCCCCATCTCCCCCATCCGCAACTTTTAACTCCTAACTCCTAACTTTTGACCTGTGCCATTTTTTTGTGCAGCATCATCTTCCACGAGTTCCACACCAAAGACGCGGCTAAAAGCTTTGGCGACTTTGTAGCCAGAGTCAATTGATTCTAACGGGTCTTTCCGCAGTCTGTGACGCAAACATAGTGTAATCACGCGGCGGATATCATCAACTGTAACTTCAGTGCGTCCTTCAAATGCCGTTAAGGCTTTGGCGGCGCGGTTACTTACAATGTCACCCCGTAAACCATCTACATCCAGTTCAGAACAGACTTCAGAAATTTTCACCCGCAAATCATACTCAAGTTTTACTTCTGGTAATAATTGCTGGGCATTGACAATTTTCTCTTGTAATGCTTCTTGCTCAGGTTTGTACTTTTCGAGAAATCCGGGCGGATTTTGGTCAAATTCCGCTCGTTGTTCGACGATTTGTACTCGTAAGGCGGGTTCTTTGACTGTATGAATTTCTGCGTGCATCCCAAAGCGATCGAGTAGTTGGGGACGCAGTTCGCCTTCTTCTGGGTTTCCGGAACCCACAAGAACAAAACGTGCTGGGTGACGAATTGAAATGCCTTCGCGTTCTACAGTGTTCCAACCACTGGCGGCGGAATCTAGTAGTACGTCTACAAGGTGGTCATCTAGTAAGTTGACTTCATCCACATAAAGAATGCCCCGGTTAGCCTTTGCCAGCAGTCCTGGTTCAAAAGCTTTGACACCCTCAGATAAAGCTTTTTCGATGTCGATGGTGCCGCAAACCCGGTCTTCTGTGGCTCCTAACGGCAGGTCTACCATTTGGACTTTTTTGTGAGCTACCGGAATTTCTGCCCCTTGTTCTAACAGTTGGCGGACTTCATCGCTCATCAAGTCAGGGTCGCTAGGATCGCTACTAAACGGGTCATTGGCAACCACAGAGATTTCTGGCAGCAGATCCGCCAGCGCCCGGATAGTTGTGGATTTACCGGTACCGCGATCGCCCATAATCATGACACCACCAATTTTGGGGTCAATCACGTTCAACAGCAGCGCCAGTTTCATCTCTTCCTGGCCGACAATTGCCGTAAAAGGAAACACCACGCGACGCGCACTTGCCGTAGATTGAGCAGTTGGACTCACTAAATTACCTAACAATATTTTTCTGATTACAGTTCTTTATTGTGACACAGGTGGGGACATGAGGAGCAGGGGAAGCAGGGGAGCAGGGGAGAAGTGACAATAATATTTCCCCTCTGCCCCTCCGCCCCTCTGCCCCTCCGCCCCTCCGCCCCTCTGCCCCTCCGCCCCTCTGCCCCTCTGCCCCTCCGCCCCTCCGCCCCTCCGCCCCTCCGCCCCATGCCCCATGCCCAAGATACATTGGGCACTAATGCCTACTTGCTGCGTCAAGTTTCTTAACGTGCATAAGTTTGATTTAGTTTTTCTGGTGCAAAAGTTCCATACACAAGGAACCAACAACTACCAATTCATCAATGTTTTAGTAAGTATAAATGCTTAGAATATATGACTAGTAGATTGAATCACAAAAGCAAGCAATGGCGTGTGTGGGTAGCTAATGCATCATTCAAACCTATGAAATCAACTTTTTTTGTTCAAGGTTGGCGACGAAAACTTAAATATATTTTCCCGCTGCTGATTTTAATATCGTTTGTTACGGTATTGTTGCTAGACAACTCCACCCCTGCCATTGCCCAGCTACCCCGTCAGGAAATTCGCGGGGTTTGGATGACCAACAATGATTTTGACACTCTGAAGAATCGTGCCAAAGTGCAAGATGCCATGAATCATCTGCGGCGGCTGAATTTCAACACAATCTATCCTGTGGTTTGGAATTCTGGCTATGTGATGTATCCTAGCGCCACGGCACAACGGGCAGGTATTCAACCTTTTGTCTATAGAGGTTCAGATGGACATGATATTCTTGCCGATCTCATTAACCAAGCCCATCGTAAGGGACTGCTAGCAATTCCCTGGTTTGAGTTTGGATTTATGGCTCCCCCAACATCGGAACTAGCACTGAATTATCCAGATTGGTTCACACAAAAGCGCGATGGTAGCCAAACTTCCATTAGCGCAGCTGGTGAGGTAATGTGGCTCAATCCCTTCCATCCACAAGTCCAACAATTCATCACCAATCTCGTGCTGGAAATTGTCACTCAATATGATGCCGATGGCATTCAGTTTGACGATCACATGAGTTTGCCCCGTGAATTTGGCTACGATAAATACACAGTTGCTCTGTACACCCAAGAAACCAAGAGCAATCCCCCAGCCAATGCAGAAGATCCGGCATGGTTACAGTGGCGGGCAGATAAAATTACCGCCTTCATGGTAAAACTTAACCAAGCCGTGAAGCAGAGAAAACCCCAGGCGATTTTCTCCGTTGCTCCTAATTACTATGACTTTGCTTACAAATTTCATCTGCAAGACTGGCTGAATTGGATGCGGCAAGATATTGTGGACGAGTTAATTGTGCAAATTTATCGTCCGAATCTGCAAAGTTTTATCGCAAATATTTCCCGCCCAGAAATTCAAGAAGCGCAACAAAAAATTCCTACTGGAGTTGGGATTATGACAGGGTTACGAAATAACCCAGTTCCGATGCAACAAATTAAGTCTCAGGTGCGGGCTGCTCAAGAACGGGGTTTGGGTGTAACCTTCTTTTATTATGAAAGTCTTTGGAACTATGCTCCAGAAACTTTAAACGAGCGTCAAGCAGCATTTGAAAATCTCTTTCCATCTCCTGCACTCCGCGCCAGAGTTGAATAACTTTTTTACTGAGGTACTTGGTACATCTCATTAATATTGGTTGGAAATATTCTTGAGTTTGTTCACATACGAAGACAGGCATCATAGCGATCGCAAAAGTTGTCGGTCTACTGAAAGTAATTCAGAATTCAGAATTCAAAATTCTGAATTCTGAATTCTTATTTACTCTTCTCTACTCTTCTCCTGAAGCAGCGATCGCCAATCTGCAATTGCTTTTTCTGTCCATAGCCAATTTTTAGCTAATTTATCTACCTGGAAATTTACGCGATCGGACTTCATTACCATTTGGCGCAACTTTATCGCTTCATTCATATATTGTGCTTGTTTAACACTAGATTCATCTAGTGCAGATTTATACAGTCCCAGAGCTAAACCAGCATAGGAAGTTAAAGCATCCTGAGGTAGTGCTGTGTTTGTGGATGCTGTGCTAGAAGCTGTATTCTGTGGTTTGAGAGCTAAATTTAAAGCCTTGAACCAAGAATCATTAGCTCGATTCAAATTACCTTCTGCGTAGTAAGCAAATCCTAAAGCGTTATTATACAAAAGCGAATCTGGTTTAGCTTTGGCAGCAGTTTCCCAGTAACGACGGGCATCATCAACGCTATAGTTATTGTCTCCAGTCTGGATCGATTGCCATGCTAATCGCCCCTTTAAAAAGTTGACAGATGGATCGTCAACTTGCTTGTTTGTAACTAGTTTCAAAGCAGTTTCAGCCGCAGCAAAGGCACCACGATTGAGTAATTCTTCCACAGCAAATAACCCACCTTGCAAATCGCCTTGGCTCAATTTTTCGGTGGCGGTGGCGGTGACAATTCCAGTTGGTGCTGTTTCTAAATCGATATTCGGTTGCTTTGCGATGGGCAAAGACTCAGTGGGAATTGGTGGTATCTTTGACACAATTGGCTGGGGTCGATTTTGCCACCACCAATTTAAACCGATCGCAATGGCGATCGCACTTGCTCCTACAATGCCAATAATCGGCCACAGCTTGCGCCGCCGGACACGATTTCTAGATGGAGATGGGGTTGGTTGCGGCCGGAAAAAATCAGAATTTTCCCGATCTCTTTCCAAATTCCCAATAGTTTCAGGAGGCGGTGCTGGGACTTCTCCCCACAAATCTGCTTCTTCAAAAGATGAAGTCATTTCTTCTGAAACGTGCTTATTTTGAAGACTATTTTCGTGAATTTGTTGCTCGGTTCCCGTGGAGCTTTTTTGCTCATCTAGTCGCCGAAACAAATCGGAAACGATGGCAGAATCTTCTGCATAACTTGGGTCATCATACTCGATTTCATCAACGAGATCGCCCCAAGTATCTTCGCCTAGCCAATCCAAGCCAGAAGAGTCACGCCCCAAATCAGCAGGAATCATTTCCTCAATTCCTAAAGGCATTTCGGTGTCATCTGCCATAGCAGCATACATGGAAGTGGGAATTGTCCCTACAGACGAACTATACTGATTGAGCGACTGTGGGCTTTGGGCTAAGCTAATTTCGTGGCTCAAGAAACCGTCAAATTCGGGCTGGAGATACAAAATTGGCAATGCCCAGTACATTTGGTGAGAACCATAGGCAGAAATTAATCCTTGGCGCACCCGACTAACGCATAAATCTACTGGATATCCCTGACTCAAGTTGCGGTAGAATAATTGCGTGAGTGTCAGTGCCACTTCATCAGGAATACGCTCTGACATTGCCAAAACACTGGCAATTCCTCGTTTCACCAGACTTTCTGCCAGGTTGCGTTCCCCAGTATCTCCAGAAGCTCCCAAGGCAGCTGTGTAAGCTCCTAAGCAGGAATTAAATACTGCCATCTCAATGTTATTGTTGACCAGCAAACCTGCCAAATCATCTCCAGTCAGAACTTCCGTTAACCCAGTTCTACGACTAGCAAGATAAATTTCTCCGCCATTTGGGCCTAAATTACTATGACCAGAGTAGTGTAGAACCTGATATCTGCCTTGCTCTAGAGCCTGGGTTAGTTCTTCTCGTCCTGGTTGATCTAACACAGTCAGTTCAATTTCTGGGAGATGATTGCTACCTTCAGCAAATCGTGGTGCTGGACGCCCAAGTTCCGCTTGCAGTTTGATTGCTTCCTGTTTGAGCAAGTCAAGACGGACTTGATCTAAGGGTGAAGCAATTACCATCAATACTTTGACACCACTTTCTTCTAGTGGTGTGGGCATATTTGGCGTAGGCGTAGCCCCCCGCAGGGATCGCAAACGAGAACCGCCCAAAATTCCACTTTGGAACCGAGAAAAAGCGACATAAGGACCAGTGGCTAAAGGGCGATCACCTGCGTGCATCACTTCCCAAGGCAAACGAGCTAACCTCGTCTCTTTCAGCCCCAAGCGTAAGCGGAGTACTTGTTGGTGATTCTGGGCAATACCTTGGGCGGTAATCCAACTATCTCTGAGAGTGCCTTGAAATAGTGCATTATATAATTGTTGACCCAACGCCACCAAGTTCACAGAGTTTCTGGCAATATCGCTTTCCCGCCCGCTAGAGGCGAATGCATCTCCCTGTAATACCGACTTCAACGGGTCATTCATCAAATGCCCAGCAGCCATCAACCAATCAGCTACAGGCCAAGTCACCAATTCTTCTGCCAATGGCACCCCAGGCGCGACTTGTTCCGTCCGCACCAAGTAGTCGTTTTGCCCTACTGGGGTTACGGATATATGGAATTCCTGGGTCACAGCTTTTCCTGTTCGCCTCCTAAATTCGGTTTGAAACGCGAAAGTTTCAAGTCGATTTTTCGCTCCCTCTGATAGCTTAGATGCATCCCACCCCTGAATGTTTCTGATTTTTAGTTGTTTTGCTTTTTGTGCCTCTACAACTTTATCCGGATCGGATTACTTGGGTCTAGAACACTTAATTGGTAGATGCACCTTGATCTTCAACTCCCCTAGTTGGCTAACACCCACTGGGGGTTTTTTTATTTTGGCAAACAACAGCAACCTTTAATATCAAGTTCGTGTGAACACTTATAGTTAAGGCTGACGCCGAGACACAAACACAAGTGGAACCGCCGACTTCCGGCGTAGATGGTTTGCGACTTAGCCCAGGCATCTGAACTTCGGGAAACGCTCTGACACAAGGAGTTTTAAATTATGAATAATTAAACGAACTTGACATAACGCAGATATTCTCTACCAGAAAATAGTGCTTAACTTTAGAATACTTGATTGGCAGATGGATGTATCTCGATCTTTAACTCCCCTAATTCCCTCAATATCCACTAGTACAGCACGGCAAAAATCCAACTACCATCTCAATTAACTAGACAAGCGCCTTAAACCCCCTGTCTTAGAGATAGGCAAACTGCCGCCAAAATCTCCTAGTTTTTTTTGACACACAACAATAATCAACTTTCTCATAAATTTATCCGGAGCATGATGGTTAAACCTAGAACATTTAATTGGTAGATGCACCCTGATAACTAGCTCCCCTGGTCAAGCTAATAGCCACTGGGGGTTTTTTTTACTTATCACACACTGATTTTTCAGATAGCGCACTCATCATTGAATAATTGGTAGGTTTGACCTGATAACTAACCCCTCTGATTTGCTAGCACCTGTTGAGAGTTTTTTTTCTGGTAAACAAACAGCAACAAACTCAACTTCTGCATAATTTATCCGGTGGATAGCCATTAACTTGAGAAAAAATAATTGGTAGATGCACCCTGATAACTCAACTCCCCTGGTTGGCTAACACCCACTGGGGGTTTTTTTGTTGCGTAGGCGAGCTTTTCGTAGACATCGCCATCAAATCTGATTTCGATTGACTTTGGTTCGGGGTTTTTCGGTTCAGAACAACCTCTCTTGTGGAAGCAACAAATCTCAAACCGATAATCCAAAACCTTCAGTAGCCCAGTACCTTTGTGGTTGGAGTGAATCTAAAAGACGCTCGTAAAAAGGGTGGGAGCTATCGGCAATCCCAAATCCTGTTAGAGGTTGAGCATTTTCTCCGGAAAATACTAGCTGCCCCTAGAAAAGATTGTTGGTAGATGCACCCTGATAACTCACTCCCCTAGTAGGCTAACACCAACTGGGGTTTTTTTATTTTAAAAAATAACTGACCTTTGTACAAATTTATCCGGAGTATGGTGTTCAACCTCAGAACAGTTAATTGGTAGATGCACCCTGATAACTAACTCCCCTGGTTGGCTAACACCCACTGGGGGTTTTTTTATGGCTAGATGCGTGGCAAATTGTTGTTAAACACCACGAATCTCCATAAACTGCCCACGTAGCCAGAATGCACCTTGTGACTACTCCTAGTAGACTTTGAGTATTTCCTTGTTGCTAGTATAGAGCAAAACTTGGTCACTCAATCCCTGAATCGCTTTCTTTTTATTGTCGGGTAGAGATGCAACTCTAAAATGATCGCCATGATATTTAATCATATTCTTAAGTTTTTTTCTAGATTTCTACTTTCTCTTTCTTGGATTGCTACTTATTGACATCCTCCTCAGCCGTCATGCTGAGGATTCCGGTCTACTCAAACAGGCTTTGTTAATCGTTTGCTGGAATCTTTAGCTCCCGGCTCAGTTAGGTTAATTAACGATACAGGAAAAGTTACATCTTTTAACCTTGGCACTAGTTTAGAGATGGAAATTGCTCAAATATAAATAAACCTTAATAACTTAATAGTTATGCAAGTATTAATAGTTAAATAATTTTAGGAGAAATAAAAACAGATGAGGTCTGCATCGGCAGTGGTATTTGCTGGATAGATTGATGCAGATCCTCTTTAAACCTAGAATAACAATCTTTTAACTCTAGTACTGGCAGACATCCTGAGTGATGACTGCCTGAAAACCTTGCACTTGAACATCAAGGAAGCAACAATGAGTAGCAATCTCGCCATCAAACTGCGCTCTGGAACTCAACAAGCCCACACATCAGCGGAAAATGTGGGATTTATGAAATGTTTTCTCAAAGGAGTTGTAGACAGAGACTGCTTCGCCAAGTTCTTAAGCAACTTGTATTACATTTACAGCGAACTAGAAGCGGCCATAGAAAGCCATCTAGAGCATCCTGTGATTCGTGCGGTTTATTTTCCCGAACTTAATCGCCAAGCTTCCCTCGAAAAAGACATGGTGTTCTATTATGGGAATAATTGGAGAGAGCAAGTCACCCCTTCATCTGCTGCCCAGACCTACATTGACCGCATTCGGGAAATTTCTGCTAATGCACCAACCTTATTGCTTGGTCATGTCTACACTCGCTACATGGGCGACCTCTCAGGGGGTCAAATGCTACAAAAAATTGCTCAATCAGCCCTCAAGCTTTCTGGCTATGAAGGCACTTCCTTCTACAATTTTGAGCAAATTCCTGATAAGAAGGCATTTAAGGATAAATATCGTCAGGTATTAAATAAACTACCCATTGATGATGCTACAGCACAACGAATTGTTGCAGAAGCCAATAATGCCTTCGCGTTGAATTTACAGATGGCTCAGGAACTAGAAGGAAGTTTAATCAAAGCCCTCGGCCAATTCCTGTTTAATAACCTGACTCGTTCCCAGAATTCAGGTAGCACCGAAATAACTGCTTAGTCATTGGTCATTGGTCATTTGTCATTTGTCATTAGTTATTTGTCATTTGTCATTAGTTATTAGTTTTTCTTTGCGTCTCCCCATCTCCCCATCTCCCCATCTCCCCACCTCCCCACTCCCTTCACACATTTATTGGAAAATAACTCAATGGTTTTTCTATTACCTGGTGTCAAATTTGATCTAGATCTGATCCAAAAGTATGATACTCGCGCACCGAGATACACCAGCTACCCACCTGCTACAGAGTTAAACGAAACATTCACCCAAACTGATTTTAAAGCTGCGATCGCCGCCTCGAATCAACGCAAAACTCCTCTTTCTTTGTATTTCCACATTCCCTTTTGCCAAAGTGCTTGCTACTTCTGTGGTTGCAACACAGTAATTTCTAACAACAAGAAAATTGCTGAACCTTACCTGGAGCATTTGGTTCAAGATATCAAAAACACCTCATCTTTGATAGATTCACAAAGAAACGTGCTACAAATTCACTGGGGTGGTGGTACTCCTAACTATTTGGAGCGCGACCAAGTAGAATTTTTATGGAAAAACATCAATCACTATTTCAACATTGACCCGCAAGCAGAAATCTCAATTGAAATTAATCCCCGCTACATCGATAGAAACTACATTCTCTTTCTCAGACAAATTGGATTTAATCGCATTAGTTTTGGCATTCAGGATTTTAATACCCAAGTTCAAGTAGCTGTGAATCGCGTCCAACCTGAAGAAATGTTGTTTGATGTCATGAGTTGGATCAAAGAAGCCAACTTTGAAAGTGTGAATGTAGACCTAATTTATGGTTTACCTTATCAAACCCGTGAAACCTTTCGAGACACAGTGAAAAAGACGATCGAATTAGATCCTGACCGCATTGTTGTTTTTAATTTTGCTTATGTGCCGTGGCTGAAACCGACGCAAAAAAATATTCCTCAAGAAGCCCTACCCCCAGCCGAGGAAAAGTTAGAAATTCTGAAAATGACCATTGAAGAATTGACGAATAACCAATATCTATTTATTGGGATGGATCATTTTGCTAAAATTAATGACGAATTAGCGATCGCTCAACGCAATGGCACTCTCAAGCGTAATTTCCAGGGCTATACTACCCACGCTGAAACAGAACTTTTTGGTTTTGGTGCCACATCCATCAGTATGCTAGAAGATGCCTATGCTCAAAATCATAAGGAATTAAAGGATTATTATCAGACACTGAAATCAGGTGATTTACCTATTAGTAAAGGCATCAAACTGACTCAAAATGATATCATCAGGCGAGATGCTATCATGTCTATCATGTCTCACTTTCAACTGCATAAACAAGACATTGAAAACAAATATAATATCAGTTTTGATGAATATTTTTCATATGAATTAGACGCATTAAAACCACTAGAAGCTGATGGTCTGGTGAGTTTATCAAAAAATCACATCCAAGTCACAGATATCGGTAGATTACTAGTCAGAAATATTGCCGTCATATTTGATACTCATACAAGAACGCGAGAGTCAAAATTCTCTCGCGCTATTTAAAGTAGAGACGTTGCAATGCAACGTCTCTACTTTTGTGAAATTTTGCAGTTTTCAGATCCCCGACTTATTTTAAAAGTCGGGGATCTAATTTTTCAGAAATTTTGTTCAACTTGATGAATAAATATTTTATATACATCTCCAAAAAGTTAGATAAAAAGATTACATCTTGAGATAGATATCACAAAGCTGAGATTTCCATTTTTTTATCAATTGAGATTTATGTTATTCTCAATAATCTAGTTGTATAACCCACAAGACCTAATAGAAAATTAAAGATTCAGTAATTGATTATTTCTTTCGTCGGCAAAAAATGTTGAATAAAATATTTTAAGCTATAAATGCCAAATTGCAATTATCATCTAATCTGGATACAACCTCTTTTATCTAACTTTTGGATTCGGCATTTATCCCATGTGATAGAAAGAATTGGGAGTCAGAGTTGATAGCTTAGATACAAGTCAGATTGAAGAGGTAATTATCGGATTATGAGTATTATTGCTTGGGTAGTTTTAGGACTTTTGGCAGGTGCGATTGCTAAAGCTATTTATCCTGGTTATCAAGGCGGCGGAATTCTTTCCACAATGATTTTAGGCATCATTGGTGCTTTCATTGGTGGAACTGTATTTACATTGCTAAGAACCGGAACCCTGCAAATTACTTCGGCTGGTGCTGGCTTAACTGTTCCTGGCATTTTAGTAGCTGTCCTCGGCGCAATTATTGCTATCTACCTATGGGGACTAATCAGAAGAAGCAGTAATGCATAATCAGTGATTGCCAGTTATTAATCATGAAATAAATACTGGATTTTATTTGTCTTCTAGTTTTCCGGTTGAGAAGATATGCAATCTCAATTTAGCCAGATGAAAGTAGAAAATACTAGGATAACATAAACCAGTCAATCAATTTTGTCAATTTCTTTTTGAAGCTTAAATCTATGTTTTTTCACAAAAAAGATCCTATTCACGTAGTAAATGTTAACGAAGCAAACCCTCGTTTTGCTCAGTTACTTCTAGAGCAGTTTGGTGGAGCTACTGGAGAACTAAGCGCAGCTTTGCAATATTGGGTTCAATCATTTCATGTCGAAAATGCTGGAATTAAAGACATGCTTCAAGATATTGCGATCGAGGAATTTGGGCATTTAGAAATGGTTGGTAAACTCATTGAAGCTCATACAAAGAATACCGATCAAACAGAGGCTTATAAGAGTACTCTCTTTGCAGTACGAGGCATAGGACCTCACTTTCTAGATAGTCAAGGTAACGCTTGGACTGCAAGTTACTTGAATGAAGGTGGAGATGTAGTGCGTGATTTGAGAGCTAATATTGCAGCGGAAGCTGGCGCTCGTCAAACTTACGAAGAGTTGATTAAGTTAGCAACTGACGAAGGAACGAAAGAGACTTTAGTCCATCTTTTAACACGAGAAATTTCTCATACTCAGATGTTTATGAAAGCTCTGGATTCTTTGGGTAAGTTAACAGATCCATTCTTTGGTAATATTAAGCCAGATGAAACTGTTAATCTGTACTATAACCTGTCTACAAATGGCAATGGGAAAGATGAGCGTGGGCCTTGGAATTCTGAGCCAACATTCAAATATATTGCCAATCCGCTAGAAAGCCACTCTTAATTTCATAGCTTGCAGTAACAACATAAGTTGATTTTCAGCAAAATTTTTTGGCAAGTTCTTGAAAGCTTTGAATGATTGCCGAAGGGTATTTGCTGAGATTAATTCGGATAGGACACACCATCGGGGCGCACAGATGTGCGCTCCTACCAATGGCTATTAATATTCACTCATACAGAAGAATTCAGAGCGATGTTTTTGAATTCAGAAGAAGTAGCTAAGCTAAGTTCAGTAGCCAAGCATAAAGCTTTTTTTACTCCTGAACTCTGCTTTTATTCAACTCTAAATCAAAACTGCGATCGGGAGATTAATTTGTGATTGTCAACGCTACCCAAAATGGTTGGGAAATTATTTATCATCGTGCCCATGCTTTATTAGCAGCTCAACTAGCAGGACAATGGCGACGTAAGGATGCTCCAGCGCGATTATATGAAACAATAGCTGCAATTTCCCATCACGATGACTTAGAAAAAGAGTGGGAAGAAGATAATTTGACTGAAGCTGGTGCGCCCAAAGATTTCACTCTGATGTCAGAGAGTGACGAAAAAGAAGGTATTCAAAAAACTGCTAATTTGGCAAAGAATGCTCTTTACCGTGGACGGTGGGTGGCTTTATTAATTTCTATGCACATTAGTCGCTTAAATGAGCCAAGTAGGGGAAAGTTTTCAGAACTAGACAAATTTTTAGATGAGCAACTTCAAAATCAACAACGTTGGCGCGAGGAACTAGGTATTGAAAAGGAAGAAGTTGATGCAGCTTATGCATTTATGCAATGGTGCGATCGCCTTTCTCTGATCCTCTGTCAGCAAGAATTACCTGCTGATGAACGCTTTTTAGAAATTAGCAAAGGCCCTGAGGGTCAACGCTATGATATCATGCAGCGCCGCGATCGATTGGTTGTTGTCAAACCCTGGCCTTTCCAAGATGAACAATTCACCGTCAATACCGAAGCTTGTGAACTCTCCCAGGTTAAGTTTGAGAGCAACGCTGAACTCACTCAAGCACTACAACAAGCCCCCATCAAGGTATTAGAGTGGACATTTGTTAAGAGTTAGATACACGACAGTTGCTCAAATTCGTTCCCTCGATATTCCTACTTGCGCTAAAAACACTGTGAGAGCCTTTTCTGATTTGCATATTGACAAGGTACACCCCAAAATATGGCGTTGCTGAATGAAGGGATGAATTAATTTATGTGGGTACAACTTGATACTTCAAGTAATGAAGTAATAATTTAATTGAGTATCTCAGCATTTGTTCTGATTTGGAATAGCATAAAGTTTTGCGGTGGAGGCGTGCAAGATAATGACGTAAACGAGTATTTTCATTTTCCACCCGTGTCATATATGTTTTACTCACAATCGTGCATAAGAGGCGTAGCCGGATGCACGTAGTTCATCTGGATTGTTTATTAATTCACGGCACAACAGTAGCAGTTGATGAGGAACTTACACCAAAAACTCACCCTATTGTAATGTGCGATCGCCTATCACGGATGCAAGCAAATAATTTGTTCTGTGGTCGTTCTGGTTTGACCTTTCAATATCAACTGCAAGCAGGTTCTATCACCACAGAGGTTATTACTCTTAACAGCCAAGCTTCTCCCCAAACCGTAAACATTTCGCCGCGTCAAGTAATTGGGGTGGGTAATGTGGGGCGAATACCAGGTGAAGCAAAATATGCGCTTTATACACCAAATACCAATCAGGTAGTATTTAAGACTGTTCGCTACGGTGTCAACAAAGGATTTCAGCTAAATTCAGCTAAATCTCCAGTCGCTAGTCCAATCAAAAAAGAGCCAGATAAGTAACTTTCTGGCTCAAAGCTGGAGACAAAAGAATCATCAAATAAGGGCTAACTTGGGTAAAAACCTAAATTCTGCCCAAGTAATGCAATCCTAAAATAGTGCCTACTCCTAAGACATGACCAAAGGCGGTAGTTGCTAATAAAGCAGGTAAACCAAAACCACCGAAGAAATTGGCTGATGGTAGTCCTGGTTCTGCACTAGGATACTTGATGGTAGATTTGCCAAAGGCAATGGCGACTATGTTAGCGAGAATCATAGTCAGCCCAACTACAGGACTCCATTCCAGGGGGGCGGTTGCAGCAGCGAGTAAGGTTGAAGTAAACACCTGATTTGCTCCTGAAATTTATTAATGATTGAACATATAATCTGAAAATTCCCGAAGCCAATTCAAGAAAACACCCGATTTTGCATCAATATTTAACACTTATTCTCACTACTTAATATAATCTGCCCCATCTCACGTCTTTTTGCCGCTAGGATCTGATTAACGCTAAAATAAAATAGTACATTTGAACGACTATGATTAATCAATTAGTCGTGATATGGAGTAGAGTATGCAAACAGCCAAGCCTGTAAAAAATAATTGAAAAAGGCTGTAATACATGTCATCTAGATGACAAATATATTTGCATTAAACGACACATAAATTTCACTGATTGCTACTCACTTACGTAATAGTAGAAAGTCTGCACTGATACAATTCTAATTTTGGCGAGTTGTTGTCAAAGCCTGCTCAGAACAAAATAAACTTTTTGTGATTACGAGATTAAACAACCTGAGCGATATGAGTGCGATAACTAGGTTGGACTACGCCTACGCATTAATTATTTAGATTTGACAAATTTGAGTCAAGAATGCCTGTCATAGCTAACGTGATATGCCAAAGTGAAGTAGAGGTGCCAAGGCGCAGCCTGCGGTAGGCATCGCTCTAAAGATAATTTAAACTCAAGATGATAGTAATTATTTCCAGCTTCTGTTATGTCCTCAACTCTCGATTCTTTGCCACCTGCACTTGCTAAAATTGTCCAGCGCTTTCAACGCGCTTCGGAACCGAAGCGACGCTACGAACAGCTAATCTGGTATGCTCAGAAGCTTAATGACTTCCCAGAAGCTGATAAATTACCTGATAATAAAGTTCCTGGTTGCGTTTCTCAAGTTTATATCACAGCAACCTTGAATGATGGTAAAGTTGTCTTCCAAGGCGATTCTGATTCCCAGTTAACCAAAGGATTAGTAGGGCTTTTGGTTGAAGGATTGAATGGACTAACCCCAACTGAGATTGTGCAACTTACTCCAGATTTTATTCAAGAAACAGGTTTAAATGTTAGCCTTACACCTTCCCGTGCTAATGGATTTTATAACATTTTTAAAACCATGCAAAAAAAAGCCTTGGAATGTAAGTTAGATGTAACTAATTAATCGTTGGTCATTGGTCGTTAGTCATTAGTCATTTGCTTTGGACAAAAGACAAAAGACAAAGGACAAATGACAACTGACAAAAGACAAAGGACAAAGAACAAAATTTAATCTAATGTCAACAAATTTATTATCTACCTCTGCTGCTGTCGGATTTGGTGGAGTAGTTCAAGAATATCTCTGGAATTGGGAAAATCAGCAATTGCGCGTTGTTTATGAAACTCTTGGTGAAGGTTCACCGCTATTGCTACTACCGGCTTTTAGTAGTGTTTCGACGCGTTTGGAAATGGGCGAACTTGCTAGATTATTAGCTCCCAATTTTCAAGTTGTAGCCGTAGACTGGCCTGGTTTTGGTGAATCTTCTCGCCCTAGTTTAAATTATCGACCCCAAATATATCAGCAATTTCTGGAAGATTTTGTCAACGCGATTTTTAATACTTCAATTACTGTAATGGCGGCTGGTCATGCGGCTAGTTATGTATTAGAATTAGCTCGGAAACAGCCTGGTGCATTCTCACGAATTGTGTTGTTAGCTCCTACTTGGCGCGGGCCTTTGCCGACAATGGGGGCAAGTCAGGAGATAGCTGGTATGGTGAGAGAATTAGTGCGATCGCCTATAATTGGTCAAGCTCTCTACAAACTCAACACTACGCCATCTTTGTTAAATTTTATGTACCGCCGTCATGTCTTTACTGACGCGGCTAAACTGACACCCAGTTTCATCGAGAAAAAATGGCAAACAACTCAACAACCAGGAGCGAGATTTGCTTCTGCTGCCTTTGTAACTGGGAATCTCGATGCTGTACGCCAACAATCCGATTTTCTCAAACTTGTACAGTCTTTAACGGTACCATTGATGGTGATCATTGGGGAATCCAGCCCTACTAAATCACGAGAAGAAATGAACACTTTGGCTGCATTACCAGGAGTAAGAAGCGCCGTTATTCCGGGTTCTTTAGGGCTGCATGAAGAATACCCAGCAGATGTTTTAGCAGCAGTTCAGGATTTTTTGTTCTCCCCATGAAATTGAACAAGAATTGAGAACTACAAATATCTGCAACAAATTAATCGACTGTGGGGGCGTACAGCTGTCATTAGTGTCAACTTAATCTGAAACCCTTGTCAAGACGTGATATTCAGTTTTACCACCACTCTTCGCGTCACCCCACCCCGGTTTTGTCTAAAGCCAAAACCGCCCCTCCCCTTGCTAAGGGGAGGGGTTGGGGGTGGGGTATAACGTCTGCGGGACAACGGTTTGAGCTTAAGTTGAGACAACTGTACAGCTGTACGCCCCTACCAACGCATTTGTAGCAGAAATTTCGTGAAATGGTTTTAGTTCAAGCTACTACGAGCAATTTTTCGCCAGCGAGAAACAGAAAGTCCTAGCAAGCCAACTATACCAAGACCAAGAACAGTTGATGACTCAGGTACCGTCTTAACTTCAAAATCAAAACTGAACGTGCCAGACTCTTTAAAGGGAATGGCGTTATTACCACTACCTAAATCCACGAGTTTGAAGGTTGCAGAATAAGTTCCTAGTGGTGCGGTAGCATCAGTCCAAAAGGTAGGCGTAAATGAAAAATCATTGCCGCTACCGATTGTCAGTAGATCGAAAAGTTTTCCAGAACCCTTACCAGCGGTTCATTTGAATTTAGGAACACAAATTGCCGCAATCCTATTAGACTCTGCTTTTCAAGCAATGGGCGTTGTTGGTGGGTTAAGAGTGCAGTGCAAGCGAGCGCAATTATCAGCCGAAAAACGTCGTCTGAAACCCTGATTATTTCGTCGATTTACAAAAGTTTTCGATCTACTGAATATAAAATCCGGTTTCTTCAGAATGATTATGAGTATCATCAGCCCGTGCTGGTGCTAAAGTGGTAGATAAAACCAGCGGTGCAGCAATCAAAAAGCTGACTGCAATAGACGTAAATGCTTGCCCTGTTTGATTTACTTGCTTTTTTGAGCAAGTAGTATTTCTGGAAACCACCACGCCTCTCCATCAAAGTATAATTTAGATCATGATAATGATTATCACAAAATTTTCCATTTTGTCAAGCTGCGACACTGAAAACTACGTTCACCAAAGATTCTGTTTTTCTAATTTGTTAATATTTATTACTGATTACACATGCATAAAAATAAAATGTTTCTTGATGAAATTACAGCACATTTCCAGGAAAATGAAGTACACAACAATTCATTTGCTAGCAAGGTATAAAGCCGCTTTTACTTCTGAATTCTGTTATAGCGATTCCCAGTTACGTGAGGTAAAGATAATATTTTGAAACGCAAAGGGACGCAAAGTAAAGCGCAGAGGTACGCAGAGATTTGTACCTCAGCAGACTAGGAAACGCCATAGCGTAGTGGGGCGTAGCCCATTCTGAATTCTGTCGTATGTCATTATTTTGCACAAACCCAAAACAAGGCAAGTTCGCACAAAAAAATAAAAACAATTATCATAGGCGATAACGATTATCCATAAGATGAGACAAAAGGAATTTAGAGTATGGTGGCTGACGTAATCACAAATTCAGTTCCTGTTACTGTTCTTACAGGTTATTTGGGAGCAGGTAAAACGACTCTACTTAATCACATCCTCACCTACGAACACGGCAAAAAAGTTGCTGTGATTGTTAACGAATTCGGGGAAGTGGGTATTGATAATCAACTAATTATCGATGCCGATGAAGAAATATTTGAAATGAATAACGGCTGCATTTGTTGTACAGTGCGTGGTGATTTAATTCGCATTATTGGCAATTTGATGAAGCGGCGAGATAAATTTGATCATTTGGTGATTGAAACAACTGGACTAGCGGACCCTGCACCAGTAATTCAGACATTTTTTGTTGATGAAGATTTGCAAAGTCAACTGTCTTTAGACGCGGTGGTGACAGTCGTAGATGCCAAGCATATTTGGCAGCACTGGGATGCAGACGAAGCCCAAGAACAGATTGCCTTTGCTGATGTAATTTTACTTAATAAAACAGATTTGGTAGCGCCAGAACAATTAGACGAATTAGAAAAGCGAATTCGGTCAATGAATGCTATGGCAAAAATCTACCGTACCCGCAACTCTGAATTAGAAATGGATGCTTTATTAGGTGTAAAAGCATTTGATTTAGATCGGGCATTAGAAATAGATCCAAATTTCTTGGGTGAAGATGCCCACGAACATGATGAAAGCGTTTTTTCTGTAGCTTTAGTAGAAAAAGGTGCAGTCGATGGAGAAAAATTAAACGCTTGGCTTTCTGAATTACTGCGTACCCAAGGCCCAGATATTTTCCGGATGAAAGGCATATTAAACATTGCTGGAGAAGAAAATAGATTTGTGTTCCAAGGAGTGCATATGATATTTGATGGGAGACCCGATCGCCCCTGGAAACCCAGTGAAACTCCGAAAAACGAACTAGTATTCATCGGTCGCAACCTTGACGCAGAAAGACTTAAGCAAGATTTTCTTGCTTGTTTGGCATAAATAGGGAGTGGGGAGTGGGGAGTAGGGAATGTGGGGAGTGTGGGGAGTGTGGGGGGATGGGGGAGTGTGGGGAGTGTGGGGAGATTAGAAAAAAGCTTCTTAACCTTCCTCTCCTCCCGCTTTTCCCACTCCTCCCACACCCTGTACATCTCCCACACCCCCCACACCTCCCAATGCCCCATTCCCCACTCCCCACTCCCTACTCCCTCTTTACAAATATGAACTCCACGACCAGCAAATTTAAGGAATTTGAACAATACTATTCAGGGACACTTGCAGATTATATAACTGCGATCGCTTGGTCACCCCAAGGTCAAACTTTAGCAGCAACTTCCGCAGCTGGGGAAGTTGTACTGTGGAATGATGGTGAACTGACAACCTTGCAAACTGGTCATGGTAAATCAGTAGACTGCCTTGCCTTTTCTCCAGATGGGAAATTTTTAGCTGTTGGTGGACAGAATGGACAAGTCAAAATTTGGCAGGATACTGAATTAATCACCACATTAGAAAATGCGCCTGCATGGGTTGACAAACTAGCTTGGAATTACACGAGTAACCAACTAGCTTTTAGTTTGGGGCGTTACGTCCAAGTGTGGGACGCAGATACTCGTGAAATTGTTGTCACATTGAATTTCGATAACTCATCAGTCTTGGGTATCGATTGGCGCATTGATGGCAAGTACCTAGCCATTGCTGGTTATCAAGGAGTCAAGATTTGGCACAGTCAAAACTGGGATGAGGAACCATACATCTTAAATACCCCTACCGTCAGCCTCGCAATGGCTTGGTCACCCGATGGTAAATTCCTCGCTTCTGGCAACATGGATCGTAGCATCACCGTTTTGGAATGGAACAATCCCGATCCTTGGGTGATGCGGGGTTTCCCTGGTAAAATTCGCCAATTGGCATGGTCACAAGCTACTACGAAAGTGGGTGCGCCAATACTAGCATCCTCTAGTGTTGAAGGTATTGTGGTGTGGGAAAAGTCAGAGGATGATACCTTAGGTTGGGAAGCACGAGTTTTAACTAATCATATGGATGTGATTAATGCGATCGCCTTTGCACCTAAAAGCTTCCTTCTCGCTTCTGCTGGTGCTGATGGCTGGCTGTGTTTATGGAAAAAAGCCAAGGAAGTATCCCAAATAATCACAGGTGTCTCAGGAGGCTTTTCTAGCTTAGCTTGGCATCCCCAAGGCAAATTACTAGCCGCAGGTGGTGAGAAAGGCGAATTAGTTATTTGGTCAAAAGTTTTGCGAGGTCAAGGATTTGGGCGTGGTTAAGAGTGGGGAGTGGGGGAGGCAGGGGAGGCAGGGGAGGCAGGGGAGGCAGGGGGAGAATAACTTTTACTCCAAACTCCAAACTCCTAACTCCTAACTCCAAACTCCTAACTCCAAACTCCTCATGCCCAACTCAATTATGATCGTGCTGGTAGCGGCTGAACCCCGGCCCGTAGGTTGCGAGAAGATTTTGTGGTGAAAGGGCAATTTCTGGCACTCCTGTGCAAACAATGGTTTGATTCAGGCAAAGCACGCGATCGCAATGACGGCTTACCATATCAATATCATGGGAAACTTGCAATACTGTCCAACCCTCTTCCCGCTTTAATTCATTTAGCAAAGCGTAAAAATCTGCGGCACCTTGTACATCAACCCCAGCAAAGGCTTCATCTAATACCAACAATTTCCGTTGCTTCACCAAACAATAAGCCAACAACACCCGCTTCAATTGACCACCGCTAAGAGTACCAATAGCTTGATGCTGTAAATGATAAGCATTAGTTCGCCGTAAAGCTTCTGTTACTGCTAAGGATTTTTCTCGGTCTTGTCTGCACAACTTTGAGAAAAATAAATCTCCCTTTTTCCCTTCACTTGTCCATCCTAGTCCTACCAATTCCCTAACAGAAATCGGAAAGCTGCGGTCAAAAATGAAGTTTTGCGGCATATAACCCAACAAGTGACGTAAACGCCCCAGCTTGGCAATTGGCCGATCCAATATTTCAATCGTACCAGCACTTCGAGGTATCAAATCTAAAACGGCTTTTATCAGAGTACTTTTACCAGCACCATTGGGGCCAACTATAGCTGTATCTGTTCCTGGCAACAATTCAAAGGAAACATCTCGTACAGCTAGATAACTGCCTTGATAAACAGTTAATCCTTCTACTTTCAAAATAGCAATATTATTAGTCATCGGTCATTGGGCATTGGGCATTGGTCATTGGTCATTGGTTATTAGTCATTGGTTATTGGTCATTGGTTATTGGTTATTGGTCATTTGCAAAGGACAAAGGACAAATGACTAATGACAAACCTATTTACACGACGTTTCTATAGTTTGTAAGTTAGCTTTCATTGCTTGGAAATAATGCTGTGGATCTGTTTCTCCAGTTTCCAGAGAATCCAATGTACGCAAACTTAACTTCAAGTCTTTTGAAAGACTAGTCAGCAATTTATTATCTACTCCCGGTTCGCTAAATAAGGCTTTAACTTTGTACTTTTTTACAGCATTAATTGCATTTTGTACATCCGTTGGTGAAAGTTGATCTTCGGGAATTTCTACCACAGCAACTTGCTTGAGGTTGTAGCGTTTAGCTAAGTATGGAAACGCATCATGAAAGGTCACAAAGGTGCAACTCGGAGCTTTTTGTAATGTCTGCTGAAATTCGGTGTTTAAACTTTCTAATTTTTTAATATAAGCCGCAGCATTAGCTTCATAAGTCGCTTTATTCCCTGGATCGGCAGCTATTAACCCATCCCGAATATTGGTTACTTGTTGTTTTGCCAAAACTGGATCTAACCAAACGTGAGGATTACCTTGGGCGTGTTCGTGGTCATGATCTTCTTCGTTTTTCCCGGTTTTCACAACAGGTGAAATTTCATTTAAGGGTTTAATACCAACACTTGCATCAATTTCAGTTAATTTGGAATTTTGGGCATTTTTGACAGTATCTTTCAAAAATTCCTCCAACCCTAAACCATTTTTTACTAATACATTAGCAGTGGCGATCGCTTTGACATTTTCTGGTGTCGCTTGGTATTCATGTACCTCCGTACCAGGTGGCACTAAAATTTCTACATCTGCCACATTTCCAGCTACCGCCTTGGTAAACAAATATATCGGCAAAAATGTCGTCACTACTTTAGTTTTTCCCGGTTGCACTGTTGGGGTAGACGCAGCCTCCTGTGCTTGCGGCGACTGTTGAACAGTTGTTCCTTGATTCTGATTCGATTCGCTACAGCCAACAGCCATTGACAATATTAGCAGAGCAATTAATGACACAATGCCCTTTCGTTGTCTGCTTATTCTAAATCCTCTGCAATTCCCCATCACGGTGTTTTCTCCCCAAAACCAATGCTTGCTGTGCCTTTGCCACAATTTTTGTTGACAATGATACTTATTCTACATCTTATACTATAATAATTATCATTCTCAATCAAAAAATACTTATTATTTCAGTATTAATAGTGTAAACAATTACAATAAAATATTTTTTTAACAGCACACTTCTGCAATTAACTTTTCCCAAAATAATTAGGATTGATTGACATTTTTTGTTAAAAATCTTGCATATTTATGATAAGATTACTGACGAGTTTTTAATAAAATGTGCTTTCAAAAAAGCGCGGTGTGAGTGCGAATTGTAGATAAGTGTGAGAAGAAAAATGCAAAAATTTCGTCAATATCTGCTAGTTAGTCCAGCACTATGCAGTGCAATGTTATTTCTTAGTACTGCTGCATTTGCAGGTGAAATATCTGGCACTTCCCAAATCAATCAACCAGAAGTTTTAGCTAGTCCAAACATTAAAGATCGGAACATAGCTCAAAATAAGACAATGGGGCAAGTTACCTCAGTGTCTCAGTTATCAGATGTGCAAACCACAGACTGGGCTTTCCAAGCGTTGCAATCGCTGGTAGAACGCTATGGTTGTATTGCAGGATATCCAAATAGCACTTATCGTGGGAATCGGGCGCTGACGCGGTATGAATTTGCTGCTGGTTTGAATGCTTGTCTCGATCGCGTTAATGAACTAATTGCCACAGCCACAGGTGATTTAGTTAACAAACAAGATTTAGCCACATTACAAAAGCTACAAGAAGAGTTTTCCGCCGAACTAGCCACACTCCGGGGTCGTGTAGATGCACTAGAAGCACGTACATCGGAATTGGAAGCGAATCAATTTTCTACTACAACCAAACTGCAAGGCCAAGTTGTTGCGGTTGTCAGCGATGTTTTGTCAGGAAATACAGTCAACGGTGCGGAAATTACAGACGAAAACACTACTTTGGGCGTAAGGGCGCGGGTAGAATTTGTTACCAGCTTTACAGGGCAAGATACGCTATTTACTAGAATCCAGGCGAATAATATTCTCAGCCCTGACATTGGTACACCAGAGGGCAATTTATTCTTTGCTGGTGAGGATGGTACTACTAGTGCTGCGATCGATGCACTGTATTACAAATTTCCCTTGGGCAAAAAGACACAAGTCATCGCCATTGCCAATGCAGGTGCAGCAGATGACCTGACTAGTACTGTGAATATCTTTGACGGTGATGGCGCTTTTGGTGCTTTGTCCACCTTTGGTACACGCAACCCAATTTATAACCAGATAGGCGGCGCAGGGTTGGGATTGACATACGAATTTAGCGAAAAATTAGCATTAAGTCTAGGGTATTTGAGTGGTACAGCTAATGACCCTACACCTAATAATGGTTTGTTCAATGGTTCTTATGGTGCCTTGGCACAGTTGATGGTTAAGCCAAGCGATCGCATTTCTATTGGTTTAACTTACATCAATTCTTACAACCAACCACTAGCCACAGGTAGCAATGCCGCAACCTTCCAAGATATAGCAGCCATCCAGGGTTTACCAGAAGATCAAGTAGGATTTTCCAGTAATTCTTACGGTGTGCAAGCATCCATCGGCATTACTAATAACATAGTTTTAGGTGGTTGGGCTGGATACACCAACACCCGAAGCTTGAGAGGAAACCGTGGAGACGTTGACATTTGGAACTATGCCGTTACCCTTGGCTTCCCCGACCTCGGTACAAAAGGTAGTTTAGCAGGTATTATTGCGGGTGTAGAACCCAGAGTCACGAGTTCTAGCCTCGTAGGATTAGCTGAAGATGAGGATACATCTTATCATCTGGAAGCATTCTACCAATATAAGCTCAGTGATAATATCACCATTACTCCAGGAGTCATTTGGCTAACATCCCCAGATCATAACAATGATAATGATGATGTTGTTATTGGTGCATTGAGAACCACATTCAGTTTCTAATTTTCAAAATCTCCAAATCAAGACGCAAAAGATAAGTTGGCGTCTTTTTTTTGTGTGTGATGTCAAAGCAGCAACGTGCAAGGGAAAGGTATGGAGTCAATCCAAAATCCAAAATTGTTTGGCCAAAATCCAAGAAAAAGTTTGCTGCTCATAACAAAAAGACCAGCCTCCCACAGCCGGTCTAAAAAATATTTTTTCGCGTTGTCTTCTCAAGAGAGTTAAAACCCAATTGCGCGTTCCTAAAATGCAACGGGCAACTTTTCTTAACAATATTGTAACAGCCAACACAGATTTTTCAGAAAATTTCATCAAAAAAAGATATAAGCAAAGCTTAAAAGCCTCTATCTATAAGGAGAATTCGGTACAACGCAGGGTAGAGGTGGGGAGTGGGGAGGTGGGGAGATGAGGGGGATGAGGGAGACGCAGGGACGCGGGGACGCAAAGAAAAACAAATGACCAATGACTAATGACTAATGACCAATGACTAATTGCGGTTTTCCCCAAAGGATGGTTTCTTGCTTATAAATGGCAATTCCCGGTTTTGCTCCTTTGGGTTTGTAGACGTGTTTTAGCTGAGTGTATACTACTGGCACTTGCTCACTCTGACGGGCGCGACTGTAGTAAGCGGCAAGATTCGCTACGAATTGCAAATCAGCTTCTTCTGCAACAGCACCGGGTTCAAGACGTAGCAACACATGGCTACCTGGAATTTCTTGAGCGTGAAACCAGAGGTCATAATCTCCAGCTACACGAAAAGTTAATTGGTCATTTTGGCGATTGTTGCGACCGATTAATACTTCAAAGCCGCTGGGGGTACGGTAATGATAAAAGTTGGTGCTGGGGGCTTCATTGCTGCTGCGGTTGCGGTATTCTGGATCTTCGAGATATTTTTGCCCAATGAGTTCTTCGCGGATTTCTTCTAAAGCTTGCAAATCTTCTGCTGTTTGGTACATTTCTATCTGGTCGATGGCAGCTTGTACTTGCTCTAAATAATCAATTTCTGTCTGCACTTCTAAAAGTAGCGGTTCCACAGCAGAACGAGCGCGTTTGAGTTTTTGGTGCTGTTTGTAAAGACTTTGGGCATTTTGGACGGCATTTTTATCCGGTTGCAGAGCGATCGCTACTGGCTCATTACTCTCAAAATCTGGGATAATTATCTCTTTCATCCCCGGTTCCCAGTTTTGCAGGTGAGCCATTAATAAATCAGCTTTTTGGCGATATTCATCGGCTCGATCTGATTGCTGCAAGCGTGTCTTAAAGGTTTGAGCTTTGTTGCGTAATTTCGCCAAAATATTATTCAATTTTTGACTCAACTGATGGCGCAATTGGGAAAATAACTGTTGATTGAGTTGGTCAGTGTAGTAACGGTTGAGTAATTCTTGGGTATTTTTGACGCTTTCTACTCCACCCCAACCCATCACTGTGTAGCCGTCTTTTGTCCAAGCGGGTTGAAATTGACTCGAATCCAACGCTTGCAGCCATTCTTGCCAACGCTCAAACAATCTTTGCCAATCTTCAGCTTTGAGGGTATCGGTAGATGTTTCTGGTGGGATATTTGCTGCTAACAACATTGTCTCTAACAGTGCAGCACTTAAACCACTATAACTTTTGAGTAATTGCCGCTTGATTGCTCCTGGTACTAAACTTACCCGTTCTTGCCAGCGTTCTTGAGATTCACCTAAATTAGGGATAGTCCCAGTAAGTTTCGGTGGTGTTTCGTAAGGTTGTCCGGTTTGGATGGGACGGACACTAGATTGTTGCTGACTGACTTGATGGGCAGCTGTGATTATTATATTGCTAGCGTCGGTGAGAATGACGTTGCTATACTTGCCCATAACTTCCACATACACATGATACAGGGCGCTTTCTCCAGGACGCCGAGCAAATTGTAAATCAATCACACGTTCCCAAGGAGCGATCGCTTCAATTGCCACTAAGGCTAAACCACCCAATTGGTGTATCAGTTGTTGGCTGAAGGTGAAGGTATCGGGAATTCGTGGTGGCGGATCGCCGATGCAAATATGTGCAGCTTGAGGATGCCAAGAAATCTCTAGCCAACCCCGCTGTTTCAAGGTGCGTAATGCTATGACAATAGTATAGCGATCGCGCTGGTAAACTTGTTCTGTCCGTGAGGGTAGCCAGTTCGTGCGTAGTTCGCTACAAGCAGCTTTTAGGGTGGTAAAGTCAACTGGTTGCACAAAAATGAATTATTAATATTCAAACATAGATGCCCAGTATATGCTATCGTGTCTAGTTCAGACTGGCATGATCTGAAAAAGCGTCAAGTTAACAGGCTACATCTATACTATGTAGGGGCGCACAGCTGTGCATTGGTGTCAACTTAACGTGAAACCCTCGTCCCACAGACGTTTTACCCCCCTTAATCCCCCCGATGGATTGGGGGGAAAAAGGAATTTAGTTCCCTCCCCAATACATCGGGGAGGGTTAGGGTCGGGTAAAGCGTATGTGGGACAAGCATTTGAGCTTAAGTTGACACCAATGACAGCTGTGCGCCCCTACAGTTGATAATTATCGAAAATTTTAGTCTAAAACCCCGTCCCAGAAGGACGGCTTTACCTATTACCAAAGAAGGTTATTTGGTAGCTAATGCTGGTTCTAGTTTTCGATCTGTTTGCAAAATCTCGTTGTAGAGTTCACCTAGTTGATTGGCGACGCCATCCCAACTAAACTTAGTTTCGACGCGCTTTCTACCAGCTTTACCCAATTGCTCCCGCCATTCTGGATTCAACAGAATTCGATCAATCGCATTTGCAAAGGCGGCTACATCTTGCGCTGGTGCTAATAAACCAGTTTCTTCGTTGACTACAGTAAACTGAAGTCCACCCACATCACTCGCTACCACTGGTGTACTACTGGCCATCGCTTCGATCGCCACGAGTCCAAAGGGTTCGTAATGACTGGGAACAACGCAAACATCGGCTGCTGCGTAATAAGTTGGTAAAACATCTTGACTCAAACGACCAGGAAACTTGGTAAAGTCACTTATCCCTAATTCGTTGACAATTTGCTCAATGCGATCGCGCTCAATTCCATCGCTGTTACCTGGAGTGCTACCACCACCAATAATTAGCTGGAGGTTGTTGGAGTCCCGGAGTTGAGACTCATTTACTGCACGCACTAAGGTTTCTATACCTTTGCGTGGGTCAAAACGACCGACATACAATACAACTTTGGCTTTTTGATCGATTCCCAATTCCAATCTGGCTGCTTGTCGTCCAATGGAACCAAATCGCTGAATATCTGTACCGCAGGGAATAATATCTATATTACCTTCAGTGGAAACGAGCGATCGCATATGTTGATTTTCCTGCGGACTCGTCGCTACAATGCGTTCTGCTGTCTCCAACACTTCTTTTTCCACTTCCAATCGCTTACTAGCAATCAGTGGAATATTCTCTATCGTGTTATACTTCACCGCTCCTAAAGAGTGGTAGGTATGAACCTGTTTAAGTCCTGGGATTTTCTTCTTCAACTCCATCCCTACCCAGCTAGAAAGCCAGTAGTTAGTGTGAACTAACTGGTATGTAATGCGATTTTCTTTTTGGAATTTGAGGAAATTATCGACAAATTCTTCTAAATATCCAAAAATATCATCTCGTGGCACAAACTCCAGGGGGCCTGCTTTTAAACGAATAGTTCGACAATTCTCGCTATGTTGAACAATCGATTCTTGCTCCGGACTGACTTTGCGGGTAAACATATCAACTTCCCAGCCTAGCTGCGCTAACGCTTCACCCACATGGCGCACGTAAACATTTTGTCCCCCAGCTTCTTCTTTCCCTATTTCAATCGCCGGGTCTCCGTGGACGGAAATCAAGGCGATACGTTTTTCGGTGGTAGAGTTCATAGTTTGTGTGTTGCGGATTGTAACAAAGTTTTTAGCCGATTCCAAGTTGGCGTTATAGCACGCTTACCTGAATTATTTAGGAACTTTGATTAATATTGATTTTAATTTAATATGTCTAATATTTTTTTACATCTTCTGCCAGAAGTATAGTTTTAGATTAAGAGGGTGTTTGAAAAGTCAGGTATGTTGTAAAAAAGCTCTCTCAGTATACGCTGTGAATAGATAATAAACAGCACCGAGAGAGCAACATGAGTAAAGCTTACCCCAGTAACCTGAGCCTCGCAC
>JAHHHB010000067.1 GCA_019359545.1 Desmonostoc geniculatum HA4340-LM1 | reverse complement strand
GCGTTACTCACCCGTCCGCCACTAAATCCGAAGATTCCGTTCGACTTGCATGTGTTAAGCATACCGCCAGCGTTCATCCTGAGCCAGGATCAAACTCTCCGTTTTGGTTTGTTTGTTTTTTAGCTCATTAGCTGCTCTTTTTTAACCTCAGCTTGGTTATTTTATTTACTTGACGCAGGCCACTTGTTGTATAATGGCTTTCAAACTATAATATTTTCATGGTTCGGTGTCCCTCCCGCGTCGCTTTGCTTCGCTTCGCTTCAGGCACTTATTCAATATAGCGAACCTCTTTAAGAGTGTCAACCACTTTTTCAAAATTCTTTTGCCCTTTTTTTTGAGTATTGCTAAAAGCCTTATATAGCAAGGGTTTTAGGCTATAGTATTCCTGAGAGTACCTAAGGAAGGAATAAAGCTGTGAGGAATTTTGGTGTTTTGCCGCCCTGGCTAGTTTTAGATCCGCTGTTGCGTGGTTGGTTGTTGGAAGATATTGGGCGGGGCGATCGCACCACAAATACCTTACTCGTTGAAGATGTCACACCAGGAACAGCCAAGTGGATAGCGAAGGCTCCAGGAATAATTGCTGGCTTACCAGTTGCAGCTAGGGTGTTTCAGATTTTGAATGAAAATGTGAGTTTTGTGGCTGTGACGGCTGAAGGCGCAAGATGTGAGCCGGGACAGGTAGTAGCTGAAATTCATGGTTCGCTGGATGCGTTGCTAATGGGGGAACGGGTAGCGCTGAATTTGGCTATGCGGTTGAGTGGAATTGCCACGCTGACTAATATATATGTAGAGAAAATTGTTGATTTACCTGCTCGGTTGGTGGATACGCGCAAAACTACACCAGGGCTAAGACTGTTGGAAAAGTATGCGACTGCTGTGGGTGGGGCGACTAATCACCGCATGGGGTTGGATGATGCGGTGATGATTAAGGATAATCATATTGCGGCGGCTGGGGGAATTGAGGAAGCTATTAGACGTGTTCGTTCTCAGATTCCTTATCCTTTGACAATAGAAGTAGAGACGGAAAGTTTAGAACAGGTGAGGGAAGCTTTGGAGCATCAAGCTGACATTATTATGTTGGACAATATGCCTTTGGATATGATGCATCAGGCGGTGGAATTGATTCGTCAGCAGGATAGCCGGGTGAAAATTGAGGCTTCGGGGAATGTGACTTTGGAGACTATTCGAGGTATTGCAGAGACGGGTGTGGATTATATTTCTAGCAGTGCGCCGATTACTCAGTCGAAGTGGTTGGATTTGAGTATGAGGATTGTACTTTAAATATCATGAGGCGAATCATACTACGACAAACCCAATATACTGTCTGTATTTTTGAAGGATCAAAACTCAAAACCTAGCCGTTGTTGAATTAACTCCTCATCCAATACTGTTCGGTTAAGCAAGAGACGCGATAAATCGCCGTCTCTACAACAATCAATTCTTTGTCTTGACGGCGATTTACCCTTGTCTTTGTCATGTAGAATTTTGATCAAAAAACCTTAACCGAACTGTATTGACTCCTCATCAATATTGGAAATCAACAGTAAAAGCTTGTTGTATCGAATAAACTATCTAATTCTTACTTTCCTTTTAAAGCTCTTTGGCGGTTACCCGGTAAAAATCCAAATACTTTTGATAGTATCGGTGGTAACATCGGTCTGACTAAGGTTGGTAAATTATCCATAATTGCTTGTGTGATTTTATTTAGCAAGCCCAGAGTTTCCTCAACCCAAGTAGGTTGTCTCTTAGTAATTTCCATGTTTACAAAATGAAGCTTATCTTCTAATTTTCCTCTTTCTTCATGATAGTAATTAAAATCATTATTACTTAGTTTTCCTAAATTATGCCAATTATAGACATCACTTCCTAATTTCTCAGTTATAGAATAAATTTTGTGATGATGTTCTGATTTTTCCAAATCTTCAGGAGAATATCTATGAATTTCAAAAAACCAGAATCCTTGCTTTTGGTGTATCTTCGCTTGAAGCAAATCGATTTCATTAAAAGCTTTTTTAAAAGCAACTTCAATTATTTTCTTACTCATAAATAACTATGGTATGGAATAAATTATCTCAACAGTAGACTAAAGACAGTGCAGCAGATAAGTGCGATGATTATTGTTTTGACACATATTCACTTATTTTTCCATAGAAACATTACTGAGTTTATGTATATTAGTATTTAAGTAAAAATACTAAATAGATTCCACTAGGTTTGGTCAAGCTACGATGTGAAATAAGAACAGTGCGGGAAAAGCGATCGCTCACCCATCCTCTAAGAATCATTTGAGAATCATCGCAATGGTTACACAGCTACCATCTTCCACCCCAAAAGGCATTATCTACCCTGACAGCGATGGACAGCCGATGGCAGACAACACTAAGCAGTTTGAATTAATTGTCTGGATTAAAAATAATTTAGAACTGCTATTCGCCAACGACCCAAATGTGTTTGTCGCTGGGGACTTGTTATGGTATCCGGTGGAAGATGATAACAAGCTGCGCCAAGCTCCGGATGTAATGGTAGTCTTTGGTAGACCAAAAGGATACCGAGGTTCTTATAAACAGTGGCTTGAAGACAACATTCCCCCGCAGGTGGTGTTTGAAATTTGGTCGCCTGGAAACCGGATTTCTCAAATGGCGAAGAAATTCGAGTTTTATGAGCGCTACGGTGTGGAAGAATATTATTTATATGAACCTGATGTAGTTGACTTGACGGGTTGGCAGCGTCGTAACTCACGGTTAGAAGTTATTGACCAAATGGTTGGTTGGGTGAGTCCTAGATTGGGGGTGCGTTTCGAGTTGAGTGAGGAAGAACTGCAAATTTATCGCCCTGATGGCGATCGCTTTCTTACCCATTTGGAACTAGACCAACAACGACAACAAGAAAGAGAACGAGCAGAACTTGCCCAAGCCGCAGCCGAACAACAACGCCAGCGAGCAGAACTTGCCGAAGCTCAGTTAGAAGCTTTACATACTCTACTAAAAGAGCGGGGAATTAATCCAGAGCAATTGTGAGGAAATTTAATTTACAAGTTTCAAAAATAACAAAGTGTAGTAACTGCCAAGGTTACAAATTTATCCTATATTCCTCATACTGAACTTCAGTAAGTGGTTTTTTAGAATCAAAGTAAGAGATAATTTTCCAAAACACAGGGTGAATTCCATTGGTTCAACAACCAGAACTCCGGGAAAATTCGTCAATGCAACCAATCCAGCGCGTGCTGGGTAGTTTGAGTACTTACCGATGGACTTCGCTGGGAGCCTTGGTAAGCTTATTGCTGTTGACGATCGCCAACGCGGTTACCCCGCAACTATTTCGGTGGGGAATCGATGAAGGGATTACCAAAAAAAACTTAGAAATTGTGCTAATTAGCGCTGGCTGGATGGTAGTTGCAGCGATCGCTCGTGGTTTATTTAACTTTGGACAAAGCTATTTGGCAGAAGCGGCCTCTCAAGGTGTGGCTTACGATCTGCGAAACAAAATTTTCAGCAAAATTCAAAATCTCAGTTTCAGCTATCATGACCAGGCGCAGACTTCTCAACTATTAACTCGTGTTACCAGTGATGTTGACCAAATCCGTACATTTGTTGGGACTAGTCTGATTCAGGTGATTGGTGGGGTTGTGACATTGGTGAGTATTGCAGTACTTTTGCTGGTGATGAACTGGAAATTAGCACTGATTACTCTGACAGTAGTACCCATAACTGCATGGTTAATGGCGCGATTCGTCGCTCGGAATAACAAACTTTTTCGGCAAGTACAAGAGCAACTAAGCGACCTCAACGCTGTATTACAAGAGAATTTAATTGGAATACGGGTGGTGAAAGCGTTTGTGCGGGAGTCTGCCGAAAGGTCGCGTTACACTACCCTGAATGATGGCCTCGTCAAGGCAAACATGATGACCATTAGCGCCATCCGTAATACCTTCCCGTTTATCTTTTTGTTAAGTAATTTGGTAACACTGGCAGTTTTCGGTTATGGGGGAGCCGAAGTAGTTGGAAAGAGGTTCTCCGTTGGTGAACTGGTGGCGTTTAACTCCTACCTAGCGTTAATTCTCCAACCAATTTTATTGATTGGATTTGCGGCACCTGCGATCGCTCAATCAGCTGCTTCTGGGGAACGCGTTTACGAAGTTGTGGACGCAGAGATAGAAATTAGCGATCGCCCTGATGCCATCCCTTTTGACACCTGTGGTGGTAGAATCACTTTTGAGAATGTTTCCTTTCGTTATCCAGGAGCAACTGCGGAAACTCTCAAAGAAGTTTCCTTTGAAACCAAGCCCAATGAGCTAATCGCCGTTCTAGGCATGACTGGTTCTGGAAAAAGCACAATTATGAATTTGATTCCCCGCTTTTACGATGTCACAAGGGGAGCTATTCGCATTGATGGACGGGATGTCAAAAGTTTCAACCTCAAAAGCCTCAGATCTCGTATCGGTATTGTGTTTCAGGAAACCACACTCTTCTCTGGCACAATCCGGGAAAATATTGCCTATGCAAAATCCAATGCAACCTTAGAAGAAGTGATTGAGGTGGCAAAAACCGCACAAATCCACGATTTCATCATCAGTCTGCCCGATGGCTACGAAACGATTGTGGGTGAACGAGGTGTGGGTTTGTCTGGTGGGCAAAAACAAAGAATTGCGATCGCTCGTACCTTACTCACCGATTACAGTATTTTGATTTTGGACGATAGTACCTCTGCTGTGGATGCCAAAACTGCTGCCCAAATTCAAGCCGAATTAGATGGTTTCATGCGCCAAAAAGCTTGTACAACCTTTGTGGTGGCTCAACGCATTAGCACTGTCAAGAATGCCGATCGCATTTTTCTCATGGAGAAAGGACGATTGGTAGCACAAGGCACTCACGAAGAATTGATGCAAACCAGCCCACTTTACGGGGTAATTTTGGAATCTCAGGTAAAGCAGAAGGAGAACAAATGAGAAGTACAGGTGCGGTTGTTGTATCCGAAGAACAAGCTAGTAAGCAAGTCTCCACTCTAGGGCGCTTTTTGCAATACCTAAGACCCTATCGCAAAGAAATTCCCATTGCCGTCACATTGGTATTGATTGGTGCTATCACCCAAGCAATTGGGCCATTCTTTCTTGGCTGGTCGATTGATAACCTGATTGCAAAAGGAAATTTGCAGGGACTACTGCTGTTATTAGGGCTACTTGCGCTGAATTACGCAGTTGGTGTCTTGGCAATCCGGGGTCAAATTATTCGAGTCGGCTGGATTATGCAGCGATTGTTAGCTCAACTCAGGCAAGACATTTTCATTAAAATCCAAAGTTTACCCCTGAGCTTTTTTGACCGTAGCGAAGCAGGGGATTTAATGAGCCGCTTGTTGAATGATGTCAACACTGTGAATCAAGCATTTGGACTAACGATCGCCCAAATGCTAGGTAACACTTTCAGTTTAATCGGCATTGTGATTGCTATGCTCTCAATTAACCTGAAACTTGGCTTGTTGAGCAACCTAGTAGTGCCACTGATGATTTTTACCACAAGCTTGTTTGCACGTTGGGCAAGATCCAGATTTCGCGTCACGCGACAAACCATTGGGGAGCTTTCCGCCAAGCTGGAAGAAGATATTGGTAGTGTGCGGGAAGCACAGGCATTTAATCGCGTACAGTCCAACATTGCAGAATTCGAGATTCTCAACGCCGCCAATCGTGATGCTAACGTCCAGGCTGTGGCAATTACTTCTGCCTTTTTGCCGTCCATCGATTTTCTCAACACACTAGCAACCGCAGGTGTGTTGGCTTATGGTGGTTATCTGGCAGTGACTGGAGGTGCAACGGTGGGTGTGGTGACATCCTTTTTACTTTATGTACAGCAGTTCTTCCGCCCCATCCAAATTCTCAGCCAGTTTTACACCCAAGCTCAATCTGCATTCGCTGGACTAGAACGAATCTTTCTGTTGCTGGATGAACCGTCACAACTCGAAGATGCCCCTGATGCTACCGAAATGCCACCCATTCAAGGTGAAGTCAGATTTGAGAATGTTAAATTTGGCTACAATCCTGACCAACTGGTTCTCAAAGGGGTAAATTTACATGCTTATCCAGGGCAGATGGTTGCGTTAGTAGGAGGGACAGGTTCGGGAAAAACTACGATCGTTAACTTGATTTTGCGCTTCTACGATGTATCTGGTGGTGCAGTTAAAATTGATGACATTGATGTACGTAGCGTTACTCAAGCAAGTCTACGCCGTCAGATTGGTATCGTCCTGCAAGACAATATTTTATTTAGTGGCACCGTTGCAGAAAACATCGCCTTTGGTTGTCCCTATGCTAGCCAAGCTGATATCGAAGGAGCTGCACAGATGGCCAATGTCCATGAATTTATTACCTCATTACCACAGGGCTATACAACTCGATTGGGTGAAAAAGGCGCTCCCTTGAGTCAGGGACAACGACAACTCATCAGTATTGCTCGTGCGGTGTTAATTAATCCCCGAATTCTCATACTCGATGAAGCCACCAGCAGTATCGATACCCGCACAGAACAGCTAGTACAAACTGCGATCGCCCGCTTGCTGCAAGGTCGTACTAGTTTCGTAATTGCCCATCGCCTCAGTACAGTTACTCAGGCAGATAAAGTGTTAGTAATTCAACAAGGACAAATTGTAGAGCAGGGAACTCACGCAGAACTCATCGATCGACAGGGTGTTTATGCGAACCTCTATGCCTTGCAATTGGGTGCAGCAGACATGGTAAAAGAGAGTGGGGGGATGAGGGAGACAAATGACAAATGACGAAAGTTACACTCTATATTGCAACTAGTTTGGATGGCTACATTGCTCGTTGCGATGGAGGAATTGATTGGTTATCTATAGTTGAGGCTCAAGGAGAAGATTACGGTTATGCTGCTTTCTACGAATCGATTGATGCTATTGTTTTGGGTAGCAAGACATATGAGCTAAGCCTTAGTTTCGGCGAGTGGCCTTATCCGAAAAAGAAATCTTTTGTTTTTACCCAACGACACCTCAAATCTGACCGCAAGGACGTTGTATTTGTTTCCGACACAGTGGACCACGCATTAGCAAGCATAGAGGCGCAAGGCTTTAAAAATATCTGGTTAGTTGGCGGTGGAGCGTTAATTAATTCGTTTCTTGGACATAGCTTGATTGACGAATATATTATTTCAACTATTCCAATTATTTTAGGTGATGGGATACGCCTTTTTCCACCACCTAGCCCCGAAAAAAAGTTGGAGCTTATTCACTCAAAACAATATCCAAGTGGATTACTTCAAGCACATTACAGACGAAAACAGAACATTTAAAAATGTATACAGCAGAATTCAGAATTATAATAGGCTCCACACCTTGCTACCAGACCTAGATGGTGTACTTCACTTTCCTTGAAATCTCCTGTAATTCATAATTCATAATTAAAGATTGCTGGATTCTGAATTCTGAATTCTTCTTCAATTACGAATTACGAATTAACTAAAGAAGCTTGTCAATAGCGTTGGTGAACTGCTCGTAAGGAGAAACTCCCACGATAGTTTCTGCTAAAACACCATCTTTGAAAATTAAAACTGCTGGAATGCTGCGAAGACCAAATTTTTTGAAGATCGGCTTGTTGTTGTCAACGTCTACCTTAACAACTTTCGCACGACCTTTGTATTCTTCGGCGAGTTGATCCATTAACGGACTAATCAGGCGACAGGGACCACACCAAGTAGCAGTAAAGTCAACAACAACAACTTGCTCTTCACTTCCATTTAAAACAACATCAAATTCGCTTTCTTCAACGTAAGCAACTATGTGAGTATCAGTAGACATGTTTTAAGTCTCCAATCTAAAACTAAAGTTTGATTACAAAGCTGACTATACAAACTATACTTTGTTATGTCTATCAGGCTGACTAATTTTCTAAATTGGAAAATCACCGCAGGAGCGTCATATGATGTTTGGTTGAAGACTGATTATTAGAACTGACGCAGGGACACGGGGACGCTCTTATATCATGTCCGCTTGATTACTTATTAAACCCCAAGAACCCCACCCCGCCAAAGCTACGCTTTGTCTCCCCTCCCGAAGAGCGGGGAGGGGTTGGGGGTGGGGTGCAATGACTTTGGGAATCATAACTAATTATCCGGACATGATATTACGCGGAGAGATTTTAATAATAAGTAGAAAAACCAAGTCTTTGAAAACGCGATGAATCGCGTCTCTACATGAGGGTTTTGGGTAGAAGGGATGGGACGGCTACGCGAAGGAGCAACGCAATCATGGCTGTACAATTGGTAGCAAGTTTTTCATAATTGAGTGGCGATGAGGCTTTCTTCCTCTACTCAGCAAGGCTGATGTTTTTAATTTTTATTACTCTAAGGCGTCACCTCAGGACTAGGCGTCGGTGTAGGTTCAGGTGTGGGGGTTTCTATGGGAGTTGGTGTGGGAGTTGGTGTGGGAGTTGGTGTGGGAGTTGATGTGGGAGTTTCTGTAGGAGTTGGTGTGGGGGTTGGTGTTTCCGTAGGCGTTGGTGTTGGAGATGCAACTGGGGTGGGAGTTTGGGCTGTAATGGTGAGTTTATAATCTATCGGTTTCGATGCTGTGGAAACAATGACAAACTCGTAAAAACCCTTTTCTGGTAATTTACTTGATAAAGTACGCTGGGTAGAATCTTCTAAAAGTTTGATTTTTCCTGAGGGTGAGTAGACTGATAATAAAACTTGGGAATTTGCTTGTAGCTTCAATTCCATAGCTTGGTCTTTGGCAAGTTCAGCAATAAAAACTTTACCAGCAGCAGGTTGAAGAGTTCCGCTGACTGTTTTGCTGGTAGCGCCCACATCGAAGACAAGTTTCTGGAAAGCACTACCGGCCAGGATAGCACTGAGTTTATCGCTCACAAACCCGTACCAAACTTGTCCAATGGGCTGATCTAAAAAGTTTTTACCTCTTTGCTCAGGGAATACACTTAAAAATGCTGCATCACCCAAATCGTACAAAGAACGACTACCAACGTTGATGCGGTTGACTTCGACTTTCCAGCGATCGCGTTCAGCAGTTGTATAATTTCCCAGTTGTCGGCGGGCACTGAAACTCAGTGGTGCAAGCTTTTCCAGCAATTCTGAAGCTGTTTTATCCCATTCTGCCCGCAAACTCTCGTCTTCGGAACCATTGCTGAGAGTCCGTCCTCGTAAACTGGGATTTTTGTCCCAAAAAACTTGATTCACTAAGTTAATGTAGAACCTCTCATCAATACCCAACCGTTGACGGCGATCGCTTAATCTTTGTTTGCGCTGGCGTTCGGCTGGTGAGTATTGGGCTAAGGGATCGACTGGCTGGTTACTGGTTGGGATTGGACTGGGTGTGGGACCAGGTTCAACTCCTCCTCGATCGCGGTTGCTAGTGACTCCCCAGAAAATTAATCCGGCTGTACCAACTGCTACTAGTGCTGTGAGGAAGGTTTTTGTTGGTGTCCATTGGGAAGGAGATGAGGGGGATGAGGGGGATGAGGGAGATGAGGGGGGTGGAGGGGAGACAGCGACGGTGGCGGATGTGGGTTGTGGTGGGGTGGGGTATTGAGTGGGGGTATAGTTTGGTGGAGGCGGGTTGAGGGCTTGGAGTATTTGACGGGCTGATTGATAGCGATCGCCTGGTCTGGCAGATAGCATTTTATCTATTACTTGTCCTAAAAGGGGACTCAGGCTAACTTCTCGTCGCCATTGCCAGGTTAAATTATAAGTATCAATTAATTCTTGGGGTAGTTTACCTGTCAGTAAAACCAACACTGTTGCTGCCAAGGCATACAAGTCACTGTGGGGAGACACTAGCCCAGTTTGCATCTGTTCTGGGGGAGCAAATCCTACTTTACCTAATAGGGTTGGTGATGGGGAAGATGCCATTCCACCAGGTTGATAATATTGGGAAGCTACAGTTGCTACTACTTGTTTGACACCGCCAAAATCAATTAATACTGGTAGTTGGTCAACGGTGCGAAGAATTAAATTATCTGGAGAAATATCTCGATGAATTACACCTAGTGAGTGGATGTACTCCAACACTGGCAAAATTTGCTGCAATAATTGGCGCACTTCAGCTTCTGTAAAGCGCAAACCTTGCTTTGTTTTAGCATTTAACAAAGAGTTGTAAGTTTCCCCTTCTACATAATCTTGCACTAAAAACAGATATTCTCTGCCCTGTAAGTTAATGCGAAGCAGTTCGCGGAAACGGGGAATTTGGGGATGTTGCAACTTATAGAGAACACTCGCTTCTCTTTCAAAAAGTTCTTCAGCTTTTTCGACAACGTAAGCGGTTTGGACTTGGGGCGAAAATTCCTTTAAAACACAAAGTTCGCGGAAACGGTTAACATCTTCAGCTAAATAAGTGCGTCCAAAGCCACCTTGACCGATTTGACGGACAATCACATAGCGATCGCCTAAAGTTAATCCTGCTTGTATACCATAACTCATGGGCGTATCCAATAACTTCTCACCACACTGAAGACAAAACCGACTACTTGGGGAATTTTCATGTCCTTTAGAACAATATAATTTTGTCATTTGTCATTTGTCATTTGTCATTTGTTATTCCCCGCGTAAGAGCGTCTCCGTGTCCCCGTGTCCCGTTACTTGGCAGATTGTACTTTACTAATTCGATCGGCTGCGATCGCATACCAAATTTGACCGAAAGTTTGCTGATTGAGTTTCCCACGGTCTTGGTCAGGAAACAACCGATCGAATTTTTCATTTGTTTCTTTGTTCAACTGACTAATTGTATAGTCTCCGAATTCCCCCGATCGCGCTTGTCGTCTCCATCTTTCGTAATCTTGTGTGGTGTAATTCCCCAGTTTGCGACGCGCTGCTGTACTAAGGTTAGCTTGTTCTATTTTATTTAAAAATTCATCTCCGATACTGTACCATTCATCCCGAAAACGAGCGTCTTCAGGTTTTGATGTGAGGCTACGTCCCTTTAGTTGGGAATTTTTTGTATAAAATGAATCGTCTACGAAGCGCGTAAAAAATCCTTCGGAAATTTCTAACTGTTGGCGGCGACTGATAAGTTGCTCAAGCTTGCCACTTGTATTTCGATCGCTGACTGGTTTTCCGCTAGGATTGGGTAATTGGGGAATTTGCGGTAAGGAAATTGATGGAATGGTGATTGAAGATACCCCACGAATCACTGCATTTACCACCGCCCAAGCACCTGCACCAGTTAAGACAACTAAAGCTGTGCCCCCCAAACTCATGACAAAAGGACGAATCCAAAGGGGGAAAGATGCCGGTTTGGCGATTGCTTGGGTTCTGTTCTGGAATCTACTAACAATCGCACTAGCGCGTTGTTTTCCAGGAGCAACTACCATTGTTTTAATCTTGGTAATATAATTAGCTGGTGGTTTGGTAGCATTTGGCGATGGTAAATCTTTGAGGACTTGCTCGGCTCGTTGATAGCGATCGCTCGGTTTATAAGCCAGCATCTTTTTTAACACAGACTCTAGTTTGGGACTCACTTGGATTTGCTTGCCCCAGTACCAAATTCCCTGATAGCTGTCGTATAATTTTTGCGGTTCTTGCCCCGTCAGTAACACCAATGCGGTTACCGCTAAAGAGTATAAATCACTACTAAAAAATGCCTTTCCTTGTCTTAGCTGTTCTTCTGGAGCATAACCTTTTTTTCCGAGCAAAGTGTTATTCCCAACCAACTGAGTGCGCCAAAAACCTTGAGAAGCCGGCAATTGCTTGACGCCACCAAAATCAATCAACACTGGAAGGTTATCAGAACGCCGCCAAATTAAATTATCGGGAGAGATATCACGGTGAACTACATCTCGTGAGTGGATGTAAGATAAAACTGGTAAAATCTGTTGCAGTAGGGTAATTACTTCTTCTTCACTAAAAACTTTTCCTTGAGAGCGACGCTGTTCTAATAACTGGTCAAAATTGTCACCATCTACAAAATCTTGGACTAAAAAGAAAAAATCTTTAGTACCTATGTTCACTTGCAGCGAACTGTGAAAACGGGGAATTTGAGAATGCTGGAGTTTTTTCAGGACATTGGCTTCTCGTTCAAATAATTCTTTAGCTTTTTGTAAATCTTGTTTTTCTTGTACTTGGGGTGCAAATTCCTTCAGCACACAGGTTTGATGGGATTTATTTTTATCCTGGGCTAAATAAGTGCGTCCAAAGCCACCCTGGCCTAGTTGACGTATGATTTTATAGCGATTATCTATAACCTGCCCCACAGCAAGAGGTAATGGTTCACCGCAAAGAGTACAAAAACGGTTGCCATTATCATTCGTGTGTTGTTTGCTGCAATAGACCTGCATGGTGCCCAAGGATGAATTAAGGTTTTATTTAATGATTACAACGAGCGTATACTTGTTTTCGGATATCTTACCAAACGTTAGGTGTAGGGTGTTGCTATCCTAAGGAATATTGATTAAATAGAGACTAATGCTTTTGTATACTTATTTACGAACTTAAAAATTGAAGAAGAATTCAGAATTCACAATTCAGGAGTCAGAATCAAGATGCTCGAACGGGAGTGCGTCTCCCTTTGAAGATGCAAAAACGCCGGTTATTCAGACACTCCTGCGTCGCTAACGCTGCGAACACGAGTGCGTCTTGTAGAGAAGCACTGCTTTTTCGATCGAAATTCATTCTGAATTCTGAATTCTGACTCCTGAATTCTGTTTGATAAACAATAAGTATCATGAACTGTAAATCACAAAGCCAGCGAGCAATTAAAGCATTTGAAGATTTTCTTTCTACTCCCCTAGAAACTCAACTGCAACGACATGTCAACACTCAAGGTTCAATACCTTTGAGTTTATTTCACGATGTAGCGGCTAACGTACCCGCCTACAAAGCTTTTTTAGCAGAAAGAGAAATTAATCCTGAGAGTATTCAAAGCTTGGAGGACTTTCAAAAACTTCCAGCGATCGCTAAAGAAAATTATATACTGCATTATCCCTTAGCTGACTTGTGCCGCAACGGACAACTCCAAGGGTGCGATATGATAGCCGCTTCCTCTGGTTCCAGTGGTAAACCGACATTTTGGCCTCGTTTTTTCACAGATGAACTCCAAATCGCCACACGTTTTGAACAGATTTTTCACGATAGTTTTTATACAGATACTAGACGAACTCTAGCTGTGATTTGTTTCACTTTGGGTACTTGGGTAGGTGGAATGTTCACCACTAATTGCTGTCGCTATCTTGCGAGTAAAGGTTATCCCCTGACTGTAATCACTCCCGGTAACAACAAAGAAGAAATATTGCGAGTTGTGCAAGAGTTGGGTTCTGCTTTCGAGCAAGTGGTACTTTTGGGATATCCGCCATTTTTGAAAGATGTCATTGATACTGGAATTGCTCGTGGTGTGGAGTGGCAGCAATATCAGATTAAATTTGTCATGGCGGGAGAAGTATTCAGCGAAGAATGGCGGAGTTTGGTTGGTAAACGAGTTGGTTCACAAAATCTCTGCTATGATTTTGCATCACTTTACGGCACTGCGGATGCAGGAGTTTTGGGCAATGAAACGCCGTTAAGTATTTGTATTCGTCGTTTTTTGGCAGAGAATCCCGACGCAGCTAAAGCTTTATTCGGCGAATCGCGTTTACCGACGTTAGTGCAGTACGATCCTTGCAGCCGCTTTTTTGAAGTTCAAGATGGCGCATTGCTATTTTCTGGAGATAACGGTGTTCCATTGGTGCGTTATGACATCTTGGATACTGGCGGCATTATTAGTTATGATGCCATGCTGGAATTTTTAGCCAAATGGGGATTCGATCCTGTTGCAGAGTTAGAGAATCAGAATTCAGAAGTCAGAATTCAGAATTCAGAATTCAGCACTCCCCATTCACCCAGAGGTATTCACTCATTACCTTTCGTTTATGTTTTTGGACGTTCTAACTTTACAGTTTCGTACTTTGGGGCGAATATCTATCCAGAAAATGTGACGGTGGGATTAGAACAACCAGTGATTCAAGAATGGGTGACGGGTAAATTTGTGTTGCAGGTGAAAGAAGATGCAGACAAAAACCGATTTTTATCTGTGGTTGTGGAGTTAGCACCAGGGATAGAGGGTAGTGAAGATCGAAGAGAAGCGATCGCATCTTCTATTCTTTCACAACTGCTACGGCTAAATAGCGAGTTTGCTAATTATGTTCCTGTGGAATATCAAACACCACAGGTTGCATTAGCGCCAATGGGCGATGCTGAATATTTTCCTATTGGGGTGAAGCATCGTTATACGCGTAAATAGTACCTCTTTCGTTGCTAGTCAAATCCCCTGCCATGTTGAAGCCGGATAGATTGGTGGCAGTGAGTACACCTGTTTTATCTTCTTGACCAGGGCTTGAGACCTCGGGCCTTTGCAATCGTCTTAAAAGACGGGGCTTGTAGAGTGGTGGTTGGGGTCGCTATTTTTTTCCCTACTGCCGACTCCCGACTCCCGCCCCAACGAGGCTTGGTCATTTAAAGGATAAAGTGATTATTTTTTAAGCATGAAGTGGCAATGAATGCCATTTTAAATATTTGCAAATATTCGTCCATTTTGTTAGCAAAACCCTAGAGACTTTTTTCTCTAGGGTTTTTTGTCGTTAGCGATCGCCTAACGTATCACTTAATATGGCCACTTCCAATCACGAATTTCCGGCATATCGTCGCCGTACTTCTCAATGTAGTGCTTATGTTCGATCAGTTTATCTTGCATCTGCTGTTTGACATAAGCTGCCTTAGATCCGAGTTTGTCCACGCGATCGATGACATCAATTACTAGATGGAAGCGATCGAGATCGTTGAGAACAACCATATCGAAGGGGGTGGTGGTGGTTCCCTCTTCCTTGTAGCCACGCACATGCAAGTTCTTGTGATTAGTGTGGCGGTAGGTTAAGCGGTGAATTAGCCAGGGATAGCCATGAAACGCAAAGATGATCGGTTTGTCGGTGGTGAAAATTGTATCAAAGTCTTTTTCGCTCAAACCGTGGGGATGTTCGCTTTTTGGCTGTAGTGTCATCAAATCGACTACGTTCACTACCCGCACTTTTAAGTCAGGGAAGTGCTGGCGCAAGATATCTACCGCCGCCAAGGTTTCTAAGGTAGGAATATCGCCAGCACAACCCAGTACTACATCTGGTTCGCCGCCTTGGTCGCTGCTTGCCCATTCCCAAATGCCGATGCCTTTGGTGCAGTGCTTGACGGCTGCATCCATATTGAGGTACTGCAACGCCGGTTGCTTCCCTGCAACGATGACGTTGACATAGTTCCGGCTTCTCAAGCAATGGTCTGTTACGGATAGCAGAGTGTTGGCATCGGGGGGCAAATACACGCGAACAATCTCTGCTTTCTTATTAACCACATGGTCGATAAAACCGGGGTCTTGGTGGGAGAAACCGTTGTGGTCTTGTCGCCAAACGTGAGAGGAAAGTAAGTAATTCAGGGAAGCAATTGGTCTCCGCCAGGGAATATCTATGGTAGTTTTCAACCATTTGGCGTGCTGGTTGAACATGGAGTCAATGATGTGGATGAAGGCCTCATAACACGAGAAAAAGCCGTGGCGACCTGTAAGGAGGTAGCCTTCTAACCATCCTTGACAACAAGTTTCGCTGAGAATTTCCATCACCCGACCATCTGGTGAAAGATGGTCATCTTCGGGGAGAATCTGGGCTTCCCAAGTCCGGTCTGTGACTTCCAGCACAGTATCCAGACGATTGGATGCTGTTTCATCGGGACCGAAAACGCGGAAATTGCGCCTTTCTTGGTTAAATTCCATGATATCCCGGAGAAATCTACCACTGACTTTGGTAGCTTCAGCGATCGCCTTCCCCGGTTGAGAAACATCTATAGCATAGTCTCGAAAGTCCGGCATCTTCAGGTCATGCAGCAAAATACCGCCGTTGGCGTGGGGATTGTCACCCATGCGTCGATGCCCTTTGGGAGCTAGTTCTGCTAGTTCCTCAATTAGCTTACCGTTGCTGTCGAAGAGTTCTTCTGGTTTGTAACTCTTCATCCAATCTTCTAGGAGTTTCAGGTGTTCTGGCTGTTTGGCGATGTTGCTTAAGGGAACTTGGTGCGATCGCCAATAACCTTCCGTTTTTTTGCCATCCACTTCCTTCGGCCCCGTCCAACCTTTGGGAGTTTGCATGATAATCATCGGCCACTGGGGACGTTCAGTGAAACCATGTACGCGGGCTTCTCTTTGGATACTTTGAATTTCGGCGATCGCTGTATCTAGAGTTGCTGCCATTTGCTGGTGGACATCTGCGGGATCGTCACCTTCTACAAAGTATGGCTTGTAGCCGTAGCCTACAAATAAACTCTCCAATTCCTCATGGCTAATCCGTGCTAATACTGTTGGGCTGGCAATTTTATACCCATTCAAGTGCAGAATTGGCAGTACCGCACCATCAGACACGGGGTTGAGAAACTTGTTAGAATGCCAGCTAGCCGCTAAAGCACCGGTTTCGGCTTCACCGTCACCCACAACAGCAGCAACGATCAAGTCTGGGTTATCAAAGGCAGCACCGTAAGCGTGGACGAGGGCATAACCTAGTTCCCCGCCTTCGTGGATGGAACCAGGTGTTTCCGGTGCGACGTGACTGGGAATACCACCAGGGAAAGAGAATTGTTTGAAGAGTTTCTTCATTCCCTCAGCATCTTGGGAGATGTTGTGGTAGTACTTGCTGTAAGTACCTTCTAGATAGGTGTTGGCTACCAGTCCGGGGCCTCCATGACCAGGCCCAGCAATGTAGATCGTGTTGAGGTCATATTTTTTAATGACCCGATTCAGGTGAACATAAATAAAGTTCAGCCCTGGTGTTGTTCCCCAGTGACCCAAAAGCCTGGGCTTGACGTGTTCTAATTTTAGCGGTTCTCTCAGTAGCGGATTGTCGAGTAGATATATTTGCCCAACGGAAAGATAATTAGCTGCACGCCAGTAGGCATTGATCTTACCTAATTCTTCATCTGTTAAAGGCTTTGTTTGTGGAGTCGTTGCTAATGTCATTTCGACACTCCATTACAAAAGGATTTTGACGGATTCGCTCAGTATGTAATTATACTTATTTTCCAGATGATGGCCATCTAACCCATGAAAAATTTTTCCAGCCTTTGTGACTAAATCCCTTGGCTCTGGCCACAGGATAGAGAGCGTATGAATGAATTATGAATTACGAACTATGAATTATTACCCGCTTTAAAAATCTGTTGAGCAGTTAAATTTAACTCTGGAAATGTTGGGGACTGGATGCGATCTGTACCCCTAAATTTGCTAATTTGATACTCACCTTCATCCAAAGAACCAATTAATATCGTAGGTTGTTTTGGTTTACCAATAAATTCCCTACCGCCTAAAGCAGCATAATCAACAATCCAATATTCAGGAATTCCCATTTCTTCATAATCAGCATATTTTTTGAGGTAATCATCACGCCAATTGGTACTAACAACTTCAACAATTATAGGAATTGATGCGGGTTGACTAATAGTAGATTCTTTTTTCCACAGAAGTTCGTTTATCAAATTAGGGCGATTCAATAACAGTACATCTGGCGAATAACCTGATTCATTTTCAGGTGGCTTGACTAGTGCTGTTTTGGGTATGAAGTAAGGTAGATTTAAACGGATACATTCTCTAGTCAGTTCAAAGGCTAAAAATCCTGTTACCTCTTCATGGTATCCTACAGGTTGAGGCATTTTAGTAATTATTCCATTGTGCAATTCATAGCGTTCATTCTCTGGTTTCCACTTGACAAATTCCTCAAAAGTTACGATTTTGGGTAAAGCTTGAGTCACTTTCCAGCCTCCAAATTTTAACTAATTATTAATTTCTAATAATCCAGATGGCGGTGTAATTTCAATGCGACCAGATTGTAAGTCTACCACTGGGGCGATCGCTTCTACAAAGGGAATCAAAACTGTCTTTTGTGCTTTGTCATTTGTCATTTGTTCTTTGGTAGTAGTAAAAGATGGGTGCAATTTTACTTCTAACAAATCATTGCCGGCGGGAATGATATCTACCACCGTCCCTACAAGTTCGCCAGATGCTTGCATGAAGACTTCCAAACCAATCAAATCGAGGACATGATATTCATTTTCGGCTAATTGGGGGCGATCGCTAGCTAGCACCATTAACTTACAACCCCGCAATGCCTCTGCCTGATTGCAATTTTCCACTCCAGCTAATTTGATGACATACAAGTTTTTATTACTGATGTAACGTCCTGCTAATAATTCGATTGCTTGGGGTTCTGTCTCACCAGGACACAACAACCAACGTTTTCCTGGCACTTCAAATCGTTCAGGGAAGTCCGAGTCAGGATAAACTCGTAATTCCCCAGCCAATCCTTGAGGTGCAACAATCTTACCAATTTCTAGCCAATCATCGGATTTTGGATTTTGGATTTTGGATTTTGGATTAGTCATTTGTCATTGGGCATAGGGCATAGGGCATTGGAAGATGCAGAGGGGCACAGGAGTAGGGGGGAGAATAATAACTCTTAACTCCTCACTCCTCACTCCTCACTCAGCACTTATCACTCAGCACTTATCACTCAGCACTCAGTACTCCTCACGCACTGACAGCGGTACGTTGATAGGCTTCTTGGGCTACTTTGGCTAAACGTCGCATACCAGTGACAATTTCTTCATCGCTGCCAGTGAGGCTAATACGGAAGCATTGGTGCTTGTGTGCCCACTCTTCGTTTAAACCGGGGAAGAAGGTACTTCCAGGTACAATAATTACACCTACTTGCTTAAGTTCTTGGTAAAATTCCCAGTCAGTGATGGGTAAATTTTCTAACCACAACCAAGCAAAAATTGCTCCTTCACCACGATGGAGAAACCAAGGTAAATTCTTGGGCATTGCTTGTTCTAAGCTAGTTTCTAAAACGGTAAACTTATTTTGGTAGAAGGGACGAATAACAGTCTCAGAAATTTCTACTAAGGCACCAGAATTAATTGCTAGGGCAGCGATCGCTTGACCATAACGCGAAGAATGCAGACTCGCGTTTGCTTGGAAACACTCTAGCACCTCAATCCACTTTTCATCTCCAATGGCAATACCAATCCTTTCTCCTGGTAATCCTGCTTTGGATAAACTCATGCAGTGGAGAATATTATCGCCAAACACTGGGGTCATTTCAGTAAAGTTCAATGACGGGAAGGGAGGCGCATAAGCTGAATCAATTAGGACGGGTAGATTGTAGGGCGAGGCTAGGGCAGCAATCTTTTTCACTTCGTCGTCAGTGAGGACGTTTCCAGTGGGGTTACAAGGGCGAGAAAAGATGACACAACCAGTGTTTTCGGTAATCGTCACTTGGCTGAAGTCTGGGCGATATTTAAATCGGTGGGCAGCTGCATCGATATCGAGAGTTGGTTTGTAGGCGACTAAGGCTTTTGGTTCCAAGCAGATACCGCCGTAACCGGTGTAGTCAGGACTTAGAGGCAAAACGATTTGTTTTAACTGGCCACTGGTGGTGTAGCCACCAAATATATTAGCGGCGTAGAAATACAGGGTTTGACTACCGGGGGTGATAAAGATATTGCGATCGCCCAATTTTAACCCGTAGCGTTTATTAAAGTCATTGGCGATCGCTTCAATTAATGGTGCATAGCCCTGGCTTGATCCGTAGCGACAAACTACTTCACCATATTCTGAACTAGCTAAAAGCTGTGCAGTGCAATCCCGCCATAACTGTTCTACCTCCGGTAAAATCAGCGGGTTACCAGCACTCAAATTAATAAACTGCTGCCCTGCACCAGATCGTAACGTTTCGATAATATCCTTCATGATCGCTCTGACGCCAGTCAGGTTGGACATTTGAGTGCCAATTTGTGTTAGGGCAGGGTTCATAAGCTGTGACAAAATTTATTAATTGAGGGTGGACAAATTACTTGGGGTTTGCTGCTGACATCAAGTTTACATCGTTGTCAAAACAACTGTCGCCGCCTTTAACCAATCTAGCTAGAGAATGATATTTTTACAAAGTCATATTTGAGGGGAGTGGGGAGATGGGGAGATGAGGGAGATGAGGGAGAAAGTAATTCTTCTTTCCCCCCATCTCCCCATCCCCTTATCCCCCCATCCTCTTTCCATCCCCAATCCCCAATCCCCGATATAAACTCAAATAAGTTGATTGACTATACAGGAGGGCTGACGTTGCAAGTTAAAGCAGCAGTAGCTTACAGCGCAGGTAAGCCGTTGACTATTGAAACGGTTGAACTATCTGGGCCACAAGCTGGGGAAGTGTTAGTCGAAATTAAAGCCACTGGGGTTTGTCATACCGACGCCTATACCCTTTCTGGTATCGATCCCGAAGGTTTATTTCCGGCAATTTTGGGACATGAAGGTGCTGGTGTGGTGGTTGAGGTAGGAGCTGGTGTCACTAGTCTCAAACCAGGGGATCATGTGATTCCTTTATACATTGCTGAATGTCGTCAGTGTGAATATTGTCTCAGCTTTAAAACTAATCTTTGTCAAGCCATTCGCCTAACCCAAGCACGCGGTGTTATGCCCGATGGCACTAGTCGCTTTAGTATCGATGGGCAGATGATTCATCATTACATGGGTACATCTACTTTCGCTAACTATACGGTGCTGCCGGAAATTGCCTTAGCAAAGATCCGCGAAGACGCGCCGTTTGAGAAGGTTTGTTACATCGGCTGTGGCGTGACTACTGGTATTGGTGCAGTTATTAATACAGCCAAGGTGGAACCAGGAGCAAATGTGGTGGTTTTCGGTTTGGGTGGTATTGGTTTAAATGTCATCCAAGGGGCGCGGATGGTGGGAGCAAATATGATTATTGGGGTGGATATTAATCCCAGCAAACGCGCTTTAGCAGAAAAGTTTGGCATGACGCACTTTGTCAATCCCCAAGAAGTAGAGGGTGATTTAGTTCCCTACCTGGTTGATTTAACAAAAGGCGGTGCTGATTATAGTTTTGAATGTATTGGTAATGTGAAAGTAATGCGTCAAGCATTAGAATGCTGCCACAAAGGTTGGGGCGTTAGCGTAATTATTGGTGTTGCTGGTGCTGGAGAGGAAATTAGTACTCGTCCTTTTCAATTAGTAACTGGAAGGGTTTGGAAAGGTACGGCATTCGGTGGCGCTAAAGGGCGTACAGATGTGCCGAAAATTGTTGATTGGTATATGGAAGGTAAGATAAATATTGATGATTTAATTACCCATATTATGCCCATTGAGCAAATTAATCATGCTTTTGATTTGATGCACAAAGGTGAATCAGTTCGGAGCGTGGTGACTTTCTAAGTCATAATTCGTAATTTCAAAGGGTTTGTATCTGGTGCTTATGTAGACAGTTTTGTTTCAGATAGGAGGTGAACTACCCACCACTATATCGGAGTACCGATATAGTGGGGGCTTGTTCATAGCCTAGTTGAGCAGTCTAAGTGTTAAGTCACTACGTGTAAAGTGAAACGGTATAAGTCTTGAAGTAATTAAAAAACATTTGCATAATTTTATTACTTTCCCCTGAAAAGTACTTTTAGCTACTTAATGCATCAACTGCTACCCTTTTTCATGGTTAGCGCTAGGATAGCTATGTATTTTTTGGAAGTATAAATATGGCTCAAACTTTTTATGTAAATCCAGTAACAGGCAGCGATACCAATGCTGGTAGTCAACAAGCGCCGTTCAAAAGTATTACGCAAGCCCTGAAGGTAGCCACAATTGATACTAAGATTCAACTGGCAAACGGTAATTACAATGCTGCTAGCGGTGAAGTGTTCCCGCTAACGATTCCATCTGGGGTGACGGTGGTGGGTAATGAAACCAACAAAGGTAACGGCATTTTGATTGAAGGAAGTGGTAATTACTTAAGCCGTACTTTTGCTGGTCAAAATGTTACTTTTGTGCTGTTGGATAAAGCCGAACTTCGGGGAGTGACTGTAACAAATTTGGCTAGCCGTGGTAGTGGTGTCTGGATTGAATCAACTGCGCCTACTGTTGCAAACAGCACCTTCACTCAATGCAAGCGGGAAGGAGTATTTGCTACAGGCGATGCTAACCCAGTTATTCTAGGTAATGTGTTCAGTGAGAATGCAGCCAATGGAATTGCGATCGCTAAAAATTCCCAAGGTCAAATTCAAGGTAATACTTTCTTCAAAACAGGTTTTGGTATTGCCATTAGTGATACCGCATCACCCATACTTCGAGATAACAAAATTTCTGAAAATCGTTCTGGGATAGTCGTTTCTGGTAGTTCCCGTCCCGTATTACGTAATAATCTCAGTGAAAATAATACTGATGATGGTCTAACTATAATTGCAAGCGCCCTACCGGATATCGGCAGTAGCAATAATCCAGGAGGCAATACTCTACGCAATAACGGTAAATTTGATTTGCAAAATGCCAGTTCCAACAAGCTGGTTTCCGTGGGAAATACAATAGATCGGACTAAAGTCACAGGAAACGTAGAGTTTGCAGATAGTTCAGTTCCAACACCCACGCCAACTCCCACTCCAACTCCAACACCCACGCCAACACCAACTCCCACTCCAACACCCACTCCAACACCAACTCCCACTCCAACTCCAACTCCCACTCCAACACCAACTCCCACTCCAACACCAACTCCCACGCCAACTCCAACACCCACGCCAACACCAACACCCACGCCAACACCAACACCCACGCCAACACCAACACCCACGCCAACTATTGAATTAACCGATATTACTAATCATTGGGCAGGGGCATTTATTCGGGAATTAGTCAAATTGGGGATAATTAACGGTTTTCCCGATCGCACATTTAAACCTGATGCTACGATGACACGGGCGCAATATGCAGCATTAATAGTAAAAGCTTTCAACCCATCGCCAAACCGCGCCGTTACCAAATTTAAAGATGTACCAGCAGACTTTTGGGCATCTAAGGTAATTCAGCAAGCATATCAAGGTTTATTTCTCTCTGGTTTTCCCGATAATACCTTCGGCCCCAACAAAAATATCCAGCGGGTGCAAGTGATTGTCTCCTTAGTAAATGGATTGGGATTATCTGGTGATAGCACAGCAACTACCAAAACTTTTGACGACCAAGCAAAGATTCCTGATTATGCTAAGGATGAAGTCATCAAGGCTATTAAAAAAGAGATTATCGTTAATTACCCTAATCTCAAACAACTCAATCCTACCCGCGATGCCACACGCGCTGAGGTAGCTGTGATGGTATATCAAGCTTTGGTGGATGCTAGTCGTGTAGCAGCGATCGACTCATCTTATATTGTGAGTGCTTAATTTTTAAACTGGTTTGTTTTGCTAAATCTTTGCAACACATCAATCGGTTGTAGGGGCGTACAGCTGTACGCCCCTACATCTATATCTACTCGAATTTGGGCAAATTATTCGGGTCTATACCCTGAGATTGCAAATAAGCAATCAGCTGTTCTTTTTGCTGGCGTTCTTGTTCGGCGCGTTGGCGTTCCTGTTCGGCGCGTTGGCGTTCTTGTTCAATCTGTTCTACAGCCCACGGTAACAAATTACCAGCTCGATCCCACCAGCGTAACCAATAACCAGTTCGCGCTTCTTTTGTACCTTGCCAAGTTCCTAAAAATAAGCCCATTACATCAACCCAATGACGACCATTTTCGTCGGGTTGCTTTAACTCATAACGTTGATTTTCCAGTTGATAATATTCTAATAAACCACCATCTGGGTCAAAAATTACGTAGATGGGAATCTGTAAAATTTGCTCGTAGAAAAACCATTTTCCTGGTGGATAACTTCGCTTAACCGAATATTCTCCACCTTCAGTATCGGATAGAAATTCCATAGCGATCGCCGGAATATCTCCTTCTAAATTCGGTGTATAACTCTTGCGATTCCCTACAACTTCATTCACCGATGGTACATAAACCCAGTCTGGTGCTTTGGCAATAAATTGCCCGTTGATTGTCGCACAAAGCCCAAAGTTTGAAGCTATCAACATCTGGGGTTGGATGAATCCACTGATTTCTAGGCTTTCACGCAAAGCACCAGCCAAAATTGGGTGATCTATATTCTCCGTACCAGCCAGAAGTGGGTGACCTATATTCTTGACTGGTTCATCCTCTAGTTTAAAATCTTTGGGTAAGGCTTCCCAAGTGATTACCAGTTCTGTTTGGGATTTGGCTTTACTGAGTTCAGTTGCCATAAACACAGCATAAATTTATTTTTGATTTTATCGCTTCCAGAACCTAAAACAGAAGTTTTCCTTGTTCACATGCCCCTTATGTTAACGAGATAATCAGCATTCGAGAGACAGCAACAGGATTACTCTTACCTACAAAAACTGTAGCTTGATTCAATCACAATAGTACAGTCATAGGGACTTACCCACTGATTTTTACAGTGAGAAATTGTTCGCATGGAGGAGTTAATTAAGTCTTAAGGACGTAGCGATCGCGGCATTTAGAGGTATATCTTACTACTTAAGATGAATTCCAGTTAAACAAATTTGTATTTAAGATTACAAGTGCTGAAATATTAGATTTGCAGGTAACTAATTTTCCCTGCTACCAAGGAGTAATAATGATTTTAAGTCAAAATCAACGCGTTATAGGTGTATTTACTCATCGTCGAAATGTAGAACAGGCACTACATGAATTGAAAGATTCTGGTTTGGCGATGGAGAAAGTATCTGTAGTTGTACAGAATGCAGACCCCAATTATGACATTGCTAATGGTGATAAAGCTGACGAAGGTGCAACAGTAGGAGGACTTTCAGGGGGTGCTGTTGGTGGTTTGACTGGTTTATTGGTAGGTCTTGGGACTTTAGCAATCCCTGGAGTCGGGCCAATAATGCTGGCTGGGGCAGCGGCAACTGCTTTGGTTACAACCCTTGTGGGAGCAAGTATTGGTGCTGCTACTGGGACTTTTGCTGGTGCATTAGTTGGTTGGGGAATGTCGGAAGAGCAAGCTAGAGCATATAACGAGCGAGTAGAGGATGGACACTATTTAATAATTGTCGATTGTACATCTTTAGAAATTGCTCAAGTAGAAGCAATTTTACAGCATTGGGGTATTGAAGAGTTCGGCATTTACGAGCATCTTAACAGTGAGTATGGAAGTACAAATTATTTGACTACAACAACTTCTGTTACTGCCATTCCTAATAAAAGTGGAATTCTGGCCAAGTATGCAATTAATTACTTCGATCGCATAGATAATGCTGAAGCGACAATTAACGATATGCTTGTTGCAGGTTTTCCAGTAACTCAAATTTCTTTAATTTCCAAAGACTTTCCTCAATTGATTGGATCGACAGGTGTTACTTTAAGCGATCGCTTTGACGCTGTGAGGCTAGGAATACCAGATGAGTGGGCACGCTTTTACAACGAGCAAATTGAGCAAGGCAACTACATACTTATCCTTAGTGGCACAGACAACGACCTCGATAGCGCTAGCTTAATTCTGGGCAAGTATGGCGTTCAAGAGTGCCAAATTTATGACCCAATGTTGATTCGTTCTTAAAAGAGGGTACTGCCATTCACATTGCAAACTTATTTGAGTTTTGGAATATAGTTTATAAAAGACAAGTTGAGAGACAAACAAAACAAAACTGGTTTTTTACAATTAGTGAATTCAGTCTTCTAAATACCTTTCCTTTGCTACTAAAAACAGATGTGGTTGAAATTGAAACTTTAGCTCGATATCACGTTTCGGGTCGTTCCAAGGGACAACTAAATTGCATTGATGCCACAACTCGATAACCTGTTGTTCATCATCTGAGTGATAAGGTCGAACTTTAACTTCTGTGACTTTCAAGATTCTAATTATCTGTAATTATGTTTAATTAGGTTGACTTACTTATCAACGGCCGGGGAACTTGCAAATAAAAAAATAATTAACTACTTCTTGTGGGGTGGGCGTCTCGCCCGCCCCAAGCCAAGGGCGGACAAGATGTCCACCCCACAAGTAGTGGTAATTAATTTCTTGGAAGTCCCCGGAACGGGAATAATTTATTTTTTGGAGTTCCCTAACTACTTGTTCCCTAAAGCAGAACTTTTCCTAAAATTGGTTCCACACTTTTAGAAATCTCTGGGACATAGACTTGTGAAACGTAGTCAGCAATCATTCTGTCAGTGTTGAATAACGGCGCATTTGTCTTAATGGACGTTTTCATCATCTGTACCCAGCGGTGGGGAATGCCTTGGGCATCTTGGTCATAGTATAAAGGAACGATTTCTTCTTCTAACAACTGATAAAGCGATCGCGAATCAATCCGATCTTGCAATTCTTGGTCGCTAGTATGAGCATCTTCACCAATTGCCCAACCGTTAATTCCTTTACCATCTTTACCAGCTTGATAACCTTCGCACCACCAGCCATCAAGAACGCTGCAATTAAGACCGCCGTTAAAGCAGACTTTTTGTCCACTTGTACCAGAAGCCTCCAGGGGACGACGGGGATTATTCAACCAAACATCCACACCCTGCACCAATTTTTGTCCAGTGTAAATGTCGTAATCTTCAATAAAGGCGACTCGGTTAATAATACCGGAATTGTGACACCATTCCATTAACCGCTGGATAATCCGCTTGCCTTCTTCATCCGCTGGGTGGGCTTTTCCTGCAAAGATAATTTGTACTGGACGTTGAGCATTACCAAAAATCTTTAATGCCCGTTGAGCGTCACGCAAAATCAGATCCCCACGTTTGTAAGGGCTGAAGCGTCTGGCAAATCCAATGGTTAATACATTGGGATCGAGTAAGCTGTCAGTTGCTTGAATGAGTTGCTGATTTTCGCCACGCAATTCCCGTGATTTCTTCACTTTATAACGGGTGAAAGCAATCAATCGTTCTTTGAGGATGAGATGTCGTGACCACAGTTCCTCATCGGGAATTTCGTCAACTTTAGCCCACATGTTGGGATCGACAGCATGAGTTTTCCAGTCTTCTCCCAGATACTCATTGTATAAGTCAGCCAACAGAGGTGCAGTCCAAGTGGGTGCATGAACGCCATTGGTAATGTAACCAATTGGTACTGTATCTTCCGATCGCTGCGGAAACAGAACTGTCCACATCTTACGGGAAACTTGACCGTGCAATTCACTCACGCCATTACAAGCCCGACACATCCGCAGCGCCAAAACGGTCATCCCAAAGGGTTCCCAAGGGTCGCCCAGTCGCCTTGCACCCAATGCCAAAAATTGCTCGCGGGAAAGTCGCAATTGCGGCCAGTAGCTGGCAAAGAAGGAGTCAATTAAATCGGGGGAGAAGACATCATGACCGGCGGGAACGGGGGTATGGGTAGTAAATACACAACTATTCCGCACCTTGGCTTCGATGTCGTAGAAGGATTTGCCAGTGCGCTCAATTTCTAAGCGGGCAATTTCCAAGGTGCAAAATGCAGCGTGTCCTTCGTTGAGGTGATAGACAGAAGGTTGAATTCCCAAGGCATCCAGAGCACGGACACCACCAATACCCAAAACAACTTCTTGAGCGATGCGGGTTTCTAAGTTACCACCGTATAGGTGTCCTGTTAGCCAGCGGTCAATGGGATCGTTATCGTTGCGATCGCTATCTAATAAATATAATGTCACTCGCCCGACTTGCACTCGCCAAATTTGCACTTTCACAAACCGCTGCCGGACTTGTAGCTGGATAGTCACCGCTTCCCCTTGGTCATCTTTAATTAACTCTAGGGGCATCTGTTGGAAGGGATTATCAATATAATAATCTTCTTGCCAACCGTGGCGGTTCAAGCGTTGCCGAAAATAACCTTGGCGATACAACAAGCCCACACCAACCATCGGTACACCTAAATCCGATGATGATTTCAGGTGATCCCCAGCCAGAATCCCCAAGCCACCAGAGTAAACGGGTAGGGATTCGTGGATGCCAAATTCCGCGCAAAAATAGGCAATGGGGCGTTCTTTGGATACTTGCGGTGCAACTCCACTGACCCAAGTATCTTGCTGTTTAATATATTGGTCAAATTCACGCGCGAGGGCGGATATCTGCTTGAGGTAGAATGGATCTTCTGCTAATTGGGTGAGACGCTCGTAGCTTGCGGACTCTAAAATCGCCACTGGGTTATGCCCGCAGCGTTCCCATTCTTGGGGATCGATGGTTTGGAATAAAGAAACGCGATCGCCACTCCAACTCCACCAATAGTTATAAGCCAAATCTGCTAAACGTTTGAGCGGTAAAGGTAACTTTTCACTCAAGCGTCGTGCTGGGGTGATTGCACTGCTGTTAACCATACTAAATCCATGTCCTCGCGCTTAACTTTTTCTCTATTTCGCTCATCATCTGCTCCCAATCACTTCTTCTTCAGGTTTATGGCACCGGAGTCTTCATTTATGAATCCTCCCCTGAAGTCAGAGCAGTTTATCGACATCAAACCTTATCCAAGTAAATGGTGTTTATTGTTTTCGTCTTCTCAAAATTATCCCCAATTTTGGACAGTTTTGATATTTTTTTCTATCAAATTCGTTGACATTATTTTAACTTTTTTATGCTATTGTTAATATTTGTTTAAATACTAACAAGTAGTAACTAAAATTATTGATATGTCTTGATAACAGTTATATTCATTCTGAATTCTGACTCCTGACTCCTGAATTCTGTTTGATAAAAATGGCAAAATCTAACTAACCCAAACACCAAAAGGTATTACTAAAAGCAGAGTCTTTTTTTATTAAATTTCAATATTTCTTTGTTTCTAGTAATTCGGTTTGCGTTTACTATGGGCGATGGCAATAACCCAAATAACTTCTTCAAGCTCAGTATAAAAAATCAGATAGGGAAAACGTTGAATAGCATAACGACGTATTCCTTCAATCTTGTGTGGGGTTCCTAAATTGGGGTTTTGCTGAATTTTAAGGATAACTTTTTCCACTTCAGACAGTAAATCTAGTCCCAAGTCTACTTTTTGAGCTTCATAGTAACCTATTGCAGCATCAAGCTCTTTTCTAGCTTCGGTATGGATAACAATAAACTTCACGAATACTTTTCTCGTAACTCAGAAAAAACTTGAGATGATGGTTCTCCAATAGCTGTTTTGCGATTAATATCCTCCAACCGTTGGGTTAATTCCGTATCCCAAGCAGTTTCTAGATTATCATCTATACCCTCATCTAGAGAATGAATTAAAAAGTAGGCAATTTCAGCACGTTCTTTTGCAGAAAGCTGAGAAAGTTCGAGTTTAAGTTTTTGGGCAGTTTCACTCATGCTTTGGAGTCTCCCGAACAATTCTAATTTAATGATAGGCTCGACTATCCGATCGTAACAGCTTTACAGGTAAATTGCGATCGCATTGTTTGTTCGTAACTTAATAAAATGGATGGGTATCAAAGCGATCAACGAAATTGGAGCTAGTTGCACATCGAAATTATCAGGTACTTGCAAATTTCTATAATAAAGCGATCGCATGGTGGCGAATATGATCTTCAATAAAACTAGAGATGAAATAATAACCGTGGTCATAGCCTTCTTGGTAACGTAACTGTAGGGGCTGGTTCACATCTGCACAAGCTTGTTCAAACACTTCTGGAAATAATTCGTCAGCTAAAAATTTATCAGCCGTGCCTTGGTCAATGAGAATCGAACTGTGATATCTTACTTTCTTAACTAATTCACTAGCATCATAAGCCCGCCAACTTTCTTGATTGCTGCCAAGATAAGTATTGAAAATCTTTTGACCCCAAGGAGAACGCATAGGTGCAGTAATAGGTGCAAAAGCTGATACTGATTTGTAGAGTTCTGGATTTCTCATTGCACAGACTAGCGCCCCATGTCCCCCCATTGAATGACCGAAAATACCTTGTTTATCAGCTTTACCTGGGAAGTTTGCAGTAATTAAAACAGGTAATTCGTCAACAACATAACTATACATTTGGTAGTATTGACACCACGGTTCCTCTGTCGCATCAACATAAAACCCTGCACCAGTGCCAAAGTCCCAGTCATCATCTTCACCCGGAATACCAGTATTCCGCGGGCTGGTGTCTGGTACAACCAGTATCAAACCATACTCAGCTGCAAAGCGCTGCACTCCTCCCGCCTTCACCATAAAATTCTCTTCTGTACAAGTCAAACCAGAGAGAAAATAGAGAATTGGCACGGATTGTTTAGTTGCTTGTGGTGGTTGATAGATGGAAAAGCGCATTTCACCGTTACAGCTTGAGGAGGAATGACTGTAAAAGCCGACTTTACCACCAAAGCTTTTATATTCTGAAATCAAGTTGAGGTTAGACATTGGTTATATTCTCTTTCTTGAGTGCTTGCCAGAGAAAGATTATTTTACCGTGAACTACACGCACTTATATTGAAACATTCAGTGCAGGGTTTTGGGCATATTATCATCTAAACTTTTTGCTTGAGATTTATATAAGTTAAATCGACATTAAGAAGTTATTTAGAAGGTAAAAATTAAATTATTATAGAGTGTAATGGCAGTTAATTAAACACAACTTTTTACCCAAATTACCGACTTGTTAAAAAAATGGGTTTCTAAATCTAGCCAGGACTTACGTAAAATTATTAGGACTTACGCAAACAATAGCCAAAACCCTTATTTTCACGTAGGGGCAATTCATGAATTGCCCCTACAGCGTGTACTTTTGCGTAAGTCCTATATTTATTCAGAGGGAGTAGGGGAGAGGGAGTAGGGAGTAGGGAACCCACGCCTTAAGCCTGGATTTCTCACTTGTGAGAAATCCAAGGGTGTGGGAGGTGTGGGGGGATGGGGAAGAAATCTTTCCCCCCACACTTCCCCCACTCCCCACTCCCTACTCCCTACTCCCTGTTATGTAAAGCATCTCTCAATTAACCTTTCGACTAGGTAACTTAGTTCCACAGCTTTTACAAAACACAGCATCGACATCGTGAAAAGCCAAACCACAATTTGAACACACTGTTTCTACCTGATTAGCTGTTTTCACCACTTGCTTAATTAAATCTCCCACTTGCCAAGGAATCAGCGCAATTCCTGTAAAAATCATCAGTACTGTTAACAAGCGTCCTAATTCAGAAATGGGAATCACATCGCCAAATCCTACAGTTGTCATTGTGACAACAGAGAAATAAAATGCATCCAAAAACGTAGCGTATTTTTCAGGATTAACGGGATGCTCAACTTGATAAATTAAGCCGGAGTAAACAAAAACAATTGCAAATAATGTAAATAATATTCGCGCAAAAATCATGCCATCTTCAGTGCTGATACTGGCGAATAAAAATTTTCTATCTATAAATCTGATTAATCGTAAAATCCGAAACCATCGCAGTAGGCGGATATAGCTGATATCCACTATTCCTAAAAACAATGGTAAAATTGCCATTAAGTCAATAATCGAATAAAAACTAAAAATATACTTAATTTTATTTTCCGCACTCCATAGACGGAGTGAATATTCTACCAGGAAAATGATAGCGATCGCAGTATCAGCGACTTTCAACTGAAAGCGGACATAATCAGGAATATTATAAGTTTCTGCCACAAAAATTCCTGATGAAATTAGCACCAAAGCGGCAAGTGTTAAATTAATGGCTTGACCTAAAGGTGTTTCCAAGTCTTTTAAGTAAAATTCTGTGGTTTCTCTACTCAGTAGCATATTCGACCATTAACTAATCTTAATTCCTAGTTATAGCATTAGAAATACGATATTATTAAACCTTATCCTGATGTTATCCCCAGCTTATATGAACTCAGAATATTTTATGCGTTTAGCATTGGCAGAAGCTAAAAAAGGCGATGCGCCTTACGGTGCAATAATTGTTAAAGATAACGAAGTCGTTGCCGTAGCTCATAATACTGTCAAAACAGACAACGATCCATCAGCCCATGCCGAAATCAACGTCATTCGTAGTTTAACAGCTAAACTTAAAAACCCCTCTTTAGAAGGTTATAGCATATATACAACTGGGGAACCTTGTCCGATGTGTGCATCTGCTTGTGTTTGGAGTGGTTTATCAGAAATTGTATATGGTGCTTCAATTGAAGATTTAATTTCGGTTAATCAATCACAAATTAATATATCTTGCGAAGAAGTGATTGCTCAGTCACTTAGAAAAATTAAAATCATCAAAGGCATTTTAAAAAACGAATGTTTGGAATTATTTAAATAAGCCATCAAAAAACTTATTTTTAGGAGTAGCCCCAATACTGTTCGGTTAAGGCATCAGACGCGATAAATCGCCGTCTCTACAAAGGAATGATTATTGTAGAGACGGCGATTTATCGCGTCTTTGGAATTTATAATTTTAATCAAAATGGTAGGTTCGCAATTTCTAGCGTTCGCCTTCTTCTTTTTGATTTTTCGGTTGTATAAGTAGCTGGGCGAAGAATTATAAATTATCTAACTTGGCTCATTCAAATAGGATAAATAGGTATTTGCCCAAATAGCAGCTTGAGTGCGATCGCGTAAATTTAACCGATTTAAAATATTCGTAACGTGATTTTTTACTGTCCCCTCAGAAATGTAAAGTTCCTGAGCAATTTCTCGGTTACTAGCGCCTGTAGCAATTAACCGCAAAACCTCCTTTTCTCTGGGAGTGAGTTCAATTAAACTAGATGGTACAGGCGGTGACTGAGTTGGTGTAGGATGAGAAAATTGAGTCAACAATTTTTTGACTATTCCTGGACCTAATTGAGTATATCCTTTATATACAGCGCGAATAGCGACAGCTAATTCTTCCGAGGGTGTATCTTTCAATAAATAACCCATTGCCCCATTTTGCAGAGCTGCCGAGACATATTCATTATCATCAAAAGTTGTCAGTACTAAAATCTTCGTTTTGGGAAAATGCTTTTGGATTTCTCGTGTAGCTGCAACTCCATCCATAATTGGCATTCTGATATCTAACAATACAACATCTGGCTGAAGTTCAGCAATCAAATGAATCGCCTCTTGACCATTTTCTCCTTCTCCTACTATTTCTAAATCTGGTTCTAGTTCTAATAATGCTCTTAATCCTTGACGAATTAAACTTTGGTCATCTACCAGCAATACTTTAATGGTCATGTCAACCTCGTTAAAGGAATATTAACTATAATTTTGCAACCAGAACCAGGAGTGCTATTAATATTAAATTCACCTCCAAGTGCTAAAGTGCGATCGCGCATACTCTGAAGTCCAAAACCAGTAGTATTTTGCCTGATATCAAAACCTCTACCATTATCCTGAATTATCAATCGTAAATTGCTTCTGATGGTAGTAAGTTCTATTTTCACCTCCGTTGCAGATGCATATTTAGAAATATTTGTCAAAGATTCTTGAGTAATCCGATAAATAGCAGTGTTGATTTCAGGCGGTAAAGAATATTCAACATTAATTTGATAAATTGGTAGAATACCATTTGAGCGATGAAAATCTTCTGCAAGACCAGCGATCGCACGTTCTAAAGATTGCTCTTGTAATGGGTTGGAACGCATAGCCGAAACAGATTGACGGACATCTTTGAGCGCTTTTGAACCTAATTCCTTTGCCGTTGCCAGAAATGTCTCAGCCTTCATTGGATTAGATGGCCACAATTTTAAAGCAGTTTCTAATTGTAGATTTAAAGCAGTTAGAGAGTGTCCTAATGAATCATGGATTTCACGAGCAATCCGGTTTCGTTCTTCCAAGGTAGCTTGATTTTCGATTCGCATGGCATATTGACGAAGTTTTTCATTAGCAATAGCTAGTTTTTCTCGACTGTGCCGTTCAGATAATACCGCATTCATCATCAACAACACAAAAACTAAACTTAGACCAAACACCAATGACCAGTTTAAGCTGAAAAATCGAAAACGTTCTTGAGCTTGTGGTGAAGATTGAAAATTGAATAATTGATATTTTAATTGTGTAGTCAGCAAAAATAAAGTAAATGACAAACTTGTAATGAATAAACGACCAGGCAACTGAAAAATTAGACAACTGCGAGTAACCAAAATTATGTAAAGAAACGGAAAAAGACGAGCAAATCTTTCACCAAAAAGCCCAATAAGCAAAATCAATAAAATTTGAACAATCGTGTATATTAATTTACTTTTGCGATTGTTTTTGGGTAACCACAAGCCCATTAAAGCAAAAATAATCAGACTGTAAATTGACAATTCTGGCAAGATATTACAAATTGATAAATCTGGAAATGTCCCACAAATTGATATGTCTAACCGTCTAGAGCGAAATCGCCTTAAGGGAGGTGGTATAACTGCTATCAAAGCAGTAATCGCCAGTAATATCCATTCTAAATAAAGCAGAGACGGAAAAGGATGTTTTTTAATTTGAATTATCGGATTCATAATGTTCAACACCTAATTGCTAACTCTTATACAGACGCGATGAATCGCGTCTCTCTTCCTAACTCCTAACTCCTAACTCCTATTATTGTCAGTCACATTTGTCATAATTGAATCATGACTAAAGTCATGGGCATAACCGTGACTTTCTCCTCATGTAACTATTGAAGAAAAATTCTTATGATGGTGGCATCCAAACAGGCAAGAACCACGAGATAAGTAATGAAACTCAAAACATTATCATTAATTGCTGGAGCGATCGCTTTAAGTTTAACTGCAACTTCCTTTGCTGTCGTAGCTCAAACAGCCTCTCCTTCACCCCTGCTACTCGCACAAACTCCACAAAAACCGAAGGGACCTTGGGCAGAGTTGGGACTAACCGATGCACAAAAAAGCCAAATTCAGGCAATTCGCCGTGATAGCCGCGCCAAATATGAAGCAGTTTTCACCCCAGAACAAAAAGCAAAGTTAGAAGCAGCTAAGAAAGCGCGTCAGGCTCAGCGTCAAGCAGGTCAACAAGGTCAACGCCAACCAGGTCAGCGTCGAGGTGGATGGAAGAATTTTGCTGACTTAAATCTGACTGAAGCACAAAAAACCCAAATGCGACAAATCCGCGAATCAGAGAAACAACAGATTCAAGCAGTTTTAACCCCTGAACAACGGCAAAAACTAGAACAATTCCAACAGAACATGAAACAGCGTCGTCAACAAGGCAATCCTCAATAATTTTTAATCTTAAAAAAAGAGTTAATAGTTTGGGATGGGCAATATCGCCCATCTCATCCCAAGCTCGCTAATTATGGGAAATCCCACATTTTGGGTTTATCTGAACCGTACTGGAATATACCCTATTCCCTACTCCCCACTCCCCACTCCCTTTTTCAACCTAGATTATGATGCAACCCTCTGCCGCTTCCCCAAATCTTCCTCCTCGCGTCCAAAAAGTATTAGATTTACTCGATCGCTTAACTGAAATACAGGGAAAAAATGTTTCTCCAATTGTCCAAATAGAAAAATTGCGTTCCTTCCCTACTGGCACTTTCGGCAGAAGTTGGGCAAATTTCCTCGACAAAGACAACCTAACACCCTTCACCACAGGTAGCCGTCGTAAACAACTCCATGACGGGGTTCACGTTCTTACAGGGTATGGCACAGACCCAATAGGCGAAGCAAAAATACAGGCATTTTTACTAGGTACAAAATTTACTATAACTAACTTGATGCTGGGTCTAGGATTGTTGCGAGCCATCCATAAAAACCTAAATTCTCAACAACAATTTAGCTGGAATCGACTCTGGCAAGCATACCAACGTGGTCTTCACTCTGACTTTGACCCAGATACTTGGCAACCGGAAATACTGTGGCACTTACCCTTGACTGATGTCCAGGCACTTTTTTCCATAGCCAAGAATTAAACAGTTATACAGACTTCTTGCAGAAGGCGGGAAAGGAGAAAAAGTTCATCTCCTTTCCCTTTCCCTATTTTCATACCCAATATAGGAATCCGTTTTGATTTTTTGAAATTATCTGCGTATGCTGGGAGTGGGGAGTAGGGAGTAAGAAAAATAGGACTTACGCACTGTACAAAAGAACTATTTTGTGTATCAACGTAAATACGTTGTTCCAGGCTTTTGGAGGTTGCTTTTGATTGCTGGCGATCGCCAAAATATGATTGAAAAACCTAGATAAAAGCTTTGAAAACTCTATCTGCCATTTTTGCTTTTATGTCAATGCGTAAGTCCTAAAAAAGTACTTTGTAAGTGTAGGGATTTTTTTCAGAAATCAAATATGAGTCCTATATCCAATGCATAGACTTTCAAGCCAGAAGTTCATATAATAAGGATCTCTTGACCCCCAAGACCCCGTGAGGGTTTAGCATTGCTAAACCCTCACTCCCCGCTCCCTATTTTGAAGCTAGTCAATCACGGGAAAATCCCCCAACCAAACATCAAAAAGGTTTCTTCCCCACTCCCCACTCCCCACTCCCTATTTTGAAGCTAGCTTTTTCAAGATGTCTAAAGAATTCCCTATTGGTAGTAAAGTCCGTGTCGTAGCATTACCACCCTACGTTAAAACCGCTGAACCTATGCCCATGCTGCGCCCCCCCGATGTGATTCGGATTGGCGAAGAAGGTATAGTTCTTGACCGTAGACCTGGTGGATATTGGGGTATTCGCTTCCCTAAAGGAGCCTTTCTCCTAGATAGCCAATACATCGAAAGCACAGATATTCCTCCCCAATCTGACTCAGAGTGAGATCAATAGCAACCAGGAATTGTAAACTTGTGTAAAGTTGTCATTCTGGTTTGCACCATGATTTCCCGCCGCACTTTTTTAAGCATATTATTTGCCAGCTGTATTTCTATTATTAGCTGGCTGAATTTTACTCCTAATGCCGATGCCCTTGGTGGTAAACTTCCCACAATTAATCAACCCGCGCCGGAGTTTACCTTGCCAACCAACACGGGTGATGGGAAAATTTCCCTCTCCGACTTTCGTGGTAAGTGGGTAGTTTTGTATTTTTATCCCAAAGATTTCACCTCTGGTTGTACTATAGAAGCTCGTCGTTTTCAGCAAGATTTACCCCAATATCTCGAAAAAAACACCCAAATTCTTGGTGTTAGTGCTGATGACATTGATTCCCACGCTAAATTTTGTGATTCAGAGGGATTAAAATTTCCCTTATTGGCTGACACTGATGGATCGGTGAGTAAAGCTTACGGTTCGTGGCTAAGTTTCTTATCTATGCGCCACAGTTTTATCATCGATCCTCAAGGCATCTTGCGCGAGACTTTTGTCAAAGTAAACCCAACTATTCACAGTTCAGAAGTATTAGCACGATTAGAAAAGTTACAATCGGCAGCTTCTTAAAACAGAAGTCAGAAGTCAGAATTCAGAATTCAGCAATGCAACGTCTATTCCAACAGATGTAGAGACGTTGCATTGCAACGTCTCTACTAAATTTAAATCGTCAATATAAAACCGTTGAATATCAATTCGACAAAATTATTACCTAAAAGCTTCACTTGAATTCCTCCAGTGATTGCCATCATATCTGCCTCAGATAGTTTCCGTACTTTAATTTGATTGTCAGGTTGCAAGTTATTAATTTTGATTCTAGACATATTTCTTTAGGGATATTTTTTGAAATCTAGGAGAATTTTCCTTTGATTAAATAGCAATCTCATCAACCAAAAGTTATAATTTTTAGTAGTTACACGCTTTTTAAATAGACATTATTCTAATTAATTATTTTTTGTTACTCACACTTAAAAATATGGGTTTGCTCTTTTATTTCCACTCGATTCAGTATTTATGTATCTACAATTTAAATAAGTTACTGTAGGATGCGTTAGGATGAAATCCGTAACGCATCTTTGGCAAGGACTTGGTGCGTTACGCTTAGCTAACGTACCCTACGTATCTTTTCAAAAATCAAAAGCTATTAACGCACAATAAACCCATATTTTTTGAGTACATCTTTAGCTTGAGTGCCAGATAAAAACTGGACAAATTCTTTGGCCGCAGAAGGATTTTTACTGCTTTTGAGGACAGCGATCGGATAAACTATCGGTGAGTGAAACTTATCATCAGCAGCGACTACAACTTTTACGTTTTTGGAGATTTTGGCATCAGTGGCATAAACTAGACCGGCTTCGGCGTTACCAGTTTCGACTGCTGCTAAGACTTGACGCACGTTGTTAGCAAAGACTAATTTGGGTTTAAGGCGATCGTAAAGTTTCAATTTCTTTAAAACTTGCTCTCCGTATTGCCCTGCGGGTACGCTTCTGGGTTCACCGATCGCAATTTTCTTAATCTTGGCATCTGTTAAATTATAGAAGCTAGTGATACCCTCAACATCCTGAGCCACTATCAAAACCAGACGGTTATTTGCTAGATTGGCACGGCTACCTGGCAAGAGAAGTCCTTTTGTTTCTAAGGCATCTACTTGTTTTTTAGCAGCCGAAATAAAAATATCTGCCGGCGCACCTTGTTCAATCTGTTGCTGCAAAGCACCAGAAGCGCCAAAATTATAAGTAATATTCACATTTGATTTACTTTGTTGGTACAGAGGCTTAATTTCTTCCAGCGCATCTTTGAGGCTAGCAGCAGCTGACACAAGTATGTTGTTTGACTGGGCGACTACGGGAGAAGGCGTAACTAAAGGTAAACTAATTGCTAGCAATAAGCCAGCAACTGCTATACCCAGGAAGCCAAGAATTTGTCTTCTTTTCATGGAAAAGGCGTTTGAGAGGTTTTTTCATCAAATTGATGCTAGGTAGAATCCTACCAAAAATACCAATATTTACCCAACTATATCGGTAAAAACTTTTTATCAAATGTTCATCGACACACCTCGCCGAATCGCCGAAACCCCATATTTTTCGTTGAAGTGTGTCGATGCCTTACAGGGCAAGGGTTTGAGGCATGTGTTTTACTTAATTTCGCACGGGAGCAATGCGATTTTGTGAGGTCGGCCAAAAAAGTGCGAACGCTAAAAATTATATTTAGGTAGAAGGTGATTTTATTTGCAAACAAAATACTGGTTTACATGAGAATTAACCTTGATGAGATA
>JAHHHB010000066.1 GCA_019359545.1 Desmonostoc geniculatum HA4340-LM1 | reverse complement strand
TACATCTCAACGCAACTCGGTACAAGGGTTTCTACCTATTTTATCCTTTTTACTTGCACTTTATTCTCTTTTATCCTCCCGAATCTCTTGATTTATCTAGGTTTTTCGTTTATTCTGCAAACCCTATGTAGATTTTAGCGAAGAAAATGCATTGGCTTTGGTAAAGGAATATGAAAATGCGATCGTGATTCGGACACTTTCTAAAGGCTATTCCTTAGCAGGGTTACGACTGGGATTTGGAGTGGCGAATCCCAAGCTGTTGCATGGATTGTTTAAAGTCAAAGATAGCTATAACATTGATGCGATCGCCTGTGCAATTGGTACTGCTGCAATTACTGACCAAGCTTATAAAAATACTTGTGTGGCAAAAATTAAAGCATCGCGGAATCAGTTAGCAACAGACTTGAAACAATTAGGTTTTCGGATTTGGGATTCCCAAACTAACTTTTTGCTGACACAACCTCCAACAGGAAATGCCGAATATCTTTATCAAAAACTCAAAGAACAGGGAATTTTAATCCGCTACTTCAAGCAGCCAGGACTAGAGGATAAATTACGCATCACTGTTGGGACTGATGAACAAAATCAGGCTTTAGTGGAGGCACTGATTTATTTGTTAGAAACTGTATAAGTGCGTAGGTGCAGCCCGTCGTAGACATCGCTTGACTCAAACAAAAAGGCGATCGAGGTTGCGATCGCCTTTTCCTCTAAGAACTGATCTCTGCATTAACTTCTTTGAACCAGCTTGTGGTTCTAGTACATTTATTCATCGCCGCAGACAATAAGGGATTGCTCATATTTTCGGCAAAACTAAGAATACCGCGATCGCGATGTTCGTAAATTAATTTTCCTTGAGAATCAAATAGAAAAGTTCCTCCACGTTGTGTCAAATAATCTGACTTTGAAGTTGCAACCAACCTCTTACGGAATCGCCAAAGGTGAATACTAATGTTGCTAGTAGTAATAAATAGGGAATTAGCTTTTTGAACACATCTGACGATGTATACAATAAAGCCACAGAGCCAATGATTCCACCAATGAAACTGATGCCACATAAAAGCAAGAAAACTTCTCGTTTGATGCCTAAATCTTTACGATAGGCTCCTGCACTGGCTAAAGATGCTACCCAAATAGCAGTATTATTTGTGGCATTAGCTGGGATGGGTGGCACACCCGTAAATATGAGTGCTGGAAAAGTAATAAAACTCCCACCACCTGCTACAGCATTCAGTCCCCCTGCAAAAAAAGCAGTACTGAACAAAAGTAAGCTATGGAGAAACGTTAAAGATGGCGGCATTATTTTGAGTGATAAATTACAAATTAGGAATTACAAGTCGTGGAATATCTTCTGGACAATGAGCTATCAAGTCAGCACCGTGAGTCTTTAATTCTTCCTCAGTTCCATAACCGTAAGTGACACCAATTGCAGCAAGATGATTGCGTTTGGCTCCAATCATGTCGTGCTGGCGATCGCCAACCATCACCATATTCGCTCCCTTGCCCAAATACTAATACCATCGATAAATGCAGTTGTGATGCCTTCAAGCTGCTGCGAAAATCCGTCAGAATCATCAGCAACAATTTTGATTTCAGGATTTAACCGATTGAGATAACTAACGATGATCCGCGTTTCACTCAAGATGAATCCGTCATCAGTCGCCAGGGTTGGCACTTTACCCGTCGGATTGTAATTGAGTAATTCGCTATTGCGATCGCGCACCGTAACTTTTTGCAGTTCCACGCGATCGCTTAAATTTAGCTCAATGATTGCAACCCTAACTATGCGGGCGTATTGAGATCTTTCTGTGTAAAAGAGTTTCATAAAAAAGTGCGATCGCTATTTTAGTGAAATTATCTGGAAGCACCTGCTAGTTCTGGAGATGCAACTTTACTAAACTGAGAGTAATCCTAATCCAACCGACGGATAAATTAAATCTTGAAGTTCCTGGTACGAATGGCACTAAGAAAAGCGGAAAGCCTTATCAATTAAGCAGTTTGCAATTGATGACGTAATTCATATCTGGGCTTGGTCAATCTGGGGTAAGCTTTGGGGCGACGTTTAGTGACTCGTGGTTCGCTGCGTCCAGGACGGTCGGGGACAACCTTGTGAACAATAATTTTCAGCAAACTACGATCAAGTCGGATGCGTTTTTGAGAGTGAGCAGTTTCTAATTTAGGAATAAAACTTAGTAAATGATGTCGAGTACCTTGAAGCGATAAACGATTTGGAGGAGTATTGTAAGTAGTCCCAGCCGACCACATTAAGCTCCGAAGTAAATTATAAGCCAGTAAATACACATGAATTTCTTTACGTATCAAGTTTTTCTAATAACTTTTCTGGAAGCCTTGCCCTAGCTTGGCAGTAAGCACTCGTATCTGTTGAAGGGACTTCTACTTCTTCACCAGCTAAATGTGCAATTATTTTACTCACAGCATTATTACAAGTTTTATCAGTATCCAGCACTTGTGATCAAAATGCCCATCAAGTTATTAATGGGTCAAATAACCGCTTTTTGTATTTAATTTTTAGCTCCGAGGGAGTTATTCTCACCATCTCCCTCATCTCCCCATCTGCTTATCACCTCATCTCCCCACTCCCCATTCCCCACTCCCCCTCAATTAATGAAAAGACTATTTCAGACAATTTTCAGTGAATACCGCGTACTCTGGGCTATTTTAATCTTTGGTGTAGGACTGGTGGTAACGCTAGCGCTATCGCTTTCCCAAGGAGCAGTACCTTTGAGTATGTCTGAGTTATGGCAAGCCATTCTTCGGGAAGGCGATCCGGTTAAACAGACAATTCTCTGGGATTTGCGTCTCCCCCGCATTTGTGCGGCTGTCATCGTGGGCGCGGCTTTGGGTATGTCAGGAGCGTTGCTGCAAGGTATGTTACGCAATAGTCTTGCAGATCCTTTTATTCTCGGCATTTCTGCGGGTGCAGGATTAATTGTAATTTTCATGATTGTGTGGCAAATATTCCCCATCGCCATTCCTCTCGCCGCGTGGATAGGTGCAATCTTAACTTCAGCGATCGTCATTTTACTCGGTCGTGCGGGGTCGGGAATTTCAGTTGAGCGGTTGATTTTAGGCGGGGTGGCGATCAGTTCTTTATTTGGTGCTGTGCAAAGTACATTGCTACTTTTAGCTGAAGACGGTCAAATTCAAATTGCGCTGAGTTGGTTAGTTGGTAGCCTCAATGGACGGGGTTGGCAAGAAATTTCCACTGCTAGCCCTTACATCATCGTTGCATTGGTGGGGGGATGCTTGCTGGCGCGATCGGTGAACGTGTTGGCTTTGGGTGATGATTTGGCTGTGGGTTTGGGACTTTCGTTAACGCGATCGCGCCTATTAATTGTTGGTGTGGCCACATTATTAGCCGCAGGTGCAGTCAGCATCAGCGGCTTAATTGGATTTGTCGGTCTTGTTGTCCCCCACGGTGTCCGGCTACTCGTTGGTACAGATCACCGCTTTGTTTTGCCACTTTCCGCCCTTGCAGGTGCATGGTTACTTACCTTTGCAGATTTACTTTCTAGATTAGGAGCAGTAGAACTACCAGTTGGTTCCGTCACCGCTTTGCTGGGTTCACCGCTTTTTATCTGGTTACTTTATCGTCGTTCTGCTGGGTTTAATAAATTCTGATATAAGTACGTGGGTAGATTTATTTAACTCTTATTGTAAGGGATTACCCGGAGATGAGATTAGTCTTGTGTTGGACGAATTTGAGGCGTTGCTGAGTAGAAATATGAATTAGTCTCACGCAGAGGCAAGGCAGCGCGGTCTTGGGGAGCCACTGCGGTCTTAGGGGTTTCCCCCATGAGCAAGTGGCGTGGTTTCCCCCATGAGCGACTGCCGCGCAGAGAGTAAGAATTGAGAAGAGTTTATTAAAAAAAGCCCTCCTGTTAGAGAGGGCATTGTTATTTCTAAATCAAATTACAAATGACTAAATACGCGACTTGACAAATTTCTCTAACCTATCCATGCCCTTTTCAATGGTCGCCAAATCGGTGGCGTAGGAAAGGCGAATGTTGTCATCAGCGCCAAAGGCAATTCCAGGAATGACTGCAACTTGATGTTCTTCTAGTAAGGCGTCGCAAAATTCCAAGGATTTCAGACCGGTTTTGCTGATGTCGGGGAAGAGATAAAAAGCGCCATCTGGTTTAGCGGTACTCAGTCCAGGAATGGCGTTGAGTCTGTCTAACATTACCTGTCGGCGTTTGGCGAAGGCTTGACGCATTTCTTCTACACAGTCTTGGGGACTTTCCAAAGCTGCGATCGCTCCATATTGAGCAAAGGTACACACGTTAGATGTACTATGTCCTTGGATGGTACTGGCGGCTTTAATAATTTCCACTGGCCCTGCTAAATAGCCAAGTCTCCACCCAGTCATGGAGTAAGCCTTGGCAAACCCATTACTGATTAAAGTCCGGTCAAAAATTTCCTTCCCTAGAGAACCGATGCTGATGTGTTCTGCACCGTCGTAGAGAATCTTTTCGTAAATCTCATCAGAAACGACTAAGATATCTGCATCAACTATTACCTCTGCCAATGCTTTAATTTCATCTGGCGTGTAAACCATCCCCGTGGGATTGGATGGGGAGTTGAGGATAAATAACTTTGTCTTGGGTGTGATGGCTTTACGGAGTTGGTCGGGAGTAATTTTATAGCCCGTGGTTGCATCTGTGGGGACAATCACTGAAACTCCACCGACCAAGGTCACCATTTCAGGATAACTTAGCCAGTAGGGTGCAGGGATGATGACCTCATCACCTGGATCGATCAATGCCACTATCAAATTGTACAGAGAATGCTTACCGCCATTGGTGACGATGACATTCTCTGACTTATAATCAAGACCGTTATCAGTTTTAAGCTTACGGGCGATCGCTTCCCTTAACTTTGGTTCTCCGGCTGCTACACCGTATTTGGTTTTGCCTTCATCCAAAGCTTTTGCTGCTGCGGCTTTGATATGCGCTGGGGTATCAAAATCTGGTTCTCCAGCGCTAAAACTACAAACATCTATTCCCTCTGCCTTCAATGCCTTAGCCTTGGCTGCGATCGCTAAGGTTAATGAAGGTGTTACCTGACTTACTCTTGCTGCCAGCTTCATTCTTACTTTTTTTTGGCAAATCTTTCACTTATTTAAGGATATCCCACAATCCACACCCAGATTTGCTTTTTCAAAATTCCTTCGTTTCGAGCATCTGTGCAAAAATCCTAAAACTCTTTTTTACTCTGCTCCCCCTGCCTCCCCTGCCTCCCCTACTCCCCCTGCCCCCCTGCCCCCTTGCTCCCCTGCCCCCCTGCTCCCCCTGCCTTTCCCCCTGTAGCTACCATCAGTCCCCAAAACACACCGAAACGAACTTTAGTCCCACGAGAAACTATAAAATTGGCAGAAGTTAGGAAACGGTGAAACTCATCTTGGGTGTAACACTGCCGATGTCCTGGGTCAATAATCTTCAGTATCATATCCAAAATTCGGCAAAATAAATAATCTTTACACCAATCGAGAATCACAACTTTGCCATTAGGCTTGAGTACACGCTGCATCTCTATTAATGCTGCCAATGGTTCGCTAAAGTAATGGAATGAACTGGCAGATACAATCACATCAAAACTATTGTCAGCAAATGGCAACGCTGAGGCACTAGCAGTATGAAATGAAACCTGTGGATAAACGCTACACTTCTCCTTCGCAATTGCTAGCATCTCCTCTGAAATATCTACTCCGACAATTTTTAGGGTTGAATGTTCAGTTAACAGCAACCGTTCCAATTCACCTGTTCCGCAAGCAACATCAAGTACAGTATCCAATGGTGATATTTCTGCCCAGTTTTTGAGAAAATAAAGTGTATCAGAAATATACTTTTTCCAGCGGCGATCGTACACAGATGCCAAACGATCGTATTGTTTGCGAACTGTGGTTTCAATCATGGTATTCCAGTGAATTACGATCTCGGTTTTTAGCGATATTTCTTCTTATTTTATCAAACAGAATTCAGCAGTCAGGAGTCAGGAGTCAGAATTCAGAATTCAGAATGAATTTTGTGCGACTGGCGGATAGCGCAGCGTTAGCGACGCAGGAGCGTCTGAATAATCGGCGTTTTTGCACCCCCACCAAATCGGAGATTTGGTGGTCTTCAATCAGTGGCGGGTCTGAATCCCCCACGCTCAAGATTGCTGAATTCTGAATTCTGTATTCTTCTTCAATACTTTTAGCTCAGTGTTTTCCCAACTGTTGGCGAAAATAGAGACGATATAATTCACACATGGCACAAGCTTGATTGCCATTGAGTTGAACTAAACCCATGCTTTCTAGTTTATAAGCTGCGATCGCATCTAATTCTACCTTGTTATCGCTGGCAATTACCTGTTGCATCGCAGACATTAATTCTGGTTCTTTTTGCAGTAAGCTCAATAGTTCTCGTAAATGCTGAGTGTAAATTCCCACTGATGTCGATGCTGTTTCTAATAACATTTCTAAGGTCATTTCTTGCCTAGATAAATGGTAAAGTGCAAGACTCACCAAATAAGGATGTCCGCCCACCATTGCTTGTAGAGGTTCGAGGCGTTCTAGTCCTTGGGAATCTGCTGCCCACTGTAATCCATAACGCAATGCTAAATCTTGTACTTGCTTTAGGGTAAACGGTGGCAGAGTAATTGTAATCCCGACATTAAAAGGTGATTGGTTAAGTTTCAGGGGAACATAAATTTCTGTGGTGTGAACTACTACCATTCGCAGTTTTTGCCAAATTCGGTCTTGCTTTGCTTGTTCGTGCCAAAATCGCAGCATTGGTAAAAAATCCTGGGCAATATTCGGATGTTCAAAAACTCGCTGGACTTCATTCAAAGCCAAAACCACAGGATTTTCTGAAATGTACTGTAATAGATATACTTCAAAATAGATTTTGCAGCTGACTTTGCTGCCCATTTCTGTATCCCAAAAATCATCCAGACAGGGAACCAAGTTTAATTGCCTGGTGACATAGATACAGAACCACCGTAAAAATTTATCCAGGGAAGCAAAAACTTCTTCGTCAGTTTCTTGAAAGTCCAAGTAGACAATTTGATAATCTTGCTCTTTAGCATAAGCAATCATCTGGTTGAGTAGTGAACTTTTTCCCGTTTTTCTGGGTGCTTTAATTCTGATTAAGCAACCAGGTTGTGTGAGTTCACTACAAATCAGTTCTTCCAGTGGAGGACGATTGATGTATAAAGCAGAGTCTACTGGCACAGGACCACTAGGAAATTCCATCTTGCCGACTGAAAATAAGTTTGGATAAAGCCTTGTGAATCTGAATTTGTTGTTGAACTGTTGTTGTGGTTGATTTTTTTGCAAACTTATGCGTTGTGAATATTTGCTTAAGACTAAATGGAGATTTTTTTTTGTTACTCTCTCTCCAGCTGCTTGAGACAAATCTTGCCACAACTGAGAGCCAACTTGCTTGATGTAGTTGCTACCATAACCTGTTCCCTGTGACATCTCATCGTAAGTTTTGCCTATCCACGACTGATAAAGCACAAACCACTGAATGGAATCCAGAGGCTTGTTTTGTAGAATTCTTTCTACAGCTTCTAGCAATTCTTCCACGGTTATTAAAAGTTAAACATTTAATAAAATTACAGATTTCCTTTGACTTAGTAATAATATACAACCGAAAAAATACTTGAATAAAGAAAAATCTATGAGTTTCATAGTGTGCAGTGAAATTATTAGTAATTAAAATTTATATGAGTATAATTATTTACTGGTATTGACGCATTGATTTGAGCGATCGCTACGCACTCTTATTACTAAGATAGCGTCATCATTGCCAGTCCCCTTCTGGATGGAATAAGTATTATTACTTGAAAAATATGTAAAACAGCTTAATTATCGAAAATAGCTTACAAAACTGACTCAAGCAAGTTTACTGGTTTTCCAAAACCACCTAGTTATATTGACGGTATCACCGTACTGGTTGCAGAAGAAAGCTACACCAGCAAGAGTTCTGCCATTGATTGGGACATCATCCCAACTTATCAACCTAACAAGAAGATAAAACATATATTCTCAGGAAGACGTGTCGAACGTGCGTGGTATGTCAGTGCAGATGGTTTGAAGATTCATGCCGACGTGAACGCATCTTTCAACATCGGCAGAAAAAGTAATCCCGAAGGTTTCGACTCTATCAAGTCTATTCTGAGGGATAGGGGGTGTCAGGTAGTACATCCAAGGCGGATAACTCCACTATTTAAGCGTGTCCATGCTGAAAGTAGGGTTGCTTAAACCTAAATTGCAAATGTCTGACTATATTTGACTATGTAATTTGGAACTATTACTTACAAACTTGAGCTTAAACCTACACGAAAAGTAAAACCAGGGCTATATATGCGATTAACTCGCTCATATTGCTCACCTAGCAAATTTTCTAGGTAAACTGTCAGTCCTAAATTGCTAGTTAAAGGTATACGCCCAGTCAAATCTAAATTCACAAAAGATGGCGCAAAATCTGTAGTCCTGTCACCAGGATTATTAAATATAGATCTGCGAGCGCCACTGTTGTAAGTAACATATAAGTTAGCTTGCCAACCTGCATTTTGATAACCTATACCAGTTTGGAGTACGGAGTAAGGAATTAAACCTAACTGTAAACCTCTTTCTGAGCCTGTTTTGATTTGGGCATCTGTATAAGTATAGTTGAGAAAAGTTGACCAGCCAGAAGCAATTTTTAATTGGAATGCGGCTTCTAAACCATTGGTATCAACTAATCCAATGTTTTCCCACCTTCCTGCTATCACTCCCAGGCGATCGCTGATACTACTACCAAAGTAAGTGAACTGTCCAATCAAATTGTTAGAAAATTTGACATCTACTCCCGCAGTCCAAGTGGAACCACTTTCTGGCTCTAAATTAGGATTAGGTTCCCAACCATGAACTGTATCATAAACATATAACTGATCTAATCCAGGATTGCGCTGTCCCCCGGCCCAACTTCCGCGCACTGCTACTATTGGTGTCACGGCATAACGTAAACCAACACTAGGATTGAGATAACTTCCAAACTCGCTATCAAAGCTTTGCCTTAGTCCTAAATCAACCAGAAAATTTTCACCAATATTTAAAGTATTCACAGCAAATAAAGCTGTATTGAACAAACTCCTATTTTCACTTTCGTTATTACCAATCCTAGTAGGATTTGTACTCAAAACATCACCGTTTAAATCGGTGTTTTTCAAATCTAAACCCCAACGCAATTTATTATTGGCAGTAATTTTCCATTCATGATCTACTCTAGCAGTGAGTTGTTGTGTATCTAAAACTCCTGTACGGTAAAATGCTCCTGTAGGTCCATAGGTGCTGAAGTAATCTTGGTTATAACCAATTGATGTTGTCAGATTAGAACTTTCCCCATTACCAAGCCGAGTTTTCCAAGATAAGCCAACATTTAAACCATCGTGGTCTAATCTATCTCTTTGGAGAGGAAAACCGAAATAAATTAAACCGCGACGACTGCTGAGTTTAGTAATATCTAAATTCAAAGAATTTTTTTTATCTAAATCTAGACCAATGCTACCAAAGTAAGTACTTGTAGCTGTGTCTGCATTCGATAAATACCCTTGGCTATCACGATTTGCTGCACCTACAGGAACGCGATAACGGTTATCTGTAAAGAACCTTTCAAAACTGAAATTGTACTTAACAGAACCAGCCGAACCACCATAGGTTACTTGTTGATTATTTAAACTCAATGAGCCAAATTCTGTACTCCCAGAAAATTTCGGCTGTCCATAACCTTCTTTGGTGATGATATTCACAACTCCCCCAAAGGCTGAGGAACCATACAAAGCCGAGGCTGTCCCGCTGTATAATTCTACTCGCTCAATAGCTTCTACAGGAATGCTATTTAAATCAGTTCCACCATGATAAGTGTTGACATTATTGTTAATTGGTCTGCCATTAATCAGAAATACAGATTGATTAATTGAGGCTCCCCGGTAGTATGTTCCTGTGTGAATATCTGCACCATGACCGACATCATTGATAGCAAAACCAGGCATTCTTTTCAAAACATCAGCTAAGCTGGTTGCACCTTGCTTTTCAATTTCTTCTTTTTCAATAACGTAAGTTGGTGTAGACTGGGGCAGGTTATCTGGTTCTGCGATCGCTTCTATGTTAATGTCTGCATTATCGCTGGGTTCTGACTCTATTTCCGGCTGAGCTTCTGGCTCAATTTCCCTCGGTGCAGATTCTTGAGTTAATAATTCAGCATTAGTGGCAGGTAACTCAATTTCACTCAAACTAGGAATATCTGAAATCGCTCCGGTTGATTTATCCGTATTTCTCTGCTTAATTTCAATATCAGCAGCAAAGCCAGGAAACGCTATCAGTAAACTCGGTAAACCTACTGTTAGCAACAAAAAATCCTTTTTCACTTTCTCTTTCACACCAAGTAAAAACAGTCACTACGGGTAGTATCTGGGCTGGAGTGCAACTATGTCAAAAGACATACTGTCGTATTTCCACCATTGCAGCAACTTCAAAAGCGCCTACTCCAAAAGAAGTAGTTGCATGTTTTTTTGATTTGGAAGTCCCTAAATTAGCGATCGCTCCTCATACTCAACGCCAATTACACCGATCGCCTGGCGGTGGTTATTTTTGATCGGTGCTATCTGGAGTACACTAGTCGCGGTTCAAGATCTTCGGGATATAGAGGGCGATCTGGCTGTTAAGCGAAGCACATTTCCCATCGCCTTTGGAGAAACAGCAAGCCGATTTATACTGAGTCTAGGCTTTGGATTATTACCATTTATTATCCATTTCATATTAATGATGCCCACGGAAAATACTGTAAGTACTTTAGTGTGTGATATTGTACTAGCAGTATTTAGCTGGTTCATTGCAGCGCGGATTGTGTTAAATCGCTCTCCAAAGGAAGATCATCATACTTACATACTGTTCACTTACTGGTATTGTCTTGTTTTGGCTAGTGCGATCGTTGTTCTTTAACTGATACAGCAGAATTCAGGGGCATTGCCCACCCAAATTTTCTCAAAAGGTAAGAAGCATGACCAATCTAGAAGTATTTACTTCATCTCTACAATCAACTGTTCGCCAGCCTAAACAGGCTGTTGTTATTGGGGGAAGTATCGCTGGACTGCTAGCTGCAAAAGTACTGACTAAATACTTTGAGCGAGTAACAGTTATCGAACGGGATAACTTCACACCAGAAGCAGAACACCGGCACTATATATATCCTTTCTGTTACCAGAATATTAACTAAATAATGTAAATTTTCTGTAGTTATCAGGTAAATCACAATGATTAGTGGGATTTTTGAAAATTGTGTTGGATCAAAGGATATTGAAGCTACTCTGAAATATTGGAATGAATTCGGCTATCAAGAAGTCAAGAGAGGAGAATTTTCCGCAGAACAGGCAAAATTACTCTACGGTCATGCCTCAGATTTAACATCACTGCGACTACAAAATGGCAACTCATCGGCTCATGGATTGGTGCGGGTAATGTGGTGGAAACAACCGCGCAATGAAGGTCTAGGTGATACCTTGCCAGTGATTGAAGGTAGCCGCTGGTTTGCTTCTCTGACTCAAGATATTTACGCGATCGCTGATGCTTTTGCCGACGACAAAGCCAGCGGCGGAGACTGGATTTATACCGAACCAGTGCGCGGCATTGAATTTATCGGCAATGTGGGGACGGGATTATATAACCGCTTTGTCGGTGTCCGGGAAATGTTTGTGATTGGCAAGGAGACACGACAGGCATTTTTCCAGCGATATAACTATGACCGTCCTGGTTACGGTACCATTAATACCAGTTCTGGGTTATTAGCGAGTGAGGGGACTCACTCAAGTTTCATCACTTCCGATCACAGCCTCACCTCTTTTTACACAGAAGTTTTTGGACTTGTGCCGTCAGAGAATAACCCCAAGGTATCCGGCTATAAAAATCCATCAACTAAGCAGATTTTGATGCTTGAAGAAGGGCAAGAATTTTATCTTTCGGTTTTCGCTTCACCAAAGACCAATGTCGGAGTTTTTCAAGTTTATAGCCCACTTTATCCTACGAGCGATCGCCGCGAATACGCTCAGCCAGGTTCATTAGGCATAAGCCTTTTCACTTATCAAGTTGACGATATTGGGACTTTTCATCAACGTGCGATCGCCAGCAAGGCTACTAACGTTACACCCATCGTCCCTAACGAATTTGGCGAACCTTCTTTTAGATTAATTGCACCAGATGGAATGTACTGGGTAATCATTGGCTAGTCAAGGTTTTTTCTTGGGGAGTGTGGGGAGTGTGGGGAGTGTGGGGAGTATGGGGGGAGGGGGGAGAGTTTGGAGAATATAAAAGAATATAAAAAAGCTTCTCTCACCTCCCACACCTCCCACACCTCTTCCCCATGCCCCATGCCCCATGCCCCATGCCCACACACATTAAACCTCTCTACCACCTGTATGCGAGGAATTAAACGTCAATATATAGCCGTCTGGCCCAGTCAAGGTAAATGAACTGTGGATTCTGCCTGGTTCCACCTCAGAAACAGTCAGTCCCCACTCTCTAAAAACATCTCTCGTGGCAAAAACATCATCTACCATCAAATCAAAAGGCGCTTTGGTTCCCAAAGGAATAGCCTCTGGTGTTGTTCTCAAAACTAAATGCGTTCCTCCCCGTAATTCTAAAACAGCTACTTGTTCTGATTGAGCAATTAACCGCAGCCCTATTTTGACGAAAAATTCGCTAGCTTCCAGTACATTACTCACATATAATCTCACATGACCAATCGCCACAGGGGGACGAGTATCTTTTTCTTCGGCAATAGTTTCTGATAGTGACATAGCTTTGATCCAAAAATATTTACTTACCGTTCGGTCTGCCATCTCCCAAATCAGCTTGGTCAAATTCAGCAGTTTTGGGCAAATTCATCTCAACATTGGATATAGTATCAATCTCTACTTTAGCATTTTGAAACTGCCCATCTAAAATATTGGAAATTAGTATTTCCTTCATAAACTCCTACTGCCAAAGCGCTAATTGTAGAGGTTTGAAATAACGTATTTGTTGATGTATGTGCCTGATTTTTTCCTGGCATCATCACACCTATTAATGCAATGATACTTAAAATAGCTATCCAGAAATAACGCTTGAGTTTCATAAAGATAAAACAGATAAATGTTCTCAATTAGAGGACAACGAAGAATTTACCAAACAAGGGCATGGGGCGAATGGCACTAAGAAAAGCTCTAAGCTATGCAGAATAAGAGCTACAGGTTTAATGCTCACTCCCGCAGTAATGGCATGAGTCAGGCGAACGCAGATTGTTAGAAAAAGTTTTCAATTATTCAGCACAAAAACTGGAAGAGAAAGTAACCCAAGAACATTTATGGTGTGGTCGAAATGTTTTAGTGATAGACGGCTCCACGGTCTCTATGCCTGACACTGTAGAAAACCAAAAAGAATACCCACAACCCAGTAGTCAAAAGCCGGAATGTGGATTCCCAATTGCCAAAATTGGTGTGATATTCAGTCAAATCAAAACTCCCATTGCTTTATTCTTACCTGGTTCGCGTGTTGATATATCCCAATATTCTCAATTTGCTAATATTGTAGCCAGTTACGGATTTACAGTAATTATTCCTGAACATATTCGTTCTTTACCAGATTTTGGATTTACCGGGTTAATACCAGAAGCATCACAAATTTGTCATGTTCTAGATTTTATGCTGGCAGAAAACTCTAATGCCAATTCACCAATTGCAGGTACTCTGGATTTAGATAAACTAGTATTACTAGGACACTCTTTCGGTGGTGCAGTTGGTTTAACAGCCATTGATAATTCTTGTATTTACCCAGTTTGTGAAGGTGAATTTCAACGTCCTCAACAGTTACAGGCGGCAGCTTTTTTTGCTACTAATACATTTGTCGGTATTGGAAAATTTATCCCAATTAGAAATCAAGGGATTCCCATAGCTTTAATCTTAGGAAGTCAAGATGGCTCATCAGTAACTCCCCAAACAACACAAACAAGTTACGATCTAATTCAAGAATCTCCAAAAGCATTAATTACCATAGAGGGTGCCAATCATTATGGCATCACAAATATTAATAATCCTCCTGGCGCAAGACCAGACCCAAATATCCCGACTTTGACACAGGAGAAATCCATTGAAACCATCGCTCGTTGGAGTGCGCTTTTCTTGTTGGCTCATACACTTGGCGATCGCAATGCCTTGGATTATGTGAATAATACAGGTGATACTTTGGATGAAAATGTCACCGTGACTCGCCATTGAAGAGGACACGGGCACGGGGAGAATGACAAATTCCCAATGCCCCATGCCCTGTTTGCCCAATGCCCAATGCCCCACTACATCAACTCCAGTCCACCTCGATAGCCAGTGACAATGCGGCTACCATCCTTGAGAATGTGGACTTCGATTTGGTCGCTAGCCCAGGTAATCTGGTCAGAGAGGGCAGCATTAAATATATGAATTCGTTGGTTGCTAGAAGAAACTGGAGAGGTGGGAGAATTAATTGCCAGAGATTGTACGAAAGGTCCGTCAATTAAGATATCGAGTTGTTCCAACAATTCTTGGGAACCTGGCGGCGCAGATTCAGACTGTAGTTGCTTCAGGGTGAACCCAGTAAAAGACATGACATTTAATCCAACAGCTTTTATCTTACGAGCTAAAGATGCTAGCGTCGGGGCTTGCCAAAACGGTTCTCCACCAGAGAACGTTACACCCGTGTTGCGAGGGTTACTGAGAATGTTCTCGGCAAGGGTATCAACAGCAACAAGTTGGTTAGCCTCAAATAACCAGGAGTCAGGATTAAAGCAGCCAGGACACTCACGCGGACAACCTTGCACCCAGATGACTGCACGACAACCAGGCCCATTGACTTCTGACTCATCGACGTAACCCATGATGTTAAGATAGCCAGAGGGAATTTCTGTGAGTGCTAGTGATGGTTCAGTTGGCTTAGTTTCCATCTCTTTAACTCCTTTTAAAGCCGTTGCCTGTTAACTATATAACTATAGCGAAATATTGTAATCCTTAACCTTAGTAAGGAACTCAGGCTTTTTGTCGGACTTTGTACTCAATCACTACTTAAAATGGTGTTTTTGATGTCCAGTTTTGCTACTAACATCAATGTGAAGAATGATTGTGACGATGGAATACTCAAAGCAATTACCTACAACTTTGTAACAGTGAATTGAAAGTAGCAAATTAACAAATTCTGGGGGTTTAAGTCCCCTGCTTCTAACAAGCGGCAAGTTTTGTGGCTCTTTCTAAATCCCCCTTGCAAAACTTAATTACGAATTACGAATTATTTTAACTCGCGTGTTCCCAGTCACTCAGTAATTCATGTTGCTGTACTATTTTCTTAGATTTGCGGAATGGTACTTTCGGAGTACCAATACTCATCCCAGGAAAAGACTGTTTTTTGGTCTTGGTGGGTCTGTTTTCTTGTGTGGTTGAACTGATTTCGGTAGTTTTCATTGGTAATTAGATGTTTGATTGAAACTTCAGCACCAATCTATAACATCAATTTTCAAATGGCAAATTTCTGAAGAAGGATAAAAAATAGACATGCAACTGCCAAAAGTATATTTTGTTATCAATACCTTCTCTGCGAGACGCTACGCGAACGCCATTTTTTTGTAGGTTGGGTTGAGGTACGAAACCCAACCTACAAATTAGGGCATTTTTTGATTTGGCGAAGGTATTGGTCATACAGCAGTTTTTGTTTGCATCAGGTAGAAAGTAACAGGCACATCAATCATCCTGTCTTCATCTTTTTGGGTTCATGATATTTACCCTGGAAGATTCTTCTAACTTCTCTGAAAAAGCTACAGTATACACACCAGTTTCTTGACCCGCACCTTTGATGCATCGACCTGCACCTTTGATGCATCGCCCTGCAAAAACTAACTTACCCAAGGCTGTTGGATAAATTGGATGAATTTCTCTTTGACGCTGTTTTTTGGTGCGGGTAATGAGTTAATTTCGGCGATGCGAGTTTGGGCGTATTTTTGGAATGGTGCATAGTTAATGGTGGTGGCGAGTTCAGCCGCATGATTTAAGAAATAATTGCGGCGTTTGAGTCTCCCAGTTTTGCGCTTGGTGGAGAGAGTCAAGTGCTGTTGTCAAATTTTCTTGTAACTTTCCGAATTCTTGGAGAACGTTGGCTTCCCCCAAGCGATCGCCAATATCACGTTAGAATTGCAGTACTTTTTGGTAGCGTTGTCATAATTGGGTATGAAAAGAGGATGGAGGGCACGGAGGAGAATAATAACTCCTAGTTCTGAACGCGGCTCATCACCCCGCTATCCATGTACAGCACACCCCATGCCCATGCATAGGTGTTGCTTAAGAACATTCACCTTTGAATTTGTGTTAAAGTGTCAAAGGAAGATTAAATTCGGTTGTGTAGTTTGTTATTATATATACTTGTATTACAGACCTCTCCGGATATAAATCTCTACACTCCCATGCTTCTGGAGACACTTTATGTCAATTTATGTCGGTAATCTATCTTATGAGGTTAGAGAAGAAGACCTCAAGCAAGTCTTTTCAGAATACGGAACTGTAAAAGATGTTCAATTGCCTATCGACCGAGAAACAGGTCGGGTGAGGGGTTTTGGCTTCGTGCAAATGGAATCGGACGCCCAAGAAGCAGCAGCAATTGAAGCCCTTGATAGTGCTGAGTGGATGGGTCGGAGTTTAAAAGTTAATAAAGCTAAACCTAAGACAGATGGAGGTTCCTCTGGTGGTAGACGAGGAAGTGGCGGTGGTGGAGGATACTCCCGACGCTATTAAGGTCTAGAACCAAGAATTTAACTCTAAGGTCTTGAGGGCAGACAAGGCGTCTGCTTTTTTTTGCGCTTCGGTTGAATAAGGTGCTTACCGCTGGCGCACACTCATGAAACAAACTTAGCAGGGATATACTATGACCCAAATAATAGTAGGGGAAAATGAAGGTATCGAATCAGCCTTACGTAGATTTAAGCGAGAAGTATCTAAGGCAGGAATTTTTCCAGATATCAGAAAGCACCGCCACTTTGAAACACCCCTGCAAAAACGCAAACGCAAAGCGATCGCTAAGCATAAGCAACGTAAGAGAAGTTTCCACAACTAATTATAAGTCTATGCGATCGCTTTGTTAATAGGTTGGAATGTGTTTTAGCTTAGTTCCAATGAATTGCCCGATAATTATGAAGGCAATCTACAGACAGCAAAGATGCAGACTCTCCAAAAACTCTCCCTGCCAAATATGGGCTGCGGGACTTGGGCCTGGGGCAACCAATTGCTTTGGGGATATGACGAAAGCATGGATGACCAATTGCAAGCCGTCTTTAAGCTTTGTGTAAGCAACGGTGTAACTTTATTTGATACAGGTGATTCTTACGGAACTGGGAGATTGAATGGTCGAAGTGAGCGACTCTTGGGACAATTCAACCGAGAATATGTAGGTTCCAATCAAGAAAATATTTGTATTGCTACCAAGCTTGCTGCTTACCCGTGGAGATGGACACGGCAGTCAATGGTAAGGGCTTGCCAGTCATCTGCTCAACGTCTGGGAAAAAATGTCGATTTAGTACAAATGCATTGGTCTACAGCAAACTATGCTCCCTGGCAAGAAAGAGGGTTGTTGGATGGTTTGGCTGATATCTATGAGCAAGGGTTAGTTAAGGGAGTAGGACTATCGAATTACGGCCCAAAACGGCTCAAGCAAGTGCAGAAAAAGTTTGCCCAACGAGGCGTTCCCATCACTACTGTGCAAGTTCAATATTCTCTGCTATCTACATATCCTGTTACCCAACTCCAACTTAAAGATGTTTGTGATGAGTTGGGAATCAAATTAATTGCTTACAGTCCTTTGGCTTTGGGGTTACTGACTGGAAAATACTCTGTTGGAGGTTCTTTTCCCAAAGGTATACGAGGTCTGCTGTTTAGACAGATTTTACCAGGAGCGCGATCGCTTTTAGCATGTTTGCAAGAAGTGGCACTGTCCAGAAACAAAACTATGTCACAGGTAGCAATTAACTGGTGCATCTGTAAAGGAACCATTCCCATCCCTGGAGCAAAGACTGTGGAACAAGCCAGGGAAAATATTGGTGCGTTGGGTTGGCAATTAGATTGCGGTGAAATTGCAGAGTTAGATAAAGCAGCGGCAAATGCAGACAAAAAAATGGTGCAAAATATTTTTCAGACTAAGTGAATTATTTGCTCAAAATTTATGAGCGGTAGTATCTTTAAATTGCCCATAATCTATTTTTTAATAACTTTAAAAAAGACATAAATCCAGGATTTATGTCTTTTTTATTCGGCTGAATAGCTTGATTTTTTATATGAATGGAGAAACAATGAATATTGAGTCTAACATCTTGTAGACACTCTTGGTGACAACTTAACCTTATCCAATGTCCACAGTCCGCGAAAGCGGACTTTTTGTTTGTAGCCTCAACTTAGAATAAGAATTCATAAGCTATTCTTGGTTACTAATTGACGTGCTTTGAGTATTGTCAGTCAATACTTCATTTTCGTCATGTGCTTATTCGTGAATCAATTTAGCAATGGTGATGTTTTAGCTTTTGAGCAGTTAATAAAACTATCCAACTCAGAAATAGCTCAATGGTATTCAGGTACAACAATTCCTACACTAGATCCCGGATTTCTCACCACATCTCTCAAAACCTTGTGCTCTTGAGCAGGGGAGCAGGGGAGAGTTCAATGTGCCAAGTTCAATCCCCTCTGCCCCTCTGCTCCTCTGCCCCTCTGCCCCTCTGCCCTTCTGCCCTTCTGCCCCTCTGCACATCTGATCTCAAGCTTGTGAGAAATGCGGGTGTAAGTGATTAGGCGGACATGATATTAATCAGATTTTGGGAATAATCCTCATAGTGTTTGAAAGCATCGTTTTGGTTAGACTCACACTATGAGAGCGGGATTTCTAGAGAAAAAGCAGATTTTTTGGAGTTTATGTGTTGCATTTTGCTCTATTTTTTGGGTTTGTTTGGCTTTAATTCCAGTACACGCAAACTCTACACAGTCTATTGATACCCTGCGCCAACAACAGCAACAAATGAACCAGCAGCATCAGAGTGTGGTTAACGAACGCGATCGCTTAACAAATCTTCAGCAAGAAGCGCAAAAACACCTGACTGGTTTAAACCAAAATCTGCAAACCACAGATAGCTATATTCAAGAGAGCGAATCACGATTACAATTGGCTACCCAACGTTTGCAAAAGTTGGAAACTGATTTAGTTGTAGCCCAACGTGCCTATGAAGTTCGTCAGATAGCAACAGTAGCACGATTGCGATATCTCCAGCGATCGCCAGCTAGTCAAGGATGGGCAGTTTTGCTCCAAAGTCAAAATATCAGCGACTTTATCAGCCGCCGTCATCAATTGAAATTAGTCTATCAGGCAGACCAGCAAATTTTGCGAAAACTCAACGCCCAAGCAAACTCGATAAATCAGCAAAAAACCGAAGTAGAAGAACAAAAAAACGAAATTGCCTTGATTCGTGAGCAGCTATTAGCACAAAAAGCCGATTATCAAACCCAGGCGCAGTCACAATCAGAATTAATTCAACGTCTCAATACCGATCGCCTCGCCTTGAAAGCAGCCCAAAATCAGCTAGAAAGAGAATCCAAAAATTTGGAAGTCTTAATTCAGCAAAAGGTAGCAGAAGCAGCGGCGCAAGCAAAAGCTAACAGCCGCACAAGCATCATCATTCAAGGAACAGGGATGTTTACTTATCCTAGCGATGCTGCTACTAGCAGTCCCTTTGGCTGGCGGATGCACCCAGTTCTTGGCTATCGTCGCTTCCACGCAGGTCTGGATTTTGCTGCTAGCTATGGTAGTACAATTCGGGCAGCCGATTCAGGAACAGTGATTTTTGCTGGGTGGTATGGTGGTTATGGTAGAGCTGTGATTATCGACCACGGCAAAGGTATTACTACACTGTACGGACATAGCAGCGAGTTGCATGTTACCGAGGGACAAGCAGTCGAACGAGGACAAGCGATCGCTGCTGTTGGTTCCACAGGTTTATCAACTGGGCCTCACCTCCACTTTGAAGTCCGCCGCAATGGTTCACCCGTCAACCCCGCCGATTATCTTTAAGCGATCGCAAATTTGAGCGCAGGTGTGTTACAATGCAAGAGATTAAGGGCGCGTGGCTCAGTGGATAGAGCAACAGATTCCGGTTCTGTGGGTCGGGGGTTCAAATCCCTCCGCGCTCGTTACTTTTGTCGATTGCCAAAATATTTGTCTGCGTTGACAGATTAATGTCCGTGTTGCCAAATTATTGTCCGCGTTGACAAATTGTATATCGTTACAACACCCTGCCATACATAAAGTATGGCATAACTCTTCTTTTATAGGGTAATTAATCAGTTTCAATATTAGAGCTAAAATCAAGCTCTTCAAACAAAGAATCTGTTGCTCTATCCTTTCAACCCACCTAAAAAGTGTTTGCTATGAACACTGGAAAAATTCCAAATGTACTAGGACATACGCATTGACAGCCAAAGTCGTAGCGACTTTCAACCCGCCTCTCGCTGGGAGGGGTGTTGAAACCAAGACGAATGCCGTTTAAAATCTGGTCGCTATGAGTTTCCTTTCAACCCGCCTCTCGCTGGGAGGGGTGTTGAAACAAAAAATAACTGAATTGGAATGGAGTGAATTATTGGTCTTTCAACCCGCCTCTCGCTGGGAGGGGTGTTGAAACCCTGCGCTCCAAACTCTTGATTTGCCAACAGTTCTGAATGCATTTTTGGCAAGTCTCCCAAAATCGCCTGTCTGTTAACACTTAAAAAAGTAAATTAACTGACACCAGAAAAGCTACAAGCTTTAATCAATAAGCGATTTGAAGTTTTGGCAGATCGCCACGGAAATTGACCCCGCTTCGAAATGTTATTAATCCGCAAGTTATGCAGCCATTCTTTTTCATTTTGAAGAGCATCACGTAAAAACAAAATAGCAATTAAATAATCTATAGGAATCCTATTTGATTTTTGAAAAAGATTACGAGAGAATACGGTTGAGTGTAAAAGTGTAAGAGCATACAAATGAGAAAGCAGCATCTACAAACTGCAATACTGCCCCCGGCAGCGGAAGTGACAGCGACGGTACTTCCATCTAAAGACGCACATAGTAATGCGATCGCATGGTTCTAGTAATTGCTGAATTATATCCAGCAAATGCCTATCATCTGCTGAGAGTTCTGTCACAATCTCATCCTTTTCTGCCTCTTGATCGCTATTAGTATGATCGTCCAGCATTTTCACATAATTGTTTAATACAAACGTAGTTGTATTGTACTATTTAAGGGACATTTATTTTGTCAATTTTTCTAAAAATGTAGGCTCACAGCGTTTTTGAAGAAAGGACAGATATTTTGTCAAAATTTCAAAAAAGGACAGGTATTTTGGCAATAAGCCTCTAGTAGTCTATTTTCAGGCTAAAATAGTAAGACCCTTACTTGGTAAGGGTTTTAAGTTAAATATTTTTGAAAACATTAATTTGTCAAGTGGTCATTTAATTTGGCAATCTACAACTTTCCAAGACTAACCATAAAATTGATCTGAATTCTGAATTCTGGTCTAATATTTTGTGCTTCAACTTTAACATATTGTTGATTTTATAATAGTGCTGTCTCTGCGTTAAAGTGCTATTACCTGTATTAATGACTTATGACTCCAGTAGATATTCTCATTCTCTCCAATGGTCCAGGGGAAGTAACAACCTGGGTACGTCCAGTAGTAAAGGCATTGCGGCAAAAGCTAGGGGATGACCGTTCTGTTGTGAGGATTTCTGTAGTTTTATCCCCCTGTCCCAATGCTACTGGTAAAGAAGGTGCGATCGCTCTTTCTTACCCAGAAGTAGACAGAGTTCAGTCACCAGAGCATTTTTGGCAATTTTTGCTCTGGGGGAAAACATTTGAAAATTGGGACTGGAGAAGTCGCGGTGTAGTCATTTTCCTTGGTGGCGATCAAATTTTCCCTATAGTCATCGGCAAAAAACTAGGATATCGCACAGTTGTTTACGCCGAATGGGAAGCCCGCTGGCATAACTTGATTGACCGCTTTGGGGTTATGAAACCTCAAGTTGCTGCCCGTGTTTCCCAAAAATATGCCCACAAATTCACTGTTGTGGGAGATTTGATGTTAGAAGCCAGTAGTCATTCGTCATTAGTCATTGGTCATTCGTTACTAACCAATGACCAAGGAAAAATGACAAATGACCAAGGACAAATAACTAACTTAATTGGTATTTTACCGGGTTCAAAAGCCGCAAAATTAACCCAAGGAATACCTTTAATGTTAGCCATTGCCCAACACATCCACACCAACAGACCCCAAACCAAATTTGTGATTCCTGTGGCTCCAACGGTGGATTTACAAACCTTAGCTAGTTTTGGCGATTCCCAAAAAAACCCTTTTGTGGAAACTTTTGGTATTAGAAATGTTTCCTTAATTATTCCAGAGGATGGGAAAAGCAAGGCATTACTCAAAACAGAAACGGGTCTAACTGTAGAATTATGGCAAGAAAACCCTGCCTATGATTTATTATCCCAGTGCTGCATCTGCCTGACTACAGTAGGAGCAAACACCGCTGAACTCGGTGCTTTAGGAGTGCCAATGATTGTTTTGCTACCTACCCAACAATTGGATGCTATGCGTTCTTGGGATGGTTTACCGGGTTTATTAGCTAATTTGCCAGGGGTGGGTTCTACCTTTGCCAAGGTAATTAATTGGGTATTCCTCAGTCGCAAAGGTTTATTAGCATGGCCGAATATCTGGGCGCAGGAAGAAATCGTGCCAGAACTTGTAGGCCAACTCCAGCCAGCAGAAGTTGGAGAAATAGTATTAGATTTTTTGGCTCATCCAGAAAAATTGGACGAAATTCGAGCCAAGCTACGTCAGGTTCGTGGCGAAAGCGGAGCAGCCGAGAAATTAGCAACTTTGGTCATAGAAGAGATGAACAAACAGGCGAAATAAGTAAGGAAACTTCATCGAACTTGATTATTTTTTATTAATAAATAAATTTCACTTTTATCATTTTCAAAATCCGAGTGGTTTTTGATACTATTATTAGAAAATCTCTTTTGCAATGCCCCATCTTCCATACACTATTTTCAAGGCAGGTCTAATACAAAACCATTAAAGTTATTAATTATACTTTAAACACAGGTATTAAAAGCTATAACAAGGGGGTAAGTGAAGGGAGTGCAGAAATGGGAATAATTTATATAGGCGATCGCCAAGCTGGCAAAACTCACTTGGCAATGGAGTCTTCCAACCCCCAAGGTAACTATGTCAAAGGCAAAGAGGGGATTTATAAAAAATTGCAGAGGTCATTATATGACACTGTAAAAGATAGTACTATCGGAACTAATGCTGAGAAAAGTATCTATCACTACACTCTAGAGCTAGACGTAAAAATTCGCCTCCGCTCCAAACAAATCATTGTTGATTGGTTTGACACACCTGGCGAAATTTGGCGCAAGAGTTGGCAATCCAATAACCCAGACGAATGGAATCTGTTTTTACAGGCATCTCGGAGTAGCGAGGCAATTATGCTGATTTTGCCACCCCACCGAGGTTTAGATTTGAAAGACCCAGACCTTGAGGAACCCCCAGGTCCATTCTCTACCCAGGAACAGTGGTGTAATCGGTTTGATGAATGGGTGAGGTTTTTTTGTCAAGATTGTCCCAAATCCAAACATTTATTAATTTGTCTTAATAAGGCCGACTTATTTTGTAATCTTAATGAACAAGCAGAAGAGCTAGACAAAAGAGACTGGCAAGATCGCCATGAATATGTTTCTCATCGGTATTTTCGACCTATTCGCTCCCAAATTCAGCAAATCAACAATAATTTTTCAGGCTTATCAATTCGCTGTTTTATCACCAGTGTCAAAAGTCGTCCTTTATTAGAATTACCTTGGCAGTATCTTGGTATTTACTTAAATTAGAAAAAAGAAAACTATGAATCAACAATCTGAAGGGGAAATTATTACTATTATTGGCCCAAAATATTCTGGTAAAACAACATATTTAGCCGGATTAGCCGATTGGCCTGAGCAAAGAATTCAAGCACGTAAGAATAGCCCATTTACAGTAGAACCTATTAATAAACATGGGAAAAGTTTACGACAAGAAGCACAGGAAAAAATTTTAGAAGGAGTTCATCTAGAACCCACAGTACTCGATCCTAATTCAACCGTGAATGATCTACCTCATTATTTCTTGAAAATCAAAATTAAGCGGTTAATTAGAGAGGAAATAATTCGCCTAGTAGTCAGAGACTATCCAGGGGAGATATATAAAAAAATTGCAGAACAAAAATTTCTACCCAAGCTAGAACAAGAATATATCAAAGAATGCTTAAAGCCCGATGTAATTGGTTGTTTGATTTTATTAGATAAATGGGAAAGAGAAAATGATTTAATGTACGCTAATGCTATGAGAAAGTTACTTGAAGAAATGGAGATCCAAAATAGAATAAAAGGAAACATTCAAAAGAAAATTAAACCATTAAGAATTGCAGTAGCTATCAGTAAATGCGAGAGGGGTGAAATTTGGCCGGGTAGGCTAGATCCAGAGACAGATATATTTAACACCCATCTTCCGGGAACTACTAAATTATTGCGAGATCAACTCAAAAATAATGTCAGATTTTTTGCCATATCTACCTTTGGTGTCTTAAAACATAATGACCCTAGACCAAATCGAAAAGGTGAAAAGAAACTAGACACCGATGGAAAAGAAATTGAACTTTCAGTGTTAAGGGAAAAAGATGATTGGCATCCTTATGGCATGATTGCACCTCTATATTGGCTGAGTAAAGGAAAGGCTATGCGACATGGTGTTTAATTTTAAAAAGCAACAACCACAATATTTAGTAAAAACTATCCGCATCATAGGAGACCTAGCAGCAGGTAAAACTACTTATTTGACAGCCTTAGCTTGTTTACCTTGGGATGACCCTAACAGTAAAGTGACAAGAATTGTGCCTAGTGGTAAAGACACTGAAAACTTGATTCGTCAAGCCAAAGAGTGTTTAGACCAAAAAGTAGAAATACCCCCCAATGATTATGGAGATGGTCTAGAGAAAAGCTATGTTTTCAAAATTGAGTTTAAAGATTCTTCCATCCTAGAGATTGAGTGTAAAGATTATCCAGGAGAGTTTTTTCGAGATTTGGTAGAAAATAAAAATCCTCAGTTGTTAGAAAAATACATAAAGGATTGTGTAGTAGAGGGAGCAGGAATTTTAATTTTACTGGATGGTACTGCTCAACAAGATGAATACTATGCCGAATGTATCTATCAATTATTAGTCCGACTTGATAGGTCTACCCCATCAGATAGTCCATCTCGTAGAGTAGCTGTGGCCTTAACTAAGTGTGATATTCCCGAATTATGGATACACCGCAAGAATCCCACAGAAAAAATTAGAGGTCGTTTTGAAGGAGTGCATAGAAAACTGAAAAGCTTCAAGAAAATCACCGTCGATTATTTTGCTACTTCTGCCTATGGGATGTTAGGAAGTGATAATGAAATACCTAATTCTAATACTGAAAAAGCTGACTACAAAGGTATACGAGCAACTATTATTGAATCAGATCCAAAATTGTGGCGACCTTTTGGTTTAATAGAACCGCTATATTGGTTATATACAGGAAAGAAATATTAAGACTATTGAAACACTGTTATAAAATAAAAGAGGAATCGATAAATGTTTCACATTATTCATCAATTTAGCACTGGAATAGATGTAGAATCAACAGAAGATGGACAATGGTTATCTCTTGGTTTTACAGGCAGGTGGAAGAACGAGACTCATACAGTTCCAACTAACATTGAGCTAGCAGTTAAAAAGGATAATTTTAAAGGAAGAAGTGGTTTAAATCCAGCGATAATAGGTCGCGTTGTTACAGGAGGTAAAAATGAGTTTTGGTCTGTAGTTGCTGTTGTCACTAAGGGCAGAGATAAAACACGAACTTTTTCAGTATACCGTTACTTCTGGTGTCAAGGACAAGACAATCTTTGTTTAATAGTGGGTTGGCTTCTAGAACAGAATCAGATACCTACTTTTAATCCATTTGAAAGTAGTAATCCAGTTTATCTTCAGGAAGAAAATGTAAAAAAATATAGAGAAGAAGCTAATCATTTAGATAAATGGATAAGTACAGAACCTACATTTCAATCATTTTTTAGAGAATCACTCCCCCGATTTTTTAAACACAATCAATATAATAATAATACACAACTGCCAGTCATTGATAGACTAGCTAATAAAATAGCTAATAATAATAAATGCCTAACTTCTTGGGCATTTCAAGTTGAAAATCTTAACCAACCAGAAGAATTTTTGATTATCCAAACTGCTAGTTTTGAAGCATACAACAAATTGCAATCTGTTGCTGTTTCTCCTGCTCCTATAGTTGTCGTTGAACCAACACTTGAAACTAATTTAAAATCAGTAATACAAGATTTAAAGGATTCAAAACTTACTAACAAAGTTTTTTTAAAGCTAGAATATGTATTGTCTCAATTGAACAATATTCCAAATTCAAAAGAGCTTTTAGATAAAATATTTGAGGATTTAGGAGCAATTGACGCTCTTGAAGAGCAAATGTACCAATCCGGTAGAGTGGAATTGGTAACTATGAGAGCAATTTTGATACCTGAAACATTAGTACAAGATTATGTTTACTATGCACATATTGAAAGTAATATTGACAGTCATAAATTCTCAAGCTTAATACCTTGGAATAAGAAGAAGCATACAATTAAACCGGAATCTTTGAATTTTCAATCAAAGTTGCGTGACACGTTAAAAAATAATATCAATTCATATCCCCAATTAAGACAAAAACTTGAAGAAGGTATTTTTATTGCTATAGAAGAATTGGTATTTGGCAAATTATCAAAAGAGGCTGTAAGTTGGTTATTAACCTCAAAAGAGAGCTTTTTGGGAATCTTTCCTCAAGAAGAATTTTTACAAATTTTGTCGAATGAGGTATCGGAAATATATGAATTAAACAAGCAAATAAAAGCAGGCAACCCGCCAGTTAACCAGCAAAGGCTTGTCAGAAAACTCTGGGCAGATTTAGAAAATGGTTATTATGGAAAACTTCAGTATCAAAATCATTACAAACCTCTTGCTGACATATTATTAGAACTGGGAAACTATGAGTTGGCTTATTACTTTTATAAAGTTAGTAATACCAAAAATTTGAATAATAAAATTATAAAATATTTAAAAGCTAAAAATATTAAGAATGTCTTTGGAATAGTACTTCCACCAATTCCTGAGCCAAAGACTATAGAAATTATAAACATTTTGTTATATATTTTATTTTTCTTATTAGTATGCTTGAGAAGCAGTGATAAAATATTTCAATTCGTATTTGGACTCGTATCAATAATATTTTTATTTTTATATATTGTTGATGTTTCTATTAGGAATAAAATAAAACAACATTCTTTACCAATTATAATGCTAGTTCTCTTTCTCAGCAGTATTATTACTGCTAGTATGGGTAATACATCAGAATCTGTTAGTAAAACAGCTACTACTTTTACTGAATCAGGAAAAACTCATGATGCAATCCAACGCATACAAGAAAATCTTTTAGCAGATAATCAATTTCAAAAAAACTATTCCGTTACAGAAAAGAAAATAATAGAAGCATTGAAAGAAATTTTAGAAATTCAGGAAATTCAATATTCTCAATTAGCAAATAACCGAAGGCAGTATCAACAACAATTAGAGCAATTGGTTGTAGCAATCTCTAAGTATCAACAAAACAAACAGCTTCCAGCAGACGGGATAATTGATTTAGTAGATGTAAATAATTCTCATAACAGCACAATGGCTTTTTTGCAGGAAGATATTAAACAAAAAATAATCAAATCAAATAATTCTAACAATACACCCAAGCCACCAATTAATCAACCTAGTAGACCAGCTACTATTTTTGATAAAGCAGGAAAAACTCGTGAGGCAATACGACAAATACAAAATAATCTTTTAGCGGATAATCAATTTAAAAAGACATATTCTGTTACAGAAAAGAAAATAATAGAAGCATTGAAGGAAATTTTACAAATTCCGGAAATTCAATATTCTCAATTAGCAAATAACCCAAAGCAGTATCAACAAGAATTAGAGGAATTGGTTTCAGCAATTTATAAGTATCAACAAAACAAACAGCTTTCAACAGACGGGATAATTGATTTAGTAAATGTAAAGAATTATCCTAAGAGTACGATGGCGGCTTTGCAGGAAGATATTAAACAAAAAATAAGTAAGTCGGCACAATAAAATCCATGTATGTTTAGTTTTGTAAAAACTGTGGAATGGCCAATTTCTAAGCTATTCGCTGATTTTACATTTCGTCACATAGCTTGATTTTTTAACGCCAGCTTACTTAACCGACTCAAAGTAATGATGCTGACAGTATTGACAGATGTAATAGGTTAATCAATTAACTTACAACCTATACTGATGTTAATTACAATCTAACTCCTAAATTATTAAAATTTAATGATTCAAATTATTTATCAAAACTATGATTAAATTATGGATTTACATTTTATCTGGGATTACCTTTGCCTCAGTTGGCTGGAACTTCGGTCAATTTATAATTGACTCTATTGGCTGGTTTCAGCAATTTCCAGAAATAGCACAATCAGCTTGTGTAGCCGCTTCCCTCTCCGGGGGAACCGTACTCACAGAAATTTTCTTAAGTAACCCCACCAGATTTAAATTAAACCTACGTCGGCTTGGTTTCCCTGTTGCTACCGCAGCTGCACTAGGGTTTATCATTGGTTTCTTTGCTGGTGGTATATCTCAATTTTTACTCATCCCCCAAATTCGTAACTTCTTATTCTTTTTTGGTAGCACTCCCGCAGTCAGAATTATTCGCTGGATGATTATTGGCATTGCGGTGGGAACGACAGAGGGGTTAAGTTGGCGTTGGCGCAGTGTTGAATCAGGCAAAAAAAGCCGTTTTCAACAGCGTCTTAAAACCAATATACGAGCAGGTATGGCTGCTGGTGTAGCAGCAGCAATAATCTTTGAGTTCGTCAGATTAATCTTGAAATCATCCCTAGAACAAGTCAAAGACGATTTTCAACGAAATAATGGATTCTCTATTTTAGGATTTGAAAACTTTGCTGGTCTTCTCCTGTTAGGTATTGTACTGGGTGTAGCCTTCTATTTTGCTATATCACCTAGTTATGTAGCTGCATTGAGAGCAGGTGAAGGCTTTGAATATAGCGAATATAATGAAGAACCGGCGAAAATCAATAAAGATAAGCCAATTAAAATTAAAGACGAGAAAAATAACAGCATAGAAACTGGCTACAGATTGGAATTTGTCAGTCAAGATTATTTCAAAGAAATTGAAGAAGGTTTATCAACTCAATTGCCAGCAAGAGGTACTATTACTATTGGTTCTGCGACAGGAGCGCATATTTGTATTCCTGGACTACCTCTCCATATAGCAGATTTAGATATAGAAGAACGCGCAACATTTTTAAGACCCAATAAAGACAATTTTCAACGGATATCAATTAATGGTAAGAGTTTAACTTCTGCTAGTCAGTTTCCTTTAAAACACAACTCAATTTTAACTTTTTATTGTTTACCAAATAATAGAAAAGATGATAAAAAAAGGTTTCGGTTCGTTTTCTACAATAGGTTTTTAGATCCAGAGGGATAATTAAAGATGGGAAAAATTTTAAGTTTCAAAAAACTACATTTTTATGTATTCTCGAAAAATTATATTTGGTTAAGTCTGTCTGTAATTATCACTGGCTACCTAAATATACCAGTATGGAGTCAAACCAAAGATAATAAAACTCAGATTAGTATTAATCCTCAAGTAATCCAAGATCGAGTCACATTGCGAGTTAAAGTCACAAAAAATAATAAACTCCAGTCCAACTTAAAAGCTCAGGACTTTTCTCTATATGTAGACTGTAAATCAGAAGATGTAAAAAACTGTGAACCTACTACCTTAGATGACTGGAGAAACCCCAAAGAATCTACTCCCTTACCCACAAAAATTGTCGTGCTTCTAGACCTCAGTGGTAGCATGAAAGAGCTAGATAAGGGAGGTAAGCCTAAACTTCAGGGGGCAATTGATGCGATTCAAAAATTTACTCAGGTATTAGCTACTCGTGGTGGTGATACACAAATGGTCATTGTCCCTTTCAGCGATAAATCTAAATATACAAATTGTGAGGATGACCCTGTAACAAATGAAGCTATCAACAGATTTGCCCCAGCTAATTCTCAGCAACATAAACAGGATATAGATAAATTACAAAGGGAATTAAAGCAAGAATTATTCTACGCAAAAGCCAAGAAGAACAACCAAAAAATTACCAGACCAGAAAACACAAAGTCTCGGATTTGTGGTGAAACGAATCTTTATCAATCTCTAGCGAATACAATTAATTTTTTAGGCAATATCAATCAAAAAACAGACAATATTAATCAAACAAATAATTCTCAAGATCCAAGTTATACTCAGAATCAAGCGAAACTGCATATAGTTCTACTCTCAGATGGCTTTAATACAGTTCCTTTCGCTGACAGTTCTGATATATGCGATACCAGCCATTTTGAAAAGCTCAACACAGAATATCTACAACGATATATTAGTAAAATTACAATTCATACTGTAGGTTATGGTCGCACTCCTAGAGAATTAGGATCAGATCCAGATTATTCCCAAGTACTTCAAGGTAAGGCTGCTGAATGTACAGATGTCCAAAAATTCACTAATGAAAAAATTCGCGAACAATTTAAATCAGAATTAGTTGACCAACAACATTTGCAACAAATTGCCGAATTAACTAGAGGAATTAACGAATTTTCTGGTAACTCCCAAGAAATTGCTCAAAGATTTCAAGATATCCTGGATACTATTATTGGTGAGTACCAAATAACTTACACCCAAAAAGATGCAGACACGGCAGATCAACATGATGTCCGCGTTGTTATTCAATCTATTGGTAGTGAGAAAGCAAGTTACAGTATGCCCTTTGTCTTTCAAGTGCCATTTCGTGTTAGAGTCTGGACTATATTTATTTTCATTATTGTGCCGCTAGGTTTAAGTATCTTGCTCGTATACCTCTTGGGAGAAGAGATTAAAAAACAAGCTCAATAAAAATCGACATCTTTAGAAAATACTTAAATATTCAAAATATTACTTTATCTTTTTGATTTTTGAAAAGATGCGTAGGGTGTGTTAGCGATAGCGTAACACACCATTTTTAAGGGTTTGGTGTGTTACGGCTTCCGTAACACACCCTACAATACATAACCTTGTTCAAAAATCAAACCGGATTGTTATAAAACCATCATTTGCGGGTTTCATGGAATGAGTTTTCTGATGGTATAACTTTAGATGTGAGCAATCTGCAAAAATGGGATGCAGCCCTAGTAAAGAAAAGTATAAACACGGACTTTGCTCTATTATTTATGTTATAAACTGGTTATGAGCAATAATAGGCTGATCCCCAGTTATGGCTAAGTATAAATTAATTTTAGAACTAAAAGATTCTAAGGAAACGCTAAGCTATAGAGTTGACTTGACTACAACACAAGAGAACAATCCCCATCTTTTTTTTACCCATGAGGCTTGTGAACAACTTCGCAGTCAGCTTCAGAATGAAAGCCAACGTCGGATTAATGACCAAAACCTTAACTATATTTTAAATAGCTGGATTAAAGATATTAAACAAGGGTATCGAAATACTACAATTTCTGTGACCCTTCCCCTACTCTCAGGAGCAAATATTGAGGACTTGAGTGAAGCAGGTAATCACAACCTCCCCCCCCTCTTCACTCCCGATTTATCCGGTATAGAACCCCAAGGTGGAGCATTACCATCTTTAATCTTTTCTTAAATGCCATAAGTAACAGGAACCTGTTAGACAATGCTAAATGTGACCATTACACCTCACCGCGAATTTTTGCCAGCCGACACCGCCGAGCAAAAGCTGTTTCTGATGCTGAAAATGCGTCCAACTAAACAAGTAGCAAATTCTCGACCCTCTACGGCTTTTGTGCTGCTGATTGATAACAGTGGCTCAATGGATGAGGTAGTGATTGGTGAACCGCAAGCAACAGGTAGAACCTATCATGACGATGGTAGAGAATGGATGGAAGTAACAGGAGCTAGGTCTAAGGCAGACATAGTTATAGAATCTCTATTAGCACTGATTCATTCTGGTAGGCTCAGCCAGACCGACAAAGTAGCAATTATTCGCTTCAATGAGCAAGCTACTCTCGTCATTGAACTGACACCAGCTACAGAAGTGAGCAAATTAGAAGGAGCTATTTCTCAACTTCATAAGTGTTCCGGTGGTACTCGCATCAGTAATGGTTTACGCCAAGCATTTAACATCCTCTCTGACCTACAGATGACTGGTTTACGCACCCTGCTATTTACCGATGGTCAAACTATAGATGAAGATGTTTGTCGAGAGTTAGCCAGAGAATTTGCCATCAAAAATATTCCTATTACCGCATTAGGAGTTGGTGACTTTAATGAAGACCTCCTCAATACTCTTAGTGATACTACAGGTGGTCGGTCTTTTCATGTAGTCACAGATAAAACTAGCGATCTTGCTGTCTCTATTACTGATTTACCAAACAAAATCATTGAAGAATTCAGCCTCGCTCAACAAGATGTCATCACTAACCTAGCCCTTTCAATCAAAACTGTCAAAGGAGTTAAACTCACTAGAGTTGTGCGTGCCTATCCTTCCCAAGCTGAATTTCCACTACATCATGAGCCTTATCCTCTTGGCAATGCCTCAGCAAATGATGAAACCGTTTTTATTTTGGAATTTACTATAGAAAGTCGTTCCGCCTCTCGTATTCGCATCGCACAACTTGGTCTTACATACGATGTCCCTGGTCAAAATAAACGGGGTGAGTTGCCAATTCAAAATGTTGTTGTAGAATTTGTGGCTGGACAAAATTTTGCTGCCCAAGTTGACCCAGAAGTGATGGGATATTTACAACAGTGTAATATTGCTCAGTTAGTAAATGAAGCTGCAAGAGCTTCAGAAAGCGGCAACTCCCAGCGAGCTGAAGAACTCTTAGAAACAGCCAGACGCATGACCCAGCGAGTGGGAAATGAAGCAATGACTAAATCTCTTTTAGGTGCTGAAGAAGAATTAAGGAAAACACGAAAAATTTCTCCAGACACACGCAAAACCATCAAAATGGGAGCAAAAGGTAAAACCATCAAAATGAGTACAAGTCTTGATGATGAAATTTCTGAAGAACAAATGCGTCAAGTATCAGGTACTTAAACTTTGACAAATTGAAGAGGTGTGATTTATGAGCAATATTTGTCCCAATTGTGGATATGACCGAAACTCGCCTAATGCTAAAGAATGTGAAGCTTGCGATTACAATTTATCTGGAGAAACACCCCTGTCTCAGTCATCTATTTCTAATCAAAATCTAAATAAAAAAATTTATCCATCTGAATCACAGATATCCTATCCCGACCCTCCTCCTAAAATTAATATCCAACTACCAGAACCACAGGTATCCTATCCCGACCCTCCTCCTAAAATTAATATCCAACTACCAGAACCACAGGTATCCTATCCTGACCCTCCTCCTAACATCAATATCCAACTACCAGAACCACAGGTATCCTATCCCGACCCTCCTCCTAAAATTAATATCCAACTACCAGAACCACAGGTATCCTATCCTGACCCTCCTCCTAACATCAATATCCAACTACCAGAACCACAGATATCCTATCCCGACCCTCCTCCTAATATCAAAAATTCCTCAGTTATGAACATTACTTGCCCTCAATGTGGACACAAAGAAAATCCTCCAGATACACAGTATTGTGATGTTTGCGGTTATGAGTTTACCTCTGCACCTGTAGAGCAATTTCCGTTCTCAGAGCCATCTAAAATTGAAGAGAGTCCACTACCTTTTTTTCCATCCTATTCTGAGACACCTGCTACTAAAATTCAGGTGACAGAACCACAGCCTAATTTAAATTCCCCTACTCCTGTAGCTAGGATGAACACTGCTAGGCTTATTACTAAACAAGTAGGTTCACCTACATCAGAATTTGTCCTTGAAGAAAGCAATATAATTGGAAGATTTGACCCCGATTCAGGTCCAGTTGAAATTGATTTAGAAGGATTTATTGGAGCTGATTATATCTCTCGTAATCATGCAGAAATCTATCGAGAAGGAGGTCAATGGAAGATAAAAGACTTGGGAGCTGAAAACGGTGTTTTCATCAAACGGGTTAATCAATCTCGCTTTAGTCCTAGAATTACTACACCGGAAATACTAAATCCTGGAGATGAAGTAGCTTTTGGGAAAATTCGCTTCGTTTTTCAAAGTCCGTAAAGTGCTTACTACAAGCAATTCTTTTTATGACCCTTTCATCCACTGATTTTTTACCTATTCTAATTATCAAAGCCAACACCTGTTTTCAGATTGATAATTTTCGTTTGGAGGTAAACAATCATTTAGGTCAATTTGCAGATGTGCATTACTTTAAAGTCAATATACTTAACCAGGAAGCTGATAGTAAACTCAATGATTTTACTATAGGCAGACCAGGATTACTACGTGTAGGTACTGTTGATGGTTGTCTCAACTTAGAAAGACAATTACGCCAAGTAGTTGGAACTAACAAACTGGTTTCTGAGTTACTAATTTCCACAATTGATGACTGGGTATCTATTAATTTATTAGAACAGGAGCAAAAAGATGATTATGTTAATTTAAAACAAGAATTGGCAACAAATATTGAACAACCTTTAGAACCAGAAGTTTCTCATTCCCAAACTTCCTCATATTTAGATTCTGACTTGTCTTTGACTAAATTAGAGTATTTAGAGGAAGAATTTTTCCAGCCGCAAGCAGTAGCACCTGAATCTGAATCACCCAGCCCAAAAATTATACTCCTGAGCTATTTGCCAGAACCAGAGACAACACTATCGACTTGGCTAGAACAAGAGAATTCCCCGGAAATATCTTTATCATTAGTTATACAAGTATGCCAGTTTTTTCAATATGTTTACCAACAAAGATGGTGCTTTGTTCATATTAATCCAGCTTTTATCCAAGTAGGTACACCTATTCAGTTTTTTGATTTGGCAGGAATTGGCGTTGTTGGTGAAAAGCTCCAGTATGGTTTAACAGGAGATTATTGTTCTTCAAAACTGGCATTAGGCTATCCTGTTGATGAGCAGATGAGTACATATATTATTGGTACTTTGCTGTATCAATCTCTTCATCATAAACTCCCTAATATAAATGATAATTACAAATTAGAAATTAAAAGTATTCCTCGGATTTACCAAATTATTAATATTTGCTTTGCATCCATTGGCGAAGGTTTCACATTATCACAGTTACTAAGTCTTTTAAGAGAAACTAGACAATTATTCTCTAAGTTAAAAATTAAATGGAATGTAGCTAGTCGCTCAACAGTAGGACTATCACTAAGTCGTTTAGAAAATGAAGATAGTTATGGTGTTAAACAAGATTATTCCAATCAATCAGAGGCGCTAATTTTAGCTGTCGTAGCAGATGGTATGGGAGGAATGGCTCAGGGTGAGGTAGCCAGTAAACTAGCTGTAAAAACAGTACTAGAAGAACCTGTACCTATTGGTTTAAAGAGCGTCCAATACCGCGCTCAATGGTTAACAAATGCGATTCAAAAAGCTAATGACTGTGTAGTTAAAAATGTGCGAAATGGAGGAACTACATTAAGCCTGATTTTGGCTATTGGACGAGAATTAATGATTGCTCATATAGGCGATAGCCGCATTTTTTTGTTGAGAAATGGTTATATATGTCAGTTAAGCGAAGATCACTCTCTAGTAGCCATGCTACTCGCTAATGGTGAAATTACTTATAAAGAAAGTCAAGACCATCCAGAACGCAGTGTTTTACTAAGATCTATTGGGACAAAACGCAATTTGAGTGATGGCTATATCCAAGATTTAACTCGTTTTGGCTCAGATTTATCGATGGAGCTAGAAAATGGAGATATCCTACTAATCTGCTCAGACGGTGTTTGGGATTTAGTTTCTAGTCATGAGTTAGCAGAAATTTTTGTAAATAATGAAAACTTACAATCTCTTGTGAATGAGACCATTGACAAAGTAATTTCTAGAGGAGCAACCGATAATGCAACTATTCTTGCATTGCAATGTTCTATGGAAAAATACTACGAATAATTTTAAGGAGGTTGCTGAATAAAGGGATGAATATCTCACGCAAAGGCGCAAAGACGCAAAGAAAAATCCATAAAATCATCCCGCAATTATGCAACGCCATTTTAAGCAATTATTTTGTTTTAAAATATTGATGAAATTCAAATGATATCTATTTTTTGTTCTTATTGCTCTAACTCCAATCCACATGGTCAATTAAACTGCTTGAGTTGTGGTGCATTACTATCCTTTGATGAAGTTGACCCCAACCATTTATTTACTGGAACATTTCTTAAACAAGGACAGTATAAGATAGAAAAAACTTTAGGTCAAGGGGGATTTGCTATTACATATAAAGTAATTGATTTAAATAATAATTCTAGAGTTGTTGCCATTAAAGAACTGTGGCCTGAGAGGGCTGGTAGAGAAGGTTCAAATGTAAGATGGCCGTATACAATACCTCCAAACGAACGCCAAGTACAAATAAAAAAGTTTAAAGAAGAGGCTCAAAGACTTCTAGATTTAGTTAAGTTTAATCACCCCAGTATTGTTAAAGTGTATGAATATTTTGAAGAGAATAATACTATCTATATAGTAATGGAATTTATTAATGGTAAAACTTTGTTGAAAATACTACAAGAAGAAGGAGTTTTACCAGAAAAGCGGGTAAAGAAATATTTTCTGCAATTAGCATACGCCCTCAAAATAATTCATGGGAACGACATACTACACAGAGATATTAAGCCAGATAATATTATTATCAATCACCAAGACAGAGCAATCTTAATAGACTTTGGTGCTGCTAGAGATTTTTTAGCAGGGAGAAGCAAAAACATGACCCAAATTCTGACTCCTGGATATGCCCCTCCAGAACAGTATTCCCCTAGAGCTATCCGTTATCCTAGCGCAGATATTTATTCTTTGTGTGCTTCAATGTATGAGTTACTCACTGGTCAACTTCCTGCAAATGCTTCAGACAGGACGAGTTCTAAAACATCAACTCCTACTGGTACTGATTCCCTAATTCTTCCTCGACAGTTATCTTCTCATATCAGTTCGTTAATGGAAAAAATTATTTTAACTGGTATGAAGCTAAAAGCTGAGGAGCGATTTAAAGATGCAGACCACTTAATTGAAGCATTCAACGGAAATTTTATGTCTCCCTTGTTCATTCAGGCGAGGGAGTTAGTTAAAAATGGGAAATTAGCAGAAGCTGTTCAACTTTATCAGCGTTGTCTGCTGGAAGAACCTGATAATAGCAAAGCTGCTGTAGAAAATGCTTTAATATTAACTTATTTAGTTAATCCACAAGCTGAAAATGCTGTATATCAAGCAATTAAAGTTCAATCTAATGATGGCAGACTGTATGGGGCTTTAGGGTTGTTGTATTGTCGTCAATCTAACTGGCAAGAAGCTATTAAACAATTACAAAAGGGAGTAAATTTAGCTCCTCATGAGTCTTGGATTTGGGCTAATTTAGGATGGGCGTTAGCAAAGTGCGGTAGTTTGCAAAAATCTTTAATAGCAGTAGATAAAGCACTGGGACTCGATCAAAACTCAACTTTTGCATTGGCTTTAAAAGTCTGGATTTTTGTCAATCAACAGCAATGGAACTCTGCTATTACCCTTGCAAAACAAGCTATCTGGAATTCTCAACAAGCTAATTCTCAAAATATCGGTAATTTACAAACATGGATATATTCTTGCTTAATAGTTGCCTTGGATAGAGTACCAAATAAGTCTGTCATTGAACTAGAAAAATGCTTGCATGAGTATACAAATCAAGTACCTGATAGTGCTTTTGTATACGGTTTTAATGGTTACTTACAAGCTAAACAGGGTCAGTGGGCTAATGCTATAGCTGAGTTTAATTTAGGAGTAGCTAAATCAAAGGTTCCTTTTTGGATATTGTTGAATTTAGGAATTTCTTATGAAAATGAGAAAAATTTACAGGCAGCTATTCAAGTTTACAAAAGCTGTCATCATTTGCAATCAAAAGATTTCTTTGTTCTCTTTCGTTTGGGGACAATACTAGGTCAAGAGGCTCAAAGGTTAGATAAGCAGGAGCTTTGGTTGGAAGCTCGTTCATATCTGGAACTAGCTGTGCAATTAAAACCTGATTATGCAGAAGCTTATCACAATATAGGCTGGGTTTTGCATCACATTAGAAATAACAATGACTTGATTGATAATCCTGCCAAAATATTGGCTACATATCGGCAAGCAGTTCAATTTTATGACCAGCAGAATAAATCTGCATTGGCGCAACAAATTAGGCAAGCCTTTCAATTTTTAGGAGTTCAATTATAGAGGTTGTGTTTAAATCGGGGGAAGAAATTACGTAGGTAGCTATAGGAATCATATTTGATTTCTGAAAAAATATAAGTAGGGTTTGCTGAAAAAGTCATTCCAAGGCAAGAGAGAAATTGACTCAGTAGTTAGGGAAGAGCAAAGATAAGTTTTTGTTGCCTGTAATCAAACAAGATATCAGTTTTGCTAATCGAAAAAG